>JAPOPC010000044.1 GCA_026713105.1 Acidimicrobiaceae bacterium
CGCATCGACGCGACGATGCGCTCCGGTTTGTCACCGGGCCGGTATCCGCTGCGGTGGTCCTCGTTCGCCCGGTAGCTGAGCCGGCACAGGATCGCCGGCGGCGCATCGTCGGGCACGGAGGGCAATTTGTCGAAGTCCGACATCGTTGCTCCTGATTCGGATTTGGCGATCCGATCGAATCAGGTCTGCGTTGCCTCGGGACCGGCGATGGTGCGGAAGGTGATCGACACGCGCCGCTGACGGGCGACCTTGTGCCCATTGCAGGTGTCTGTGCGCCGCTTGGCGATGCCATGTCGCCACCTCCAGCGTGCGTCGCCGTGCAGCAGGACGAGGCTGCGGGGCTCGAGCCGCAGCACGTACTCCTCACCGGTCGAGCCGCAAGAAAAATCCATGTCGACCGCCGAGCCCAAGCTCACGGTCGCGGCGACCGATCCAAAGCAGTCCCTGTCGATATGGGGGGCAATTCCTTGCCCGGGCTCGTATTCGTTGATGATCGCCTGCTCGAAGGGGCGTTGCGCGTCAATCAGGCGCACAGTTTGATCGGCCGCAGCCGCATGAATCTTGTGCGTGAGCTCGGCTAACCATGGCGGCAGCGGCCCGATGCGGGCTGACTCATCGAGCCTGCGGGTCGAGTAGTCGTACTTGTACCCGTAGTGCTGCACGCGCCGCGAGAGATCCGACAGCCACTCAGAACCGTCGATCCACCCAAGCAACGCGGCCTCCTCGTGAGCCGTCAGGAACTCCGTGAGGTACTCGAGCCCCGGAGGAGCGACTGCAGCGTCCTCAGCCAGCAGCGATAGTCGCGCTTCAGTGCTCGTGTTCACCGGTCAATGCGTAAGCAGTCGATACGTCGCAGCGCCTCGATCGGCAGCGTCTTGGTCGAGGATTAGCCACGATTGATGCGTCGGGTCACCCATCTCGCCTCGCCGGCGAAGTCGCTGTCGATCCTTGGGCTGCAACTCGGCGGCCATAGACAGCGGGTCCTCCACCAGGCTCAGCAGCAATGCGAGGTCCGAGCGCTGAGCGTCGGGAACATCGTCAACTTCAACTGCGCACGCCTTGCAAATGATGGACCCCAGCAATGAAGGTCGAGGCACGAGCCCCACCTGTCCTCGAAACGCGACCGGGACCATCTGAGTTCGTTTGAGCGCCTGAGTGCCGCCTGGCACCTGCAGCGTTCTGCCGGGCGGGTCGGTTGTGAGGTCGGCTCGCGGGCCTAGCCGTTCCGGCGCCAGAACATCAAGGCTGACGTCATCCCGAGTGAAGCGGTGAACGATGCCCTCTGGAGACATGCCGGCTGATTCGAACCCGCGCTCCTGAAGCGCGCTTACGAAGTCGCGAACGGCTTGTGCTGCGACTCGCGCATTCACCAAGAAATCGAGATCCGTCGAAACCCGCGGAAGTTGAGCACGGTTTTCGAGGGCGTGCAGCAGGATCATTTGCCCGCCGATCAACGTCCAACGTTTTGTCTGGACCTCGGCAAGCTCCAGCAGCACCTCCCACAGCGTTTCTTCAATGCCCGGCAGGACGGGAAGTTCGACTGGATCACGGTCGATGACGGTGCGGTCGTTCACGCGCTGGCCAACAGCTCGCGGGCAGCGCGGCGTGAACGTTCGTCGTCTGAGTCCAACAGGTCGACTGCGACGACCGGGGCGGGGGCGACCCGCTGGCCGGCCTCGAAAGGCCAGTCATCGTCCTTGATCACCCGCAGTCGGACATTGGGCCTGTCTGATTCCGCATCAAGAGCGAAGCGATCAGCCAGTTCGGCGACTCGTGATTCGGGCACGTATGCCTCGGACTGGTCGCTGACCACGAGGTTGACATGGTGGTGGCCCACAGCACTGACCCCGCTCGCGACCAAGCTCGGGTGCGAGAGCATCTCTGACTGCACTGCTGGATGGGCATAGAACCATCGGCTCTGGGCTCGGCTCGACAGGCGCTTGGCGAGTGGTTCGAGCCCGATCTGCAGTCGCTTTTTGGCCCGTGATCGGTCGACTGGCGATCCTCGCACGGCGTCCCGGTTGGCCAGCGCCAACACGTTCCAAGCCGACGATGGGCTCCACGGTCGGCCGGACCCGGGCCGTGCGCGTGCAAATCGTTGGACCTCAGCACGGTCAAGCACCCATGATCGTCCGATGCGGTGACCTCTCAGCTGACCTGCGGCCACCATCTGATGGACGCGACGAGGACTGACGTTCAATTGCCTTGCAGCGATTGCGATCCCAACTGGCTCCATATCAAAACACTACTGACTAAAGAAGTAATATGCAATCTAACTTGTAGATGTCTATGTAGCTCAAGCCACAAGAAGCAAGCCACAAGAAAGCCAACAAACCTAAAGTTCCGGGATCCCAAACTGCAGCTCAACTGGGCGGCATCGATGGTGTCGAAGTGGGCCCAGCGGTTGCGTGCATCGCGCAGATGCTCGAGAGTCGGCTGTGTCGTCACCGTGAGACCTTCTCGAAGGTCGCCGCTTCGTCTCGTCTCAGGAGCACGCCGCGGGCTCGGCTCCTGCAACCCCGGCTAGCACACGTGCGGTGTCCGGCTCGGCGTCGATGGAGTCGGGTGGTTCGGCGTCGCGCACACCGTGAACATCGAGTGCACCGGCTGACCCTCACCGTGCTGCGGGGCTACTCGTCTGAGGCTGCCAGCCCGACGCAGATTCCGGGTCGCTGAAGGTGCCGCTTGGTCAGCCGCGCAGCCACTCGGTGATGGCCACGACTGCTGAGAGCGCCACCACGATCTCGATCGGCAGCGCGACGGAGATCCACCGCAGGCGCCGGTCCAGCGCCGTGCGGTCCGCCTCGCGCTGCACGGCCGCTGTCTTGCGATCCGCCTCGCGCTGCGCGGTCATGGTCAGCGCGAACGCAGAGAACTCCGCCGCGAGCACTGTCTCGAGGTGCTGCTTGGTGACCAGGTCCGGCAGTGGCGCGGGTGTCAAGCACGACATCACGTACTCCGCGAGCGGCTCGTCGGTCTGCTCACGCAGCCAAGCGTAGAGCCGAGATCGATCTTCTTCAGACAAGGCGGTCTCCACACGGCGTCAGCGAACTGTCGGACACCGTAGAAGGCACCAGTCTGAGGCCAAACTGAATTTCAGTTCATTTGATTGCTTGCCAGGCCGATGGCCCCGCCAGCCGACCCAACCGCACTTGGCTCGGGGCTACCTCCGAGCCGAGGGCTGGGATGTGAGAACCCGTGGCCGTAATCTGCTGGTCGGCGGCGCAGTCAGCAGGCCGTTCGCTGCTCGGGGCGTCCATCCGGTGCGGCTGTCCCCGCACTACTGCCGCGCCAACCCTGCAGAACCGCCGAGCACGTCGATTCGGCGCGCCGTGGCGACGGTCGCGAGCTTGGTGTCGAAGGTGGCCAGGGCGCGGGCGTCGTGGCGCAGGGCGGTGTCGAGGACGATGGTGTAGGGCAAGCGCAGCCCGGTCTCGGCTCGCAGTGCCGCCCAGCGCAGCGGTGCATCGTGGTCGATGTCGGGGATCTCGAATGCGGCCCGCAGCGCAGCGGCTGAATCTTCGAGGACGCCGAGCTGGGCCGGGGCGACCAGGCACTCGGCCAGCGTCACCGGGTGGAGCAGGGCATCTTCGTTGCCGATCTGGCGGTGGATGGCGACTGCCTGATGGTGGTAGTCGTCGGCAGGGTCTCGAAGCGCAACGACCCAGCTCGCATCCGCAACTATCACGCGGGCCAGTCCTGGGAGCGTTCGTAGAGCTCTGCGGAGCCGGCGAGCGAGCCGATCAACCCCGCACGTGCGCTGGCCCGTGACGACGGCGACCGTCCCGCCGCCGCCCAGTCCAAGATGATGTAGCGGATCAACTGGGACCGCGGCGCGTTGCCCCAACGCAGCGCAGCTTCGTCGAGGATGATGGTGATGTCGTCGGTCTCGGTGACGGGGTGGCGTGGCCGCGTAGTCGGCATGCGGGAAGTGTAACACCGAGTGGTACACCGAGCAGCCCGGCGGGGATGACCCGCTTGAGCCATCCGATGTGCGAGGCTCGTGGTCTGATCTCTCACATGAAGCGGAAGAAGCGCCGCGCCCTAGCGGCAATCACTGCCGCGCTCTTCGCGGCCGCAGTGCTGGCTGCGGTGGGCGGCCCGCCGGTCAACGCTGCGAACACTTCCGGCGAAGAGCTCATCGACACCGATGACGACGGCATCGGCGACACCCGGGAGTTCGCCGGCTCGCACCGCTACAACACCGCCGTCGCCCTCGCCGAGCGCTTCGCCGACGACCAGGACAACTTCTCCACCGTCATCATCGCCTCGGGCGAGACCCAGGTCGACGCCGTTGCTGCCGCCGGCCTCGCGGGCCATCTGCGAGCCCCCATCCTGCTCACTCGCTCTGGCCAGCTTCCCCACAACGTGGCCCGCTTCATCGAAGAGCACGGCATCGCCAAGGTGGTCATCGTGGGCGGCACCGCCGTCATCCCCACCGCCATCGCCGACGCCATCAAAGACCTGAACACCCGCCCCGACGTCGAGCGGCTGTCTGGCGCCGACCGCTACGCCACCGCAGCCGCGATCAGCGAGGCCATCGACGGCCCCATTGCGTCGTGGTGTGGCTCGAGCCAGCGGGCGGCCATCATGGTCAATGGCGGCGACGTCGGGCGTTCCGACTCGATCATCATCGGCCCGCTGGCGTACCGGCTCGGCATGCCGATCCTGCTCACCGAGCTGCGCACGCTGCCGGGCGCCACCCGCAAATTCATCACCGACAACAAGATCCAGCGCGTCGTCATTGTGGGCAGCGACGCTGCGGTGTCCGATCGTGTCCGCAACTCGCTGGTCAACGACCTCAACGTGGTCACCGCTCGCCGCATCGCCGGCGGCACCGCCGCAGCGACCTCGGTGGCGCTCGCCCACGAGATGCTCAACAACTGCGGCACCGAGCTGGGCACCAACGCCGACATGGTGGCCTTGGTGAACCGCGACGCGTCCGCCGACGGCATCGCCGCGGCGCCCACGCTGGGCCGCGGCCTCGGCAACCGGGGGCCTGTGCCGATCCTGCTCGTGGGCAGCCGGCTGCCCTCGGAGGTCAGCGACTATCTCGCCTCCACGCCCGAGACCCGCTCGGGCCGCGACACCCACATGAGCATCCTGGCCATCGGCGGCACGGCCGTGGTGAGCAGGACGGTCATGAACCAGGCCGTAGCGGCGGCACGCACTGCGGTGGGGCTCACGGCGAAGATCCGTGTCGACATCGACCCGCTCACCGGCGAGTACGAGACCCACACCACCGGCGGCGTCACCGGCGGGGTGTTCACGGTGACCTTCAGCGACGATGTGGCCCGCCCGCCGGCCAGCGGCATCGTGCGAGACACCGTGCTCGACCCCACGATGTACCGCATCAACGGGCGGCGAATCGCCGGAGTCACCTTCGACGGCACCACCAGCGACGAGCCGATCATGCTCGTCGACGAGATCTACATCACCGATCGCACGGTCACCATCAGGCTGTCGCACATCCTCGAGCCCGGCGACACCATCTCGGTGCTGGGCGGCGCCCGGGTGGGTGCGGGGGGCGACCTGCGCCGGCTCGAACGCACGTCGCTGACGCTGCCCAAGCTCACGCCCCAGCTCGACCGCTTCGCCCCCACCGTCGACATCTTGGCCGTGGCGGGCATGCAGACGTTCCGGGTGTTCATCACCGAGCCGAACCTGATCCACAACGAGCTGACCGGCGTGCTGTGGGACGACTACATCCGCGTCACCGGCTTCGGCCTGCGTGACATCAGCCTCAGCCTCACCGGCACCACCCCGGTCGCAGGCAGCGCCGAGGTCACCGGCTCGCTGGGCCGCCACACGGCCACCCATGCGGTGGACGTCACCGTCAGCGAGCCGCTGGCCAAGGGCGACGCGATCGTCGTGGAGCGCAAGGCCGTGATCGACGAGCGGGGCGTCGGCAATGCGCTGCGCCGCTTGGTGGTGCCCGACCCGAAGGAGCCCGGCAAGTTCGAGATCTCCGCCGTGTTCGTCGGCAACCAGGTGAACACGATCAACCAGGCCCAGGCGACGATCAGCACCCCCGCTCCGAGCCCGGTGGCGAAGATGCGCATCACCGCCCGCCCGACCGGCGCTGCCGCCGGGGCCAACGGCAACGACTGGGTGATCTTCGGCTACGACGACCGGCCGGGAGCGGACGCGGCCGAGAAGGCCGCAAGCACCAAAGCCTTCAACATCGTCGTGTTCGCCGACGCGACCAACAAGGTCATCAACTACCTGATCTCCGAGAGCGCGCCCACGCGGGGCATCGGCCGGGTCGCCAACCTGCTCGACCTCGCCTCGGCGCTCAACCGCAACTCGACCTTCCGCACGAATTTCACCGTCGACTACGTCCGAGACGACACAGGCCTGAAGACGAACACCAACGACGCCAAGGACACCGCGCTCGGCCCCACAGACACTGCGGGCGTCCCCCTGAGCGGCGGGGTGTCGGCGGTGGGTGTGCTCGTCAGGTTCAACGACACGGTGCAGAGCCTCACCGAGACCGGCGGCGTGTACGACATCCAGACCGATCTCGTGCGGCTGGGCTCGACCGGCTACGAGAGCGAGCTGAACTTCTCGGCTCCCACCGACGAGGTGTTCATCACCTACTGGGCGTCGGACCCCCAGGCGCTGCCGCACCGAACCGCATTCCGCATCATCATGCCCGGCCGTGCGACGAACTATCACAACACCGAGGACACCACTCTGGACTCCCTCGAAGGCACCCCCAGCGACCGTTTGTCGCTGAGCAGCTTCCGCCCCGACGCCCGCCTGAAGCCCCAAGCAAAGACCCCAGCGCAGATCACCGCACTCGTAGGGCGCTTGTTCCCGTAGTAGTTCAGCATCGCAACACGCCGGGCAGTCGGGCGTCGAGCAGTGCGGTGTCGAGCAGCAGGGTGTCTGCCGGTCGGTGCGGGGTGTTGGCCGGCTGGTGTGGGGCGTTGAGCGCCAGTGCGTCGGCTGGCTCGTGTGGGGTGTCGGCCGGCTGGTTCTCGGGGAGGGGCGGAGCGAGCCGGTAGCGGCCGTCGCGGATGATGACCCGCCAGTTGTGGTCGTGGATGCGGTCGTGACAGAACCAGCACACCAGCACGAGGTTGTCGAGCCGGGTCTTGCCGCGACGCTTCCAATGGATGATGTGGTGGGCTTCGCATTCGTCGGGTGGTGCGCCGCAGCCGATGCATTCGCGGTCGCGGGCGATCAGGGCGCGTCGTTGTGCTGCGGTGGGCGCTCGGGCGGGCGTGGTCTCATACAGCGGCGTGAGTTTGTCGCCGAACAGCACCACGGAGAGGCCGGAATTGCAGATGAGCCGCTCGACCGTGCTGGCCGGTATGGGCCCGGCGCCGGCGATCTCGGCGATGCCGCCGGGTTCTCCGAGCAGCATGTCGAGGTCGGCACGAACGATGATCTGAGCGGCTGGCGCCCGATGGGGCGTGGCTTCCGGTGGAGCGTCGGCGACTGGTGCGGCTGCCGGTGAAGCATCGGCGGTTGGTGCGGATGCCGGCGCGGTGCCGAGGGTCGGTACAGGGGCCGTCGGTGTGTCGGTGGCCGGCGCAGTTGCCGCTTCGGGCGCCGGTGTGTCTAGCGCCGCGGGCGCAGGCGCGACTGCAGTTACGGCTTGGTCGAGGGCGTCGGCCATGCGCTGGTCGCGAGTGCGGACGGCCTCGCTGTCGGTGCGGCGAGCCCCGCCGCTGCCGGCCCCGCCGGCCTCGACCCCGCCAGCCTCAGCCCCGCCGGCCTCCGCCCCGCCGGTTCCACTGTTGCGCGCACGTCGGCGGTCGGATTGGCGCAGCAGCTCGGCGTGGCGGCGGAGACGGTTCTGAATGCGTGCACCCATCTCGGCGTCGAACGAACCGCGCATCTGCACCGAGCCGTCCTCACCGTTCCAAAAGCGCACATGGCGGTTGCGCCGGTTGCGGCGATGCTGCGCGGCGAGCTCGTCGCTGCGCTGATGGCGGACCGTCCAGCGCTGTGCGGCCTTCGCGAACTCGTCTGCGGGGAGCGCCTTCGCCTGCTCCATGAGCTCGGCGTCGTCCTGGACTGCCTGGGGGCTGGTACTGCGTGCGGCCCGGGCCAGCCGTGCGGCGTTCGCGAGGCTGATCTCGCCCTGGGACACCCCGTCGCGGGCTGCGGGTATCTGCGCGAGCTCCGCATCGGTGCGCACGTTGCGTGCAGCGTCGGACCGCGACACGCCGCCGAGCTGGTTCAGCAGCCCGGCCCCGCCGTCGCCGTGCTGTTCGCGTTGGGCGACCAGTGACGCTGCTTTGGTCTCGAGCAGCTCGACGCGGCTGCGCAGCTGCTTGGCCAGCCCCAGCGTTCGGCGCAGCTCGCCGGTGGGCGTTTGGTCGACGGCCCCGACCGCTGCGCTGAGGTGTTCCAGCGCCTGCTGCACCTGAGAGAACATACGTTCACTCTATCAACCCCGTGTCACAAACAAACGTATGTACGCAACATTCGATTGTCGCAAGTCCGTGACAGCCAGATGTTCGACTTGTCGTGCTCTCCGGGTGTCCCCCGAGAGGAGGCCACGGCTCGGGGCGCGGTCAGCCGATCACACCAGCAGTGTTGAGCCAGATCGGCATCGCAGCCGACAGGCCGATGCCCGCGAGCCAGTAGTGGCGAATCCGGCCTGTTCGACGGTCCTCATCACGCTGGGCAACCAGGAGATCAACTCTCGAGGTGAGCTCGACGAGCTTGACGTCAAGAGTGTCGACTTCGGCGGTGAGGTCGTCGACGCTCTCCTTGGTGGCGAGGCCGGTGAGGTCTTCCTTGGTGGCGAGGCCGGTGAGCGCGGCCGACAGCGTGATCGACAAGTAGTCCTTGGTCACCAGATCCGACAGCGGCGCAGGCGGCAAGCACGACATCACGTACTCGGCGGTCGGCTTGTCGAGATGCTCACAGAACCAATCGTAGAGGCGAGAACGATCTTCTTCAGACACAGCGCACTCCCTGGAGGACCAGTTCCGCAGACCGTATACATGAAATTTGCGGTGTTCCAAATAAATTTCAGTATTTGTCGCTGACGCCGGAATCAGATGTGAGTGCTCGCCGGTAGTCGCGTTCTGTGCTCATTGAAATTCGCGGCTCGGGGCGCCGCCAACCGATTGCCCCAGCAGCATTGAGCCCGTTCGGCGCCGCAGCCGGCACGCTTCGCGGGCGAATTCGAGGGTCACGCCGTACGTAATGAAGACGTAAGACGGCTTCGCACAAATGGAACTCTCGGACTCTGACAGCACGTTTCGTTACAACCTGTTCAACCCGCACATCAGCCCTCGGCCGGACGACAACCTTCAAGTTGGACTTCACGGTTGAGAATGTGCGCGCCATGAGCGGTATCAAGCCCAAGATCCGGGCATCCGTCGAAACGGCCGCCATTTTGAGGCAGCGAATCCTGCAAATCAGCTGCTCAGAGGGGCAAAAAAGCTGATCGACACGAACGGTGACGGGGTTCCCGACAGCCGTGAGTTCGCCGGTTCCCACCGCTACAACACTGCGGTAGCGCTCGCAGAGCGCTTCGCTGCTGATGAGGGCAGCGTTTCCACGGTGATTCTCGCCTCGGGCGAGTCCCAGGTCGATGCGGTGACCGCGTCGGGTCTGGCCGGCAACTTGAACGCACCAGTGATGCTGACGCGTTCGAGCCGCCTGCCCCACAACGTGGCCCGGTTCATCGACGAGCAGAACATCACCGACGTGGTGATCGTTGGCGGCACCGCTGCGGTGTCCGACGACGTCGTCACGGCGCTTGAGGCCTTGGGCTCACGCCCGAACGTCGAGCGTGTGTCTGGTGCTGACCGGTACGCGACCGCTGCTGCGATCGGCGACCGCCTCGGCGGCCCGAACCCGACGTGGTGCGGATCGAACCAGTCCGCTGCGATCATGGTGAACGGCGGCGACGCCGGCCGCGCTGATGCGATCATCTCGGGCCCGCTGGCATTCCGCCTGGGCCTGCCGGTGCTGCTCACCGCTGCCGACGAGGTGCCTGAGGCCACTGCGGCGTTCCTGACCGACAACAAGGTCGAGCGTGTCGTCGTGGTCGGCGGCATGTCCGCCGTGTCGGCTGACGTGGTTGACGCGATGGTCGAGGACATCGGCGTGGTGAACGTGCACCGCATCTCTGGCGGTTCTGCCGCTGCGACCTCTGTGATGGTCGCCAACGAGATGCTCGGCAACTGCGCCGACGTGCTGCAGACCAACCGGGACCTGGTCGCCTTGGTGAACCGTGACGCCACAGCGGACGGCATTGCTGCTGCTCCGGTGCTGGGCCGCGGCCTGGGCGCTGCTGGTTCGGTGCCGATCCTGCTGGTCGACGACGAGCTGTCTTCAGCGGTCAGCGACTACCTGGCCTCCACGGCTGAGGTTCGCGCTGGCAACAAGACGCACCAGAGAATCGTGGCGATCGGCGGCACTGCTGTGGTCAGCAACTCGGTGATGGCTGACGCCGTCGCTGCTGCGAAGACCTCCAGCGCGCTGACTGCGACGATCACGCCGCACAAGTACACCGCGGCCGATCCGCCTGCGGCTGATTCGGGCAAGAGCATCGGCGACTACAAGACCACGTTCGCTGTGACCTTCAGCGACGATGTCAAGGAGCCCAGCGACGCCGACGCAAGCGGCGCTGTCAACGACAGCGCAGCTGACCGTGCGGGCACGGTGCTCGATCCGACGATGTACCGGCTCAACGGCCGTCGTCTCCAGGCATATTTGGAGACTGATCCCGACGAGACGGGAACGGTGCAGGACCTGATCTTCACCGCGAATCGAACGGTGACCATCGCGCTCAGCCACCACTTGGAGGCCGGCGACACGATCACCGTGGATAACTCGGCCAACGAGGCTGCGGGCGGCAAGCTCGGTGCCAACAGCGACCTGCGCAATCTGGAAGCAGCGTCGCTGACCCTTCCCGCGGTCACGGTCGCTAGCGATCGCAACGCACCGGTCGTGGAAGTCGTCGCGGTGTCTGGCCAAGGGACGTTCGATATTCTCGTCACCGAGCCGAACATCTTGCACTCGGAGATCTTCCAAGGCGCTGCCCAGGGCAGCAATCTCGAAGATTTCCTGAGCGTCGTGCCTCATGGCCGTGACGCTGCCAGAAAGACGGCCGGCATCACCGTGGCCGCAGCGGCAGCACCCACGCTCACCGATGCGGGACAGAAGACGAATGGCCGGGCAGATGTCCACGCGCGGTATCGCATCACGGCGACTCCTGCTCTTCAGCACGGCGACGTGATTGTCATCGAGCGCAAGGCGGTTCTGGACAGGGGCGGCCGCGGCAGCCCGCTGATCCGGTCCACCGTTGCTCGGGTCAAGACCGGTACCCCGGGACCGGCTGGTTCTGGCGACCTTGAGGTCCAGAGCGTGTCCATCGGCAACTACGTGCATGGCGCGCAGGCCAGTGCGGACATCGCCACTGACATGGACGTGCACGCCAAGGCGACTGGCGTCGCATCGGGTGCACGAGGCAACGGCTGGACGATCTTCGGCTACGACGACCGTGGCACGAATGTCGGGAATGCGTTCACGATCGATGTGGCTGTCGATATCGCCAACCAGCGGATCAGCTACACCATCGACAATGCATTGCCGCTGAGGCCGTTCAGGGCTCCGACGATCGGCGACCTGGCTGGCGCGTTGGTCAGCAACGATGACTTCAGCGCGAACTTCAGGCTGACCTACGAGGGCGGTACACGTCCGACGGCAGGCAAGGGAACGGCACTGACCGCCACCGCTGCCACAGGCGTCGACTTCACCGGAGGCATGTCGTCGGTTGGCGTGATCGTGAGGTTCAATGCTCCGATCGAAACGGCGACGACCGACCTCGCGGATCTTGCAGGCGACATCGCTGCAAGGTTCACAGGTACACCGGTGATCAGCATTGTGAATCCGGACAACGAGGTGCACATCTCGTACACCTCCGCCAGCATGGTTGAGTTGCCGGCACGGGCAGGCTTCCGAGTCATCGCTTCCGGTGTTGCCACCGGCTACGGCGACGACACGGTGACGCCGGCTGTGACTGGGCAGACCAACGTCAGGGAGATTCTGAACAGTCTCCGCCCGGATGCGAGCATCAAGCCGTAGGGATCTGATCCCACGGTCAGGCAATATCGCCTGATCAACGGCTGAGCCGGCCGCAAGGCTGGCAAGACCAAGAAGGACCCCGGGGTTTCGGCCCCGGGGTCCTTCGCGTCGTTGGCCTTGGGTCACGGCACCCTGTGATAACGACTATTACCCTGAGGTTCTGACGAGGCCACTGAACCGTGTGCCTCCTCCTTCGGCGGGAGGCTCGAGGTGGCGAACCCACGACTGATCTTGGACAAGCGCCCGCTTGCAGCCGTCGTGGCAGCGCTGCTGATGGCGTCGCTGCTCGCGGTGGTCGCGGGATCGCCGTCTCAGGCTGCGAACACCTCCGGTGAGGAGCTGATTGACACCGACGGCGACGGGGTCGGCGACAGCCGTGAGTTCGCCGGTTCCCACCGCTACAACACCGCAGTGGCGCTGGCAGAACGCTTCGCTGCGGACGAGGGCTCGATCTCGGCGGTGATCATCGCCTCGGGCGAGACCCAGGTAGATGCGGTGACCGCGGCAGGCCTGGCCGGCAATCTGAACGCCCCGGTGTTGCTGACGCGTTCGAACCAGCTGCCGCACAACGTGGGCCGGTTCATCGACGAGCACAACGTGACCGACGTCGTGGTGGTCGGCGGCACCGCGGCGGTGCCCGACACCATCGTGACCGCCATTGAGGGTCTCGGCTCTCGTCCCGATGTCGAGCGCGTCTGGGGCGCTGACCGCTACGCCACTGCTGCTGCAGTCGGCAGCCGCCTGGGCGGCCCGAGCCCGACGTGGTGCGGCTCTACCCAGACTGCGGCGATCTTGGTGAACGGCGGCGAGGCCGGGCGTGCCGACGCCATCGTTGCGGGCCCGCTGGCATTCCGTTTGGGCCTGCCGGTGCTGCTGACGTCTGCCGATGAGCTGGCGGAGCCGACCAGGGCGTTCCTGGCCGAGGGCAAGGTTGAGCGGGTTGTGGTGGTGGGCGGCACCGGTGCTGTTTCGGCCGGGGTGGTGGACGCGCTCATCGAAGACGTCGGCGTGGTGAATGTGCAGCGCATCTCGGGCAGCTCAGCCGCCGCAACGTCGGTGGCGATGGCCGCCGAGATGGCGGGCAATTGCGCAGACGTGCTCGGCACCAACCCCGATGTGGTGGCGCTGGTGAACCGCAGCGCAACCGCCGACGGCATCGCTGCGGCACCGGTGCTGGGCCGCGGCCTCGGCGCCGGCGGTTCGGTGCCGATCCTGCTGGTGGGCGGTGAGCTGCCCGCAGCAGTGAGCGACTATCTCGCCGCCACAGCCGAGGTGCGCGACGACGCCAAGACCCATCTGAGCATCGTGGCCGTCGGCGGCACCGCCGTGGTGAGCGATGCGGTGATGGCTGACGCTGTGGCTGGCGCCAAGACGTCGCTGGGGTTGACGGCGTCGATCAGCGTCAAGGTCGACCCCGACACCGAGAAGTACGAGATCTGGACCGCCGACGATGACGACGACGACATCGTCGACCGCTCGGGCGGCGTGTTCTCGGTGACGTTCAGCGACGACGTCGACGTCGAATCGGTGACCGACCCGACGCTGTACCGGATCAACGGGCGACGCGTCGAAGCGCTCGCCGACACCAACGATCAGGGTGAGGAGACCGAGGGCAACCAAGAGTCGATCAGCATCGTGCGCCTGGTTTATGTGCAGGACCGCACCGTGCGCATCCAGCTGTCGCACATCTTGGAGCCGGGCGACACGATCGGCGTGGCCGGCGGCCGCCAGGTGGCCAAGGAATACAACGGCGATCTGCGCAAGCTCGAAGCCGCTTCGCTGACGCTGGGTGCGCTGTCGCCGACGGTCGATCGGAGCGCTCCGACGGTGGAGATCGTCGCCGTGCCGGGTGAACCCGACTTCAAGGTCTATGTGGTGGAACCGAACCTGGTTCACAACGAGCTGGTCGGCAGCGAGTACCTCTCCTTTGTCAGCATCACGCCGAAGAACACCGGCGGTGCCGCAATGGACCCCGAGACGGCTCCGATCGCGTGGGAGGAAGACACCTTCCAAGAGCGGCGCATCCGTGCCGATGCGGCGGTGACGCTGTCGGTGAACCCCCCGCTCGTAGCGGGCGATGTGATCACCGTTGAGCGGCGGGCTGTGCTGGACAAGGGGGGCAGGGGCAGCGCTCTGGTTCGGTACACAGTGGCGGAACCCCCGGAGGAAGGCGAATTCGAGATCACCAGCGTCTCCATCGGTGATTACTGGCACACCGAGCAGGCCTCGGCCATCATCGGCGAGGAAACGCTGCGGGTGACCGCCCGCCCCGACGGCATCGCTGCTGGCGCGGCCGGCAACGACTGGGTGATCTACGGCTATGACGGCCGCCCGGGCATCACGGCTGCGGCACGAGCGCAGAGCACCAACGCCTTCGACATCGACGTCGGCGTGGACGCCTCGAACAAGGTGATCAGCTACACGATCTTCGAGGTCACGCCCGCACGAAACATCGGCCGGGTTGCGAACCTGTTCGACTTGGCGAGCGCACTCAACGCGCACGATGTGTTCTCTGCCAACTTCGAGCTGTCGTTCGTGGTCAGTCCTGACCATGCGAAGAGCGATCCGCTCGGGGAGACCGATGCGGCAGGCGAGCGTTTCGGCGATGACACGCCCGACACGGACGTGACCTACACCGAGGAGGTCGGCATGACCTCCGTGGTGGTCGAAGTGAGGTTCAGCGATCTCGTGCGCACTCTGCTCGACGATGGAGCTGCGATCGCTGGTGACATTGCCCCCAAGTTCACCGGCACGCCGGTGATTCGCATCGAACTGCCCGACTACGTCCTGGGGATTGCGTACACCTCTGCGAGCCTCGCTGAGCTGCCGACGCGATTGGGCTTCCGGGTCATCGCTGCGGGTGTGGCCACCAGCTACAACGCCGACGGAGACCCCGACACGCCCGGCGACCAGCCGGTCACCAACATCCGCGAAATTCTGAACGCCCTGCGCCCCAACACCAGCCTCAAGCCCTAGCGGGTGCTGCAGAATCCGCCACTGCTCGAGGCCCAGTCGTCCGAGCGGCGCTCTCAGAGGGCGTAGCCGTCACTGAGTGGCTGCGCGGCGGTGCTGGATTGTGCGGCTTGTTTCTGGTTGGCATGAAATTCGTGCAGGTCTGAGAACGTGGTCGGGTTATGGTGTGAGTGCCTCGCTGCCCGGCTGATGCGGCGGTCAAACGACAACCACACGTGCGCTATCCAGCGCCGCGAATCCGAGCGAGGCCCGATGTCCACCTCAGTCGAACCGACCGCCGCCATGAGTTCACCAGCCGAACCGCACGACTCCGCCGTCGCCGAGCCCGATGCCGCCCCGCAGCGCCGTCGCGGTGTGGGCCGGGGCCGGGAGCGTCCCGGGGCGCTTACGGCCGCGCTCGTCACCGTGCTGGGCGCGCTGCTGGTGTGGCAGCTCAGCGCCATGAACCAGAACATCAACGAGATGCGCACGGAGCTGCGATCTGAGTTTCGGTCCGAGCTCGGCGTCACGAACCAGAACATCAATGAGCTGCGTACCGAGCTGCGTTCTGAGTTTCGGTCTGGGCTCAGCGGGCTGCGCACCGAGTTGAGCGCCCGGATTGACAGACTCGAGTCCGAGCTCCGCGCCGAGATGCAAACCGGCTTTCGCGATGTCAACGTGATCTTGCTAGACCACACCGAGCGCCTCGCCCGCCTTGAAACCGCTGCCGGTCTGCCCGACTGATGCGTTGGTCGTCCTGAAACCACGCGTGCGCTTTGTTGTACTGCGAGCCGACGGGCGGTCATGTCTTAGTGAAAACGCTGCACGCCCTTCGAGGTGTTTCGACCGGGCGTGGGCGCGCTGGTCGCAATTAGCGTCATTGGGATGCCACGCTGGTGTCTCGTCGTCGTGGCATTTGTGGTCGGGTTGGCGGGTGTTGTGGTGTGGCCTGCGGCGGCTGGAGCGGCCGTCGGCGATGGGTCGGCGGTGTCGGTTGACCGCTATGGCGGGCCGGATCGGTATGCGACCTCGCTGCTGATTGCTGAGGCCTTCGCCACAGAGGCCGGCGGTTCGTTGCGGTCGGTGGTGCTGGTGTCTGGCGAGCGCTGGACCGATGCGGTGGTTGCCGCCCCGGTAGCCGGTGTGCTGGAAGCGCCGGTGCTGATGACCCCGCCGGGCGAACTGCGTGGGGACGCGCTGGCGTTCTTGGAGCGTGTCGGTGTGGCCGATGCGGTGGTGATCGGGCCCGACGGCGGCGGTGGGGCTCATGGGCCGGGGCGCGGAGTTGGCACGGGGGTGCTCGATGCGCTGGCTGATGCGGGGATCAGCGGCCGGCGGGTGGCCGGAGCAGACCTCTACAGCACGAGCGTGGCTGCGGCCAACGAGGTGACCGCTGGCGAGATGGGCGCCCTGGGGCGCACGGCGATCGTCGCCAGCGGCGAGGTGTTCGCCGATGCGCTGGTAGCGGGCCCCTTCGCTGCCCGCGGCACCCATCCGGTGCTGCTGTCGGCGCCCGATGAGCTGCCGGCGAGCGTGGCGTCGTACCTAGGCGATGCCGGGATTGGCCACGTGGTGGTGATGGGCGGCACCGCAGCGCTCAGCGCCGCTGTGGAGTCGGCAATTGCGGATCTGGGGGCGTCGGTGACGCGCCTTGCCGGGGCCACTCGCTATGACACCGCGGTCAAGGCGGCCGAGCTCGTGACCGACCGCTACAGCGCCGCTGCGGGTGAGACCTGCTTCTCGACCGGCACGATCGGGATGGCCCGTGCGCGGGTGCCGTTCGATTCTTTCAGTGCGGCGCCGCTGCTCGACCGGCTGTGCGCCCCGCTGGTGCTTGCGGATCCCCGCCAGATTCCCGCCGACACGGCGGCCTTTCTGGATGCTGCACGCGAGGCGAACGACACCGTCGATCTGCGGGTGTTCGGGGGCAACGCCGCCGTGTCGCAAGCGGCGATCGACGCCTACCTGAGCGGCGAGGAGGGCGAGGACGACGACGCTGACGACGACGATGAGACGGACGAGTCCGAGGAAGGCGACGACGCCGACGAAACGGACGACGACGCTGGCGAGTCCGACACTGACGGCGGCGCGGCAACCGTTGGCACCTGCGGCGGCTCGCTCGACGACGATCCGCGGCCCCTGACCGACACCGACAATGCCGAAGACCCGGCCTGGTCGCCCGACTGCAGCCAGATCGTGTTCTCCCGCGGCGGCTCGCTGTGGCTCATGGACAATGACGGTTCCAACCAGCAGCGCCTCACGAACCATGACGGCGCCTATTCCGACGAGCCGGCGTGGTCGCCCGACGGCACCAAGATCGCCTACTCACGCGGGCAGCGAAACGACGACGATCACTGGTTCTCTCACATATACACAGTCAACGCCGACGGCACCGAGCGCACCAAGGTGTCCAAGGGTGACGTGCAAGACAGCTTGCCGGCGTGGTCGCCAGACGGCAGCGAGATCGCCTTCCAGCGCCTGTCGGGCGACGGCCGCGACGAGAACGGCCACTTCATCGACGGCGACCGCCACATCGCCGTCATGAACGCCGCGGGCGGCGGGAAGCCCGCGGCCATCACAGCGGGCGGCCGATGGGAACATGCGCCGGCGTGGTCGCCCGACGGCAACCGCATCGCCTATGTCGCTGGCAGCGTGGTGTGGCTGGTCGACGCCGACGGCTCGAACCCGCGACGGCTCGTGGCCGGCGCGTACTGGAACGGCGGCGTCTCGTGGTCGCCCGACGGGCGTCGCATCGCATTTGCCCGTGGCGATGGGGACGAGTCGACCATCGTCGTCAGCGGCGTCGACGATGCCGCCGAAACCGTCGTGGCCGACCTGCCCGGCCTCAACACCGTCCCCCGCTGGTCACCCGATGGTCAGCTCATCGTTTTCACCAACTACGAGACCGCCGAGGAGAAGAACGTCTATGTGGCAGGCGCCCGCGGCGCGGCCGCCGCAGCCGCGGCGTGCATGCCCCGCGGCCTGCTGGACACCACCGCAGGGTTCCCGCTGCCGGAATGGTTCGCGCCGACCACCGGCACGCTGCGGGTCGCGGTGCTGTTCATGGACTTCCCCGACGTGCCGGCCGGCCACTCCACCCGCGACGAGGCCGAGCGGGGCCTGCCGTTCATGGAGGAGTACCTCGAATCTGTCAGCTACGGCCACCTCGACGTCGAGGTGATCCCGCACCACACATGGCTGCGGGCTGACCGTCCCTCGACCGAGCTGTTCGGCGAGACAGTACTCGGGCAGTCGCTGGCTGATGAGGCTGGAAGGCACGCGGTGGAGCTGGCCGACGCCGACGTCGACTTCTCCGACGTGGACGCTGTGATGACGATCTTCCCCAGCACCCACTTCGGCGGCGGCAACGCGGGCGGTGTGGCATCGGCCGACGGAAATGCCGTGCCTCATTCGCGTACGAACACCAAACCGTTCGACGAACCGGTGAGCTTCGCGCACGCTCGTGAGTGGGGTGATGTCGCCGCTCACGAGCTGGTGCACAACCTCGGCTTGCTGGACTTGTACCCCTACGACGAGAGCGCGCACGAGCTGCCCAATGCCACCCGGAACCGTGAATGGGTGGGTGTGGAGTGGGGCCGGATGAACCTGTGGGCCTGGTACCAGTCGCCTACCGACGACTCCCGGCGGCGGTTGCTGTGGCGATTCCCCGGCGGCGGTACGTCGACCTCTACGACCACGCATCTGAACCCCCAGGAGATGCTCGCGTGGAGCAGGTGGCAGCTCGGCTGGCTGGATGAGACCCAGATTCGCTGCCTCGGCGGCGCTGACGCTGACGCCGTCGTGACGCTGTCGCCGATTGCGCAGCCGGGCGGCGGGGTTGCGATGGCTGCTGTGCAGCTCAACGGCCGCGAGGTGATCGTGATCGAGAGCCGCCGCAAGCTCGGCTACGACAACGACACCGATTACCGGCAGCCGAACGGGGGCCGAACCATGTTCCCGCACCTGATCGAAGAGGGCGTGCTCGTGTACACCGTCGACACGCTCGTGGCGTCGGGCGAGCTGCCGATGCGGGTGGCCGGCGACAGCGGCGACGGCATCGTCGACGACTTCCCGGTGCTCGTCGCCGGCGAGTCGGTGACGGTGCGGGGCTACACCATCACCGTCACCGCCAACGACGCCGACACCCACACCGTCACCATCACCCCCAGCACCTGACCCGGCCAGCATCACGGCTGTGTGCGTGCGTGCGGTGATGCCTCGGTATTTGTATGCGTACAGTGTCATTCTATTTCGTGTATGCGGACGGTGACATCGGGGTAGCGTGTGCGCTATGGAGCCGTTGGCAGCATTCGTGGTGCGGACGCCGGGATCTTTGGCGAATGTGGTCGCCAGCCGGCGCCAACTGCTCGGCATGACTCAGCAGGCGCTCGCAGATGCGGCGGGCGTATCGCGCAAGCTCGTGTGCGATGCCGAGGCGGGCAAGCTCACCATGCAGCTCGACGGTCTGATCAAAATCTGCAACGCGCTCGGCTGCGACCTCGTCGTGCGCGAGGCGCACAGCGACCGCCTGAGCTACAGCGACGTGGTGAGCTACGGCGACGCGGTGGCGCCGGGGCAATGACACCGGCCGCATTGAGGGTGCGGGTCGGCGGCGGGGATGCCGCAGTCATTTCCCAGGCGGGAACCGACACCGTCCTCGCCTACGACGCCGGCTACCTCGCACACCCCGACGCGGTCCCGCTGTCGCTCTCGCTGCCTCTGCGGGCCCAGCCCCATGCCGGCGCGGTGGTCGAGAACTGGCTGGATGGTCTGCTGCCGGACCTGCCCGCCGACCGCGAGCAGTGGCGCGCCAGCGTGGGCGCCGCGTCGGTCGACCCGTTCGATCTGCTCGCCACGCCCGTGGGCGCCGAATGTGCCGGCGCTGTCCAATTCGAACCCCTTCGCTCAGCCCGCAGCGGCACGGGAGCCGAACGTCCATCTGAACGTCCATCTGAACGTCCATCTGAACGTTCTTCGGCGCTCGAGCCGATCACCGACGCCGACTTGGCGGCCGCGCTGCGTGACCTCAGCGAGGGTGCTCGCTTCGGCGGGTGGCGCATGGACCCACTCGCCAGCTTCAGCCTTGCGGGAACCATGCCGAAGCTGGCCCTGCGCCGAAGCGGCGGCCAGTGGCACCGAGCCGTCGGCGACGAGCCCACCAGCCACATCCTCAAGCCGTCGGTGGGCATCTACCCGGGCCAGGCAATCGGCGAGCATCTGGCGCTCGCCACCGCTCGGGCGCTCGGCATCGACGCGGCCCCCAGCGAGGTCGCCGTGATCGCCGGCGTCGAAACGCTCGTGGTGCAGCGCTACGACCGGGTGCGTACCGCAGCCAGGCCGGCGTCGCTCGCACGCATCCATCAAGAGGACATGTGCCAGGCGCTCGGCCGGCCCGCAGCGCTGCGATTCCAAAGAGACGGCGGGCCGTCGCCGGCCGACATCGCCGGCCTGCTGCGCACCCACAGCAGCGACGCCGCGGCCGACATAGCTGCCCTGTTGGGGCGGCTCGTCTTCTGCTGGGTGATCGTCGCCAACGACGCCCACGGCAAGAACCATGCGCTGCTGCACCTGCCAGGCGGCGTGTGCCGGCTCGCCCCGCTGTACGACACGGCCTCGTGGCTGCCCTACACCGACGTGCCGGCCCCCGAGGTCCACCTCGCCATGTCACTCGGCGACGGCTATGAGGTGGGCGCCGGCGCACGTATCGACGACTGGCGCGATGCCGCGCAGACCCTGGGCGCCGATCCCGACTGGGCAGCCGCCGAGGTCGTCCGCATCGCCCGCGAGGCACCCGCTCGGCTCACCGCCGAGATCGACAACCTGCCCGCCCCGCTGCGAGCCTCCGGCGCCCCCACCCGCCTCCTCGACGCCATAGCCCAACGCAGCCAGACAATCCTCGCTGCTTGAGCCGGCCAGCCCTCCTCAGGCGGCTTCGCGGGAGAGCGTGTCGCGGTTGGCGAGGCCAGCGGCACTACTGTCGCCGCTAGGTGGAAGACAACTGATCACGTGCTTGGAGACTCACTATGAGCGCTCGCGTTCCGCCGGTGACCGACGGCCCGCGCCCCGACCATGCAGACGATGTTCCTGGTCGCCCGGTGCGCTGGCCACAGCGGCAGCGGCAGCGTCAGCGGCAGGGGCGCCCCCTCACCCGGGCGTTGCTGGCCGTGGTCATGGCTGCCGGCGTGGTGGTTTTGGCGGGAGCCCCGGCGCAGGGCGCTGCGGCGGTCATCTCCGTCGACCGGCTGTCGGGCGCCGACCGCTATGCGACCGCAGCCGACATTGCCGAGGCCTACGCCGACGAGATCGAAAGCCGGGGGCGGCCCGCGATCGACACCATCTTGATCACCTCGGGCGCCGACGAGCACTTCGGCTGTGCCCTGCCGGCCCCGGCGCTGTCGCGCCGGTACGAGGCGCCGCTACTGCTGACCGAGCGTTCCGAATTGCCCAACTCGGTCGAGCGCTTCGTTGAAGACTTCGACATCGACCGGGCGTTCATTCTGGGCGGCACCGATGTGGTGTCCAACGACGTCAAGACCGAGCTGGAGGATCTCAACAACGTCGACGTGACGCGTGTGGCGGGCGACGACTGCTACGGCACGGCGGTGGAAGTGGCCGAGCTGGTGGGCTCGTCGCCTGGCGTGCCGGGCACGTACCGGCGCGAGGGCCGCACGGCGCTTGTGGCGACCGGCGAGGTGTTCGCTGACGCTCTGGCGGCGGGGCCGCTGGCGTACACCGGCGAGCACCCCATCTTGTTGACGCCCCGGGCCTCGCTCGACCAGCGCGTGTCGCAATTCCTGCGCAGCAGCCGCACCGAGCATGTGATCATGCTGGGCGGCACCGCTGCGGTGTCGTCCAGCGTGGAGCGGGCCATCGAGCAGCTCGGCATCTCGGTGGAGCGCCTGTTCGGCACCGACCGTCATGCCACTGCGGTGAGCGTCGGTGAGGTGTTGCTCGGCGAGAACTCGCCCGATTCCTGCTTCGGGGGCGACCAGGTGGGATTGGCGTACGGGCGCAAGGCTGCCGATGCCATCACGAGCGGCCCGCTGCTGGGCGAGCTGTGCGCCCCGCTGGTGCTGACCGAGCTGCGCGACCTGCCCCGGGCCACCAGCGACTTCCTCGAAGCCGACGAGTACGTGACCGGTGACGCCGACGGCGATCTGCGCATCACCATCTTCGGCGGCACCGCTGCGGTGTCGCGCAGCGCCGAGAACGACGCCGTCAACGCGGCGCGGCTGCGTGAGATTCGAGCCACGGTGGTGGCGGTCGAGGGGGCCTGCCACTTCACGGTGACGTTCAGCGAGCCGGTGCGGACGATTGACGCCCGCCGGCCAACGAATTACACGCTCGAAGGCAATGCGCTCACTGCCGGCGCGGCCCGGGTGGACGTGGGCACCGGGTCTGCTACCAGCGAGGCGGTGGTGATTCTTGGCGGTGCGGCCAGTCCCTCTACCGCGGCGGTGCCGACCGGATGCCTGGTGCCACTCGAGGCCCGCGACCGGGTCGGCGTGGAGGGGCAGTCGATCCGGGGGGCCACCGACCGGCGCACGGTGCGGGCCACCGATTCGGCGGTGCGCTCAGACAACACCCGTCCCAACCTGACCGTGACCGCACCCGATGGCGGCCTCGAAGTGGCGGTGGAGATCAGCGAGCCCGTGCGCCAGGCCAGCTTCGATGTCACGTTCACCCGTGACCGTGTCGATGACACGATCAGCGTGTTTGTGCTGGAAGGCGAGACGCAGTTCACGATCTTCGTGCCCTATGAGGAGCTGCAGCAGGGCGACCGCATCGTGATTCCCTCCGGCGCCGTCGAAGACTTCGCAGGCAACAGCAGCCTGCGCGAGCTCGTGACCGTGCGGCGTGACACCGTGCTGCCACGAGCCCGGCGTGTCACCGTGACCGACCCGGTGGCGCGGGCTTCGTCGTACGTGGAGCTCAGCGGGTTCTACAACCGGGCGCGGGTGAGCCGGGCGCTGCGTATCGAGGCGCTCGACGACGGCGCTGCATTTGGCGCGGCGGGCAATGATTGGGAGATCAGCATCGAATTCGATGAGAACTTGGGCGCTGGCGACCCGGCGAGAGTCACGGTGACGCCGGCGCTGCAGCGCATCGACGTGGCGACCTCGGGCGAGACCGATGTGCCCTCCTTGGTTGACGATCTGAACGGCGACCCGATCTTCAACGACCTGTTCGAAGCCGACCTGACCGACCACGAGTTCGCCGACGATGCTCTTATCTCCGAGACGCTGCGCTACGTCGCGTTTGTGGGCGGCCTCAGCACGGTCGACCTGCGGTTGGAGTGGTCTGAGCCGGTGCGTGACTGCGATGCGCTCGACCGCCCGGTCCGGCTGGATCGCATCGAGATCGACACCAACGCCAACGGCGTGGCCGATTTTGCTCTGGACGGGTTCGGTGCGGCCGCCAGCGAGGTGGAATTCGTGGCGGCGCCCGACGGGAACGAGTACATCGTTGCGGGCCGGGCTGCGTGCGACGAGACGCCGGGTGTGGCTTCAGGAACGCTGGTGGCACGGATTTCCTCGGAGAACGTGGCTGAGCTGCCGTCGCTGGGGTCGAGGGCGTTCATTCGGGCCGGCGCGGCGTATGACCTGCGGGGGAACCCGGCGCCGAACCAGACGCTGAACGCACTGCGCAGGTCGTAGCGGCTGGGCGGGCTGGTGATGCGCCTGCCTACGCTCGTTCGGTCGACCAGCGCGCTGCTGGCTGCGCTGGTTGCGTTCGCTGGTGTTGTCGCGGCGGTGTCGTTCGGCGGTGGTGCGGCCGAGGCGGCCGCTTCGCAGGTCAAGACCGAGCGGCTGCAGGGCGCTACCCGGTACGAGACGGCGGTGGCCATCGCCGAGGAATACGTCGATGAGGTGGAAGCGGGCCTGTTCGGCAGCGAGGTCGACACGGTCATCTTGACCTCGGGTGCCGATGAGCACTTCGGCTATGTGCTGCCGGCGCCGGCCTTGTCGCGGCGCCACCAGGCGCCGGTGCTGCTGACCGAGCCCGACGACCTGCCTGCCAGCGTGCGGCGGTTCATCGAGAAGCAAGGCATCCACCACGTCATCGTCCTAGGCGGTACCGAGGTGGTGTCGGCCGGTGTTGAGGCCGAGGTCGATGCCCTGATCGGCGTGGGTGTGGAGCGGATTGCCGGCGCTGACGTCTATGCGACGGCGGTGGCAGTGGCTGAGCAGGCTGGGTCGGCGGCGCGGGTTCCTGGTCCGTTCCGCCGTGCGGTGCTGCTGGCGACGGGCGAGGAGTTTGCCGATGCGCTGGCCGCGGGGCCGCTGGCCTACGTGGGGCAGTATCCGATCCTGCTGACGCGCTCGGCTGAGCTGCCGGGCGAGCTGATCGACTTCCTGCGTGCCAGCAATGTCGATCGTGTCGTGATTCTGGGCGGGCTTGCTGCGGTGAGCATCGACGTGGAGTTCGAGCTCGAGAATCTGGGCATGTCGATCACGCGGTGGTCGGGCAAGACCCGGTACGACACAGCGATCGACATTGCGGTGGCGCTGCTGGGCGACAACTCGCCCGAGAGCTGCTTTGCGGGCGATGCGGTGGGCTTGGCGTATGCGTGGAGGTCGCCCGATGCGATCGTGAGCGGCCCGTACCTAGGCGAGCTGTGTGCGCCGTTGCTGCTGGTTGATCAGCGGGTGCTGCCTGGGGTGGTGCGCGACGTGCTGGAGGAAACCGGCCTGTTCGACGGCAATCGGGCTGGCGATCTGCTGATGTCTGCGTTCGGCGGCCGGGCCGCCATTTCCGAGCAGGTGCTGGCGGCGGCGGCGAACGTGGCCGAGCTGGCGCCGCTGCTGGCTCGGGTGTTTGCGACCGACGGGGCGTGCCACTTCCGGGTGACGTTTGACGAGCCGGTGCTGACCTTGGATGCCGACGATCCGCGCAACTACCTGATCGACGGGTTGTTGCTGGATCTGGCTGGTGCCAGCGTGGAGGCCGGTTTCTTCGAGTCGACCACTGAGGCGGTCATCACCTTCGAAGGTGCGTCGACTGCGAGCGGCAGCGCGGTGCCCACGGGTTGCCTGGCGCCGCTGCGGGGGCGGGACACGGTGGGGGTTGCTGCGAAGCGGATCCGGTCGGCTTCGGACGGTCGCACGGTGCGGCGGGTGGAGTTTCGGGTGCGGGCTGACAGCGTGCGGCCGCGGTTGACGATCTCGGCGCCGCGGCGGGCGACGGTGGTGGTGATCACGACGAACGAGCCGATTCTGGGGGCTGAGGGCGGGTCGACGATGGAGGTGGAGTTCCGGCGTTCGGGGCTGAGTCCGGAGGTGGTGGTTGCCGATGTGATTCCTGGCGGGACGGTGGTGCGGGTGTCGGTGCCGGGTTCGTTCGACACCGGGACCAGTGTTGGGCTGTTGGTGGGTGATCAGGTGGTCGTGCGGGCAGATCAGGTCACCGATCTGGCCGGAAACGGGAACTTCCACAGCACTCGTACGTCGTAGCTGGCTGGGGAGGTCGCACAGCGCTCGTACGTCGTCGCTGGTGGGGAGGTGTTGCTGCTGGCGGGGTTGTGCCGCTGTAGCTGGCGGGGGAGGGTGTTGCTGCTGGCGGGGGTGTCGTTCTACTCTCGTTGTAGGTGGGGGTTGATGTGCGGTCATGAGGTGGACCGCCTCGTTGGTTCGCCGGGTGCGCAGCGCCGTGGGCAGTTGGCGGGTTCCGGCGGTGGGGTGGCCTGCGTCGTTGATTCGCTGTCTGCGCAGCACTTCGGGCCGGCGGCGGCGTGCGGTGGGGTGGGCGGTTTCTGTCTTCGTGCTGGTGGCGAGCGTGACCGCCGGGGCTGCGTCGGCGGCAGCGTCGCTGCCTGGCGGGGTGGGTGAGCCGCAGCTTGGCGCCTTGCCGCTCGGGGCCCCTGATCCCGACGCCGAGCAGTCGGTCATTCGCAGTTCGCTGATGCCGGGCGAGTCGCTGTCGAGCGGCCAGTCGCTGCATTCGCCCAGCGGTCGCTACCGGTTGACGCTGGAGGCCGGCGGCAACCTTGTCCTCTATGACATGGCCAGTCGGGCTGGTTGGGCTGGTTCGGCTGGGGTTGGAGCTGGCGTTGGGGCCAAGCTTCCCGCCTTGGCGGAATCGGGTTGGTCATTCGATGCCGGTTTGGCAGGCGGGGACGTGCCGGTGGCGTTGTGGGACGCCCGCACGTCCGGAGCGTCGGCGTGGGCGCTGGTCATGAGGCATGACGGCGATCTCGTGCTCCTGGCGGGCGCAGCGGAGACCGTGTGGAGTTCGCGCACTGTCGACCGACCGGGGGCCTATCTGAGCGTTCTGGATGACGGCACGGTCACCGTCGGCCATCCCGACGGCCGTGTGTTGTGGACGGTCGGCACCTCGACCCCCGATGTGGGGCTCGTGGGGGTTCGCCACGTCGTGTACAGCCGTGGGGGGCAGCGGGTGTGGCTGATCGACGCGGACGGGGCGCTGTTCGACACCTATCCGGTGAGCGGGCGAGCCACCAGCCCCGCCGTGGGTTCGTACAAGGTGTTCTCGAAGTCGCAGTACACGTCGTCGCCCAAGACGCCGGTGACGATGCGCGACATGGTGCGATTCGTGAAGCCCACGACCGGGCTCGCCATCGGGTTCCACTCGATCCCTCGTACCTATTCCGGTGCGCCGATTCAGACCGTCGACGAACTGGGGCAGGCCCAGTCGGCGGGTTGCGTCCGCCAGGACGATGCGAAGGCCCGGCACCTGTTCGACTGGGCACCGATCGGAACGCCGGTGGTGGTGATCGGGTGATGCGTGGCGGGTGGTGCGTGGCGGTGCTGAGTTCGGGTGGTGGGTGGTGCGTGGCGGTGCTGAGTTCGGGTGGTGAGTGCCGGTGGCGGTTTGGCGGTTTGGTGATGGGGGGTCTTGAAGGGTCTTCTGACCTATTGGTGTAACACCGGTTGTTTAGCGTGCGTGGCGTGGATCAGACACTCGTTCGTACCGAGCCGGATGCAGGCGCTGGGGCAGTTGGTGGGGCTGCGGCGTCGATTGACGGGGTGCTGGCCGGGCTGGACGGGGCGCAGAACCTGGTGGCTATGGCGTCACAAGCGCCGCTGGCGGGTGCCGATGGTGACGTGCTCGCGCAGGTGATCGCTGCGGGCGGGCGGTTGCGCTCCTCTGTGGAGGCCTTGCTGTTGGCGGCGACCTCAGCGATGGAGGCCTGCCGGGCTGGGTCGGGCCGTGCGGCGCTGCGCAATGAGGCTCGCATGAGCGCTCGCAGCGCCTCCCGCAAGGCGGCTGTCAGTGAGCAGATTTCCCAGATGCCCAACGTGGCCCGCGGCCTGGCGTGCGGTGCGTTGACGATCGAGCACGTCGAAGTGCTCGCCGACACTGCCCGTCGCAGCAGCCCCGATGTCGTCGACGCGACGCCCGAATTGCTCGAGACTGCGGCCAAGGCGTCTCCCGATGTATTGCGGCGCCAGGCCCGAGACTTCCTGGCCCAGCACGATGCTGCCGCGGCCGAGAGCCAGCTCAGCCGGCAGCGTCGGGAGCGCAGCGCGGCGCTGTTCATCGACGACGAGACGGGCATGGGCGTGCTCAATGCCCGCTTCGACCCGGTGAACTTTGCGCTGGTGAGGCAGGCGGTCGAGAACTACAACGACGCCCTGTGGCGCCAAGATGGTGGCCGAGACGGCAAGCCCGGTGCGGTGCGTGACAATCGTCAGCGCCTCGCCGACAGCGTGTTCGAGATGCTCACCAACCGCAACGCGCTCGCAGTCTGGCAGCAGCCCGCAACAGTGCCGGGCGGCGCTGCGCCGGCACTCGGAGGCCTTCCGATCGCATCGGCTCCCGGCCCGTCCAGCGTGCCTTCTGTGCCGCGGGAGCCCGCGGCAGTGCTGGGCGGTGCTGCGCCGGCGCCCCTGAACCCGCCGGCCGCATCGGCTCCCGAAATGCCCGCCGTGCCCGGAGAGTGCAGCGTGCCCGCCGTGCCCGGTGACGGCGTGGGCATCAGTGACGGGGAGTGCCGATCGGTGAATCAGTGGGCGCCGGCACAGGCGCCAAACCAGCTCGTCATCGTTGCGGACATCGGCGTCATCGACGGCACTGCGCCCGATGGCCGGTGCGAGGTCCTCGGCGCCGGCCCGGTGCCCACCTCGATCCTCGACAACCTCTCGCCCGACACCCGCATCACCGGTGCGTTGTTCGCCGGCCCAGGCAGGCCGTTGTGGCTCGGACGCAGCCGCAGACATGCCACAGCCGCGCAACAGCTCATGATTGCGGTGCGCGATCGAGGCTGCGTGCTGTGTGGCAAGCCGATGCACCGCTGCCGGTACCACCACATCGACGAGTGGGACGCCGACAACGGCAAGACAGACATCGACAATCTCGCGGCGCTGTGCACTGACTGCCACAACAGCCTCCACAAGGCGGGCCAGCGCCTCTGCCAAGACCCCGCCAATGGTCACTGGAGCACCCAGAAACGCTCAGACGGCCTCAGCCCTCGGAAACGCCCAGCCAGCCCCCGCATCGCCGCGGGCCGAAGCCCGCCGTGAGTGCGGCCGCCGTGGGCGCTGGTTGTCGCGGGTGCAGCTGCCGCCGGACGTCGTGAGCGCAGCTGTCGCCCGATGCCGCCTGCCGTGAGTGCGGCTGTCGTGGGCGCTGGTTGTCGTGGGTGCGGCTGTCGCTGGACGTCGGCCGCCGTGAGCGCGGCTGGCGCCGGATGCCGCCTGCCGTGAGTGCGGCTGGCGCCGGATGCCGCCCGCCGTGAGTGCGGCTGGCGCCGGATGAATCCGCTAGAGGGCCAGGTAGAGGCGGTGGCGGTGCAGGTGGCCTACCACGGCGAACACTGCCAGCAGCAGCAGGGCGGTGTAGGCCAGGTGTACGCCCGGTTCGCCGAACGGCAGGATGTCCTCGAGCAGCCGATCCTGGATCGACCGGTCGCCGATGTGGACGTAGCGGGCGGTCTGCAGCAGGAAGCGTTCGGCCCCGAAGACGATCAGGGCGTTGCGCCCGAAGGCGACGAAGGGCCACGTCCACTGGCGCCACGGCAAGCGCCATGGCCTCAGCAGACGCGGCTCCCGACGTGGCTCAGCCTGATCGCCGTGATCTGCCCGGTCGGCTTGGTCGCCGTGGTGTGCCCGGTCGGCTTGGTCGCTGTGATTTGCCCGAAGGGCCTTGGCGCTGTCGGCCAGCAGGTACATCACGCAGAAGACCGCAAGCGCCGTGCCTGCAGCGAGCAGCACGAAGGCTGGCGTCAGCAGGCGCTTGTTGGACGGCATCCACTGCGACGCGACCAGTCCGCCCACGAAGCACAACCCAGCCAGCGCCCCGATGTTGGCCAGTGTGGCCGCCGGGCTCGAGCGTCCATGCCGCCGCAACAGCACCCCAGCCGCGTAGCCGTACAGCACCAGCGACGCGGACGCGATCGAGGTCACCAAGCCTTCGGGGTCCCACCCGGCCCCGCCGCCGCGGTACACGTGGCTGGCGCCCAGCACGCCGGTGTCGACGCTGAGGTATGGGCTGCATCGGCCCGCTGGCTCACACGCGATGAGGTCCAGGCCGAGCCCGTACAGCAGCGCCAACACGGTGGCTGTGCCGACGATCCACCAGATCTTGTCCTCGCCCAACATGGCACGGCCGGCCAGCACCACCACGGCCCCGCAGGCGCCGGCGATGCCGATCATCTGCAGCACACCGGTGAAGCGCAGCTCAGACAGGTCGAACCATGAGGCGCCGTAGGCGTTGTAGACGAGTCCGGCTGCTACCAGCAGCACGAGCCGCCGGATCAAGCGGGCGTAGGTCGCCCTGGTCGCCCCGTCGCGCAGCAGGAACGAGAGGCTCAGCCCGCTCGTCACCAAGAACGTGGGGAACAGCCAATCCGACGCCGTCAGCCCGTCCCATGCGGCATGCCGTAGCCAGGGGTACCCAGCGGCACCGGTCGCCGGGGTGAACAGCATGAGCGCCAGCACCGCACCACGGAACGTGTCGACAGATGCGAAGCGCCCCCGCCGCGGTGCGGCCTCGTCCATCACTCAGCGCACCGTACTTTGCCCGGATCGCCGGGCGGCTGCGGGCAGGTCGCGGCAGTCACGAGTCGCCGTAGAGGACCCAGAACGACTGATGGCGGTGAAACAGCTCGTCCTGCCCGTCGTAGTCGCCCGGCCAGTAGCCGGGGTCGTCGCTGTACAACCAGCCGTAGAACACGGTGTGCCTGCCGACCCGAACCGTCGCGGCGGTCTCGAATGCAGCGTCGAAGGCCTCCAACGACACCTGCTCATGGCGAGAAACGACGGGATCGGCCTCGCAGCTCGTCGCTGCCTGGTAGCCGACGCCGAAGTCGTTGCTCCACAGCGCAAGCTGCACCGCCCAGTGATCGTCGTGCTCGTACACGAAACAGTCGTCAAAGCCCGCATTCCAGAAGCTGGCGCCGATCAGACTCTGGGGAGGCAGTGTGCTGTCGATGCCGAGCGCTGTGCGATTGTCCCGCACCGTCGTGATTGCCCACTCGACCTCATCGTGGGACAAGTCGCCGTCTCCGAGGTTGAACCACACCACCGCTGCCAGCGGCGACGTCCAAACCTCGGCCGTGAGGTCGACCACACATTCCCCGAGGCCGTCGTCACGGCAGATCGGGTAGCCGAGCGAATCAAACGGCCCCTTGACGCCTTCGAACTCGAATGCTCGAGGAAGGCCGTCGTCGCGGGTCGCCATCGCAGTCAGGAAGCGAAAGAACGAGTTCTTGCGAGCGTTCTCGCACGACGGTGTCCACTTGCCGTTGGGCCAGGGAGACGGCTCGGCCTCGCCCGTCCCTGCCTCGTATCCCGGCGTGGCGCAGAATGCCGTCTGCTCGCCCCTGGTCATGACGATGAAGACCTTGTAGGTGTCGGGCGTGTTCTCGATCAACGACCAAGCCTGCATTTCGTCATTAGGGTGTGGCACCGCGATGTAGCTCAGCTTGTCGGGCGCACTCGCACACCCCGCAGCCAGCGCACCCGCTGTCACGACCGCCAGCAGTGCCAGCGCTGCGCTCGACCATCGCCTCATCGGACTCCCCGCCCCGGTCACCTCACCGAGAGTCTCACCGTAGGCCCACCCCACGGGCGAAATCGCTGTTCAGGAGTGCGAATTACGCTCCGTGGACCGCAGCCGCGCTGGCATGCCGAACTGAGTTCATGAAGGCCCCCGCATATTTCACAGCGAAATTCGCCCCAGCTGCGGCAAAACCGCGCAATTTCGCACGTACTCTCGCCGGGTGCCCATGAATTCTCGGCGTCGAGCAGCTCTCGGGATGCTGTGCTCGGTGCTCATCGGATCGGTGCTTGTTGCGGGCCCCCAGACCGCCGCGGCACAGACCGCCGGGGTCACCACCGACCGGGTGAGCGGCTCGAGCGTCTACGAGCTTGCCGTCAACGTCGCCGGCGGCAGCTGCGACACCAAGATCGGCTCGCACAGCGTGGCTCTGGCCTCGGGCGAGAACTGGCCCGACGCACTCGCCGGCACTGCGCTCGACCGACCGCTGCTGTTGACCACCCAAGCGTTCCTGCCCGCAGTGACCCGGGAATACCTGGCACCGTGCGCTTCCCACCCCAGCGCCAAGGTCATCATCCTGGGAGGCACCGCCGCTGTGTCCGAAGACGTGGCCGAATCGCTGCGGACCTTGGGCTTCCGGGTGGACCGCATCTCCGGCGTCGACCGCTACGACACCGCCCGCAAAGCAGCACGCATCTTCGCCCCCGACACGCTCGACACCGTCTATGTGGCCTCGGGCGTCAACTTCGCCGACGCCGTCGCTGTGGCGCCCAGCGTCACCAAGAGCACCCCGCTGATCCTCACCACCCCCAAGTCGCTCCACGCCGAGGCACGCCGGTTCCTCACCGCCGCTGATCGCAGCATCAACTCGGTGACCATCTTGGGCGGCACAGCGGCCATTTCGGCCGACGTCGAGGCCGAGATCGAAGCCCTCGGCATCTCGACCCGCCGCATCGCCGGGCCCGACCGCTATGAGACAGCCGCCCTGCTGGCCCGCGAGTCATTCGCCGCAGCAAGCTGCCACCCAGTGGTCGATGTCGCCGTGGCCAGCGGCACCGTGCCCTTCGGCGGCCTGGTAGCCGGAGCGGTGCGCGGCCCCTGCCAGCCGCTGCTGCTGGCGCCCAGCGCCGACGAAGCAGTACCCGAGGCGCTCTCCGCGTTCGGGCAGGACTGGCTGCTGGCGATCGGCAGCAGCGCAGCCACGGTGACCGCCATCGGCTCGCCGACCGAGATCGGCGAAGATGCGCTCACGGCCGTGGCGACGGGCGCTTCGTTCAGCTCCGAAGGCCTCACCGGCGCCGACCCCGCCGCTGCAACCCAGAATTGGGAGCAGGTGGCACCCTCGGTTGTCCACCTCGAATGCTTCAACTCCAGCGGCAACCGGCTGAAGACCGGCTCGGGCTTCTCCGTGGGGAACGGCCGCCAGATCGTCACCAACTATCACGTCGTGTTCGAAGGCGGCCAGCCGTGCACCCTGGTGCGCGTCTGGGTGGGCGGATCGTTCGACGAAGCACCGCAGCGCTACTTCATCGGCCACCTCGAGCGGTACGCAAGCAGCCGAGACCTCGCGCTGCTCTCTCTGAGCGACTCTGCCGACCGGCTGCCGCCGGTACAGATTGCGTCGGGCCCGCTCCGTGCTGGTGAGTCGATCACTGCCCTGGGCTTCCCCGGCGTGGGCGGCGACACGATGACCCTCACCACCGGTCGCTACTCGGGCACCGTGGATCACGACGGCGAGACCTGGCTGAAGACCGACACGGCGATCGCGCCCGGCAACAGCGGCGGCCCGGCGTTCAACGCCGAGCGTGAGCTCGTCGGCGTGCCGACGCTGCTGCGGGTGGCCTCCCGGGGCGGCCTTGGCGTGATCGGCAGCCTGGGCCTGCTGATTCCCGCGGCCGACGTGACAGCGCTGATCGAGGGCCGGCTCGGCGAGCGAGCATCGACGCCAACCAACGACGAAGGGCGCTGGGAGCAAGGCAGCACCAGCCGCAGCGCCGAGCCGTACATCCTGCTGCGGACAACTTCGTCGCGTCACGACATCCCGTCCCCTGGCGATCATCTTGAGCCAGTCGTGGTCCTGTTCTGCGATGACGACGTGCAGATCGACTTCTGGGATTCTGAGCGCGACACCTTCCGGGGGCCGTTCATCTCGGGTCAGACCAGCCGCTCCGACAGCCAGCGCTTCGGTCGGGTGCCGGTGGCGTACCGGATCGGCGGTGAGGGGGAGTCGTTCACCCGGGAACTGTGGTGGCCGACGCTGTCGAATCGCTCGATCGTGTCCGGCGACGAAGGGGCCAGCTTCGTGGACGCCTTGGTGGACGGCTCGGGGGAGCTGACGTTCGAGTACACCAACACCGACGGCAAGTCGTACTCCATCGATTTCCCGTCGATCGACGGTGCAGCAGCCGCGCACCGAAGCCTGCTCCAGCGCTGCCGCGCCTAAGCGGGCTGCGGGGGCCTGGCTGCGCCGACTGGCTGCCCCAATCTGGCTGACCCAGCGGGCAGCGTTTCCCCAGCGGGCAGCAGTACAAGCCGTAGCGTTCGTGGCGAGCTGCTCGAGGTGGCGTCCCCGCCCCGGGCCGCAGCCCCGCGAGCCGTAGTGTCTGCGGCGAGCCTTCCGAGGAGTCGAACCGAACGCATGAGCGCTGCTGCGTCAGAGAAACTGCTCGAGATTTTGCGGACTCAGGGCCTCACCGAGCTTGCTGAACCGGTCCGGCTCGCATCGGGGAACTACTCGCGCTACTTCATTGACGGCAAGGTCGCCCTGGGCGCTGGCGACGACCTGCGCCTCGCCGCCGAGGCGATTCACGAGCGGGTGTCTGCGGCGGGCGTCAACTACGACGCCGTCGGCGGGCTGACGCTGGGGGCCGACGCACTGTGCGCCGCCATCGCGGTGGTGAGCGGAGCGAACTGGTTCATCGTCCGCAAGGAGGCGAAGGGCCGCGGCACGAACCGTCTGGTCGAGGGCACCCGGATCGGCGAGGGCCACCGGGTGCTGCTGATCGACGACGTCGTCACCACCGGCGGTTCGATCCTGAAGGCCTACGAGAGCGTGCAGGCCACCGGCGCCCAGGTGGTGGCTGCGGTCACGCTGGCAGACCGGGGCGACGACGCCCGCCAGTCGTTCGAAGAGCGTGGCGTTCCGTACTTCCCCATGGCCACTTACGAAGACATGGGCATCCCGGCGATCGGCACCGAGGCGGCCAGTACGTCGGCGGCGGGCTGACGCCCCCCACACCGCCGGTGGACGCCCACCACACCGCCGGTGGACGCCCGTTGAGGTGGCTGGCCGGCGCCCGCTGCACGTTGTGCTGACGAGCACTCATGCGGCGGCTGCATCGGCCCGGGAAGCGGAATTGAGCGCGGCAGTAGGTTGCCGGACATGCGGCGTTTGGCGGCCCTCGTGCTGTCGGTCGCAGTGGGATTCGGCAGCGTGCTGGTGGTTCCGGCCGACGCCGCCGGCGCCGCCGAAGAAGACGATTCGACCGGTTCTGACGGTTCCGACGTCTCGGCCGGTTCAGACGGTTCAGACGGCTCTGACGTCTCGGTTGCCCGGTATGGCGGCGCCGACCGCTACGCGACGTCGCTGCTGATTGCCGAAGCGGTCGCCGCCGAGGCCGGCGGCTCGCTGGAGTGGGCAGTGCTGGTGTCGGGCGAGCGCTGGACCGACGCTGTGGTCGCTGCGCCCCTGGCCGGGTCGCTGGGGGCGCCGGTGCTGATGACACCGCCCGGGGAGCTGCGTGCCGACGCCGCCGAGTTCCTGGGACGGGTGGGCGTGACCGACGCCGTGGTGGTCGGCCCCGATGCCAGCGGCGGTGCTCACGGCCCCGGCCGCGGTGTCGGCGCTGCCGTGCTCGAAGCGCTCGGCGAGGCTGGCATCTCCGCCAGCCGAGTCGCCGGCGACGACCGTTACAGCACCGGGGTCGCTGCGGCCGGACAGGTCGCTGCAGGACCGGGCACGGCAGGTTTGGATGCATCGAGTTCGGGCTCGGCGGGTTCAGGCTCGGCAGGTTCTGGCACGGCGGGCGTGATGCCCGGCCTGGGTCGCACGGCGATCTTGGCCAGCGGCGAGGTGTTTGCCGATGCGCTCGTGGCGGGGCCGTTCGCTGCCCGCGGCCGTCACCCGGTGCTGCTGACGCCGCCCGGCGAGCTGCATGCCGATGTGGCCGACTACCTGTCCTCGGCAGGCATCGAGCACGTGGTGCTAATGGGCGGCACCGCGGCGCTCAGCGAGACGGTGGAGCAATCCGTCACCGACCTCGGCGTCTCGGTCAGCCGCATCTCGGGCAGCACTCGCTACGACACTGCGGTCAAGGCTGGCGAGCTCGTGGCCGACCGCTACAGCGACACGGCCTCGCAGACGTGCTTCGACAACAGCACCATCGGGCTGGCCCGTGCGCGAGTGCCGTTCGACTCGTTCAGTGCAGCGCCGCTGCTGGCCCGGTTGTGCGCACCGCTGGTGCTGGCGGACCCCGGCCGGATCCCGCCCGACACGGCCGGCTATCTCGACGCTGCCCGCGAGGCCCATGACGCCGTGGATCTGCGGGTGTTCGGCGGCGACGCCGCGGTGTCGGGCGCCGCCATCACCGCGTACCTCGCCGGCGAAGACAGCGACGGCAAAGAGGGCGACAAAGACGGCGACGGCGACGGCGAGGACGACAGCGACGAGGACGCTGACGACGATGACGCCGACGGCGACAGCGACGAGGACTCCGACGGCGAGGACTCCGAGGACGCCGAAGACGAGGACTCCGACGGCGACAGCGACGACGGGGCCAGCACCTTGCCTGGCGTCCTGCCAGCAGGCACCTGTGGCGGCACCATCGACGACGAGCCCACCCAACTCGTCCCCTCGACCAACGCCGAAGACCCCGCCTGGTCTCCCGACTGCAGCCGGCTCGTCTACACCCAAGGCGGCTCCCTCTGGCTCGTGAACAACGACGGCACCAACCGCACCATGCTCGTCCCCAACCGGGGCGCCTACCTCAACTCAGCCGCCTGGTCCCCCCAGGGAGACCGCATCGCCTACGTGCGCGGCTACCAAGACGGCAACCACTGGACATCACACATCTGGACCGTCAACACCGACGGCACCCACAACAACCAGCGCACCGAAGGCGACGTCCGCGACCGCTGGCCCACCTGGTCACCAGACGGCAAGTGGATCGCCTACGAAAGCCAGACCGGCAGCGGCCGAGACGACGCCGGCCAGCGAATCGACCGAGACGACCACATCGTCGTCATGACCTCCTTCGGCAACAAGCCCCGAACCCTCAACCCCGGCGGCCCCGCCGAACGCTCACCCGCCTGGTCACCCGACGGCTCCCAGATCGCCTACTACTCCAGCGGCTACATCGTTCTCGCAGACACCGAAGGCCACAACGCCAGGCGCCTCCACACAGGCGCCTACTGGAACGGCGGCCTGTCGTGGTCGCCAGACGGCACACGCATCGCCTTCGTGCGCGGCGACCGCACCCAGGCCAGCCTCGTCATAGCCGACATCGCAGGCCCCGGCGAAGCAGTGGTCTACGCCACCGACAGCGGCACCGGCACCTTCGCTCCCCGCTGGTCGCCCGACGGCCAGCGCATCGTCTTCCACACCATCGACCAAGACGGCAGGCACCGGGTCTACGTCGCCGGCGCCAGCGGCAGCCCCGCCCCCACGGCAACCGATTGCCGCCCTGCCGGCAAATCCGGCACCACCACCGGGTTCCCCCTGCCCCACTGGGCCCCCCGCCAACCGGCACCGTCCGGGTCGCCGTGCTCTTCATGGACTTCGCCAACGCCGAAGCAACCCACACCACCCTCCAAGAAGCCGAACTCGGCCTCCCCTACACCGAGCACTACATGGAATCCGTCAGCTACGGCCGCCTCGACGTCGAGTTCGTGCCCCACCACGCCTGGCTCCGCTCCGAACGCGGCTACGAAGAATTCGTCACCACCAACCAGCTCAACAACCAGGCCGTCAACTCCGCAGCCGTCAGCCACGCCATCGACCTCGCCGCCCCCAGCTTCGACTTCGCCGACATCGACACCGTCATGGTGGTGCTCGCCGGCAACCACTTCGGCGGCGGCGGGTTCGCCCACCCCTCCATCACCACCGGGCAGGGCACCTGGCCCTCAGCGCTCATCAACAGCGGCCATCTCGGCGAGGAACGCATCCCCTACCAATGGGGGTCGGTGGCCGCCCACGAGCTCACCCACAACCTGGGCCTGCCAGACCTCTACCCCTACGACAGCGCGCACGCCCGACCTGACGCACCCGACGGCCAGACATGGGTCGCAACCGAGTGGGGCCGCATGAACGTGTGGGCCTACTTCCTGGCCAGCCAGCACGACCCCCGCCTGGCTCACGACTGGACCTATCCCGACGGCGTCGTCACGACATCGCACCGCCGCCACCTGCGCATCGAGGAAATGCTGGCGTGGAGCCGCTGGCAGCTCGGCTGGCTCGCCGACGATCAGGTCCACTGCGTGAGCGAAGACGACCTGTCCGGCGGCATGTCGGTCACGCTGTCACCGTTGGCCCAGCCCGGCGACGGCATCGCCATGGTCGCCGTGCCGCTCAACGCCCACCAGGTCCTCGTCGCAGAAAGCCGCCGCAAGCTCGGCTATGACGCCGGGCGCTTCTTCGAGGCCGACGACACCGGCGCCACCACCACCTTCCCCCGGCTCATCACCGAAGGCGTGCTGGTGTACACCGTCGACACCTTCATCGGCTCAGGCGAGCTGCCCGTCAAGGTGGCCGGCGACAGCGGCAACGGCCAGGTTGACGAATTTCCCCTCCTCGAGCCCGGCGAGGGGGTGTCGCTGCGTGGCTACACCATCACCCTCACGGCCGACGATGGCGATACCCACACAGTGCTCATTGAGAAGCAATAAAAATCATTGAATTTGATAGATGTGGCATGTGTAGTGTCCGCCGTGCTCGCCTTTACAGTTCGTAGGAGTCGCAGATGAATATCTCCCCGCAGCTTGATCCGGCTCGTCGTGCTCCCGGCCATTTGGCCGCGTGCGTCCCTGCTGCGCGCCCGCGCCTGGGCCCGCGCCCGCGCCGGGGCAGCGGCACCCGACGCACGCTCGGACGGGTGGCAGCGGCGCTCGCCATCGCCGCCACGGTGCTGGTGGTGGGCAACGACCCGGCCCAAGGCGCCGCCGCAGTCGTCGACAGCACCCGCCTCAGCGGCGCCACCCGCTATGAGACCGCCGTCGAGATCGCCGAGACCTACGTCGAGACCGTCGAGGAGGACTCGGCCCGCGCCACGGTCGACACAGTCATCATCACCTCCGGCGAAGACGAGCACTTCGCCTATGCGCTGCCGACGCCTGCGCTGTCGCGGCTGCACGACGCCCCGCTGCTGCTGACGCCGCCCGACGAGCTGCACAGCTCGGTCACGACGTTTCTCACCCGCTACAACATCTCGTTCGCGCTGATCGTCGGGGGAACCGACGTGGTGTCTGCGGAGGTCCAGAGCTCGATCACCGCCATCAGCGGCATTGCGGTGACCCGCATCGAGGGCGACGACGAGTATGCGACGGCGGTGGAGATCGCCGAGCGGGTGGGATGGTCGCCGGGCAGCCCCGGCGAGATCCGCGGCAAGGGCCGCACCGCGCTGCTGGCCACGGGCGAGCATTTTGCCGATGCGCTGGCCGCCGGGCCGTTGGCCTACCAGGGCGAGCATCCGATCCTGCTGACCCGCAGCGCCGAGCTGCCCGACGCCGTGGCGAAGTTCCTGACCGACAGCCGCACCGAGCACGCAGTGATCCTGGGCGGCAACGCGGCGGTGAGCGCCGAGGTCGAGAACGAAGTCACGGGCCTGGGCATCGCCGTGGAGCGATGGAGGGGCTCAGACCGCTTCGGCACCGCCGTCGACATTGCCGAGGCGCTGCTGGGCTTCGACACGCCCCAGGAGTGCTTCGACGACAGCGGCGACGTGGGTCTGGCCTACGGCTGGCGCTCGCCCGATGCCATCGTGAGCGGGTCGCTGCTCGGCGAGCTGTGCGCGCCGCTGCTGCTGACCGAGCATGACGTGCTGCCCTCGGTGGTCGAAGACTTCCTCGACTCAGACGACTTCGTGACCGGCGACGCCAGCGGCAAGCTGCACTTCACCGTGTTCGGCGGCTCGGCGGCGGTCACCGAAGACGCGGTCGACGATGCCGTCGATGCGGCGTCGCTGGTGGCCCTGGGGGCAACCTTCGAGGCCTACGAGGGCGGCTGTCACTTCACGGTCACCTTCGCCGAGCCGGTGCGCACCGGCGACGCCGAGGTCATCTCCAGCTATCTCAACGGCAACTCGCCCTTCAGGGCGGCCGACCTCGAGGGCACGCCAGATGCCGGCAGCGGCACGAGCACCACCAAGGCCGTGGTGACGCTCGCAGATGCGACGACGGTGGCGGGCGCGACAGTGCCGACCGGCTGCTCGACGCCGCTTCGGGCCCGCGATCGCATCGGCATCGTGGCCGGTGAGATCCGCGCTGCGTCAGACAACCGGCGGGTGGGCCGCGTCGAGTACTTCATTGCCGACGACGACACGCCGCCCACGCTCTCGCTGAACGCCACCGAGGGCAGCGACACGGTGTGGGTCGAGGCCAGCGAGCCGCTGGTGGAGTCGACCACCGACAGCGACGACCTGGTGAGGGTGCTGTTCAAGCGCCCGGGCATTGCCGATGAGCCAGTCGACGTTGCGCCTGGGGCCGGGGTCACGAGGTTCGAGGTCGAGCTGCCCGATGCGTTCGGCACCCGACTCAAGATCGGCGACAACGTGTCGATTGCCGCCGATGAGGTGGAGGACCTGGCGGGCAATGCCAATGCGGCCATCCGGCGGGTGGTTGCCCGTGACACCACGGCGCCGCGCATCAGCCAGATCACGGTGACCGAGCCGAGCCCGGTCACCCAGGCGTCAGTGATCCTGAACGGCACCGACGCGCAAGACAACGCCCAGGCAGCCTTCGAAGTTCAGGCGAAGGCCGCCACGACGGCCGACGGCGCAGCCGGCAACCACTGGACCATCGATCTCGACGTGCGTTCCAGCCGTCCGACAAGCTGGTCGTCAACCCAGATCACTGCGGTGCAGGTCTCCGAGGCGACCCGGCGCATCCAGGTGATGGCGCTCGCCACCGCCGTCGACACCGCAGACGTCAACGACGTGGTCGACGCCCTCAATGCCAGCCGGACGTTCAACCAGTTGTTCGTTGCCCTGGTGACAGGTACCGGCTCAGACCTCCCCGTTGACACGGGCGGGCGCGTGCGCTTCACGGGCGGCACCAGCACAGCGGATCTCACCGTGGAATGGACCGAGGCCGTGCGCGACTGCGACGATGCCGACGACCCGGTGCGGGTGCGGCTGATCGAGATCGATGCCGACGGCAACGGCACGACAGACTTCGACCTCGACGGCTTCACCTTCGGCGCCAGCGATGTGGTGTTCATCGAGGGTGACGGCGGCGACTCGATCATCGCCGAGCGGGCCACGTGCGACACCACGACGCCCGGGGTGCGCCCCGGCACGCTCGTCGCACGAATTCAGTCCGCCAGCATCGACAACCTGCCCAGCACGCGCTCGACAGCGCTGGTCCGCTCGGGTGCGGTCACCGACCTCGCCGGCAACGCCAACGCCCGCCAGACCGGAGTGGGCCTGCAGCGCCCCTGACAATCTGCCCTCCCGAGGGCCTCAGGGAGCTCACCGAGGACCAATATGAGACCGTGCGTGGCTGCACCATCGAAGTGTTCCGCGGCGCCGGCAACCTCCGTAGGGTCAGCATTCCGCAGAGCGAGGGCGCTCATGCTGGCTTGATACATTCATGCGTAGCATTCATGGCTTGGCCGCTTGGGGTAGACGAAACATGCGTCAACACGACGGCTTGCCGTTCTTGATCGAGTCTCAGATCCGCTAGGCACACGCGGCGGCTATGCGATCACGTGCAACGGGGACCACGCGGGCAGCAGCGGCGGCCCTCGTCGTGACCGTCGCGTCGCTTGTTCTCGCTCCCGCCACGCATGGAGCGGTTACCGAGAAGGCGTCCGAGCGCTTCAGCGGCGGTGATCGTTACGCGACGTCGGTGGCGATTGCGGAGGCGTACCTCGCAGAGATCGCGGACAACCTCGATCGTGCGCCGACGAGAGCGGTGATCGTGGTGTCGGGCGAGGATCGGCACGTGGGGTACGCGCTGCCTGCGGCCGGGCTGGCGTCGGCGTTCGACGCCCCGATCCTGATGACGCCGTCGGAAGAGCTGCACAGCGAGGCGGCAGGCTTCGTGCACGAGCACGAGTTCGAGCTGGCGCTGGTGCTGGGCGGCACCGAGGTGGTGTCTGCTGCAGTGGTGGACGAACTGGTGAATCGGGTGGGCAGCGTGCGGCGCATCTCGGGTCCCGACGCCTATGTGACTGCTGTCGCGGTGGCGCGCGAGGTAGGCCCGATTCCGGGTTCGGCAGGCGAGTGGGGGTCACGTGGCCGCACGGCATTGCTGGCGAACGGCGACACGATCGCTGATGCGTTGGTGGCGGGTCCGTTGTCGTATCACGGGGAGCACCCGCTGCTGCTGACGCCCGCGGCGTCGTTGGACCGCCGTGTCTCGGACTACTTGGATCGCAGCGATGTCGAGCATGTGGTGGTCCTGGGCGGCACTGCGGCCGTGAGTCCCGCGGTGGTCACCGCGCTGCGGGCCAAGGGCATCGTGGTCACCCGGCTGTCCGGCGATGACCGTTACGGGACGGCGGCCGTGCTGGCGCGCCGGCTGCTGGGCTCGGGACGGCCGGATCCATGCTTTGACGGGTCGACGATCGGGTTGGCGACAGGCGAGCAGGCACCTGACGCGGTCAGCAGCGGGCCGCTGCTGGGGGAGCGCTGCGCGGCGCTGCTGCTGGTGCGGCCTCGAGCGGTGCCGGCGGCTGTGGACAACCTGTTGACCGGTGGTGACTTGCTGGGCGGATCGGACGGACGGCTGGATGTTGTGGTGTTCGGTGGGACTGCGGCGATTGCGGAGCCGACCGTGACGACGGTGCGGCACAATGCCCAGCGAGGCGAGCCGTTCACTGCGGCGGTCTCAGCGTCGGCGGGGTCGAAGATCTTCACGGTGACCTTCAACGAGGACGTGAAGGAGGACGAGGCGATCAAGCCCGAGCGGTACAGGGTGCAAAACGCGGCCCTTGTGCTGGTCCCAGACGATCCAGCCGACCAACAGCCCGCTGCGGGCGAGCGGTGGTACACCAAGATCACCCTGTCGGGACGCAGGGTGACTGTCGAGTTGGTCGAACCGCTGGCGGCGGGCAACACCATCACCGTGGTTGGCGAAACCGATACCGACGAGGGTCGCACCGAGATCGCGGTCAACGACACGCTGCCGGCGCTGCAGTCGGTGTTCTACCGGGTGCCCCGCCCTCCGGCGGTGACCGACACAACCGGACCGCACGTCCAGATTGTTGCGATCGCCGGCCAGCCCACGTTTGTGGTTCTGGTGACCGAGCGAGCGCTGCGTGAGGGTGACCGGCTGCGCAACGACGTGGTCTACCGCGGCCAGGAGATTCACGAGGTCACGGTCGTCGACGGTGACGGCGTGCCGAAGACCGTCACCTTCGTCCCCAGCGGCGGGACGCACGGCAGCTGCCCGAGCAAGCCCGAGAGAACGACGCCTTTGGGTGGCAAAATCGGCGAGGAGTGCTACGAGGACCCCGCCACGCTGGGCGCGAACCTGCGGTACACAGCGACGGTGAGCCCGGCGCTCGATGTCGGCGACGTCATCACGGTGCGTAAGGGGGCGCTGAGCGATCAGCGCCGCAATCCCAATCGGTTGACCCGCTACACCGTCGCCGCCCATGCCGACAACGGCTCCAACGGCGACTTCACGGTGGCCCGTGCCGCGGTGGGCACGCCACGGCACACCGGGCAGGCCTCGCTGTTGATTCGCAACAACACCTGCGGCCCTGACAGCACGGCCGATTGCGAAGGCAGCAGACGAGTAAGGATCGATGCTCGCGCCACCGGCGTTGCAGCGGGTGCAGCGGGCAACGGCTGGGTCGTCTATCCCTACGTGGACCCGAGCCGGACCGAGCCGGCTGACAGCGTGATCGACGTGGGTGTCGACCCGGTCCACCGGATCATCAGCTACACGTTCGTCGAGGGCAAGATCACGCTGGCCAACCTGGCAGCGGGGCTGAATGCCGACACGACGTTCCGCCGCCACTTCAGCGCCCGGGTGGTGTCCTCATCGCGGGCTGCCGACGTTCTGAGCATCGACGAGGCCTCCGGTGCGACATTTTCAGGCGGCATCAGCACTGTGGGTGTGCAAGTGACCTTCACCGACAACGTGAGCACCGTCACCGGTGCGACCCGCTTCGCTTCGTCACCGTTGTTGGCAGACCTGTTCCTCGACGGCGGTCAATCTAGGGATTCTGATGTCGAGGTTCGCTGCCAGCGTCGCGGCGCGGCCGTGTACCTCGAGTACATCGCCACCGATGACGCACTCGTGCCGCGTGCGGGTGCCCCGGTACGCGTCCCTGCCGGCGTGGCTATGAACTACGCCGACACCGACGACAACGACGAAACTCCCGGCCCCGGCGTGACGAACCTCCCTCAGCGGAGATTCAATCTGCGCTCGGACGCGGCGATCCCCGGCCAGTTCGGCTACGGGGAAGCGCAGCTCGTCTCTGACGCGGCCGGGCAGAGTTGCGGCGGAGGCACCTGATGACGTGGCGACGATCGGTGTGGCTGCCGACTCTGCTGGCTGCGCTGTTGGCGTCCGGTCTGCTGGCGCTGCCGCACGATGCGGCGCACGCAGTGGTCGACGATGCCGAGTTCACCCGCCTGTCAGGTCCGACCCGGTACTCGACGTCGGTGCAGATAGCCGAGGCCTACATCGACGTCGTCGACGAGCTGGCCGACACGCCCGACGTGGACACGGTGATCATGGGCTCGGGCCTCGACGAGCACGCCGGCTGGGTGACACCGGTGCCGATGCTGTCGAGGCTGCACCGCGCACCGCTGGTGTTCACCCGCCCTGACGACGTGCCGGTGCCGGTGGCGCAGTTCCTCCAGCGGCGCGCGATCCGCAGGGTGATCCTGCTCGGGGGCACACAGGTGATCTCGGCCGCTGTCGAGAGCAAGCTCGCCGACCTGGGCGTGCAGGTCGTCGAGCGTCTGGGCAGCGACGACATCCACCTGCACTCGGTTGCCGTCGCGGCGTCGTTCAACAACCCCGCCGGAAACGCTGCCCGCAGCGTCCGTACCGCGCTGCTTGTCACCAGCAACGCCTTCGCCGATGCCCTGGCGGCCGGCCCGATGGCCTACCAGGGTGACTATCCGATCCTGCTCACAGACCAAGACCGGCTGCACCCCGCCGTGCTCGACTACCTCGTGGCGAGCGACATCGAGCGTCTCATCATCGTGGGCGGAACCGCAGCGGTGGGCACGGCCGTACAGCAGGCGCTGTCAGGCTTCGACTTCAAGATCTCCCGGATAGCCGGGATCGACCGCTATGGCACCGCCGTCAAGCTGGCAGAGGCCCAAATGGACCGTCGTGACCCGCTGTGGCCCTGCTTCGACGGCGCCGAGTTGGGCTTGGCGTACGGCGGGTTGTCCCCAGATGCGATCGCGAGCGGGCCGCTGCTGGGCGAGCTGTGCGCGCCGTTGCTGCTCACCGGTTCGGACACGTTGCCTCGCTCGGTGTCGTCGTTCCTGCGCTCGTATACGCGGGCGACTGGCGACGCCGACCACGACCCCTCGGTGACGGTGTTCGGCGGCACAGCGGTCGTGCCCACCGATGTCGTCAACCAGATCTTCGAGCGGCGCGCCACGCTGGTGCCGATCGGCGGCCGCATCAGCGTCGTGCTCGACCCGCGTACTGAGGAGGCTGAGCAGTTCACTGTCGCCTTCGAGGACGACATCGACGCGACGAAGGCCGCCCGTGCGCTCGACTCCGACGTGAGGATGTTCAGCGTCAATGCCGATCCCGTACGCGCATCATCGTCGGGCCTGTGTGATGGTGTGTCGGCTGATCCCGACGAGTGGTGCGGAGACGTGCGCGTCCTCGGCGACAGCGTGACCGTGACGCTCGACCCAGGCCACAGGGTCCTCGAGGCCGGGGACGTCATCACTGTGACTGGCGGCCAGCGCATCGGTTCCGACAACAGCCCCCGCCCGTTGGCCCGCTTCTCCTACACCATCCCCGATCCCGACGAGTCCGTGGACCGCGACGCCCCCCAGGTGGAGATCATTGCGCCGGCAGGACAGATGCAGTTTGCTGTGCTGGTCATCGAGGAGAATCCGTTCAGCCCCCTGCTCCCCGGTGCCGCCGCACTGGCGAAGCGCATCACCGTGACCGGCGCCGATGGCGCGATCAAGAGCGTCGCCGCGACCTCGACCGCGACCTCCGGTCTGGCCGGCAGGGCCGCTGGCACGCGCTCGTCCCACCAGCGATATCTGTTCAGCCTTGCCGACGGCATGCTCGAACCAGGTGATGCCATCGCCGTGCCGCGGGGCGTATTCGTGGACGAGGCGGGATTGCGGAACCGCGCGCAGCACAGTGTGGTGGCAGAGCACAGCGTCGAATTGCGGATTGATTCGGTCACCATCGGCGACGTCGACACCGAGAGCCCAGCCAGCGTGACCCTCAATGCAAACACCCAGCTCGATGTCGAGCCAGGCAACGCGCGGATCGGCTCGCTGACGATCACTGCGCGCAGGGACGGCTTCGCGTCGGGCAGCGGCGGCAATCAGTGGCGGGTCTACGGCGTCGGTTTGCCTCCGGGCGACGACGAGGAGAATCAAGGCGGGGACAGCAACGAGGACATCGATCCCGAGATCGGTGTCTCGCTGAATCCCACAACGCGATTGATCCGCTATGACATCTTGCGAGGCGAGCCGACGTTCGCAGATCTGGCCGAAGCGCTGTGGGCCGATGTCACCTTCGCCGCCAACTTCACGGTGACCGTCGACGGCGCGATCGCAGACGGCGAATCCATCGGCGGCACGATCACCGCCGGTGTGCAATTCGGCGGGGCTGGCACCGCAATCGGTGTGCGGGTGCGCTTCAGCGATCCGGTCAAGTCGCTGCTCGGTGGTGCAACTCCTCGTGAACCCATCGTTGCCGGGGTCATGAAGTGTTCAGCGCTGCCGCTGCTCGCCGACATCGCACCGAACATCTACGCGTCGAGCAACGATTGCACGCTGGGCTTCGCCGCACCGGACAATCTCGTCTACTTCAAGCTCAATTCGAGGAGTGCGACGCGCTTTCCCGGACGGGGCGATTCGGTGTTCATCAACGGCAACGCTGCGAGCGACTACACAGACCGCCTGAGCGTGACGCAGGGCTGGCTGACCATCCGGTACGACCCTGACGTGGTGGCGAACTGACATGGGGCCTGGAATGACGCCGGCCGCGCTTCGGCCCCGTCGAGCCCTGACCGCAGCGCTGCTGTGTGCCGGGCTGGTGGCGGCGTCGCTGCCATTCGCGCCGGGCGTCGCGCTGGCGGCAGCCGACGATGTCGACATCGAGCGGCTCGCGGGCCCGACCCGCTACGCGACCGCAGTCGAGATCGCCGAACGCTACGCGGACGAGTTGGACACCGGGATCAGTACGGCCATCGTTGTGTCTGGTGACGACGCCCATGCGGCCTGTGCGCTTCCGGCGGCAGCAGTCGCGGCTGAACGGCGGGCTCCGATCCTGCTCACGCCTGCTGGCAAGCTGCCGGCGGCCGCGGAGAGGTTCATCGACGATCACGGCATCGGCCACGCAGTCATCTTGGGCGGCACGGCAGCGGTATCCACGGCGGTCGCCGACCGGCTGCAGCGGTTGACCGGCCGAGCACCGCTTCGCCTCGGCGGCGCCGACTGCGCTGAGGTGGCGTTGGCGGCGGCTCGCCATCTCGACTCTGCCGGCGTGGCCGCCGGGCGCGGGCGCACCGCGCTGCTGGCGACCGACGTCTCGCCGGCCGATGGTTTGGCTGTTGGTCCGCTTGCGTACCGGGGTCGCCTCCCGTTGCTGCTCGCTCACGACGGGGAGATCGAGGCCCCCGTCATCGACTATCTCGCCGGCCATGCCGACCACGTCATCATCCTGGGCGGCACCGCAGCGATCAGCGAGGCTGCGGCGCGTCAGATCCGAGAGCGAGGCCTCAGCGCCGAGCGGTGGCACGGTGTCGACCGCTACGCCACCGCGGCCCGCATCGCCGGCGAGCTGCTCGGCGACGGATCACCGGTCCGGTGTTTCGACGGCGACGGCGTAGGTCTCGCGACTGGGTTCGCAGCTGCTGACGCTGTCGCCAGCGCTCCGCTGCTCGGCGAGCGTTGCGATCCGCTGCTGCTCACCGAACCTTCAGCGCTTCCGACGACGACGGAGACAGCGTTGGGCGCAGACTCCATCGCGGGCGACGCAACCGGGGTGCTGCGGCTGACCATCTTCGGCGGCAACGCCGCGGTCGGGCCGCCAATCGAGCGGTGGGCGAAGCTGGCCGCCACCAATGCCGAAGTCGTCAGCGGATCGCCCATCGCGGCACTCATCAACGCCGTCGAAGGTGCGTGCCATTGGACGGTGACGTTCAGCGCGCCGGTCCGCACTGTTGACGTCGAGGACGTCGGCAGCTACACGTTCGGCCAGAAACCGTTGCCTGCTCATCTGGTTGAAATCGACGGCGGGGGCGCCAGCGCGACCACCCAGGCGATCGTGCTGCTTCAGGGCGCCAGCGCGTACAGCAGCGCGGAGGTGCCGACCGGGTGCGTCATGCCGGTCGCCGTGCGCGATCGGCTCAGCGTGAATGAGGGCGCCATCCGTGCCGCCGCCGGAAGCCGCACCGTCGGCGCGGCCGAGCTGATCGTGCAGGCCGACACCGACCGACCCCGGATCACGGTGTTCGCGCCGCCGGGCGGCCACACCGTGTGGGTGCGTTCGAACGAGCCGGTTACTGCTGGCCGTGTGAACGTCACCCTGACCCGTGGCCGTGCTCGCAAGACCCAGACCGCAACGACGAAGCGGGGCGACACAGGCTTCAGCGTCACTTTCAGCTTCCCCGAACATGACAGCTACGTCTCGACCGAGCTGCCATTCACCGAGCCTCCGTGGTTGCATGCCGCCGACAAGATCACCGTCGCCGGCGGGAAGCTGCGTGACTGGGCCGGCAACGCAAACTTGACAGCCACGCACACGGTGCGAACCGATACCACGCCGCCTCGAGTGAGCGGCATCGTCGCCTCGGAGCCTGTCGCCGATTCCGACGGCACATTCGCCGTCGACATCGTCGTGCGCTGGGACGAGCCGGTGCGCGGTTGCGGCCTTGGACCGACCGGCGACGAGATCGACCTGTCCAAGATCCGGCTCGATGTCGACAGCGATGGCTTCGCCGACTTCTCCCTCGACGGGCACGGCGCCTCCGCCGCTGGCGTCGCGTTCACTGCCGCGCCCGGTGGCAGCGAATGGACCGTGGCCGGCAGCGCGGCCTGCGATCACTCGTGGCAGGAATCAGACGGGACTCTCGTTGCCCGCCTGGCGTCGTCGACGCTCGCTGCGCTGCCGAGCAGCAGCTCCACGTTGATCGTGGGCGCCGGGGCCGCTCACGACTTCGCCGGCAACCCCGCGGTGGCGCACTAGGCGTCGGGCATCGGCGCCAGAGGCTCGAGCGAGGGCAGAATCCGCTGCATGGACTGACGTCGACCAACTGCTGACGGGTCGAAAATGTGACGGTAAGGGTCTGACAGGGGTGCGGTAGCATCGTTCGTATCGGAGGCCCCGCGCCTCCCTGTGAAGCCATGGCACTGCGACTTGAAGATCGAGATCTGGTTCTCGCCTACCAGTCCGGCGACGACGAAGCGTTCGCTGAACTGGTGCGTGAATACCGGCCGCAACTGCTCGGTCACGCGCGCCGCCGTTTGGGATGCCCTGAGGCGGCCGAAGATGCCGTGCAGGAAGCGCTGGTGCGCGCCCTTCGGGCCATGCCACGGTTCAACGGCAACTACCGGGTGGGCCCGTGGCTGCACCGGATCTTGTCCAATGTGTGCAGCGACGAGGGCAACCGCCAGCGTCGTGCGACCGAGAAGGCCGAGCGCTGGGCGTCGAACGACCGCGCCCTGAACCCGCCGCCTGACACCGAGGCCGATCTGGGTCTCGACATCGACGACACCGAGCTGCTCGAGGCCGTTGACGGCCTGTCTGAGCAGTACCGCGAGGCGCTGATGCTGCGCTTCGTCGACGAGCTCTCCTATGAGGAGGTTGCGCAGGCCTCTGGGGTGTCTGAGGACAATGCGCGGGCGCGAGTCTCCCGAGCCCGCAATGCGGTGCGTGCGGCGCTGAAGCTGGCTGCGGTGGCGCCGGTTGCGCTGATCGGGCTGCTGCGGCGTGGCGAGCGTGCGGCGTCCGCGCTGTCTGGTTCTACGCCGGGGGGCGGCAAGGCTGCCGTGCATTCGGCGATGCCGCTGCTGGCCGAGACGGGTCCGCTGGCTTCTCGTGCTGCTGCGGCTGCGGCCAATTCGGCCGCTACTGGTGTGCCGATCGTGGCCAAGGCGGCTGTCAGTCTTGGGCTGGCGACCGCAGTCATCACGCCGACGGTCGACTCGCCGGTGCATCGGGCGGTTGATCGGGTGCTGCCCGATTCGGTCATGGAGGTGCTGACGCCGTTGGCCGTCGAGGTGCCTGCGCCTGACGCGCCTGTTGTGGTGCCCCAAGCGCCTGCCGCGGTTGCCGTCGAAGTCGCCGCTACTGCCACGGCGATCTCCGAGGCTCCCGTAGTCGAGGCGGTGAGCGAGCAATCCGAGGCGGTGCCTGCGGCCCCGAGCACCGAGACGGTTGACGAGGCGCCGGCTGCGGTTGCTGCTGCGGCGCCGGCTGTGGTTGCTGCCGAGGACACGACCTCTGAGGAGCCGGCGGCCGCGGTCGTCGCTTCTGAGCCGGTCGTGACGATGACGACGTCTGGGTCGATTGACGGTGGGCAGCTCATCTTCACCGCTGCGGGCGCCGACCGCTTTGACGTGTCGGGTGCGCTGACCATGACGGTCACCACCACCACCACGACGGTGGACGGCGATGAGACGACTGAGGTGGTCACTACGGCGACCGAGTCGGTGAGCGTGGTGGCGCCCAGCAGTGCTTCGCTGTCTGCGGCTGATCCGTCGGATCCCGAGGCGCAGCAGCGATTCAGCGCTTTGTTGGTGCTCGACCAGTCTGTCGAGATGCGCTTGGCGGCCCGCGGCGCCATGGTCGACGGTTCGCTGCCCCTCGAAGGCCTGTTTACGGCGACCCAGAGCGACGCGTTGCCGCTGGCCGAGCGAGGCTCTATGTCTGGCACGCTGATGTTTGCCGATGACGGCACTTTGCAGTCGCTCGCCCTTACGCTCAGTCCGTGATTTACCGGCGTCGGGGCCTCCCGGCGCAGACTCGGCGCAGCAGGCTCCGTGGTGTGTCCGCGGTGCTGTCTCGGCGCAGCAGGTTCCGCGGCGCGACCGCGGCGCTGCTGCTGTTCGCCGGTGTGCTAGCGGGCACGGCAGCCGGCGCAGCTGAACCGACCGCGGTGGCTGCCGGTCCGGTGGTGCCGACGCAGTGGCCGAGTTCGTTCTTGGCGGCGCCGCAGATCGAGGGCTGGCCGAATGCGCTGCGCATCTCGGGTGCCGACCGTTACCAGACGTCGCTGGCGGCATCGCTGATGCTTCGTGGCCAGGGCGGGTTCCCGTTCGAGACGCCTGATCCCTCGTCGGGCGGCGTCCGCAGTCTGAGCCAGGCCGATGGCTGGTGGGGGCTCGGCGTGTGTCCGAAGGCGGTCATCATCGTGGCGGGCGATTCGCCGGCTGATGCGTTGGCTGCCGCGTCGCTGTCGGATTCGACTGGCCGATCCAGCGAGCCCTACTTGCGGCGGTCCTCGGCGGCCGATCCGCTGTTCGACCCGCCCGGCGGTTTCGCCCGGGTCGACACGTTTGCAGCGCCCATCCTGCTGACCCCGTCTGCTCGGGAGGGTGCCACAGCGCTTGCGGTGCCGGTGCGGCTTGCGGCCCAAGACCTGCGTTCGGGCGGTTGCAACACAGCTCGGCAGGCGATCATCGTCGGCGGGACGGCGGCGGTCGCCCCAGAGATCGAATCTGAGCTGGTGTCGATCGGCTACACCGAGGTGTTCCGTGTGGGGGGCGCGAACCGGTTCGGCACTGCTGCCGCGGTGGCGACGGCGCTGGGCACGGCGCCGGTTCCTGCGGGTGCGACCGGGTGTGCCGATCCGTCGGCTGCCGACGGCACCGCCACGGTGGCTTTCTGGGCCAATTCGGTAGTGGAGTGGCGGGAGAATCCCGAGGAATGCCGGCTGCTGGGCCGCACGGTGGTGCTGACCGATGGGGTCGACGGCATCGATGCGATCGCGGCGGGCTGGTGGACGAGTTTCTGGCAGGTGCCGGTGCTGCTGCACAACGGCACCGACGAGCTGCCCACCGAGACGGCGACGGCGCTAAGCCTGCTTGATGTCGAGAACATTGTGGTGCTGGGCGGGCTGGAGCGTCTGTCGCAGCCGGCGGTGCGGTCGGCGGCTCGGCTGGCCCGGGCGAACACGATCCGGGTGGCGGGTGCCGACCGGTATGGCACCAGCGTTGCGATGGCCGAGCATTTTGGCGGGTGGTGGCCGTCGGGTTCGGGTGACGACTTCGCCTCGTCGATGCTGTGCTTGGTGGCGTCGTCGGATAGCGGCCGCCAGCAGCGGGGCTGGGCAGATGCTCTGAGCGCCGGGCCGTGGTGCGGGGCGGCGACGGCGTCGTCGCAGAACGCTCCGGCCCGCATGCTGCCGCCCGTGGAGGTGTCGCAGCCGGCGGTGGTGCCGCTGCCTGAGGCTGTGCAGGCTGGCGCGTCGCGGACCGGTACGTCGCAGTCGGGCGCGTCGCAGCCTGACGGGCCACAGCGAGACGCGCGACCGACCCGCTCTGCCGTGCCGATGCTGCTGGTGCCGGCGGGCGCCGACCGCTTGCCCGACTCGGTGGCGGCGTTCCTGCTCGATGCGTTCGCTGCGCCAGAGGCTTGCGAGAGCCAGTCCGAGCCGGTCGCCTACGCGAAGGCGCTGGCCGGCGGCGTGTGCCCGGCGCCGGGGTTCGCCGTGGCGTTCGGCGGGGCGGGCGTGATCACCCCCAGCCTGCTCAGCGAGGTGTCCGCCGCGCTGTCGGGCAACCAGACATCGCAACAGACCCAGCCCGTGCTCGTGGGCGCCCAGACGCCCGACCCGTTCTCGCCCTACGGCGTGCAGGCAACCCCAGGCGTCGACTTCGGCGTCGGTGCGTTCGCGACGACCATGTCGATGGCGCCGATCTTCCGCAGCGACGCAGCCGGGGTGCAGGTGTGCATGCCGCGTGGCACCTACGCCGGTGCTCGCTGGATCGTGGCTGAGGCGTCTGGCACCAGCGCCGTCGTCGAGGTCCCCAAGCAGGGCTGGTACCAGCCCGACAGCCGTTCCGCCGGCCGGGGAGTACCGGCATGCATCGGGCTCGCTGAGTCGCTGGGGGCGCCCCTGCTGGCCCGCGGCGTGGGACCCAGCGGCGCGGCGACCGACTCGCTGATGCTGATCGCCGACACCGGCCGTCGCTTCTCGCTGACCGGGGCGATCGATGCCAACGAGCCGTCCACCGTCGGCACCCCCAGCGAGCTCGACCCGCCCGAGGGCGGGCACACTCGCTGGCTGTTCCAGACCGGCGCCGTGACCGACCGGGCGATGCTCGGCGCACGGGGCGAGTCGATCGTGGACACGCGCATCGTGCTGCACCTGTACCGGGGCGCGGCGCCGCCGGGGGCGTCAGGGCCGCCGGGTCAGTCGGCGCCCGACACGTTCACGGCGACGTGGCACATTCGTACTGAGCGCGGCACCCTCATCGGGTCGGCTCAGGGCGAGGCAGTGTTGAATGCGGGTGTGTGGCAGCTTCGAGGCGCCACCGTGTTGACCGCGGGCACGTGGGCCTCGCTGGTCTACGGGCCGCCCGTGCCACCCGTCAGCGACGAGGGGCCGCCCCCGGTGCGCGAAGCAGGCACCCCGTTCGACCCGCTGCGAGCCGGCACGTCCGACGGCTACGGCGCCGGTGGCTTCACCGCAACATTGACGGTGAACTCCCCCGGCACCACCGACGACAAGCTCTCCTGGCAGCCAGAAGCCTTCATCAACAAGCCGTTGTCCTAAGGAGCCGCGCGGGTAGGTGCGCCCGCTGGGGAGGCGACATGAGCCTCTGCTCCCGCGATCCGGCAGGTCGCAACGTCGCAGAGTCTCCTGCCGCCTCCCCAGCTCTGGCATCTGTGCCTACTGGCTCGAGTCCTAAGCGTTCTTGATGAGGAGGCCGCCGTCTACTGGCAGGACGGCGCCGGTTATGTATTGGCTGGCGGGCAGGCAGAAGTTGAGGGTGCCGTGGGCTACTTCTTCGGGCTCGGCGTAGCGGCCCAGCGCGGTGCGGCGCTTGGCGAAGATGGTCTTGTGCTCTTCGGAGATCTCTGCCGTCATGGCGGTGTTGATCGGCCCGGGGCAGATGCAGTTCACCGTGATGGCCTCGCGGCCCAGCTCGACCGCCAGCGACTTGGTGAGCCCGATCACGCCGTGCTTGGCGGCGGTGTACGGCGAGCCGAACTTGGTGGCACCCCAGCCCTCCGTGGAGGCGATGTTGACGATGCGAGCCGCGTCGGACTGACGCAGGTACGGCAGCGCCGCCCGGACGGTGTAGGTGTGCGCCGTCAGCAGCACCTCGAGCGAAATCGCCCAGTTGTCCTCGTACTCGGGGGCATCGATCGGCGAGAACCGCGAGATGCCCGCGTTGTTGATGACGTGGTCGATGCCGCCGAACCGCTCGGCCACCTCGTTGGTGACCTGGGTGACCCGGTCGCGGTTGGCCACGTCCATCGTCCAGCCCGCGGCCGAGCCGCCAGCGTCGTTGATCTCGGCCACCACGGCATCCACCTCGGCCTGGCCCAGGTCGGTCACGGCAACGTGCGCCCCCTCGTCAGCGAACAGGTGCGCCGTCGCCCGGCCCTGGCCCATGCCAGCACCAGTGATCAGCGCCACCCGGCCCTCGATCGACCGGCTCAACGCCGTCAGTCGCTTCGTCGTCCCCACAGAATTCCTCCGATGTTCCTCGCGCACAGCGCTCGGCCTGCGGCCGCGCTCAACGTAGCCGCAACGGCTGCAGCCGGCCCGTTCGTCGAAGGCATCGCGGTGCACGGGTGCGAGGGCAAGCTGGGGATGTCAATGAACTAAGACATGTTTCTATTGTTCGTGTACGAATACATCACTAGTATATCAGTGAACGAAGACATATCCGGAGTGTTCCTGCATGGAAACCGTGGTGCCCCGACAGAGCAATGATCCTTCACCAGGCCATGGCGTGCGACCGCTGCTGACCAGTCGTGATCTCGGCACGGCCGTCGCAGCGGCGCGCAAGGAGCGTGGCTGGTCGCAGGCAACGCTGGCCGAGATGGCCGGTGTCGGCCGCCCATGGCTGTCGAGCCTTGAGAATGGCAAGCCGACGGTGTCTTTGGACGGCGTGCTGCGCGTGATGATCGCACTGGGCCTGGGCTTCGGCCTCGTTCGGGCCGATGCCGGAGTCGGCACGGGCACCGACAGCTCCAGCTTCGATCTCAACCAGTATCTCGACGACTGGACTGAGCCGTCAGACGTTCACCGTGGCTGACAGCGTGCTTGCGGTGCTGCTGGGCGGCCAGGTTGCTGCCGAGCTGCATCGCGCGGCCTCTGGCCGGCTGATGCTTCGTTACGACGACAGCTACCGTGTCGATCCTGCTGCCACGCCAATCTCGGTGTCGATGCCACTCTCGTCGGCCGAGCACGACGACAACGTGGTGGCGCCGTGGCTGTGGGGCTTGCTCCCCGATGACCGCGAGGTGCTGCGCCGCTGGGGCCGCGAGTTCTCGGTGTCGAGCGCCAGTCCGTTCTCGCTGCTGGGCACGCCCATCGGACGCGACTGCCCCGGCGCCGTGCAGCTGTGCACGCCTTCGGAGGTCGGCGAGTTATCGCGACGGGTCGACGAGGCCCAGCCAATGAGCGAGGCCGACATTTGTGTACTGCTGCGCGAACTGCGTGCGAATCGCGCACTGTGGCTCGGCGGTGATTTCCGCGGGCAGTTCAGCTTGGGCGGGGCCCAGGCGAAGACAGCGCTGCACCGCAGTGACGGGCAGTGGTATCGGGCGATGGGCTCGTTGCCGAGCACGCACATCGTCAAGCCCGCCATCGCCGAGTATCGCTGGAGCCACGTCAACGAGCATTTCTGTCTGATCACGGCGTCCCATGCGGGGCTCCGGGCTGTGCGGACATCGTTGATGACCTTCGAGGACGAATCTGCGGTGGTGGTCGAGCGGTTCGATCGGGTCTGGCGTGGTACGCAGGTGCATCGCCTTCACCAGGAAGATTTCTGCCAAGCCCTGTCGGTTCACCCCGATCACAAGTACCAATCAGACGGAGGGCCTGAGCCCGGGCGCATCGCCGGCCTGCTGCGTTCGGTTGTGCCGGGCCGGCTGGCCGCCGATGACTTGTGGCGCTTCGTCGATGCGCTCGCGTTCAACTGGCTGATTGCTGGCACCGATGCCCACGCCAAGAACTATGCGCTGCTCCTGCACGGTTCGTGGGCGCGACTGGCGCCGCTGTTCGATGTCGCATCGTTCCTGCCGTACGACGATTCGAAGGGCCGCAAGGTGAGCTTGGCCATGAAGATCGGTGACGGCTACCGGCTCACTCGGGCCGACCGTCCCGATGCATGGCAGAAGACTGCGAGCGATCTCGGTCTCGACGCACATGACGTCGTCGCACGAGTTGCTGACCTGGCCGGCCGTGTCCCGGCTGCCGTTGCTGAGGCAGCGGCTGATCCGAGCATTGCCGACTGCGGTGCGGCGGGCTTCGCCGAGCGCCTCGCCGAGCTCATCACCGCCCGCGTCGGGCGCTGCGCAGCGATCCTCGAATCGGCGGCCTGAAGCCGCAACTCGTCTGTTGGTAGCGGACTGCGCGGCGGCGGATCTGTCCAGCCGCTGGCTCGGCAGGTGCTGCGATCAGCCGGTCTGCCAGGCGGTTCCGCCATCGATCTTGAGCACCGAGCCTGTTGTGTAGCTCGACGCTTCTGAGGCGAAGTACAGCGCTGCGCCCACCACTTCGTCGGCCTCGCCGCCGCGCTGCAGCGCGATCTCGTTGGCAGCCCGCTCGTTGAAGGCCTCCATGTCCCAGGCCTTCGAGATGTCGGTGAGGAACGGGCCGGGCATGATGCAGTTCACCCGCACCCGGGGCGCGTACTCGCGGGCGAACGACTGGGTGATGGCGTGGATGCCCGCCTTGGCCGCCCCGTACGCCGTCTCGTTCGGCGACGGCGCCACGGCCGCCACCGAGCTCACGTTGATGATCGAGCCGCCGCCCGCTTCGAACATGCGCTTGCCGAACACCGCCGAGGCCCGGAACGGCCCCTTCAAGTTCACTTCGATCACCTTGTCGAACAGCGACTCGGACACCTCGTACAGCGACGGGTACAGCGGCGACAGGCCGGCGTTGTTCACCAGCACCTCGCAGTGGCCGAACTCGTCGTAGACCCGTTCGCACAGGGCGTCGTTCTGGTCCCAATAGCCGACGTGGCATTCCACGGCCAGCGCCCGCTGGCCGGTGGTCGAGCGCACCTCGTCGGCGACCGCCTCGCAGTTGTCGAGCTTGCGCGAGGCGATCACCACATCGGCGCCGGCTCGGGCGAACGCCAGCACCATCTCGCGGCCCATGCCCCGGGAGCCGCCGGTGACCACCGCCACCCGGCCCGACAGGTCGAACAGCTCGTTCGCCGACTCAGCGGCCATCTCAGCGGCTCCAGGAATTCCAGCTCATCACCGAGTCGAGATCGGTGCGGGTGGCGAGCTTGAAGTCGGTGCCCTGGGTGTAGGCCACCGGGCTCAGCGCATACTGCCGCACGGTGTCGTAGGGGATGCCCAGGATCTCGGCCGCCTCGCGCTCATAGCCGAGGTGCAGCGTGGTCCAGCAGGTGCCGAGGCCGCGCTCGCGGGCGGCCAGCATGAAGCTCCACGCTGCGGGAACGATCGAGCCGGCCTGGCCCACCATCATCCGGGCGTCGTCGGTGCGGCCGGTGATGCACGGCAGGAACAGCACCGGGCTGCGATGCATGTTCTCCGACAGGAACTCGGCCGAGGAGGTCACCCGAGCCTGCTGCGCCTCGCGCTGGGCGCCCATGCCCGATCCCACCCGGCCGGCGTACACGGGGCTGTTGCGGTAGGCGTCGAAGCCCTTCTTGTACAGCGCCGAGATGGCCTCGATCTTGTCGCGCTCGGTGACGAACACGAAGTGCCAGCCCTGCATGTTGGAGCCCGTCGGCGCCTGCACCGCAATCTCGACGCACTCCCGCAGCACCGATTCGGGCACCGGCCGGTCGAAGTCGAGCCGCTTGCGCACCGCCCGTGTCGACTGCAGCACCTCATCGGCCGACAGGCCCAGCTTGATTCCGGCATCGCTCATGTTGTGCTCCTAGGGCCCGGCGTGGCTGCGGGCGTTGTCTGGCAGATATCCCGCAGCAGGGTATCCGCCGCCCGTGAGCCGCACCGGGGCCGCGAACCCCGCTAGCGCAGGAATTTGCTGGTGGTGTTGTCGGCGAGCACCCGGCCGCCGGTCTGGCAGCCGGCGCAGTAGTTGACCGTGTAGTCGCGGTACTCGACCGCCCGCACCACGTCACCGCAGGCCGGGCACGGCTCGCCGGTGCGTGCGTGCACCGCTGAGGGTCGGTCGGCTGATCGGCTCATCTGGGCGAGTTGGCGCTCGGCTGTCAGCGACTCGTCGACCACGGTGCCGATGGCGGCCACCACCCGGCCGACCGCTTCGGCGTCGAGCTTGGCGGTCGATGCGAACGGCGACAGCTTCGCCCGGTGGCAGATCTCGTTCGCCATGCGACGCCCGAGGCCCGAGATCACCCGCTGGTCCCGCAGGAAATTGTGCAAGCGTGCTGAGTGAGCAGCCATCAGCTCAGCCATGGAGGCTGGGTCGACATCGGTGGCCTCGGGCCCGAGCCCGATGAGTGGATTGACGGATGCTGCCGAGGTTGCGTCGATGGCCTCGAAACTCGTTCCGGAGAGCGGCTTGGCGCCGGCCGGGTCGCCGGCCAGCACCCACACGCCGGCCCGCTTCTGCGTGCCGGGTTCGGTGAGCATCAGCCCGAGCCCGCTGTCGAATTCGAATCGGGCCAGCCCATCACGGGGCCGGCGCGGCCGATTCGCACCGGGTTCGAGCACCCGCAGCCGGCCGCCTTGCATGAGGTGCACCACAAAGGTCAGCCCGCTCTCGCCGGTGGTTGGCTCGTGCGGCGGGGGAGCGAAGCGCAGCAGCAGGTATTTGGCTCGCTGGCCGACACTGCGCAGCGGCCAGCCGACGGCATCGCTGGGCGGCGGGCTGGCGGTCTTGAATGCCGTGAACGACAGCGGCTCGACCCGCTTGAGCACCTCGCCAGCCGCGAGGGCCTCCAATCGTTCGGCATGCGCTCGGATCTCGGGGATCTCCGGCACGAAGCGTCAGCCGTTCTCGCCGCCGTCGGTGCCGCCGCTTCTGCCGCCGCCGTCAGTTCCGTTGGCGTTGTCAGTTCCGCCGTCGGTGCTGCCGTCCCCGTCGGTGCCGCCGCGCTCGTCAGCGCCGTCAGTCCCGCCAATGTCCCCAGCGCCGTTGCCCTCAGCGGCGAGCGCCTCGCCCAGGGCCGTGTTCACCAGCGCCAACGCCTCAGAAGCAACGATCAGCACGCGCACATCGCCGCTCACCTTGATTAGCCCCGCCTGCAGCGCCGCCAGCGCACCCAGGTCGCCACGCCGCACGGCCTCTGCCGTCTCCCGGGACTGGCTCATCACGACAACGCCGTCGCCATCGCTGCCGTTGCCGCTGCCGTCGCTGCCGCCGCTGCCGCCGCCGTCACCGTCGGTCGCGCTGGCTTCGGGAGGCACCGGCTCAAGGTGCGCCCGACCACCGTCGATCACCAATCGGTAAGCAACAACCGGCCCACCGTTGCCGTCGCCGATCCGCTGTTCCACAGTGGCCTGAACCGCGGGCAGATCCACCTCTGCCAGCACCTCGGACATTGCGGCACACCAGCCCTCGGTCCCGATCTCCACGCCAGCGAACCTATGCCGCTCGTGCGGGCGTGTCACGCCACCGGCCTGCCGGGCTGCGTGGGTCCCAGGGCTCGAAATTCAGTGGCGGCGGTGTGGCGGGGGTCACTACGGTGCGCCGCACCTGATCTTGTATCGCTGGCAGTTCGCCGGTCAGTGGGCGGGAATCTCCGCCTGTTACCGTTCCGAAAGGAAGTCCTATGGACGCGACGTCATTCATTGTCCTTGCCGCCGTGGCTGCTGTCATGAGCTTCAACCTCACGGCGAGCCTGATGTGCTGCCGCTCGCTCGGTCGGCGTGTTGACCGGCTCGAAGATCGACTCGATTCGCGCATAGATGGTGTCGGGCAGCGCATAGACCGCGTGGAACAGCGCATGGACCGGATGGAGCAGGTGCTCATGCAATTGGTTGCGGATATGGCGCTCATCAAGGCCGACATGGCGCTGCTCAAGGCGGATATGGCGGTGGTCAAGTCCGATATGGCGCTGGGCAAGTCCGACATGGCGCTGGTCATGACCCAGTTGGGCATCGGCACTTCGCAGTTGCAGCCCCCGTCCGGCGCTTCTGCTGGTGGGGTGACGCAGTAGCTCGGGCGCTTCTGCTGGTTGGGCGGCGCAATAGCATGGCGGGGTGACTTTTCCGGCCCGCCGCCTGCGCCGCCTGCGTCGCACTCCGGCGCTGCGCCGGCTCGTTGCCGAGACCACCGTCACGCCCAGCGACCTCATCGCCCCGCTGTTCGTGCGTGAAGACGCCACCGAGCCACGGGCGATCACCTCGCTGCCCGGCGTCGTGCAGCACACCCAGGAATCGCTGCGCAAGGAAGTCAACGAGCTGGCCGGCCTGGGCATCAGCGGCGTCATCTTGTTCGGGCTTCCCACCCGCAAAGATCCCGTCGGCTCCGAGGCTTGGAACCCCGACGGCGTCGTGCAGGTGGCCCTGCGCAACCTGCGGGATGACCACGGCTCGGAGCTGGCGATCATCGCCGACCTGTGCCTCGACGAGTACACCGACCATGGCCACTGCGGCGTGGTGACCGACGATGGCGATGTCGACAACGACGCCACGCTCGAGCTGTACCAGCGGGTGGCGCTGGCCCAGGCCGAGGCCGGCGTCGACATGGTGGGCCCCTCGGGGATGATGGACGGCCAGGTCGGCGCAATCCGCCAAGCGCTCGATGCCAACGGCCACGAGAGCCTGCCGATCATGGCCTACTCGGCCAAGTACGCCTCGGCCGAGTACGGCCCATTCCGTGAAGCCGTCGACGTGACGATCAGCGGCGGCGGCAACCGCAAGGGCTACCAGCAGGACCCTGCCAACGCCCGTGAAGCCATGGCCGAGATCGAGCTGGACGTCGCCGAGGGTGCCGACATCATCATGGTGAAGCCGGCGCTGGCGTACCTCGATGTGATCGCCGCCGCCAGGGCCCGATTCGACCTGCCGCTGGCGGCGTATCACGTGTCCGGCGAATACGCGATGCTCAAGGCCGCAGCAGCCAACGGCTGGATCGACGGGGCGGCTACGGCGGTCGAGCACCTCACCGCCATCAAGCGAGCCGGCGCCGATCTGATCCTGACATACCTGGCCCGCGAGTTCGCCGAGACGCTGTACTAGCGCTGCGGGTGGGTCACGCTGGCTACGGCTATGGCGCCTAGCGCACCTATGAACTGCGCCACGATGAACCAGGGGGCGCTGGCGGGGGCGATGCCGGCGAAGGTGTCGGAGAACATGCGGGCCACGGTGACCGCCGGGTTGGCGAAGCTGGTCGACGAGGTGAAGAAGTAGGCGCCGCCGATGTAGGCCGCCACGGCGAAAGCCACGAACTGGGCCTTGCCCGAGCGCACCACGCCGATGATGACGATCACCAGCCCGAACGTGGCGATGATCTCCGAACCGAACGCAGCCCCGCTGATCCGATCCTTCGTCGACCAGGACACCGCATCGAGCTCGAAGATCACATTGGCCGCGATGACGCCCAGGATCCCGCCGGCGGTCTGGCACACCACGTACAGCCCGGCCATCCGGTTGTCCAGGTCGCCGGCGAGCCGTGCCCACAGCGTCACCGCAGGGTTGAAGTGCGCCCCCGAAGTCGATGCGAACAACAGGATGAGGCACGTCAGAGCACCCGCTGTCGCGATCGAATTCTCCAGCAGCTGCAACCCGACATCGTTCGGGCTGAGCCGCTCGGCCATGATCCCCGAGCCGACCACGCTGAGCAGCAGGAACCCGGTGCCGACGAACTCCGAGGTCAGCCGGCTGGCGGTGGTCTCACGCAGCGCTGTCACCCCGACAGCCTGCCAGCCGCGAGCAAACAGACGTCAACGACGCAGTGAACTCAAAACGCCGCAGCTAGGTGGTCTGACCCTTCGATGTCATTCGCGACTCATACACGGAGTCACAGTTCGCCTCGTCGAGCCCATTCGTAGCCGTCGCGTTCGATAATCCCGACAGCCTCTTCAATATCGGCATCGAGGGCGTCTTCGAACTGGTCGCGCAATACCTCTTCTGCATCGAAGGGACCATTGTCCTCCAGCCACAGATGCTTGCCGAGGTCGCTGACGTAGGGCACACCAGCTTCGACAGGCGAGACGTAGTGAGCCTCGAACCAAACCACCATGTCGTGCAAGTCGGCGTGCCGACCATCGGCGACGGCTAGCGCGAAGCGGCCGAGCCAATCAAACTGCTCCGGGGATGGCGCGACAGCGCACATTCCGTGCGCGATTGCGTCCCTTCGACTTGCAAAATCCTTGAGTTCCGCGGCTTGGTTGTCGCTGAGCACGCCATCGATCGTGAGTTGCTGAATGAGGCCGCGCGGTGGCAGCGGACGCGCCGGAGCGACCTCCCGTTGGTGGGCTACCCAAAGCAGGGCGCCCTCGATTGCCGACCACAGCACAAGACAGGCGGCGTCGGGCGACACTTCGGTGAGCTGTATCGCCTCGCGTGCTCGACGGCTCACGAGTTCGAGGTCCGGTGTCGGTGGCGCTCCCTCGCGCTCGTAGGTAACGACATCGAATTGCCACCCGCAATCTTCGGCGAACGTCTTCTTGAGCCTCTCGAGTCGCTGAACGGCGTCGTCGCTCATGGGGCTTGGCTTGACTTCGACGACGACGAACTCATCGTCTCGTCGGGCGACCGCATCGGCCACGAATGACTCGAACGGCGCCGGCAAGCGCTCATTCAAGCTGACTTCGTAGCCGTTAGCCACATAGCTCGCGCGGGCATTCATGAGTGCCATGTGTGCAGCAGCTCTCATGCTCATGAGAATGTCACCTCAGGACGGGCCTCGGCGACCCGGATGTAGACGAAGTCGCCCATAGTTGAGTTGAGCGCCTTCTCCAGAGTCACTGGTGCGTCGATGACCGGCAACGATTGCACTCGGTCGATCTTTCGAGCGCAGACATCGACGATGGTCTTGTCGTCGTCGTAGACGAGATCCTCGAGTGCATCTTGGATCGGCTTGATGATGTTGTCGGTGTCGAGGTCTGTCGACTCACCGAAGAAGAAATCGATTCGCAGCCGCAGCGGGCCATCGAGGAGTTGGTCCTGCTCTGGAACTGCCTCCTTCACCTTCGCCTTCCACAGGGGGCTGGAGTTCGCACGAAAAGAACGCGGGGTGCCGACGACGACGAACTCAATCATGCGCGTGCCCGCCTCACCGTCATCGGCGCTGAGCCTATGCACGCGGATCATGGGCAGGATGATCAATTTTGGGAGTACTGGATCCGGCGGCGCGAGCGATGTACTGCTGTTCCTAGCTCTCGCGGAGGTCGAAGGCGATCTTGGTGGAGCCTCGGGCGCCGGCGTTGGCGGCGTGTTCGAGGGCGTTGCGGTAATCCTCGAGCGGGTACAGCTCGGAGACCAGCCGGCCCAGGTCGCAGTCGCGCACCAGCCTGACGGCCGATTCGAACGTGTGGCCGCCGTCCAACGACGGCTCGGTGCCGTAGCAGTAGGCGCCCACCAGCTCGGTTTCGCGGTGCCACAGCGCAGACAGGTTCAGCTCGACGTTGGCGGGCATGCCCAGCACCACCACCCGGCCGCGGGGTCGGGTGAGGGCAATGGCGTCAGTGAGCGACTCCGACGAGGCCACAGCATCGATGGTCACGTGGGTGCCCGACCCCAGCGTCTCGCCGATCACCCGGGTGCCCGCGGCGCGGCGCACTGCTCGGCCGAGCTCGTCGGGCGTCACGGCTAGGTCGGCGCCCAGCTCACGGGCCAGGCGACGCTGGTGGCTGTAGCGGGCGCCCACCACGATTGCCGCCACGCCGGTGAGCTGGCGCAGCGCAGCCACCGCAACGAGGCCCATCGTGCCGGCGCCGATGACGGCCGCTGTGCCGCCCTCGGTCACGCCCGAGCGCAGTGCAGCATGCACGCCCGCAGCGGTCGGCTCGATCATCACGGCGGCTTCGTCGGACAGGTCTCCGGGGCCCAGTGAGCCCAGCGAATGGAGCTGGCTGCGGTGGGCGGCGAATTGCTCCGACCAGCCGCCGCCGGTCGACGCGCACGATCCGGTCTGCAAACCGGCTTCGATCTCGCCGCCGATCAGGTGGCCGTAGTCGTCGCCGTCGGCCGGGGCGGCGTCTGGCCACGGCGGTGCAAAGCCGTGGGCCTCGTGGCCGAGCACCGGCTCGAGCACCACCCGGGTGCCGTCGTCAGTGTGGCCGACTACCTCGTGCCCAGGCACGAACGGGAACGAGACCAGTGGTTCGAAATAGCGCGACACCTTGCCGTCCACCGTCGCCAAGTCCGACCCGCAGATGCCAGACAGCGCCGTGCGCACGTATTGCCAGCCGTCGCCGGGAAGTTCGGGCGGCGCCATCTCGGTCAGCCGCAGCGGGCCCACGCCAGCACCTGAGCCGGGCTTCAGCTTCCCTGCGGCCATGGCCGCGGCGAAGCGCAGCTCCTTGCGTTCAAAAACCAGCGCCTGCACCTGTGCCCGCCCGCGTCTCAGCCGCCGGCCGCGGCGGCCGCAGCACTGACGTCGACAGCCTTGCTCTGCACCTCGCCGGACAGCTGTGCGACAAACTCAGCCAGCGGCACGTCACGACGAACCGCTTGGCCACGCGGGTTCACGCCCACCGTGCCCGCCGCGACATCGTCGTCGCCCACCACCAGCACGTAGGGCACCTTTTCCAGCTTCGCTCGCCGGATCCGCGCCCCCAGTGGATCGTCCGCCGGCACCATCTCGGCCCGGAATCCCGCCTCAGCCAGCTGCGCCACCACCTCTGAAGCGAATGCGTCGTGGTCGGCCCGAACTCCCAGCACCACCGCTTGGGTGGGCGCCAGCCATGGCGGGAATGCACCTGCGTAGTGCTCCACCATCACCCCGAAGAACCGCTCGATCGCGCCGAACAGCGCCCGGTGCACCATGATCGGCCGGTGCAGCTCGCCGTCGGCACCGGTGTAGCGCAGGTCGAATCGCTCGGGCAGGTTGAAATCGAGCTGGATCGTCGACAGCTGCCATGACCGCCCGATGACGTCCTGCACGTCGATGTCGATCTTCGGACCGTAGAACGCCGCCTCACCAGCAGCAACGTCATATTCGTGGCCACGCCGGTCCAAAGCCTCCCGCAGCGCCGCAGTCGCCCGCTCCCAGCCCTCGGGAGTGCCAACGAACTTCTCGGGATCCTGAGTCGACAGCTTGAAGGTGAAGTCCTCGAAGCCGAACGCGCTCAGCACCGACAGCACGAAGTCCAGCAGTCCTTCGATCTCGTCACCCAGTTGTTCGGGCGTCAGGAACAGGTGGCTGTCGTCTTGGGTGAACCCACGGACCCGCATCAGCCCATGCAATGTTCCCGAGCGCTCGTAGCGGTACACGGTGCCGAGCTCGAACATGCGCAGCGGCAGCTCGCGGTACGAACGCTGGCGCTGGCTGAAGATCAAGCAGTGCATCGGGCAGTTCATGGGCTTGGGGTAGTAGACGCCGTTGTCCATCTCCATCGGCGGGTACATGCCCTCGGCGTAGAAGTCGAGGTGCCCGGAGGTCTCGAACAGCCGGGCGTTGGCCAGGTGCGGCGTATACACGAACTGATAGCCGCCGGCCTCGTGGCGGTCCCGGCTGTAGTCCTCCATGATCTTGCGGACCACCGAGCCCTTGGGATGCCACACGGCCAGCCCGCCGCCCAGCTCAGCGGGGAAGCTGAGCAAGTCGAGCTCGGTCACGAGCCGCCGGTGGTCTCGCTTGGCGGCCTCCTCCAGCCGCTCCAGGTGCGCCGCCAACTCGGCCTTGGTGCCCCACGCGGTGCCGTAGATGCGTTGCAGCATCTGGCGGTGCTCGTCGCCGCGCCAGTAGGCGCCCGCCACCCGCATCAGCTTGAAGTGGCCCAGCCGCCCGGTGTGGGGAACGTGGGGGCCACGGCACAGGTCGACGAATTCGTCGGTATTGCGGTAGGTGGTGATCACCCCGCCGGTGGGGCCAGAGGCAGGGTCGTCGGCCTCGCCGTCGAGAATCTCGATCTTGTAGGGGTGCGAAGCGAACAGCTCATCGGCGGCGGCCCGGTCTACCTCGGCCCGGATGAACGGCTGACGGGCAGCCACGATCGAGCGCATCTCGGCCTCGATCGCCGCCAGATCGTCGTCGGAGAACGTGCGCGGCCGCCCGTCGGCGTCGGCGCCCAGGTCGAAGTCGTAATAGAAGCCGTCGGTGATCGGCGGCCCGATCGAGAAGGTGGCGCCGGGATACAGCCGCAACACCGCCTGGGCCAGCACGTGGGCGGTCGAGTGGCGCAGCACCTCGAGCCCTTCGTCGGATGAGGGGAAGACCAGCGACACCGAAGCCCCGTCGGGCAGCGGCCGGTCCAAGTCGAGCTGCTCGCCATCGGCCACGGCAACGAGCGCATCCTTGGCTGCACGCCGCCCCAGCGACGCAGCCAGGTCGGCACCGGTAGCGCCGCCCGTCAGCTCCCGGGTCTGCCCGTCAGGCAGCACCACTGTGACTGCCGAGTTCGGGTCTGCCCGCTCGCTGCCACTCATCGGGACAGTTTCCTCTCTATCGCCCTGCGAGTGCCAGTGAATTTCTTGGCAACTTGGCGCAGCGGCTACCTGGCGCCCCCGCCAGAGAACACGATGTTGATCAAGATGATCAAGAACAGCAGCCCGCCCAGCACCCACAGCTTGTCGGCGAACTCGAAGCTCTTGAACTTCGCGAACGGGACCATCATCTTGTGAGGGTCCTCGAGCGACTTCTGGTCGACCTTGCGGGTATCGCCGTCGCTCATGAGTTCTCCTGAAGACACTGCCAAGCGGCCGGTGCCGCAGTGGGAGGGGGCCGGCCGCATGCGCAGCCAGCGGGCAAGGCTAGTGGTCTGGCCCCGTCATGGCTGAGGGCTCTGCCGCCTCAGCAGCGGGCGCACCTCGTAGTAGGGCTAGGTGCGCACGGCGTCGGCGCCGAGCAGCTCGCGCATCGGACCTGCCAGCGTCCGCGCATCGACCCAGCGCGACTCGGGCAGCTTCACCACAGAATCGCCCACCCGCAGATGCACCGGCGCATCGCCAGGACACTCAGACAGCATCTGCTCGAATGAGGCCAGCCAGTGTTCGTCGATCTCCACCCGCTCCACGTCGAGCGACAGCGGCACCGGCCCCTTGCGCAACCGAAACTCCTCCAACTCCGACGCCAGGAACGCCGTCTCGCCGTCGCCGCGCCGATCCGGCCGGCCCCGCACCAGCACCACGGCATCCTCAGCCAGCGCATCACCCGCAGCCGCGAGGCCCTTGGGGAACAGCGTGACCTCCACCGAACCCTCCATGTCTTCGAGCAAGAACCGGGCCATGGGCTCGCCGCTGCGGGTATAGCGACGCTGCAGGTTCTGCACGACACCGCCGATCGTCACCCACTGCTGGCCGCCCTCGGGGTTCGGCGGCAACTCGCCCAGTCCGCCGACCGGGCAATCGACCTTCCGCTGCAACTGCGCCTCGCCGCCCCGCAGCGGATGGTCTGACACGTACAGCCCGAGCAGTTCCTTCTCCCACGTCAGCGTGGTGCGCTCGTCGGCCGTGACGTCGGGCACCTCAATGCGCTCGTCGAATGTCACGTCGCCGTTGCCGCCGCCACCGTCGACGTCGCCGTTGCTGCCGCCGCCAGCACCGCCGCCACTACTGCCGTTCGGCCCCCCGAACAGCGACTGCACGCCCGCCGCAGCCTCCTCCCGCCGCCGCAACGCCGACTCGATGATCCGGTCGAACACATCGAGCAGGCCCTTGCGAGAGTGCCCGCAGCACTCGAACGCACCCGCCTTGATCAGCGATTCCACGAACCGTCGGTTCAGCACTTCACGAGGCATCCGCATGCAGAAGTCGTCGAAGTCGGCGAACGGCCCGTTGGCAGAGCGCTCGGCGAGAATCGGCTCGGCCACCTTCATGCCCACATTGCGCACCGCCGACAGGCCGAACGGAATCGTCTGGCCATCGGCCGCAAAGTCGAGCTCAGAGCGGTTGATGTCGGGCACCAGCACCTCGATGTCGTGCTGGCGGCAGTCGGCCAGGTACACACCCGCCTTGTCGATATTGCGCTTGGAACCGGTCAGCACCGCCGCCAGGAACTCGGTGAGGTGATTGGCCTTCAAGTAGGCCGTCTGGTACGCGATCAGCCCGTAGGCGAACGCATGGCTCTTGTTGAACGCGTAGTCGGCGAACGGCTCGATGATGTCGAACAGCTGCTCGCCGAGTTCCGCCGTGTAGCCCGCGGCCACACTGCCGTCGATGAATTTGGTGCGGTGCTCGGCAATCTGGGCACGGTTCTTCTTGCCGCATGCCTTGCGCAGGTCGTCGGCTTCGGCCATGGAGTAGCCGGCAATCTCCTGGGCTACTCGCATCATCGATTCCTGGTAGATCATCAACCCGTAGGTCTCGTCGAGCAGCTCAGCGAGGTCGGGATGCGGCGGCGTCGCGGGCTGGCGGCCGTTCTTGCGGTGCGCGTAGCTGTTGTGCATGTCGGCGGCCATGGGCCCGGGCCGGTACAGCGCCACCAACGCGCAGATGTCCTCGAAGCGTGTCGGCCGCATCGATCGCAGCAGCGAGCGCACCGGCGTGGACTCCAGCTGGAACACGCCCATCGTGTCGCCCGCTTGCAGCAGGCGGAAGGTGGCGTCGTCGTCGAGCGGTACTTTGTCGATGTCGAGCGTCGAGCCTGTGCTGCGGGCGATGAGCCGCGCGCACTCGTCGATGATCGACAGCGTGCGCAGCCCCAGGAAGTCCATCTTCAGCAGGCCGAGGTCTTCCACGCCGCCCATGTCGAACTGCGTGACGATGGGCGCCTCGTCGGGGTCTTTGCCAGACTCGGGCTTGCGCTGAATGGGCAGGTAGTCGGTCAGCGGCTCGGGGCTGATGACCACGGCCGCGGCATGCACCGAGTCTTGACGGATCAGCCCCTCGAGCCCGCGGGCCACGTCCACCACCTCGCGCACGTCGTCGTCGCTGGCATACATGTCTCGCAGCTCGGCGGCTGCCGCGTACCCGTCGGCGTGCTCGTCGACCCGCTCAAGGCAGGCGGCCAGCGGCGTGTCGCGCCCCATGATGAGCGGCGGCATCGCCTTGGACACCCGGTCGCCCAGCGAGTACGGCTTGCCCAGCACCCTGGCCGCATCGCGCACGGCCGCCCGGGCCTTGATGGTGGAGAACGTGATGATCTGCGCCACATGGTCGTGGCCGTACTTGTCGGCGGCGTAGCGGATCATCTCGTCGCGGTAGCGGTCGTCGAAGTCGATGTCGATGTCGGGCATCGAGATGCGGGCGGGGTTCAAGAACCGCTCGAACAGCAGCCCGTAGTGGATCGGGTCGAGATCGGTGATGCCCAAGCAGTAGGCAACGGCGCACCCCGCCGCCGAGCCGCGCCCCGGCCCCACCCGGATGCCGGTCTCACGGGCATGGCGGATGAGGTCCCACGTGATGAGGAAGTAGCTGCTGAAGCCCATGTCGGAGATGACCCGCAGCTCGTAGGCGATGCGCGCCGCAGTGTCTTGGGCCACGTTGGCGCCCCAGCGCTGCTTGGCCCCCTCGAACGCCAGGTGGGCGAGGTAGGCGTCGGCGTCGGCGTGGGGGGCGGGCACCTCGAAGTGCGGCAGCAGCGTGCGGCCGAACTCGATGCTCACGTCGGCCCGCTCGGCGATGGCCAGCGTGTTGTCGCAGGCCTCAGGGTGCTCGCCGAACAGCGCCCGCATTTCCGCGGCCGACTTGAGATAGTGCTGGTCGCCGTGGAACTTGAACCGGTCGGGGTCGCTGCGCAGCGAGCCGGTCTGCACGCACAGCAGGGCGTCGTGGGCGACGGCGTCGTGCTGGTGGGTGTAGTGCAGGTCGTTGGTGGCGAGCAGCGGTGCGCTGAGGTCGTGGGCGATCTGCAGAAGCTGGGGGTTGCAGTCGTGCTGGGCGCCGATGCCGTGGTCTTGCAGCTCGACGTACAGCGAGTCGCGCCCGAAGATGTCCTGCAGGCGGCCGGCCCGGCGCCGGGCCTCGTCGTAGTCGCCGGCGAGCAGGGCCTGCTGCACCACGCTGCCGAGGCACCCGGTGGTGGCCACGAGGCCCTCGGCGTGGTCGGCGAACATCTCCCAGTCCATCCGGGGTTTGTAGTAGTAGCCCTCGAGGAATGCCCGGCTGGCCAGCTTGAGCAGGTTGCGATAGCCGGCGTCGCTGTGGGCGAGCAGCGTCAGGTGGTAGTAGAGCTTCCCGCCGCCCTCGCCGTCGTCGCCGGTGTCGTCGACCTTGGCGTTCTTGGCCCGGTTGCGGTTGGGGCGCTCGTGGCGACTCTCGAGCGCCATGTAGGCTTCGGTGCCGATGACCGGCTTGATGTCGTGCGCCTTGCAGGCCCGGTAGAAGTCGAGGACCCCGTACATGTTGCCGTGGTCGGTGATGCCCAGCGCGGGCTGGCCGTCGGCGGCCGCAGCAGCCACCACTTCGTTGACGCGTGCCGCCCCGTCAAGCAGCGAGTACTCGGTGTGGGTGTGCAAATGCACAAATGACGCTGCCACGCTGCTCCTCGCTCTGTGTTGAAGCGGCCGGTTTGTCGAACATAGACCGGGCGATGGCGTGATCGTCGAATGTTCGGCGGGCGCGCTCGCCGTGCTGGCCGAACCCCCGCAAAACCGGGTTGGACGGCGGCCCGCCGCACTGCATCATGGAGGCATGACCACGCCGCAGCGCGCGCCCGACGACGCACCGCGCGCGCCCGACCGCGACGACATCGACGAGCTGGGGTTCGACGAGGGTGCCGTGCTGCCGTGCGACGAGCTGAACAGCGTCCTGGTCGAAGACGATCCACGCGAGGGCCTGTGGGAACTGGTCGACAGCGGCTGGGCCCACGAGCACCTGCCCGAACTGCCCGCACTGGCGCTCGAACAAGACCCCATCCATCGCCACAAGGACGTGCTGGCCCACACCATCGCCGTCGTGGCCCAGAGCCCGCCAAGGCTGCGGGTGCGCCTGGGGGCGCTGTTCCACGACATCGGCAAGCCGCTCACCCGCGACATCGGCCCGGGTGGGGTGACGTTCCGCAACCACGAGGCCGTGGGTGCCAAGCTCACCCGCCGCCGCATGCCGCAGATGGGCTACAGCGACGACATCACCGCCGAAGTTGCCCGCCTGGTGCACCTGTCGGGCCGCTTCAAGGGCTACGACACCGGTTGGACCGACGCAGCAGTACGGCGCTACGCCCGCGACGCCGGCCCGCTGCTGGGCGACCTGAACGACATGGTCCGCAGCGACTGCACCTCACGCAACGTCAAGCGCATCGAGACCCTGCACGACGCGCTCGACCGCTTCGAGGTACGCATCGCCCGCCTCGCCCGCGAGCAGGCAGCCGCCAAGGTGCGCCCCGAGCTGAACGGCGACGAGGTGATGGCCCACCTGGGCCTCGAACCCGGCCCCGACGTCGGCCTCGCCATGAAGTTCCTCCTGGAACTGCGCCGCGCCGAGGGCGAGCTGGGCGACGCCGAAGTCCGCCACCGCCTCGACGCCTGGTGGGCCGCGCAGGGATCGGCGGCAGCTCCCTAGCCGCGGTCGTGTCGCGCCCCCGCTCTAGCGTGTGCGCTCGTGGACTGGGTTGCGAATCCTGAGGTTTGGATCTCACTGGTCACGCTGACGGTGCTCGAGATCGTGCTCGGCATCGACAATGTGATCTTCATCTCGATTTTGGCGAGCCGTCTCGACGGCTCGCAATCAGAGACAGCGAGCCGTCTTGACGGCTCGCAATCAGACTCGGCCGGCAGCGGCGCGAGGTCGCCCGCCGACCGCGCACGAGTCGTCGGCCTGTCGCTGGCCATGGGGATGCGAGTGCTCCTGCTGCTGGGCATCTCGTGGATCGTGCGGCTGACCACGCCCTTGTTCTCGGTGTTCGGCCACGAGCTGTCGGGGCGAGACCTGATTTTGCTCGGCGGCGGGCTGTTCCTGCTGGGCAAGTCCACGTTCGAGATCCACCACAAGCTGGAGGGTGACGACCATCACGAAACCGAGGGCCGTGCCGGCACGTCGTTCGCTCGGGTGATCGTGCAGATCCTGCTGCTCGACCTGGTGTTCAGCCTCGACTCGGTGATCACCGCGGTGGGCATGGCCGACCGGGTCGGCGTGATGATCGCAGCGGTGGTGATCGCCGTGGGCGTGATGCTGTGGTCGTCGGGCCCGGTGATGCGCTTCGTGGGCAAGCACCCGACGGTGAAAATGCTGGCGCTCAGCTTCCTGCTGCTCATCGGCATGTCGCTCGTGGCCGAGGGTGCCGACTTCCACATCCCCAAGGGCTACATCTACTTCGCCATGGGCTTCGCCGTGCTGGTCGAGGCGCTCAACCTGCGAATGAAGCGCAACCGCCAGTCCAAGACCCCGCCCGTCGAATTCCACGAACGCCGCCTTCCCGAACAGGCCGTTGCGGTCGAGTCAGGGCCCGCAGCAGACGACTCCGGCGCTGAGCCAGGGACTTCGGCCTAGTTGGTCGGCCTCCACCCATGGGCAATGGCTTCAGGCGTCCTCGGGCGCATCGGGGCCGCTTGAAGTCTCGCGCAGCCGGTCGGCCAGCTCGCGCAGCCGATCGAGCGCATCGGCGTCGTCGAGTTCGCCGAGGAACTGCGGCAGCTTGATGCCCGCCTGGCCCGCCACCTCGTGCAACGGGGGCAGCGCGCCGACAAGGCCCGACACGAAGTTCGCAGTGGTGCCGGCTTGGCCGTCACCGCCCGAGCCCGAGTCCCACACGGTGATCTTGTCGATCTTGAGGTTCGAGATCGCCTTCACTTGCTCGGCCACGAGATTCGGCAGCTGCTCGGCAACGAGCAGCAAGGCCGTTTCTTGGGCTGCGCCGCCGCTGGCGGCCACCAGCGCACCGAGGCCCTCGGCGCGGCGGCTGAGCAGTGCCAGCAATCCCAGCGCCTCGGCCTCCATGAGCAGCCGTTGACCGTCTGCCTCGCCGGCCTTGACCAGCCTGATGCGATCGGCCTCGGCTTCGGCCAGCGTCCGCACTCGCTCGCGTTCCACCTGGGCGGGCACCACGATGTCAGCGTCCTGCGCGGCCTTGTCGCGTTCTGCTCGCACTCGCTCGGCTTCAGCTTCGGCCAAGAACGATTCCTGTTCTGCCGCGGCCTGGCTGACGCGTTCGGCGGCGTTGGCGGCACGTTCGGCCTCGGCTTCCTTCTGGCGCCGCTCGCTTGCCGACTCGGCAATCACGACGTGCGATTCGTTCTCGCCTTCGGTCGCTGTGGCGTTGGCCTGTGCCACCCGGATGCGCTGCTCGCGCTGCGCCTCGGCGGCACCGATGTCACCGTCGCGCTCCTGCTCGGCCACCTTGACCTTCGCCTCGCTGATGGCGCGAGCCGCAGCCTCGCGACCGAGAGCGTCGATGTAGCCGGACTCATCGGTGATGTCCTGGATGTTGACGTTGATCAGGCGCAGCCCGACCTTGCGCAATTCGAGCTCGAGCGATTCGGTGATGTTGGTGATGAGCTGCTCGCGGTCGGCGTTGATCTGCTCGATCGGCATCGTGGCGATCACCACGCGCATCTGGCCGAAGATGATGTCGCGAGCCAAGTTCTCGATGTCCAGCAGCGACAGGCCCAGCAAGCGTTCCGCGGCGTTCTGCATGACACCGGGCTCGGTGGAGATGCCGACGGTGAACGTCGCAGGAGTATTGACCCGGATGTTCTGCTGGGAGAGCGCCCCCTGGAGCTTGATCTCGATGGGGATCGGCGTCAGATCCAGGTACGCGTAACCCTGCACGATGGGCCACACCATGGTGCCGCCGCCGTGCAGGCACCTCGCCGACTCGCCTTCCCCGCCGACGCGTCCATAGACCACGAGGATGCGGTCGGACGGGCAGCGCTTGAATCGCGATGAGATCCACAGCAGGGCGATCAGCAGGATGGCGAAGATGCCACCTGCGAGGGCGATGACGGCCATAGCCACCTCTCGTGGTGAATAGCGGGGAAGGTCAGGCTAGTGAGGCGCTACGAGCACGGTCGAAGGGTCGACGACGCCGACGACGGTGATGGCAGTCTGTGCGGGCAGGTTCTCGTCGGACTCCGTCAGGGCGTTGATAACCCGCATGCGACCCTGCACCATCACTTCGACTTTGCCGGGCTTGGAGCGGTTCGCAGCAACCGTGAGATAGACGGTGCCGTGCGCGCCCACGGCGGACCGGTAGTCCATCGAGCCGCTCTCGCCGAGCTTCGCGAACGAGCGCCACAACAAGCCCACGGCAAGGAACACTGCGAGGCCAGCGGCGATGGCGACGCCCACCGACGCAGCGGTGGAGCGGTCTGCCTGCTTCATGAGGACGCCCGTCCAGCCGAACGCGAACGAGAACGCGGTCAACGTCCGGATCGAGAGGAACCCGCTGCTCGGGTCCTCGTCGCCGATATCGACATCAGCCCCGATGCCGAATGCCAGCAGCGCAATCTGCACCAGCAGGAAGAAACTGGAGATGAAGGCGATCGCATAGAAGATCTGCAGATCGCCGGTCAGAGCCTGCCACCAGTCGCCCATGAGCTGCCTCCTCGCAGGAACTCTACGCGTCGCCTGAGACGGACTGGCCTAGCTGATCCGGCGTTCGGTCAGCCCGCCCGACGGCGTCCAGGTTTCGACCACGAGGTGCTGACGTTCGACCCGCACGAGGACGGCGCGGGCGATCCTGGCGGTGAACAGCGCCATCGGTGTCGCGTCGTCGATCTCGTGGTGATGGCCGCGCAGGAACGTCTCGAGCTGGGCGTTGTCGGCCGGCACGGCACTGCCCTCGATTCGGGCATCACCTGCCTGCAGTTCGCCGCTCTCGGGCGCAGAGTGCAGCCCGAACCGGGGGTCACGCCGCAGGTCGGCGGCCTTCATCGAGTTGCGGTCCATGCCCAGCCAGAGGTGGCCCTCGCGTATGGGGGCTTCCATGCCTGACATCCGGGGGGAGCCGTCGGCACGGATCGTGGCCATGACTGCATGCAGGTGACTCTCGAAACGCCGCTGCATGCGCTGCGCCAGCTCGGGACATGCCGCAGCAAAGTCACCCCAGCTCACGTCACCGCCTTGTGCACCCATCTGATCTTCCCCACCATTGGTCCTGCGTGATTGTGCCTCACCGACATCGGTACCGTCGCCACGGTGAAGCTGGCACGTGCGGGAGCGACGTTGATGACCGCAGCACTCGTGGTCGGCGCGTGCGCCCTCCCATCCGGCGACCCCGACGGGAGGCTGGTTGTCGAGCAGGTCGATCCGGCATTCGCCGTGACAGCGCCCCCCGTGACAGCACCGCCAGCGTTGCGGACCGTCCCTCCCCTCAGCACGACACATCAGCCGCCCACTACGGCGACATCGGCAAACTCGACTGGCTCAACAGACGCAGCAGGCAACGTCGACAACACGGGCAGCACGGACAGCGCAGGCAGCGCAGGCAGCACGGACGGGGCAGGCAGCACAGACACGGCGCCGGGATCGACGACACCGCCCCAGACGAGTGCACCACGAGCCGGCGACGCTGTCCCATCGCTCGCCGAGACCCGGCTTGAACTGGTGCTTGCTGCACACATCGAGGCGCCGATTGCGTTGGCGGCCCGGCCGGGGACCGGCCAGCGGTATCTCGCCACGCTTACCGGGCAGGTGTGGCTGCTGGACCCTGCCGCGGGCAGCGAGGCTGATGCCGACGTGGCTCCGCAGCTCGTGGCCGATATCGGCGTGAGGATCAGCCAAGGCTGCGAGAACGGGCTGCTGGGCATGGCCTTCAGCCCCGACGGCGCCCAGCTGTATCTCAGCTACACCGACACCGCTACCAACAGCCGGATCGCGGTGATGCCGATGGAGGGCGAGATTCCTCAGACCGAGCGCCGGCGGGTGCTGCTGGCGCTTGACCAACCGGCGTGCAACCACAACGGCGGCGATCTGGCCTTCGGACCTGACGGAAACCTGTGGGCCGGGTTCGGCGACGGCGGCGGCGCGGACGACCGGTTCGGGCACGGCCAAGAGCGCTCCACCCTGCTGGGCACGATGGTGCGCATCGACCCCGACCCGCCGTCGGGGCGCGGCTACGGCATTCCCGTCGGCAACCCCTTTGCGTCGGGCGGGGGAGCGCCCGAGGTGTGGGCGTACGGCGCACGCAACCCGTGGCGCTTCTCGTTCGACCGGCTCACCGGCGACCTGTGGATCGGCGACGTCGGCCAGAACCGCATCGAGGAGATCCACGTGCTGCCCGCCGCCGACGGCTGGACGCCAGGCGCCAACCTCGGCTGGCCGCTGTTCGAAGGCAACGAACGGTTCAGCGGCGGCGAGACGCCGGGCGACCTGGTGTTCCCCGTCTACACCTACAGCCACGACGAGGGCTGTTCGGTGACCGGCGGCTACGTGTACCGGGGAAGCACCATTGCGGCGCTCGCAGGCACCTACGTGTTCGGCGACTACTGCACCGGCGAAATCTGGGGCCTAGTCCGCGGCCCCGACGGCACAGCCGAGCGCATCGATCTAGGGGTGTCAGTGCCGCGTAGCACGCTGGTGTCCTTCGGCGAAGACTCAAACGGCGAGCTCTACGTGCTCAGCGCAGCCGGCACGGTCTTCGGTCTCAAGTCAGCCACGCCAAGCAAACGTTGACGAGACTGCGCAGATGTCATAGCTGAGGCGGCGGAAGGGGGCTCTGCGAGGTTGGAACCGGTTCCAGAGTGGATGCACGGTGATGCGTCCATGACGTCGGCAAGAAGTGTGGTGAGGTGCGAATCTCTCGCCTGCTGGATTCCCGGAGCAGAGAACTCTTCCGCCGTCTCAGCGGGGCCAACGCGGCAGGGACTATTCGGCGTCTGGGTCTGGCTGCCAGTCGCCCCAGGTGACGTCGGTGATCAGGCGGTGCATCCACCGAGGCTGGCCGGTCTCGATGCCCCACACGTTCACCCCGCGCCCGCGGTCGCGGAACCAGCCGATCAGCGACTCGATCGAACCTGAGGCGTAGATCAGATGGCTGTCGTCCGGCGACCAAATTGCCACCCGCGTCGGCGCCGGCAGCGAATGCACGAGCTCGACGTCGCCATCGGGCGAGCCGGGAGTGTGCACGTACAGCGCTTCCCGCTCGGGCACACCGTCGCCGTCGTCGTCGTGCTGGGCGACGTAGGCCGCACGGCCGTCGTCAGACCACGACAGCGCGTTGCCGAGCTGCGCCAGCGTGGTCACGTCGCCCTCGCCGTCAGCCCGCTGGGTGCGGGCGACCAAGCCCGTCACGTTGCCGTCGTCGTCGCGCAGCATCTCGGTGTAGGAGATGTGCGTGCCATCGTGCGACCAGAAAATCCAGCCGTACGCAGACGGCGAAAGCTCGCCGATGAACCGCTTCGAACTCCCGTCTCGATGTGCGACCCACGACAGCTCCGGCAGCAGGTAGTCGGTCACTGGGATGTCTGTCTCTTCGCCGTACTCGAGGTACGTGCTGTCCGGCGACCATCCCAGGAACTCCACGTTTCGAGCGATGCTTACCGGCTCGGCGTCGCCGTTCGGATCGCCGCCGACGGTGCTGATGCGCAACTCCGTCGAGCAGTCGTGCGGATCGAGTGCTTCATATGCGAAGTGCTTCCCGTCGGGCGACCACGGGTTGACGATGACCACGGTCCATGCGTGGTAGTGAACCGGGCCGATCTCGCGTGTCTCGCTGCCGTCGGCAGATGCGATCCACAGGTTCCAGCTCTCGGTGGTCGGGTCGGCCTCGCATTCGTGCGGTGTGGCGTAGAGGAGGTGGCGGCTGTCGGACGACCAGCGCAGGATGATGGCATCGTCCCCCAGCGTGACAGGCGGGGCGCTGCCGTCGGTCGGCTCGATGCGTGCCTGGTTGACCTCTTCGGACGTCTCGGGGTCGGTGTGCCCGGTGACGTAGGCGATGTAGGCGCCGTCATGCGACCAGATCACGTCCCCGATGTCGCCGTAGTACCAGGTTCGGGCATCCATCTGGCCCAGGCTGCGCTTGGGGCTGCCGTCGACGTCGTACAGCAACGCCTCAAAGGAATCGAGGCGACCGTTGCCATCGGTGTCGGCGATGTTCCACGTCATGAGATGGCTGCCATCGGGCGACCACCACGGCCATGAGCCATCGGGGATCAGCAGCTCGCCGGGGCCATCGGGGGTCGCGGTCATCACTCGCTGCTCATCGTCGGCCCACGCCAGCCGCCCGTTGCTGGGGTTCCATTCCCAGCCTTTGTGGTCGACGGTGCGCAACGTGCGGTCGCTGCCGTCCGCCCGGACCGTGAACAGTGTCGAGCCGATGCCCCCGATGCCCGATGCCTCCGTGAGCGCCAGGAACGGCGGGCCCTCGCTCTCGTCGTCGGCGCCGGGTCGAACCCGCTCGCCCCTGCTGATCGCTTCGAACGTCGTGCGTGCGGCGCTGGTGAGCGTCGCGGTGTCGACAGCGGTCCCAGGCGGGCCGGTCGCGAGCGCGACGCGCTCGACCGAGACATCAGACTCGATTGCTGCCAGCACTGCTTCGGCCGCTGCTTCGGCGGCGATGCCCGCTTCGTCGGCCAGTCCGACGAACACGATCCGTGCCGGCCGGTAGTCCGCGATCAGCGATGCTGTAGCCGGCGGCAGGCCGTCGGGGGCCGCGGCAGGCGAGAAATACGCGAGAGCGACATCTTCGAATTTCGCAGCGAACAGTCGCGCTGTGTTGACGTCGGCCTCGTTCCAGCCGTCGGCCACGACCAGCACCACCGTGTCGAGGCCCACGCGCTCGGGTGTGTCCAGCCCGACGCGAGCAGCCGCGGCGGCCGTCTCGGCGCGAGTGGCCCCGCCCAGCCGCTGTATCACGGCCCACCGGTAGGCCCGGCGCACCGCCGCTGAAAGTTCGTCCATCACCGCGGGCGGCACTGCCTCAGGGCCGCCGAGGACCAAGACGCGATCAGGCTCAAACGCGCCGATGAGCTCAGCGAGCTCCGCCGGCACGCCGTCATCGCTCAGGCATGCGGCGGCCGCGTTGCGCGAATGGCGGGCCAGCTCCAGGGCTGCCGTCGTGTCGGCCGCATTCGAGCAGTTCGCCAGGACCAGCGTCAGATTGGGTCCGTGGCGCACGAAATTGGATGGCTGCGCCTGCGCTGCTGCGGGCGTCGCCAGCACGACAGAACCCAGCAGGGCCGCGAGCGCGACCGCTGCCGCAGCGGTTCGCGAACGCCACGCGTTCTGGCGCGCCTTGCGCCGATCCGACTGACAGCCCGTCTGCCGACCCGGCGCTTCGTGAGGGCTCATGTGCACGTGTGCGGTCTTCATCGGGGCCAAACGTTATCGCTGGCTCACAGCGGCTCCGTCAACGGGCTGCCATCCGCCCCGGGCCGGTTCTTGGCGCCCTAGTCGTCAAGAACGAGTTGCGATCGAGAACCGGACCCTCACCGCTCAGCGGGGCTGCCACTCGCCCCAAGTGATGTCGGTGACGACGCGGTAGGTGAAACGCGGCTCGCTCGTGGCGACCACCCACGCATCGGAGTCACGTCGGCGGTTGATGAACCAGTCCAACAGCAGCTCGGTGGGGCCCGACACGTACCCGAGATAGTCGCCGTCGGGCGACCATCGTCCCCCCAGCGTGACGTCAGCCAACTCGTACACGAGGGTGGTGTCTGCGCCTGACGAACCCGCGGTGTGGACTGCCAGCGACCGTCGGTCGATGGCGTCGTCGCCGTCGACGTCGTAGTGCGTCACGTAGGCGAGACGCTGATCGACCGGCGACCATCCCACGATGTTCCCCCGCTCGGCGAGGACTGCCGGCCTGCCAACGCCGTCGGTCCGCTCCACCACCGGCCGGGCGCCGATGACGCCGCCCTCGTCGTCGCGCAGGGTCTCGGTGTAGGCCAGATGATCGCCGTCGGCTGACCACAGCACCGGCCCGAAGACCGACGGCCTGGCCTCGCCTAGCTCATGGCGGTCGCTGCCGTCGTGGCGCACCACCCACGCATGCTCGCGCAGCGGGACGCCCTGGCCCGCAGTGCCGACCGTGACGCCATAAGCCAGGTGCGTGCCGTTGGGCGACCAGCCCACCAGCCGCCCGCCGGCCACCGGCTCGAGCGCAGTGGGCTCCCCGCTGGCGGTCGCCACCCTCAGGTGCATCGAGCAGTCGGCTGGGTCGAGCGACTCGTACGCGAGGTGAGCGCCGTCGGGCGACCACAGGTGCAAGAAGCGCCACTGGATGCGGTCGATGAAGCCCAGGTCGCGGGCCTCGCTGCCGTCGAATCGGGCGATCCACAGGTTCTGGCTCTCGTTGCGGCCGTTGCCGTCGCAGTCGCTCGGCGTGGCGTAGGCGACGTGGCTGCCGTCGGGCGACCAGCCCAGGAACGTGACATCTTCGCCGAGCGTGACCGTCGGGGCGCTCCCGTCGACGGTGTCGATGCGGGCGTGCAGCGCCGTTTCTCCCGAGGCGACATCGAATGACTGGGCGACGTACGCGAAGCGCTTGCTGTCGGGCGACCAGCTCGCGAGCGGCAGATCCGAGAAGAGGAAGGTGCGGTAGTCGACAAAGCCCAGATGCTGCGGCGGGCCGCCATCGGCGCTGCCGAGGTGGGCTTCGATGCTGTTGCGCCGACCCTGCGCGGGGAACCCTCCGAATCTCAAGGTGACGACGTGGCTGCCGTCGGGCGACCACGACGGATATCCGCCGGTTTCGAAGAGAACCTGCTCGTCGCTGCCAGGTGCGGCAATCCTCAGGCGCCCGTCGAGGTTGGTCCAGCTCAACTGGCCGTCGCCGGGGTTCCACGACCAGCCTCGGTGCTCCTCTGATCGCAGCTCGCGTCCCGATCCATCGGCGCGAACGGTCCAGAGCCTCGCACCCACGCCTCCGCCGAGCGGCCCCCGCGCCGTGCTCGCCGCCAAGACGGGCAGCGACCCGGTGTCGAACGTGGGGCGTTGGTGCGTGCCGCTGACGATGGCGCTGAAGATCTCGCGTGCCGAGGCGTCTGATGGTGATGCCTCGGGGATCGTGAAGACCGGCTCGCCCGCTTCGGCGACCCGCTCGATCTCGATGTTCAATTCGAGTTCAACGAGCGTGGCTGCGATCGCCGCTTCGGTGGCGGACGGGTCGCCCTCGGCCAGGCCCACGATCACGACCCGCGCCGGCCGGTAGTCGGCGATCAGCGCTGCGGTCGCGGCCGGCAGCCCATCGGCGACGGTGCGCGGCGAGACGTAGGCGACAACGGCATCGGCGGTCTGGGCGGCCACGTCGGCTGCAGTGCGGACATCGGCGCCATTCCACCCGTCGGCCACGACGAGCGTGACAGCGTTCGGTCCGACCACCTCGGGACCTTCGAGCGCCATGCGTGCGGCCAGTGCCGCAGTCTCGACCCGGCTGGCGCCGTCGAGACGCTCCACCGCAGTCCAGCGGTAGGCGGCCTGCGCGGCGGCGGTCAGCTCGTCCATTGCCTCGGGCGGCAGCGCCACCTCGCCGCCCACCACCACGATGCGGTCGGGCGCAAAGTCGGCAATGAGCGCAGCAGTCGGCGGCGACAATCCGCCAGGATCGACGCACACCTTGGCGGCATTGCGGGAGTGGACTGCCAGCGCCTCGGCGACTGCGTTGTCGGCCGGGCCGGGGCAACTGGCCACGACCAGCGTCAGGTTCGGCCCGCTGCGCACCAGATTCGGTGCCTGCTGTGCCGCTGCGGGCACTGCGGGCGCAGCGATCACCAGCGCCACAACCAGTGCCACTGCCGCCTTGGCTGCTCTCCAGCGAGTCGGCTGTCGACGCCTCTCTATCGAAGCCGGCGCTGCAATACCGCGAAGTCTCTCCACGAACGCGGCACGTTACTGACGCTGGCGCCGTACGCCTGACCGGCTCAGTTCTGGCCGGCCAGCTTGCGGTTCTTGATCTTGGCCTTGACGTAGTCGCGGTTCATGAACGCAATGAAGTCGAGGCTGATCTCCTTGGGGCAGGCCTCGGTGCACTCGCCGTGGTTGGTGCACGACCCGAAGAACTGCTCCATCGTCTCCACCATCGACTCGGTGCGCTCCCAGCGCTGCGGCTGGCCCTGGGGGATCAGGTTGAGGTGCGCCAGCTTCGCCGAGGTGAACAACTGCGCCGCCGAATTCGGGCACGCAGCCACGCACGCCCCGCAGCCGATGCACGCCGCCGCGTCGAACGACGTGTCGGAGGCCTCCTTGGGCACCGGAGTGAGGTTGGCATCGCCCACCGCCCCGGTGTTCACCGAGATGTAGCCGCCCGCCTCGATGATGCGGTCGAACGAGCTGCGGTCGACCACCAGGTCGCGCACCACCGGGAACGCCTTCGCCCGGAACGGCTCCACGGTGATGACGTCGCCGTCGGAGAACTTGCGCATGTGCAGCTGACAGGTGGTGGTGGCCACCTCGTGCCCGTGCGCCCGGCCGTTGATCATCAGGCTGCAGGTTCCGCAGATGCCCTCACGGCAGTCGTGGTCGAACTCGATCGGCACGCCGCCCTCGTCGATGAGCCGCTCATTGATGATGTCGAGCAGCTCCAGGAACGACATGTCCTCGCTGACCCCGGGCGCGTCGAACGTCACGAAGCCGCCCTTGGCGTCGGGCCCGTCCTGGCGCCAGATGCGCAGCGTGAGGTTCAAGGTGCCGCTCTGGCTCTGCTGGCTCTGCCCGTTGTGCTGGCTCTGCCCGTTGTGCTGGCTCTGCCCGTTGTGCTGGCTCTGCCCGTTTGTCCCGCTCACTTGTAGCTCCGTTGCGTCAGTGCCACCTCGTCGAACGACAGCTCCTCGGTGTGGCGGGTCTGCACGGTGTCGGTGTCGTGCCATTCCCACGCAGCGACGTGCGCAAAGTTCTCGTCGTCGCGCTGTGCCTCGCCCTCGGGCGTCTGGTGCTCGGCCCGGAAGTGCCCGCCGCAGCTCTCCTCGCGCACCAAGGCGTCGCGGGCCATCAGCGTGGCCAGCTCGAAGAAGTCGGCCACCCGGCCGGCCTTCTCCAGGCTCTGGTTGAGATTGGCGCCCGAACCCGGCACACGCAGGTCGGCCCAGAACTCGGCCTCCAGCGCCGGGATCTCCGACAGCGCTTTCTCCAGCCCAGCAGAAGTGCGCTCCATGCCGATGTAGTCCCACACGATCTTGCCGAGCTCGCGGTGAAACCAGTCGACTGAGCGGGTGCCGCCAATCGAGAGGAACCTCTCGGTGGCATCGGTCACCTCGGCAACCGCCTGGGAGCACACGGGGTCATCGGTGGGCACCACCGGCTCGCCCAGCCGGGCCGCCAGGTCGTCGCCGATCGTGTAGGGCAGCACGAAGTAGCCGTCGGCCAGGCCCTGCATGAGCGCCGAGGCCCCGAGCCGGTTGGCCCCGTGGTCGGAGAAGTTGGCCTCGCCGATCGAGTAGCAGCCCGGCACCGTGGTCATGAGGTGGTAGTCGACCCACAGCCCGCCCATCGTGTAGTGCGTGGCGGGGTAGATGCGCATCGGCCCGGCATAGGGGTTCTCGCCGGTGATGCGCTCGTACATGTCGAACAGGTTCCCGTACTTGGCCGCCACTGCGTCTTTGCCTTCGCGGCCGATCACCTCGGAGAAGTCGAGGTAGACGCCGTTGCGCAGCGGCCCCACGCCCTTGCCCTGGTCCACCACGGTCTTGGCGTTGCGGCTGGCCACGTCGCGTGGTACCAGGTTCCCGAAGGCCGGGTACTTGCGCTCGAGGTAGTAGTCGCGCTCGGGCTCGGGGATCTGCCCCGCCGGGCGGGCGTCGTCCATCTGCGAGGGCACCCAGATGCGCCCGTCGTTGCGCAGCGACTCAGACATCAGCGTCAGCTTCGACTGGAACTCGTCGCTGGCGGGAATGCAGGTGGGGTGGATCTGGGTGTAGCAGGCGTTGGCGAAGAACGCCCCCCTCCGGTGCGCCCGCCACGCAGCAGTGACGTTGCAGGCCATGGCATTGGTGGACAGGTAATAGACGTTGCCGTACCCGCCGGTGGCCAGCACCACTGCATGGGCGGTATGCGCCTCGATCTCGCCCGAGACCAGGTCGCGGGTGACGATGCCGCAGGCCCGCCCGTCCTTGGTGATGAGGTCGAGCATCTCGGTGCGGGTGTAGAGCTCGACACCTCCGGCGGCCACCTGCTTGGCGAGCGCCTGGTAGGCGCCCAGCAGGAGCTGCTGGCCGGTCTGGCCCCGGGCATAGAACGTGCGGCTGACCTGCGCGCCGCCGAAGGACCGGTTGTCGAGCAGGCCGCCGTACTCACGAGCGAAGGGCACGCCCTGGGCCGCGCACTGGTCGATGATGTTCAGCGACACTTCGGCCAGGCGGTGCACGTTGGCCTCACGGCTGCGGTAGTCGCCGCCCTTGACCGTGTCATAGAAGAGCCGGTGCACCGAGTCGCCGTCGTTGGTGTAGTTCTTCGCGGCGTTGATGCCGCCCTGGGCTGCGATCGAGTGGGCCCGGCGGGGCGAGTCGTGGAAGGTGAAGGCCTTCACCCGATAGCCCAGCTCCGACAGCGATGCCGCCGCGGAGGCGCCCGCCAGGCCGGTGCCGACCACGATGATCTCGAATCGGCGCTTGTTGTTCGGGTTGACCAGCTTCATGGAGAACTTGTGGTCGGTCCACTTGTTCGCCATCGTCCCGTCGGGCACGCGAGCGTCGAGCACGCCGTTCATGACCATCAGTGCGCCTCCGCTTCTGCACAGTGTTTGCTGTGGCCTTCGCTGCTGCGCGGGGTGTGTTTGGCGCCCATGTCAGTGCGCCTCCGCAGCTTCGGCCAGGCACTCCAGGCCGGTGGTGTCGTTGATCGGGCAGTCCCGGTTGTCCTCGTCGACCAGGCCGGCCTGCACGAGCACCGGGAACGACAGGTTCCCCACCAGGATCACGCCGGCCAGCACGGTGGCCAGGTTGCGGCGCAGGCCGTTGTAGCGCGGGTTGTTGACACCGAGGGTCTGGAACATGCTCCAGGTGCCGTGGAAGATGTGGACGGCCAGCGCCACGTTCGCCACGACATAGAGGATCGCCACCGGAATGGACGACAGCGACTCCACCACGTTGTGGTACGGATCGCCCCGCACGTACGCATCGCCCAGCCACCAGCCCCACGTCAGGTCGGCCAGGTGGAACAGCACGTACAGGCCCACGATGGGGCCGGTCCAGCGCATGGTGCGCGAGGCGTAGTTGGCGGCGATGTAGTCGCGCTTCGATTCGTATTTCTTGGCGCCGCCGATGAAGCCGGCCCGCTGCGAGGCCAGCCGGCTGCGCTCCTTGAGCGTGTACGCCGAGTGCAGGTGCACCAAGAACATCCCGAGCAGCCCGACCCGCATGATCCACAGCACCAGCGTGCGCGGCAGCAGCCCGCCGCCGAGGTCGCGCAGCGTCTCGGCGTACTCGTACATCCGCGAGGGGCCCTCGTAGAGATGCAGGTTGCCGATCATGTGGACGATCACGAAACCCAGCAGTCCCACGCCGGTCCAGGCCATGACCCACTTGCGGCCGATCGCTGACTGGTAGATGTTCAGCGGGAACGGCAGCGGGCGCTTGGTTTTGAACACCGGTGCAGACCCGGCGGCCTGCGTGGCAGTCGGCGCCATGTGTTCCTCCCGTACGTGGCGTTGTGCGGCGGCACAGTATGCCGGGCTCCCGCCGGTCAAGGAGGCTGACGTTAGCGAACTGGCCGCGATGGATCAGCGGCGCTCATCGCCATGGCAATGACGCGCTGTGCCCACGGCGACCACCCTCGCCCGCCCGCGGTCTGGGAGGGCTGCCATGCCGCGACGCAGGGATGGTGGCCCGCGTGGTCGGCAGCCGCTGCGGCGGCCTGGGAAGCGAGCGCGCGCAGGCCACGCTCGGCGCCGGCGAACACGCTGGGATCGAGCGTGACCTGCTGGCACAGCAGCCGGCCCGCCGCGTTGGCTGACTCATAGGTGCTGGGGTGGCTCAGCTCGTGCTCGTTGGCGCGCAGCGCGTCAAATCCGTCGCGGTGCGGCTCGCCGTTCACGAGCAGTGCCTTGCGCCGCGTCGCAATCGTTCGGATTCCGGTGGGGAGCCTGACCGCATGGCTGGAGCGCCCGTCGATCGCGATGTCGATGTCGATGCAGTACAGCGCTTGGTCTCCCATGCCGGCGGGCCACCACAGCGACGGGCGCTCGAGCGTGACCAGCCACTCCAGCTCGTTGCGGCCACGGGCCAGCACCGGCTCAGACAGCGCCATGCCGTCGTCGGGCATAGCGACCCGCCGGGTGGCGTCGCGGGACCAGCCGGCGTCGGGGTCGTCGGCGGGCAGCACGGTCGTGGTCACCTCGCCGCGGTGCGTGCCGCTGCTGTTCACGGTGGCAGAGATGCGCAGCACGGCCTGGTCGAAGCTGGCCTCGATCACCAAGGCCCGCACCCGCTCGATGCGCGCCGGCCCGGTCTGGCAGATGCGCACGTGTGCGTCGCGGTCCTGAGGCACCCGGACGGTGCCGCGCGCCGCCTCGACGGCTGCCAGATGCTCGGAGCCCGAGCGAAGCAGCGGACTCACTTCGAACGCGTGCTCGGCGTGGCGCCCGCGCAGATCGCCCAAGTAAGTGCCGTCGAGCCAAAGGTGGCCCAGCTCGCACAAACCGCTCGTAACGAGCCACCAGCGGGTGTGAGGGTCAGCAGCGCTCTGTGGTCCTGCCGACAGCTCGGGCGGCAGCTCGAAGCGCCTCCGGTAGAGCACGGCATCAGACTGCGCGAGCCCGGCATCGAGCCACCACCGCCCCAGATGCGGCGTGGCCTCCCACTCATCGTCGTTCAGCGCCCGGTCGGCAACAGTGCGCCACTCGCCAGCCCCCGCAGCACGCACCAGCCAGTCACCAGCCAGTGCCCGGGCACTTCCGTCTCTCGCCGTCAAATGGAAAGTCATCAAAAAATACTGAGAGAGATGAATAGGAGTGCTGCAAACATCATGCAAGACCCCCGCCCAGCAAGCCGAGCGGGGGCCTTCGAGGAACGGAGCTGCGACAGCTTCGTTCCATGGGGGCAGCCAGGTGGCCGGGACGGGCTCTAAATCCACTCCCGAGGGGTTCGACTCCCCTTGCCTCCACCCCTCACGCTATGCGCGGCCAACAAGCGGTGCAACCAGCTTGCGCTGACGCTTGGGAGAACAGCGTCGGTCTCGCCGGATGTCCCGTGCGGCGTCGCTCTCCATGCGATATCGGGCCTCATGGCGGGCTAGGTTGCCCGCCATGACCCAACCCTCCACGCTCGGCGAACTGCGCAAGATCGGCTGGGTGTCCCAGCCGGTCAAAGAGGAGATGCGTGCGAACGCCGCCAAGGCTGTCGCCGCGGGAGAGCCGCTGTTCGACGGCGTGCTGGGCTACGAGAACACGGTGCTGCCTCAGCTCGAGAACGCCATGCTGGCCGGCCACGACGTGGTGTTCCTCGGCGAGCGGGGCCAGGCCAAGACCCGCATGATCCGCTCGCTGGTGAACCTGCTCGATGAGTGGATGCCGTACATCGAGGGCTCCGAGATTTTCGACGACCCCTACAACCCGGTGTCGCGCCACGCCCTCGATCTCGTCGCCGAGCACGGCGACGACACGCCCATTGCGTGGGCGCATCGCGATGTGCGCTACGGCGAGAAGCTGGCCACGCCCGACACCTCGATCGCCGACCTCATCGGCGAGGTCGACCCCATCAAGGTCGCCGAGGGCCGGTACCTGTCTGACGAGCTGACGCTGCACTACGGGCTGGTGCCGCGCACCAACCGCGGCATCTTCGCCATCAACGAGCTGCCCGACCTTGCCGAACGCATCCAGGTGGGCCTGCTCAACGTGCTCGAGGAACGCGACGTGCAGATCCGCGGCTACAAGATCCGCCTGCCGCTCGACGTGCTGCTGGTGGCGACGGCCAACCCGGAGGACTACACCAACCGGGGCCGCATCATCACCCCGCTGAAGGACCGCTTCGGGGCCCAGATCCGCACCCACTACCCGCTCGACGTCGACACCGAGATGGACATCGCCTCGGCCGAGGCCCGCCCGCTGGATCTGGCCGGGATCGATGTGGGCTTCGACGGCGGGGTCAACGTCACGCTGCCCGAGTTCATGGCTGAGATCGTGGCGACGTTCAGTCATGTGGCTCGTGCCAGCAGCCATGTCAACCAGCGCTCGGGCGTGTCGGTGCGCATGACCGTCACCAACACCGAGACGCTCGTGGCCAACGCCACCCGCCGGGCGCTGCAACGCGGCGAGCGCAGTGTGGTGCCTCGTGTCAGCGATCTCGACTCGCTCATGAGCTCGACCGCCGGCAAGATCGAGATCGAGTCGATGGAGGAAGGCCGCGACGGCAAGATCGTCGAGACCATGCTCAAAGCCGCCGTGCTGGAGGTCTTCAAGAACCGCTTCTCGCCCGACGAGCTCAGCGACGTGGTGGCCAGCTTCGGCGAAGGCAAGGTGGTGCACACCGGCGACGACCTCGGCTCGGAGGCCTACATGGAACTGCTCGCCGGCAACCAGGCGCTCGCCGTCGCAGCCGAGTCGCTGGTAGCGACCGCTGCGGATTCGCAGTCCGACGAAGGCGCCGCACCCGCGGTGCTGGCCTCCGCTGTCGAGCTGGTGCTCGAAGGCCTGCACCTGTCCAAGCGGCTCAACAAAGAGCACGTCGGCGCCCGGGCCACCTACCGCTCCCGCGGCTGAGTCGCTGCGACGACGGCGACCGTGACAGAGTGATGCACATGGCAGAGCGCGTTGGATTCCCGAAGCGCTCGGCTGCGCTCCGGCCGGACGGGGCCAGCCAGTGAAGATCCGCTGGCGCCGGGCTCGCCGGGAAGGCGCGCGCTTCGAATACTCGGCTTGGGACGGCACCCAGACTGGTTTCGACTTCGACGCGGACAGCCTGTTCGCGGAGATGACCGACGACCTGCTGTATCACGGCGATCTCAATGCTGCGCTGCGCCGGCTCATGCAGCAGGGCTTCACCGATTCGGAAGGCAACCGGCTCGAAGGCCTGCGCGAGATGCTCGAGCGGCTGCGCGAACGCCGCTCGGAGATGCTCGATCAGTTCGACCTCGGCGGCGTGTACGACGACATCGCCCGCGAGCTCGACGAGATCACCGACACCGAGCGTGAGGCGCTGGAGGAATTCGCGCACGACGCTGCCGACAGCGGCGATGAGCGCCGCGACGAGATCGCCCAGTCGAGCGCCGCCGAACGGAACCTGCAGCTCGACATGCTGCCCCCCGACCTGGCCGGCAAGATGCGCGGCCTGCAGAGCTACGACTTCGAATCGCCTGAGGCGCGCGAGCAGTTCAACGAGCTCGTCGAGCGGCTGCGCCAAGAAGTGGCCCAGAGCTACTTCGACCAGATGACCGGAGCCATGGGCAACATGAGCCCCGAGGACCTGGCCCGCACCAAGGACATGATGGCCGAGCTCAACCAGATGCTCGAACAGCGTGCCCGCGGCGAGGAGCCCGACTTCGAGGGATTCATGGATCGCTATGGCGATTTCTTCCCCGAGAACCCCCAGACGCTCGACGAGCTGCTCGAGATCATGGCCAAGCGCATGGCGGCCATGGCGTCGATGCTGAATTCGATGACTCCCGAACAGCGCCAGCAGCTCGCCGACCTCGCGTCGCAGTTCATGGACGACATGGACCTGCAGTGGCAGGCCCAGCAGCTCGCGCAGAACCTCCAGCAGGCGTTCCCCGACATGGGCTGGGATCGCAACTACTCCTTCGGCGGCGACGACCCGCTGTCGATGTCGCAGGCGGCCGATGTCATGGCGCAGCTCGGCGACCTCGACGCGCTCGCCGAGATGCTCCAAGGTGCCGTCAGCCCCTCCGCGCTGGCCGAAGTGGATCCCGAGCGGGTGCGTGAGCTGCTCGGCAACCAGTCCGCCGAGGCGCTGGAGCGGCTCAGCGAGATGGCCCGCATGCTCGAGGAATCAGGCCTCGCGCAGCACACCGAGGGCCGCCTGGAGCTGACGCCGCGTGCGCTGCGGCGCATCGGGCAGAACGCGCTCGGCGACCTGTTCAACCGGCTCATGGACGACAAGGTGGGCAGCCACCAGGTGCGCAAGTCCGGTGTCGGCCACGAGTTCGCGTACGAAACCAAGCAGTACGAGTTCGGCGACACCTTCAACCTGAACATCGAGCGCACCGTGCGCAACGCGGTGGCCCGCCAGGGGACCGGCACACCGGTGAGCCTCACGCCCGACGACTTCGAGATCGAGCGCTCTGAGCTGCTGTCGCGGGCATCGACGGTGCTGATGCTGGACCTGTCGCTGTCCATGCCGATGCGGGACAACTTCCTGCCGGCCAAGAAGGTCACGATGGCGCTGCACTCGCTGATCTCGACGCAGTTCCCGCGGGACTACCTGGGCATCGTGGGCTTCGCCGAATCAGCGTCTGAGCTGACCGCCGCCCAGCTGCCCGAGGTGTCGTGGGACTTCGCCTACGGCACCAACATGCAGCACGGCTTCATGATCGCCCGGCGCATGCTGGCTCGCCAGACCGGCTCGAAACAGATCATCATGATCACCGACGGCGAGCCGACCGCTCACCTGTCCCGTGACGGGCGCCCGTTCTTCGCCTACCCGCCGGTGCGCGAGACCATCGAGGCCACGCTGCTGGAAGTGGCTCGGGCGACCCGCGAGGACATCCGCATCAACGTGTTCATGCTCGACCCGAACAGCTACCTGCGAGCCTTCGTCGAGAAGATGACCGAGATGAACGGCGGGCGGGCGTTCTTCACCAGCCCCCACAACCTGGGCGACTACGTGCTGGTCGACTTCCTCGAGCACCGCCGCCGGCTCATCACCAGCGGCCGCCTGTAGCTGTCACCCTGTAGCTGTCACTGCGGGTCGGGGAGCAGGCCGGTCAGGACCAACTCGGCGAACTGGCGGGCGAGGTCTTCGAGACGCAATTCGCCGCCAGGGCGGTACCAGCTGGCCAGCGAGTTGAGGCCCGAGATCATGATCCGGGCGAGGACCTTGGCATTGGCGTCGTCGCGCAGCGAGCCGTCGGACTGGCCTTCTGCAAGCAGGCCGACCCACAGGTTGGTGAAGTCGCGCAGGGGCACCGTCAGGCTCTGGCGGGTCTGGGGAGGCGACTCGTTGTAGCAGCGGATGTTGGCCACCGTGAAGTTGCTCTCGGCCACGATGCAGTTGACGTAGGCCACGATGGCTTCAGCCAGACGGTCGGAGCCTTTCGCCTCGGAGCCCAATGCCTCCAGCGCCGCGTTGATCGCGCCGCGGGCGTGGTCGATCCCGACGCTCAGCACCTCTTCGACGATCGCGTCCTTGGAGTCGAAGTGGTAGTAGAGGCTGCCTGCCTGCATCTCTGCGGCGCCGGCGATGTCGGTCAGGGTGGTGGCGGCATAGCCACGGCACGAGAGCAAGCGCGCAGCAGCATCCAGGATGCGCATACGGCTGCGCTCGCCCTTGCGAATCCTCCGGCCGTTGCCATTGCCGTTGCCGCCGTTCTCATCGACGTCAGCGGCAGCGGAGTTGTTGGTGGGATCCGGCTGGGCCGAGCTGCCAATGGCTGCCTCGGTGCTGTCCATGCCTCGGAAGAACTTAGTCCTGAACGGGCGTTCATGCAGGAGTCGAACCCTGATCAGGGGGTTTCACCCGACAGCAGTGCGCGGATCACGGCGAATGCGGGGTTGCGGCGGCGCGGGACCGGGCGCGCTCTGGGGCTGGCACGGGCGTGCTCACCTACACTCCGCGAAGTCGTCTGCGAGGCTCAGGGCCTGCGCAGATCGCGGACGGCTGCGGGCACAGACGACGGGAGCCACGGTGAGATTCAGCTTGTTCATGTACTGCACGATCGGCCGGCGCCACGAGCTGGAAGCCGGCCTCGCAGGGCTCAACAACGACTACTACCAGCGCATGCTCGCCGAGATCGCCGAGATCGCCCGCTTCGCCGACGACAACGGCTGGTACGGCTTCGGCCACCCCGAGCACCACCTGCAGATCGAGGGGTTCGAGATCTCCAACGACCTGAACCTCATGGCCACCTGGATCGCCCAGCACAGCACCCGGCTGCGGCCGATCGCCTGCGGCTACGTGTCGACCACTCACAACCCGCTGCGGGTCGCCGAGCAGGTGGCGACGCTCGACCACATGACCGGCGGGAGGCTCTGCTTCGGGGCGGTGCGCGGCTACCAGCATCGCTGGGTGGACCAGTTCAAGATCCGCCCCGATCTCGCTGCGGTCGGCAAGTGGAACCGCGGCACCGACGCAGACGACTACAACCGCCGGTACTTCGAAGAATTCGTCGACGTGGTGCTCACCGCCCTCAAGAACAACACGTTCTCCTACGAGGGCGAGTTCTGGCGCTTCCCCAACGACAACCTCAACCCCCACACCCACACCGTGTATTCCGACTACGGCGCCGGGGTGGACGCCGACATGACGATCCACGAGGTGGGCATCGCACCGCGCCCGCTGCAGACGCCGCACCCGCCGCTCTACGGCGGGTTCACCATGTCGATGAGCTCGGCGGTGTTCTGGGCACGTTATGGCGGCACGCCGATCGTGCTCAGCGACAAGATGGACTTCTGCGAGGAGCTGTGGAAGGCGTACCGCGCCGAGGCCGCCCGTCACGGCATCGAAAAGCCCCGCGGGTACGAGTGCGGCTGGGGCGGTGTGGCGGTGTGCGCGCCTACCGACGCCGAGGCCAGGGCGCAGTTCGCCGACATGGAGTGGTTCTGGAACCAGTGGGCCATCCAGTTCGGCCAGGGCATGCCGCTGCAGCTCGTGGGCAGCCCCGACACGATCAGCCGCCAGATCGAAGAGGCGCAGACTGTGCTCGGCATCGACGAGGCGTTCTTCCTGGTCCCCCAGGGCATCCATTCCGCCGACCAGATCAATGCGTCGATCGAGCTCATCAGCGACAAGGTGATGCCTCGATTTGCCTGAGCGCTGGTCATGATTTCGGGCATCTCCGAGCGGACGATCACCGGGGCTGACGGCTCGACCACGGTGGTGGTGACGCCGCACGCCGAGCTCGATCTGGGCGCGATCGCCTCGTTGGACAGCGCGCTCCGCTCCGCGTTGGCGGCTGCGGGAACACCGCCGCGACTCGTCGTCGACCTGTCCGACGTCGACGTGTTGCAGCCGGTCGTCCTCGGCGTCCTGCTCGACGCGCGCCGACGCTGCGGTGCCGCCCGCGGCGCCATGGCGCTCGTGGTGAGCGCGCCCGGGGTCGCCGCAACCTTGGCCGAGACCGAGGTCGATTCGCTCTTCGCCACCGCCCCCGGGCTGGCTGACGCCATTGCGGACGTGACCGGTCGCTGAAGATCGTCGCAACAGAGGGCCTGAGAATCCCGCGCGGCAAGGTGCCCCCAATAGCGGCCCGTAGCCTGTGCGCCGATATGGCGGGTCCCGACTACCTGTTCCAGCGCGAGACATTCGCAGGCGGCGACAGGTGGCTGGCCCGGTTTGTGGCGCGGCCGATTCTGAACTTCGTCCACCGCGAGGTCGCCAGCAGCGCGCTGCTGCTGGTGGCCGCTACAACCGCGCTCATCTGGGCGAACTCGCCATGGAGCCAGGGCTACTTCGACTTCTGGCATACCCACATCGACCTGACGGTCGGCGGTTATCACGTACACCCGCTGACGTTGGAGGCGCTCGTCAACGACGGCCTCATGGCGCTGTTCTTCTTCGTGGTGGGGCTGGAGATCAAGCGCGAGCTGGTGACGGGGTACCTCTCGAGCGTCCGCGCCGCGACCTTGCCGGCGATCGCTGCCGTCGGCGGGATGGTCGTGCCTGCGTTGTTCTACGTCGTGTTCAACCCGTCGGGCCCAGCCTCCTCGGGCTGGGGCATACCGATGGCCACCGACATCGCGTTTGCGGTGGGCGTCGTCGCGCTGCTGGGGTCGCGTGTGCCGCCGATCCTCAAGCTGTTCCTGCTCACGCTGGCCATCGTGGACGACATCGGTGCCATCGCGGTGATCGCGATCTTCTACACCGGCGATCTCGACTTCACGTGGCTGGCGGTCGCGGTCGTGCTGACCGTCATGGTGCGGGCGCTCGCGCTGATGAAGGTGTGGGCGCTCGAGATCTACTGGCTGATCGGTCTGGTGATCTGGTACGCCACGCTGGAGTCCGGCGTGCACGCCACCATCGCCGGGGTGGTGCTCGGCCTGCTGACACCCGCCAAGCCGCTGCTCGACCGGACCCAGGCCCAGAACGTGGTGGACGACCTGCCCGACGATCCGAGCGTGGAGCAGGTTCACCAGGCGTCATTCCTGGTGCAGGAATCGGTGCCGGTGACCGAACGGCTCGAGTCGATGCTGCACCCCTTCACGGCGTTCCTGATCGTGCCGATCTTCGCCCTCGCCAATGCCGGCATACCGCTGTCCGAGGAGACGCTGACCGAGGCCGCTGGCTCTCCGGTCACATGGGGCGTCATTCTGGGTCTGGTGGTCGGCAAGCCGCTTGGCATCGCACTGTTCACCTGGGTGGCGACCCGCTTCGGATTCGACCTGCCCGAAGGGATGAACTGGCCGCAGTTCGTGGGCATGGGCTTCGCCGCGGGCATCGGCTTCACCGTGTCGATCTTCATCACCGGGCTGGCCTTCGATGACGCCGGCATCAGCGACCTGGCCAAGATCGGCATCCTGGTGGCTTCGGGTGCGGCCGGCGGGGCTGCGCTGGCGTTGCTGTGGTTCTCCGGCACGCGCGGTGCCCACACCGAGGTCCCGCCCGAAGAGCACGAGCGCCACGCCGAGTCCTAGACGCGCCGCGCAGGTGGGTGCGCCCGCTGCGGAGGCGGCAGAAGCCTCGGCTCCCGCGATCCGGCCGGTCGCAACGTCGCCGAGTCTCCTGCCGCCTCCGCGGCTCTGGCATCTGTGCCTGCGGCCCGGCATACTCCCCCGAGCCATCTCGACCTGATCTGATCCTGCTGCGACCCTGGAGGTCCTTGTGACTGCTGTTCCGTATCTGGCCCTGATCGCCTCTGTGCTGGCACTGCTGTTGGCCTACTACTTCGCCAAGGTGGTCTTGCGGGCCGACCAAGGCACGGATTTGATGCGCGAGATCGGCGCTGCCATCCGCGAGGGCGCCATGGCGTTCCTGCGCCGGGAATACAAGTGGGTCTCGGTCTTCGTGGCAGCCATGTTCGTGCTGCTGCTGATCGTGCCGATCGACGGCCGCCCGGCTGCGAGCTTTGCCTACCTCATGGGCGCAGTGCTGTCGTCGGTGGCGGGCTTCATCGGCATGCACATCGCCACTGCGGCCAACACCCGCACGGCCAATGCGGCCCGCGAGGGCGCCGCGAAGGCGCTGCCGCTGGCGTTCAAGGGCGGGGCCGTCATGGGCTTCAGCGTTGCCGGGCTGGCACTGCTGGGCATCTCGATCAACTACCTGCTGTGGGTGAAGTGGCTGGGCGTTGACCAGGCGTTCCAGGTGGTGGCGGCGTTCGGCCTAGGCGCCAGCTCGATTGCCCTGTTCGCCCGTATCGGCGGTGGCATCTACACCAAGGCGGCCGACGTCGGCGGCGACCTGGTGGGCAAGGTGGAAGCTGGCATTCCCGAGGACGATCCCCGCAACCCCGCCACGATTGCCGATGCAGTGGGCGACAACGTGGGCGACGTGGCCGGCATGGGCGCCGACCTGTTCGAGTCCTACGCCGGGTCGATCGTGGCGCCGGTCGTGCTGGCCTCATTGCTGGTGCCGGTCTTCATGGAGGGCGACAGCCTGGCCGCCGACTTCGGCGATGCCGAGGCGCTGCTCATGTACCCGATCCTGATCGGGGCGCTGGGCATGATTGCCTCGATCGTCGGCGCGCTGTTCGTTCGTGGCCGCGAGGGCCGCAGCCTGTCGGCGCAGCTGCACGCTGGCCAGTACGTGGCCATGGCGCTCACGGTCGTGTTCTCCATCGTGGGCACGCTGGTGCTGTTCCGCGGCAGCCCGACCATCGGCAACTACGTGCTCGGCGCACCGATCTTCCTGGCGCTGACCATCATCGTGGGGCTGCTCGGCGGCTGGGCCATCGGCTTCACCTCGGAGTACTTCACCTCCGAGCACTACCGGCCCGTCAAGGGCATCGCGCAGCAGTCCGAGACGGGGCCCGCCACTGTCGCAATCGAAGGTATCGCGCAGGGCAAGCTCTCGACGCTGCCGGCGGTGGTGCTCGTAGTGACGATGATCGGCCTGTCGTACTGGTTCGGCGGGGTGGCTTTCGGCGCAACCGGGGACGTGATCGGGCTCTACGGCGTGGCGCTGGCAGCCATCGGCATGCTGTCCGTGACCGGCGTCATCGTGGCCGTGGACGCGTATGGGCCCATCGCCGACAACGCCGGCGGTATCGCCGAGATGGCCGAGCTGCCTCCCGAGGTGCGCGGCGTCACCGACAGCCTCGACTCGCTCGGCAACACCACTGCTGCGGTGGCCAAGGGCTTCGCTGTGGGCTCGGCGGCGGTCACCGCACTGGCGCTGTTCAAGTCGTTCAGCCTGACCGCCGGGCGCTCGGTCCCAGACGGCCAAGCATCCATGCTCGACAGCGGCGGCGCAATCATTCTGAACATCAACGACACGGCAGTCACGATCGGGCTGTTCTTGGGCGCCATGACGCCGTTTATCTTTGCGGCGCTGACGATGTCGTCGGTGGGGCGTGCTGCTCAGGCGATGATCGTGGAGGTCCGCCGGCAGTTCGCCGAGATCCCTGGGCTGCGTGAAGGCGAGCCGGGCGTGAAGCCCGACAGCCGTCGCTGCGTCGACATCTCCACCCAGGCGGCCCTGCGCGAGATGCTGCTGCCGGGCGGCCTGGCGGTGGTGCTGCCGCTGGTGATCGGCTTCATCGACGTGAACGCGCTCGGCGGCTTCCTGGCCGGGGCAGTGGTGACCGGCTTCCTGATCGCCATCTACATGGCGAACTCGGGCGGTGCGTGGGATAACGCCAAGAAATACATCGAGGCGGGTGCGCACGGCGGCAAGGGCACCGATGCCCACGCCGCTGCTGTGGTCGGCGACACCATCGGCGACCCTTTCAAGGACACCTCAGGCCCGGCGATGAACATCCTCATCAAGGTGATGACCATCGTCAGCCTCGTCTTCGTCCCCGCCTTCCTCTGAGCCGTCGCGCACGATACGTGCGCCCGCAGCGGAGGCGGCAGAACCCTCGGCTCCAGCGATCCGGCAGGTCGCAACGTCGCCGAGTCTCCTGCCGCCTCCGCGGCTCTGGCATCTGTGCCTGCGAGCTCAAGCTCTTAGACGCCGAGTACCGACATGCCGATGGCGCGGGCTGCTTGGGCCTGACGCCGATCGAACGTCAGCACGGTCGCGTTCGGACTCGCTCGACGGGCAGCCGCCAAGTGAATGGCGTCGAGCGATCGGCAAAGCGTTTCCTCTGCGATGAGAGCCGCGTCCTCACACACCTCTGCATCGAGACTCATGAGTGCAAACTCGTCGAGGTCGATCTGCAGCCGGCGTTGCACACTTGCCAACTCCTCGCCAGCGAAGTGGCGCACGAAGTTGCGGCGGACTTCGATCTCCGTGAGCCGAGAGGTAACGGGCACCCGCTCAGCGGTGATGGCGCGGAGTGTCTCATCGGAGCCGACTTCAGGCCGGTACAGCTTCATCATCGCGCTGGACTCCACGTAGAGCACTAGTCACCGCGGTCTTCGTCGAGCATTTCTTGGATGCTTGGCCCGTCGGACAACAGGAGCGGACGGGCCTTCCCGAGCCCTCCCCGCCGCTTGGCAGGGGTGATCCAGCCCTCGGCGACGCCTTGTTCTATGCGTGCGAGGTCGTCCAGTGTCGAGTCGTCCAGTGCGGTCAGCTGAGCGACAGGACGCCCGCGGTCGGTCACGATGATGCACTCACCGTCGGCTGCGCGCCGCACGCATTCCGACAGCTTCGCCTTCAACTCTCGAATGCCGATGTTCGCGCTCATGTGACTACATTACCTCAGTAATATGACCACAAGGTAAGCAATTTGGTAGTCACATTACTGGCCGAGGGAGTTGCCACCCGGCCCGGCGGTCAGCGCTCGTTGCGAAGGTCGCAGCAGGAAACTCCGCTTCGTCTGGATCGGAGGCTCTTCACGGGTGAGGACCGCTTGTTGGTTGGGGAAACGACGGCTCGTCGCCAGATTTGGCAGTACGAGCAGCGCGCCATCGGCTTACGAACGGCAACATCAACGCGGCGATGATCACCGCGCCAATACCGATAGCCCCCAAGATGTCCTCGGCTGCGGGGACGGTCGAATGCGGGTACGTCTGAGCAAACATCCCAGAGTGCGAACTCCCCGATTCGCTCCCCGCTACAGCAAGGCTGCGTTCCCAAGTGAATGGTCCGCCGAGGACCGCCAGATACTCAGATGTGTCGGCGGCATCGGCGTTGCCAGAAGCGCCCATGTTCAAACCGGCAATGATCAGGTCGGTGGAGTTGTGCGTGGTTGTATCACCCGGCGGCAGGTCTACCGAGATACCCAACCTCGGTGAGGTGCCGCCCTCCTCGTCGGCCTCGTAGGTATTGCGCTGCCAGATCTCCGCGCCCTCGGGCGGCCACTCCATCCGGAAATCCCAGGAGCTATTGCCTCGTTTGGTGATGCGGGCGCCGCCCGACTCAGCGATGGCTTCCACGACTTCTTGGAACTCGTCGGAGGTCCATGAGGCTTGCAGTGTCTCGCTGCATTCGGCACCGTCATTGGTTGTCTCAACAGCCGGATCCAAGGTTCCGAAGATGGCTGCTGAGGACCGGTCATCCCGCGAGTCGGCCAGGACTCGCTCGCACGTGTGTGTCGTTGAGGTCTCCCCATTGGTTGAGTCGCCGGCCGTCAGTGCAGGCAGCTCGATGGTCGTCGAGTGGGTCACGCTCCCTGAGCGATCATCGTGCAGGACGTAGCTCACATCGCTGCGGAAACACCCAGTTCCGAGGACAGCCAGCGCCGCAAACAGCACCGCGCCGACCATTCGCCGAACACACCTGCGCCACTCGACACGAGCACACCGTGTCTGCTCACGAGTTCGCTTCGACCGCACGATGTTCTCGATTCCCGCAGTCTCGCCTGCTTCAACCGACTCGGGGAACCAGCCTCGGGACTCAGGTGGCGGCCGCAAGCGCGGTCGGCTACGCCGAGGACTAAGCGTTCGGCGGCCACCGGCGCTCCAATCCGTCCTTTCCGATCACGTAGACGTAGGGCCCAGCCTTCGCCGCTCGCCGCAGAATGCGGTTGAAGTGACGATCGAGCCGGCTCGCCATCTCATCCCCCGAAATACTGGCGTTGTTAAACGCAAAGACTCGCAGCCGCGACGACTTCAGGTCATCGGCGTGGTCGCGAATAATCGAGTAGTCCTTGGTGATCGCGATCCAACCCTCGCGCCCCGCCCGCTCGATCCACTCATCGTCAGGCACCCTTTGGTCCGCGCCGTTCGGATAGACGTCTGCCATCGGTAGCGCCTCGCAGCCGCGTGCGCGTATGGCTTCCGCAACCACATGCCGACCTACTCCCCGGTCCAAGAAGAAGATCGGCAGCGGTCTCTCAGGCTGCTGCCGTTTCCGGCCAGATGGCATTGAGGGCTTCCGAAATGTCCTCCGACGGCACGTCGTAGTCGCGCGCGATCGACTTGATTGGCTCCCCGGCCTGAACTCTCGACCTCACCGCGGACAGAGGCGCTCCGCCGTTCATGAAGATGGGATCACCGCTCGCCACTTCCGGCACGACTCGCAGCAATTCTCGCTTGGTGACCGGCAGTACAAGTTGGGTGGCCCAGCGGTCTCCAAAGATGATCCGCTGCAGATACTCGTCCAGCACCTCGTGAAACACCCGTTGGCCCGTACCGACGACCGTCAGCAGCCGCAGCAGTGGCTCCTCGTGATCGCTCGCGTAGTCGTACAGAATTTCCGCCCCATCGGTATAGAGCTGCTGGGATGCCAGGGCGTTGTGCAGCTCGCCTTGTTTCGTCAAGACCTCAATGGCTTGACGGATCTTCTGCATGGAGAGGCCGGTGCTGCGAAACGCTTGAACAACGGTCGCCTCGACTAGTCCTACAAATGGCACTCGGCGACTCCGACCATGGGGAACAGCCGATATAACGGGACCCATCACGACTGCCGGGCGGTCCGCAAACTCGCGCCGATAGCCATGGGACCAGGAGCGAAACGTGCTTGGGCTCATGCCGACGAATCGAGCGGCTGCGGCCGGTGTGTAGAGACCCTGAGTGAAGCGTACGTCCGTGCTGATGTAGTTCAAGTTACAGGTGACGATCCTGACGCATGCGTGATTTACGAGACTTGGTTCCCGCCTTCCTCTAAGCCGTCGCGCACGATACGTGCGCCCACAGCGGAGGCGGCAGAACCCTCTGCGACCAGCGATCCGGCCGGTCGCAACGTCGCCGAGTCTCCGGCGGCCATGAGCGTGCGCACTGTCTCTGAATCGCGCACTGTCCTGTATCGCTTGAATAGAGCGCTCGACTCCACGCAAAGCATCAGTCGCCGCGGTCCTCGTCCAGCATCTCCATGATGCTCGGAGCATCGGCAGACAGGAGCGGCGGGGTGAACGGCTCGAGCCCTCGCCTACGTTTCGGCGGGGTGATCCAGCCCTCGGCGACGCCTTGTTCGATGCGCGCCAAACCGTCCAGCGTCGAATCGTCCAGTGCGGTCAGCTGAGCGACAGGACGCCCGCGGTCGGTCACGATAATGCCCTCACCGTCGGCAGCGCGCCGCACGCATTCCGACAGCTTCGCCTTCAACTCTCGAATGCCAACGTTCGCGCTCATGTGACCACATTAGGCGACGATGTAGTCTCGAAACAAATCGATTTGTGACTACATCGGTGTACAGCACGCAGCGGTCTTCGTCGCGATTTCGCCGCCGAGACGCTGGGTTCAGGTGGCGGCGGGGGGGCGGAGGCGGTCGGCTACGCCGCGGGTGAGGCGGTCGAGGATCCCTGCCAGCAGGACGATGGCAATGCCTGCCTCGAAGCCCCGGCCGACCGCGTCGCTGCGGCGCAGCGCGTTCACTGTCTCCAAGCCGAGGCCGCCGCCGCCGACCAGCCCGGCGATCACCACCATCGCCAGCACCAGCATGATCACCTGGTTGACCGCCACCATCAGCTCGGGGGCGGCGAGCGGCAGCTCCACCCGCCGCAGGCGCTGGCTGCGGGTCGCGCCGAAGCTCGTGGCGGCCTCGTGCACCTCGGCGGGCACCCGGCGAAGCCCCAGATCGGTGTAGTGCACTGCAGCGGGCAGCGCGTAGACCACCGAAGCGATGATGCCCGGAATGCGCCCCACGTGAAACAGCGTGATCACCGGCACCAGCAGCACAAAGCTGGGAATCGTCTGCATGAAGTCGAGCACCGGGTCCATCAACCGCTGGAAGCGGTCGCTGTGGGAGGCCTGGATTCCCAAGGGCACCGCGATCACCAGCGTGACCGCCACGGCCACCAGCGTCTGGGCGAGCGTGTCCATCGACAGCTCCCACATGCCGAGCCACCCGATCCCGAACAGGGCGATGCCGATGCCGATGCCGAGCGTGACGCCGCGAGCCGCCAGACCCCCCAGCACGCCGAGCCCGATCATGGCCGGCCAGGGAATGCCCCCCGACAGCAGCTCCCGCAGCGGCGTCACCAGGTAGAGGGTGATGAAGTCGCTGAGCGGCCCCGTGCCGATGCCCGATGAGCCGATGTCGTAGAGGTTGTCGCGAGCCCATGCCGTGATGTCGTTGACATACGGCGCGTAGTGCCATTGCAGCCATTCGGGGAACTCGTGGTGACCCACGATGCCCCCGACGAGCGCCACCAGTGCCGTGACGGCACCGATCCAGCGGATCGCCGCGATGTCTGCGGCCGACACAGAGCCGTCGCCATGACTGCCCGGCCCGTGGCCGCGGCCGCGCTCGCCCAGCGTCGCGATGCCCCGCGTGAAGCGATCCAGGATGATCGCCATGATGACGATGGCGATGCCAGCCTCGGAGGCTTCGCCGACGTCGATGTCGCGCATGGCCCGCAGTACGTCCTGGCCGAGACCGCCCGCGCCGATGAACGCGGCGATCACCACCATGCTCATGGCCAGCATCGTGGTCTGGTTGGCGCCTGCCAGGATCGCCGGACGGGCGGCAGGGATCCGCACCAGCCGCAGCGTCTGGCGGTCGGTAGCGCCGAACATCTCCGAGGCCTCCACCATCGGGTTGGGCACGTTGCGCAGGCCGATGTCGGTGAGCCGCACCACCGGCGGCAGGGCGAAGATGACTGTGGCGATGAGGGCCGGCACCCGCCCGATGCCGAACAGCAGCACGAACGGGATGAGGTAGACGAACCCGGGCATGGTCTGCATGGCGTCGAGGGTGGGACGCAGCACGCCGGCGACGCGGTCGTTGCGCCAGGCGGCGATGCCGAGGGGGATGCCCGCCAGCAGCGAGCCGAACACCGCCACCGCCATTAACGCGAGCGTGGCGAAGCCCTGCTGCCACAGATCGGTCATGCCGATGATCACGACGCCGCAGAAGCCGAGCGCTCCCGCCAGCCGGCCGCGCACCCGCCACAGACCGAGGCCGCAGACGACTGGGTACACGTACCAGGGGAACCATCGCAGGATCGTCTCGAGCTGGCGAATGCCGGCGTCGGCCAGATCGGTGACCGGGTTCAGCAGCACCGTGTACAGCCAGTGGGAGGTCTGGTTGTTGATGAGCCAGCGCCGTGTGCGGTCGATCGGGTCGGCCAGCCCGAAGTTCCACGACTCGGGAAAGGCGCCGACCGAGGCGGCGAACCCGACGATCACGAGTGCAACTGCAGCTGTTGCCAGCACAACGGCGACCGGCGACCGCCGCCGGGCTGCCGCCGAGCCTGCACCTGCAGGCGGCCCAGCCTCGACGGTCTGCCTCATCGAAGGTTCTGCTCCAGCGCTGTGTTTGATGGCGGTGCTGGTGCTGCGGCAACCATGGTCTGGTTCATCGAAGGTTCTGCTCCAGCACCGCTGCCACGTCGTCGGGGTGCAGCAGGCCCGCCGGGTTGCCCTCGGCGTTGCAGACCACGACCGGGTGATCCGATGACAGCAGGAACGGCAGCGCAGATTCGAGCGTGGCGGTCTCGGTTGTGCGGGGCCAGCCGTCGTCGATGGCGACGTCGCCGAGCGGCTGCATCAACGAGCACGCGGGGAGCACCTTCGCGATCGGCGCATCCTGGGTGAACGCACGCACGTAGTCGTCGGCGGGCTGAGTCAGGATCTCGAGCGGCGTGCCGACCTGGGTGAAGGCCCCGTCTCGCATAATGGCGATCCGGTCGGCAAGCCGCAGCGCCTCGGCGAAATCGTGCGTGATGAACACGATCGTGCGCTGCAGCTCGAGCTGCAACGCCACCAGCTCGTCCTGCATGTCGCGCCGGATGAGCGGGTCGAGCGCCGAGAACGGCTCGTCGAAGAACAGCACCTCGGGCTCGACCGCAAGGGCTCGCGCCAGGCCGACGCGCTGCTGCATCCCGCCGCTGAGCTGCTGGGGGTAGTGATCGCCCCAGCCGTCGAGCCCCACCGTGGTGAGCACCTCGCGAGCCCGCTCATGGCGCTCGTCGCGCCCGACGCCCTGCACCTCGAGGCCGTACGCCACGTTGTCGACGACGCGCCGGTGGGGGAACAGGCCGAAGTGCTGGAAGACCATCGCCATCTTGCTGCGGCGCAGCTCACGCAGCGCTGCATCGCTCGCGTCAGCCAAGACGGTCCCGCACACGTCGATGTCGCCGGAGGTGGGCTCAATGAGGCGCGACACGCAGCGCACCAGCGTCGACTTGCCTGAACCCGACAGGCCCATGACCACGAACGTCTCGCCCGCCCGCACGTCGAAGGTGACATCGTGAACCGCCACCAAGCAGCCCGTCTCGGCCTGGATCTGCCCCCGGTCCGCGCCCGCCGAAGCCAGCTCACGGGCGGCGTCGACCTTCTTGCCGAAGATCTTCCACAGACCGCTGACCGTGACGATCGGCTCCATGGCTGCCCCCATTGCCTCCGCCCGCCGCGTTACCGTCCAGCTGGACGGGTTCGGCGTGTCGATACCCTGTGCTGACTGTGGCACGATCTCGCGCCTTCGATGCGACACCCGGCGACAGTGACGCGCCGCCGCCTGCAGCGGACCGCACCGCTTCGAGATCGGGCCCGGTGCAGGATCGGGCCGTGCAGACCCGCGAGCGCATCCTCGCCGCGGCCATCGAGGTCATCCGCACCGATGGCGCTGCCAACCTGACGTTGGATCGCGTCGCCACCGCTGCGGGCGTCAGCAAGGGCGGGTTTCTCTACCACTTCGGGTCGAAGGACGCCCTCATGGCGGGTCTGCTCGACGAGACGCTCGCGGTCCTCGACGACGAGCTGGACATCCGCGAAGCGCGCTTTCGCGCCGCCGATCCCGCGTCCCGCGGCACATTCGCGCTCGCCTACCTCGACTACGTGCGTGAGCCCTACAAGGCAGCCGACGACACCTCGTCGTCGATCCTCGCGGCTGCGGCGCTCGACGACGAACTGCTGGCGAATACCCGGGCGACGTTCGAGCGCTGGCAGGAGCGCCTCATGCACCGCGACAAGCTGGCCGAGACCACCGGCCTGCTCGCACGCATCGTGGGCGACGGGCTCTGGCTCATCGACCTGTTCGGCCTCGCACCCCCGACCAAGGCCGAGCGCCACGAGGTGCTCGACCTGGTCTCGACGATGATCTCCGGTCACGACGCCGATCACCCATCCGGTCACGAGGCCGGCGGGGCCGGCCGGGGCTCCCCGCACGCCTGACCGTAAACAGGCACGTCCAGCGGCGCGAGCGGCTCATTTCCGAGCACCAGGTCGGCAGCCTTCTCGGCGATCATCATCACCGGCGCATAGATGTTGCCGTTCGTCACGTTCGGCATCACCGAGGCGTCCACCACGCTGAGACCCGACGTGCCCAGCACCCCCATCGTCGCCGGATCGGTGACCGCATCGGGGTCGGTGCCGAGCCGTGCGGTGCCGGCGGGATGCAACGCCGTCTCGGCGTCGCGCGCCACCCAGTCCATGATCTCGTCGTCGGATTCGGCGGCAGGGCCGGGCGACAGCTCGCGGTCGTTATAGGCCTCGAAGGCCGGCTGGTTCATGATGTGGCGCGTGACCCGCACCGTCTCGACCCACTCCCGCCGGTCCTGGGCGGTGGAGAGGTAGTTGAACCGGATCGCCGGCTTGGCTGTGGGGTCGGTCGACCTGATGCGCACCCAACCGCGGGCATCGGAGTACATCGGCCCGACATGCACCTGGTAGCCGTGCTTGCTGACCGGCGCCGAGCCGTCGTAGCGCACGGCCAGCGGCAAGAAGTGGAACATCAGGTTGGGATAGGCCTCGTCGGTGTTGCTACGCACGAAGCCGCCGGCCTCGAAGTGATTGGTCGTCCCCGGCCCCCGCCGCGCCAGCCATTGCAAGCCGATCCACGGATGTCGCCAGCGCCGCAGATGGGGCTGCATCGAGACCGGCAGCCGCGAGGCGTACTGGATGTAGACCTCGAGATGGTCCTGCAGGTTCTCGCCGACGCCGGGCAGGGGCGAGACCACCTCGATGCCGTGCTGGCTGAGCAGCGACGGGGAACCGACACCGGAGAGCTGCAAGAGCTGCGCTGAGCCGAAGGCGCCCGCACACAAGATGACGTGCCCTGCTCGGGCGACACGCTCACGGCCCCGCCGCAGGCCCCGCTGACGGTAGGCGACGCCGGTCGCCCGGCTGCCGTCGAACAGCACCCGGCTGATCAGCGCGCCCGTGCGAAGCGTCAGGTTGGGGCGATCCATCACGGGGTGCAGGTATGCCTGCGAGGCCGACAGGCGCCGGCCGCGGTGGATGTTGCGGTCGAACGCTGCGAAGCCCTCCTGGCGAAAGCCGTTGACGTCATCGGTCAGCTCGTAGCCGGCCTGCTGCACGGCGTCGAAGAACGCCTCGAACAGGGGGCTTCGGGCCGGGCCCCGCTCGAGCACCAGCGGCCCGTCGCCGCCGCGCCAGGAATCGGGGCCAGCCAGGCACGTCTCCATGCGCTTGAAATACGGCAGGCAGTGCCGGTAGTCCCACGCCGCCATGCCGGGCCGGCTGGCCCACTTGTCGTAGTCGGCCGGATTGCCCCGCTGGAAGATCATCCCGTTGATGGAGCTGGAGCCGCCGAGCACCTTGCCGCGGGCGTGGTACACCCGCCGCCCGTCCATGTGCGGCTCGGGCTCGGTCTCGTACTGCCAGTCGTAGAAGCGGTTGCCGATCGGCATCGCCAGCGCCGCCGGCATGTGGATGAGCACGTCCCAGCGGTAATCGCGACGGCCGGCCTCGAGCACCAGCACCTTGTTCGCGGGGTCTGCGCTCAGCCGGTTCGCAAGCGCGCATCCGGCCGATCCGCCGCCGACGATGATGAAGTCGTACACGGGATCATCCATAGGCCAGACCGTTCACGGTTTCATGCGCTGGACTGCGGAATTTGACATGCGAGACGAGCCCCGTCGGGGCCGGCCCTGGCTGCGCCTTGCGGCTCAGCCTGTGCCGGGCCGACGCCGACGGGTCAGCGTCGTGCTGCAATCTGAACGCTGACGGGCTAGTTCAGCCAGGCGCTCCAGGTCGCCTCGTTGTCCGCGATCCACTGCGCCGCGGCATCGTCGATCGACATTCCTTCGCCCTCGACGGCGGCGAGCATGGCGATCTGGTCAGCGCTGTCGTAGTTCATGGCCCGCAGGAACGCATCCGCTGCGGGAGCGTTGTCGGCGAGGCTCGCATCGATGATCTTGAACAGGACGTCGGCGGGATAGTCGCAGTTGACTCCGCCGGCATCTGCGGTGGCGTAGCACTCATCGCTGTAGGAAGGCAGCAGCACGTTGGTGAGGTCGTAGCTGTTGAACGCCGAGTGGGGCGTCCACAGGTAGACCAGGATCGGCTCCTCCCGGCTGTACGCGGCGTCCACGGCTGCCAAGATCGCAGCCTCGGACCCGGCATACACCACCTGCATCGGCAGGCCCAGGTTGTTGATGATGTCCTCGTCGTACTGGACGAAGCTCGGATCGCCGCCCAGGAACTGTCCCAGGTCGCCGGTCTCCGCGGTGGCGTACAGGCCGGCCAGCGCCGGATCGGCGAAGCCCTCCCATGTCGCCAGCTCCGGATGGCGCTCGATCATGTAGGTCGGCGTGAACCAGCCGATCTTGCCGACCGGGCCGAGCAGCCCGGCGTTGTCCACATTGGCGCCGTCGTTGTCGATGAAGTCGGTCACGTTCTGCGCGTGGCCTGACGGCCACACCTCGAGCGAGGCACTGATCTCGCCGGTGTTGATGGCCGCCCACTGGGCGTTCTCGTCGATGTCAACAATCTCGACCTCGTAGCCGAGCTCGCTCTCGAGGAGCTGCGCAGCGACTGCCACGTTTAGCGCCGAGCCGTTCCACGGATTCGCGGCCAGTGTGATCGCGGTCTGCGAGCCCAGGTCAGGACCCTCGTCGACCGGCATCTCCTCCGGCTCTTCTTCCATCGCCTCTGTCGTGGCGGCCGGCTCTTCGGCCACATCGTAGCTGTCGCTGCCCGTACAGGCCGCAGCGAACAGCCCGAGCGCTGCGATGAGCGCTACGAGCAGCTTCCAGCTACTGAGCTTTCGACGCCGACGAATTCGCTCGCCGGATTTGAATACTTCGGACATGGGCACCCCCCGGTTTGTGTCCTCCGTCTGTCGCCGGCATCTGCCGGCGGCCCTCAGCGAGGGCAGTCGGCCTGCGGCGGATTCGACCTCCCCAGTCGTCCCGGAAAAACAGGCCATTTAGACGGTTTTGCAGAGATTAGCACGCCCGAGAAACGCCAGAACCGCGCACATGTGCGCGCTCTTGACTGTCGAGTGCGACCAGCCCGTCGAGCGCTGGGTTCGGCCCGAGATCCGCCGGGGACGGACTTGGACTCGACCCCGGTTCTGGCCCGTCTCCGACGGGCCTACTGTGCGGTTCGATGCCCGCTCCCAACATCGTGCTGGTGATGGCGGATCAGCTCGCGCCGCACTTCACCGGCACCTACGGCCACCCGCTGGTCCAGACGCCGTCGATGGACTCGATCGCCGAGCGGGGCGTCCGGTTCGACGCGGCGTACTGCCCCTCGCCGCTGTGCGCGCCGTCGCGTTACTCGATGATGACCGGCCGCCTCCCGTCGCAGATCGGCGCGTGGGACAACGCCGCGGAGTGGAGCGCAGCCGCACCCACCATCGCCCACTGGCTGAACGTCGCGGGCTACCGGACGGTGCTGTCGGGAAAGATGCACTTCGTCGGCCCCGATCAGCTGCACGGCTTCAGCCGGCGCCTCACCACCGACATCTACCCGGCCAATTTCGCGTGGACGCCCAACTGGGATGCCGCCGGCGAGCGGATCGGCAAGTGGTACCACAACATGGACAGCCTCTCTGGGGCCGGCCAGGCACTCGCCACCTACCAGATGGACTACGACGACGAGGTGGGCTTCGCCACCCGCCGCTGCCTGTACGACCTGGCACGCGAACCCGACGATCGCCCGTTCTTCCTGGCGGTGTCTTTTATCCACCCTCACGACCCTTACGTGGCGCGCCCCGAGTGGTGGAACCTCTACGACCAAGACGAGATCGACCTGCCCGGGCCGATGCCCGCCGAGCTGGACCCTCACACCGTGCGCATCCGAGCGGGCATCGAGGCAGACACCGTCGGATGGACCGACGAGCAATGCCGCAACGCCCGCCATGCGTACTACGCCAACACGAGCTACTTCGACTGGTGGCTGGGCGACCTGCTGGCCGTGCTGGACGAGACCGGCCATGCCGACGACACCGTGGTCATCGCGACCAGCGATCACGGCGACATGCTCGGCGATCGGGGCGCCTGGTTCAAGATGTCGTTCTTCGAGCGCTCCGCCCGCGTCCCCCTGGTGATGGCAGGGCCCGACGTCGCTCCGGGCACCGTTCCCAATGTGTGCTCGCTGCTGGATCTCGCGCCCACGCTGCTGGATATAGCGGGCGTCCCACCGGACGAACTCGGCACTTTGCTCGAAGGGCGCAGCCTGTGGCCGGCAGCCACCGGAGCCGCTGACCCAGTAGATGAAACCGTCGGCGAGTACATGGGCGAGCTGACCTCGCATCCCATCTTCATGATTCGCCGAGGCCACTACAAGTACATCCACTGCGACACCGACCCACCGCAGCTCTATGACCTCAACGCGGATCCATCCGAGCATCACAACCTCGCCGGCTCAGCCGATCTGGCGGACGTGACGGCTGCATTCGCGCACGAGGTGACCCAGCGCTGGAACTCGACCGCGATACGCGAGCAAGTGCTCGCCTCCCAGCGGGCCCGCCGAATAGTCCACGCAGCAGCACCGCAAGGCTGGGACTACTCACCGCCCCGAGATCCGTCGAACGAGTACATCCGCGATCACATGGACTGGGCCGAAGCGGGCCCCAAGCTGCGCTACCCCGCGAGCAGCTGAGCCGGCTGGCACAGATGTCATAGCTGCGGAGGCGGCAGGGAACTCTGCGACGTTGCGACCTGCCGGATCGCGGGAGCAGAGGGCCCTGCCGCCTCCGCAGCGGGCGCACGTTCTTAAGCAACGCTACGGCTCGCAACGCTGCGGAAACACTTCGGCAACAGCGCCGACCCGCGCTGTGCATCGAGCGGTCATGTCGAGGTGACTCCCGCGCAACAAGCCGTTTCTAGGTTCGCCCCGTCAGCCATTCATCGGGAGTCGAGTCCTAGGAGATTCGCCATGAAACGCAAGCTCTTCGTCATCGTCGCGGGCGCCGTCGGCGGCCTGTTCCTGTTTGCCGGTCCAGCCGGCGCGCAGGACGAATCGCTGTCCGCCGAGATGGTGCAGGCAGTCATGGACAACCTGTGGGTGTTCATCGCCGGCGTGCTCGTCTTCTTGATGCAGGCCGGTTTCGCCATGCTCGAATCGGGCCTGACCCGCTCGAAGAACGTGGCCAACATCATGGCCAAGAACCTGGCCGATGCGTCCATCGGCATCCTGGCGTTCTTCCTAGTCGGCTACGGCCTCGCCTACGGCGGCGACGGCAACAGCGCATTCGGCTGGGGCTCGTTCGCATTGTCGGGCGTCGACCTGTTCGACATCTCCGAAGGCCTGTCGGGCTCGACCGACTTCTTCTTCCAGGCCGTATTTGCTGCCACAGCGGTCACCATCGCCTCGGGCGCCATGGCCGAGCGCACGAAGTTCAGCACCTACCTCATCTTCAGCCTCGTGACCACGGCGATCATCTACCCGATTGTCGTGCACTGGACCTGGGGCGGCGGCCTCATTGCCAACATCTCCATCGGAGACGCCGTCTACAGCGACTTCGCCGGCTCCACCATCGTCCACAGCGTGGGCGGCTGGATGGCCCTCGTCGGTGCATGGATGCTCGGTCCGCGCCTCGGCAAGTACGCCCCCGACGGGACGTCGCGCAACATTCCGGGCCACAACGTGACGCTCGCCATCTTGGGCGTGTTCATCCTGTGGTTCGGCTGGTTCGGGTTCAACCCGGGCTCAGAGCTCGCAGCCGATGAATACGTGATGTTCGTGGCGCTCAACACCGTGCTGGCTGCGTGCGCCGGCGTCATCGGCGCCACAGCGCTGAACTGGCTGCGCAGCGGCCGTCCCGACGTGCCGATGGCCGGCAACGGTGCACTGGCCGGCCTGGTCGGCATCACCGCTGGCTGCGGCACGATGACGCCTTGGGGCGCCATCGTCACCGGATTCATCGCGGGCCTCATCGTGGTGCTGGTCGTCGGCTTCGTCGACCGCAAGCTGAAGATCGACGATCCCGTCGGTGCCTTCGCCGTTCACGGCGCAGCAGGCATGTGGGGGACACTCGCCATCGGCCTGTTCGCCCGCTACGACGATGCCTTCCTGGGCCGCGAGAACGCCGGCCTGTTCTACGGCGGCGGCATCGAGCAGCTCGTTGTGCAGTTCCTGATGGTGGTGATCGTGGCCGTCTGGGTGATCGTTACCTCGGTGATCCTGTTCGGGGTCCTGAAGGCCACCATTGGGCTGCGGGTGTCGGCGGAGGAGGAGATGGTGGGCCTTGATGTTTCTGAGCATGGGGGTCCTGGAATGGCGCTGGACGACGTGGTTTCGAGCGGCTGACACTCGGCCATGGGCTGAGTTGTCTGGCCCTTCCTTTTCTGCTGTCAGCGGGGGTCCCCGGGTTCTTGCCCGGGGACTCTCCGCGTTTGTGCTGATGCTCTAGGTTCGGCTGGGTGCTGCGGCGAGTGCTCTCGAATTTTGTTCGGGGGTTGGCTATGGGGGCTGCGGATGTGGTGCCGGGGGTGTCGGGTGGCACCTTGGCGCTGTTGCTGGGGATCTATGACCGGCTGGTGGGGCAGGTTGCGCACCTGAGTACTGCTGCGGGGCTGTTGCTGCGCGGACGCCTCCGAACGGCGCTCGGGATGGTCGGGCGGGCTGAGTGGGGGTTTCTTGTTCCGCTGGCGGTGGGCATCGGTGTTGCCGTTGTTGGGCTTGTTGAGGTGGTTCGGTGGTTGATTGATGAGCAGCCTGTGGGGCTTTCTGCGGCGTTCTTTGGTCTTGTTGCTCTGACCGTGGTGACCACCCGGGTGCAGGTGGGACAGTGGCGGGTCGGGCTTGTGGCCGTGTTCGTTGTGGTTGCGGTTGCTGTTTTCTTCTTGCTGGGGGTTCGTGCTGGCAGCGTTTCGGATCCGGCTGGCTTGGTGATTGTTGGCGCTGGTGCGCTGGCGATTTGCGCCATGATCCTGCCTGGGATCTCGGGTGCCTTTGTGCTGTTGCTGCTGGGGCTGTATGACCCGATCACCGAGGCGGTGTCTGAGCGAGACTTCGGCACCGTGTTGCTGTTTGGGCTGGGAGCGGTGATTGGGCTGGGATTGTTCTCGCGGCTGTTGGCGCGGTTGCTGGATCGGTGGCGTGACTTGATGATCGCTGTGCTGATGGGGCTGATGGCTGGCTCGTTGCGGGTGCTTTGGCCATGGCCGGTCGGTGATGCAGATTCGGGTGGTTTTGGGAACGCGGAGCTTGGCGCACCGCTCGCGTCGGACCTCGTGGTGGCTGTGATCGCTGCCGGGGTGGCAGCCCTTGTTGCGGTCGGACTGCACCGCGTGGGCACCCGGCACGAGACCGCGTAGAGAGGCCTCACCGTCGTTTCGCTGAACAGTTGCGCTACCGTCCGGCGCTGTCCGTGTTGGCGCCGCGACCTTCTGTACTGCAGTGCTGGCGCTGGGTACCCCTGATCTCTATGGCCACTTCTCTCGTCATCGTCGAGTCGCCCGCGAAGGCGCGCACGATCTCGCGCTTTTTGGGCGACGAGTACGTGGTGGAGTCTTCGGTGGGCCACATCCGGGACTTGCCTCGCAATGCCTCCGAGGTGCCTGCCGCCTACAAGTCCGAGTCGTGGGCGACGCTGGGCGTCAACCCCGACGACGGCTTCAAGCCGGTCTACGTGGTGACGGCGCGTGATCAGGTTCGACGGTTGAAATCGCTGCTGCGCGACGCCGACGAGCTCTATCTCGCCACCGATGAGGACCGCGAGGGCGAAGCCATCGCTTGGCACCTGCTCGAGGTGCTGAACCCGCAGATTCCTGTGCGCCGCATGGTGTTCCACGAGATCACCGCCGCCGCCATCCGCGCGGCCATCGACAACCCGCGTGACCTCGACCGGCGGCTGGTGGATGCGCAGGAGGCTCGGCGCATCTTTGACCGTCTCTACGGCTATGAGGTCTCGCCGGTGCTGTGGCGCAAGGTGGCGCCGCGGCTGTCCGCGGGGCGGGTGCAGAGCGTGGCCAACCGCCTCATCGTGGAACGCGAGCGCGAGCGCATGGCATTTCGGGCTGCTGAGTACTGGAGCATCACTGCGACGCTTGACACTGGGTCGGGCGCGGCGGCCGGTGGCACGGGTGGCGGCGACGCGGGTGCCGGTGCCCGCAGCGGTGCGGCGCCTGGTGCGTCTCGCTCGGCGGAGCGGTTTGATGCTTCGCTGGTTTCGTTGAACGCGCAGCGGGTTGCTACCGGCCGTGATTTCAACCAGCAGGGTGAGCTGCGCTCGGGTGACATCGCTGTGCTCGACGCGGGTGCTGCGGCGTCGCTTGCCGACGCTCTCACCGGGGCGCCGTTCACCGTGAGCTCCCGGGAGTCCAAGCCTTACCGGCGCCGACCGCCGGCACCATTTATCACCTCCACCTTGCAGCAGGCTGCTGGTGCACGGCTGGGCTTCTCGGCCTCGCGCACCATGGCGGCTGCCCAGCGGCTGTATGAAAACGGCCGCATCACCTACATGCGCACCGACAGCACCACGCTGTCGGCTCAGGCGCTCGACGCGGCTCGGCGCATCGTCGCGGGCCGCTATGGCAGCGAGAACCTCCCGCCCAAACCTCGCACCTATACCCGCAAGGTCAAGAACGCTCAGGAAGCGCACGAGGCGATCCGCCCCGCCGGCGAGAGCTGGCCCGCTCCCGGCGGCGTCGACGACCTGGGGGGCGATGCGTCGCGCCTCTACGACTTGGTGTGGCAGCGCACCGTCGCCAGCCAGATGATCGACGCCACCGGCGAGACCGTCACCATCAAGCTGGCGGGCACTGCCGTATGCGACCTGGCGCCTGCCCTCGCGCCGGCAAACGGGGCCGGACCGGGTCGCCACAGCGTCGAGCTGTCCGCCGCTGGGACGGTGGTGCGCAGCCCGGGCTTCCGGCTGGTGTACGCACCGCCTCCCACCGGCACCGACGAGGAGCCCGAGCGCATCCTGCCCGACATCGACGCCGGCGATTCGGCCACTGCGGTCGCGCTCGAGCCCGCTTCCCACAACACGAGCCCGCCAGCCCGCTTCACCGAGGCGTCGCTGGTGCGGCGGCTCGAGGAACTCGGCGTCGGCCGCCCAAGCACCTACGCCAGCATCATCGAGACCATCCAGGCGCGTGGCTACGTGTGGAAGAAGGGCTCCTCGCTGGTGCCGGCGTTCACGGCGTTCGCCACGGTGGGCCTGATGGAGCGGCACTTCGACCGCCTAGTCGACTATGCGCTGACCGCCCGCATGGAGGAAGACCTCGACGAGATCGCGAGCGGCGAGCGCGATGCGGAGCCTTGGCTGACCGAGTTCTACTTCGGCGACAAGCAAGCGCCCACGTCTGAGGCGGCGGGCGGCTTGCGCTACCTCGTTTCCGACGACCGGCTGGCAGACATCGACGCGGCGCAGATCAACAGCATTCCCATCGGTATCGACGACGAGGGTGAGCCGGTGGTCGCCCGGGTCGGCCGATTCGGCCCGTACCTTCGACGCGGCGACGCCACCCGGCCGCTGCCCGACGACCTTGCGCCCGACGAGCTGACGATCGAACGAGCACTCGCGCTGCTCGACGAACCCACCGAGCGGGTGCTGGGCACCGACGCCGACACCGGCCTCGACATCATCGTTCGGCCGGGCCGGTTCGGCCCCTACGTATCGGTGGGGCGGCCCGACGAGGTCGACGAGCGCCCCCGCACGGCATCGCTGCTGAGCCATCACACACCCGAGACGATCACGCTCGACGACGCCCTGCAGCTGCTCTCGCTGCCGCGGACGGTGGGGGTCGATCCTGCGGACGGGGCGGAGATCACGGTTCGCAACGGGCGGTTCGGTCCGTACCTGACAAAGGCAGCGGTGGGCGAGGCCAAGGACGAGAACCGCAGCCTCGAGTCCGAAGCGCAGCTCTTCACGCTGACCCTGGAAGAAGCGCTGACTCTGCTGGCTCAGCCCCGGCGCCGGCGCGGCCAGCAAGCGGCGAATGCGGGTCGTGAGATCGGCACTGACCCCGACAGCGGCAAGCCGATGGTGCTCAGGGACGGCCGTTTCGGGCCGTACGTGACCGACGGTGAGTACAACGCCTCGCTGCGCCAGGGCGACGACGCCGAGACTCTGACCGTCGAGCGAGCGGCGGAGCTGCTGGCGATGCGACGTGCGAGGGGACCGGCCAAGAAACGTGCGGCCCGCCGCAAGCAGCCCACCAAGAAGAAGGCGGCCACGAAGAAAGCAGCCAAGAAGCGGGCGGCCAAGAAATCGCCTGCGAAGAAAAAACCGGCGAAAAAGTCAGACACTCCCGGCTCCTAGATCAAGCGCGGATTGGCAGACCTTCTCGTCGCGCTGCCTGTTGCTTCTCGCTCTTGTTCCCAAAGCTCATGTGATTGGGCTCACGGGCCGCTCGGGCCACGGCTTCGCCATTTGGCTCAGCCTCCTAGCCTGCTGAGTGCCATGAGTTCGGATAGCTCGAACCCCTCGTTCGACGGCTCGGACGCGTCCGATGTTGACGCCGGGACCGGCAATGGAGGAGACGACGAGGCTCCGCGGCCCGGATTGTTCGCAGCGCCGGGATTCCTGCGCCTGTGGGTGGCGCAGGTCGTCAGCTCGTTCGGCGACTGGATCGGGCTGCTTGCCACCATCGAGGTGGCGCGGCGCATCGGCGGCGACCAGCCGGGTTCGGCCATCGCATTGGTGGTGACGGCACGGGTGCTGCCGGGTTTCTTCTTGGCGTCGGCGGGCGGCATCATCGTGGACCGCTTCAACCGCAAGCGGCTGCTGGTCATCTGCGACATCGCGCGGGCCAGCGTGATCCTGACGATCCCGTTCATCGACCGGGTGTGGCTGCTGGTGCTGGCATCGCTGGCCCTGGAACTGGCCACCTCGCTGTGGAGCCCGGCCAAGGAGGCGATCGTCCCCAACATCGTGCCCGCCCGGCACCTCACCGCCGCCAACTCGCTGGGCCTGGTGGCCGCTTATGGCACGTTCCCGCTGGGCGCCGGCGCCTTTGCCGCCATGGCGAAGCTGGGCGAGCTGATCGGCTGGACCGACATCGGCCAGGTGGAAATGTCGCTGGTCCTCGACTCGGCGACGTTCCTGATCGCCGCAGCAATCATCGCGACGCTGCCGCTCTCGTCGCACATCACCGCCGCGCACGCCAAGCGCGACACCGACCGTCGCATCGACTGGCGCCAAGGCTTCCGCGAACTGCGCGAAGGCTGGGACTTCATCGCCCTCAACCCGCAAGTCCGCGCCGTGCTCGTGGGCCTGGGCACCGGCATGATCGGCGGCGGGATGCTGGTGCCGCTCGGCGCGGTCTACAACGACGAGGTGCTCGGCGCCGGCAGCGCTGGCTTCAGCTCGATCCTGGTGGCGATGGGCCTCGGCGTGGGCGGCGGGGTGGCGTTGGTGACGCTGCTGCAGAGCGCCGCGAACTATCTCGGCCGCCAATCCGCCTTGGCTGCGCAAGGGCGTGCCCGCCTCTTTGTGTTCTCGGTATTCCTCGCCGGTGCGTCGCTGCTGTTTGCCGCTTCGGCGTCCGTCACGCTGCTGGTGCTCGGGGGGGTCCTGCTGCTGGGGCTGGCTGCGGGGTCGGTGTATGTCACCGGGCTGACGCTGCTGCACGAGAACGTGGAAGAGGTGCTGCGTGGGCGGGTCTTTGCGGCCATGTACACGCTGGTGCGGTTCTGCCTGCTCATCTCCATGGCGGCCGGCGGGTTCTTGTCGGACGGCTTCCAGTGGCTCTTTGGCGTTGCATTCGACAACGAGATCTCCATCGGCGGCTCAGTGCTGGCACTTCCCGGCGTGCGAGGCGCCTTGTGGCTGGGAGCTCTGCTGATCCTGATGGCCGGCGTCCTGGCTGGGATCTCGCTGCGCAGCCGCCGCGGCGAGGGGCGCAGGGCGCCGCAGGCCGCAGACAGCGCGGGGGACAGCGCATGACCGCCCGCGGCCGCTACATCGCGCTGGAAGGCTTCGACGGCAGCGGCAAGTCCACCCAAGCCGAGCTGCTGGCGACTCACCTCGATGCCGCCGGGACCCGCGAGCCGGGCGGGACGCCGCTCGGCGCTTCGCTGCGTGAGGCGTTGCTGCACTCGTCGCCAGACCATGCACCGGCGCCGCGCACCGAAGCGCTGCTGTTTGCCGCTGATCGATCGCAGCACATCGCCACGGTGGTTGCGCCGGCACTCGAAGCGGGCCGAGACGTCGTGACCGACCGTTCCTATGGCTCGACTCTGGCGTACCAGGGCTACGGCCGGGGTCTGGCCCTCGACGAGCTGCGGTCGCTGATCGACTACGCCTCCCGCCGGCCGGCGGGCGCGTCGACCGAACTGCCCGAGATCATCCTGCCCGACGTCGTCGTGCTGCTCGATGTGCCGCTGGTCGACGCGGATCGACGCGTGCACCATCTCGACCGCGTCGGCGGAGAGCAAATGTCCTTGCTGGAGGACGCGGCTGCGATCGACCCCGATGCCCTCCAACCCTCAGGTGACGGGCCGGATCGGCTGGAGGGCGAAGCGCTGCAGTTCGCGCTGCGTGTGTGGCGCAGCTATGCCGAGCTCTGCGATGCCGAACCCGACCGCTGGGTCCGCGTGGACGGGACCGGCAGCCCCGCCGACGTGTCGGCGAGAGTCATCGAGGCCGTCGCGACGCATCCAGCGATGGCGGACTAGGACGCCTGCGGTGGCATCGATGGCCGACGGCCCCCTCGACGCCGAGGACGCTGACGGTCCGCCTGCCGCGGCCGAGCCGCCGCGTGCCTCCGAGCCCGCCCCGCTGTCGCTGTTCGACTTCGGCGACGAGCCCACCGCTCCGCCAGCGCCCGCTCCCGAACCGCTACCGCCGGAGCCCGCATCCAAGCCCAAGTCTGCGCCCGAATCTGTGCCCGAGCCTGGGCCTGATTCGGAGCGCGAATCCAAGTCGCAACCTGAGCCGGGGACCGAGCCCTCGCTCACTGCTGACGTCCCAGCCGCCCCCGAGGTCGCGCCGCCCTTGGCCCCGGCTGCCCGATCCACGCTCGACGAGTCGCAGCCCGTTGACGAGCTGGCGGTCGGGAACTTGCTCGACGGCATCGTCGGCCAGCCGGCAGCCGTTGATCGTTTGCGGGCAGCGCTTGCCTCGCCGCTGCCGGCGTACCTGTTCGTCGGCCCCGCGGGCGCCGGGCTGCGCAGCGCGGCCTGCCGGTTCGCGGGCGAGCTGCTGGCGGCGCGCAGCGCGACCCCCGAGCGTGAGCGCCGCCTTGCGCTCGCCGAGCAGCATCCCGACCTGCTCGTGTTCGACCGTGTCGGCGCAGCCATGACGGCCGGGCAGGCTCGCGACGCCGTGCGCGCCGCCGCTGCAGCGCCCGTGTCCGGCGAGCAGAAGGTCATCGTGCTCAGCGATGTCGACCGCGCCGCGCTGAGCGCGCCGATCCTGCTCAAGTCGGTCGAGGAGCCGCCACCGTCAACGGTGTTCGTGCTGCTCGCCGAGGAGGTCAACCGGTCGATGGAGACGCTGGCCTCGCGCTGCGCACGTGTCGATTTCGAGGCACTGGGCGAAGCCGATCTGCACGTAATCCTCGTCGCCGAGGGCGTCGAGGCCGGCCGTGCCAGCTTCGCTGCGGCCGCGGCCGGCGGTTCGATCGATCGCGCGCGCCTGCTCGCCTCCGACGACGACGCTGCTGTGCGGATCGAGACGTGGCGAGGCCTGCGGGGTTCCCTGAACGGCACAGCGGCCGCGGCGATGGCCGCTGCGGACGCTGCGCTGGAGGCGACCGAGCAGGCAGCAGCGCCCCTCGAAGCCCGTCACGAGGCCGAGCGTGCGGCAGCCGATGAGCAGGCCGAGCTGTACGGGACGAACGTCGGCCGCAGCTCGCTCGACGAGCGCCACCGGCGTGAGCTGCGCCGCGTGCGCACCGACGAGCTGACGATGGGACTGGCAGTGCTGGCCGCACAGATCCGCGACGAAGCCAGCAGCGGCAACCTGCGGCCCGAGCCGGCCGCGGGGCAGCTCCACGCCATCGGCGACGCAGCCGAAGCACTGCGCTTCAACGCGAACCAGCGATTGGCCCTGGGCTGTCTGTTCATCCGCCTCGGCCACTCACCCCGCTGAGACCCGCCGACGAGTCAGCCGCGGCAGCCGGCGAGCCCGAGGTGGGGATTGAACCCACGACCTGCTCTTTACGAGAGAGCCGCTCTGCCACTGAGCTACTCGGGCCGGAGTTGGTGCGAAGACAGGCGCCAAATTCGGCGCGTCGTTCTCAATCTTCGAATTGAGGTTCATGCCAGCGCTGTGTTGCGGGCGCTGAGGCTAGCGCGACGGTTCAGGAGTGCGTCTGTGCTTGTTTGGGCGCGTCCGCCATTTAGACGACGCTTGCAGTCGCTGACCCCAATGTGGTCGGGGCGCAGTCGAGCGTTCGGGACTCGAGCCGGCAGGTGGGCCTCGTGGGGGTGCCTCTTGTTTCCCGCGGGTGTTCGCTGCGTTGACTGGGCGCTCGGGTCGTGGCGTCGGCTGCCGGCGGCACATCGAACGGTGTGCGGACAAGTGTTTGTAATTGGCTGCGTACGTGTGTATGCTTGTATCATGTTCGGCGACGTGATCCGCGAGTTGGCTCCCGGCCTTGTCGAAGGCTGCGAGACGGGCGACGGGCCCGATGCTGTGCGGAATGACGACGTGGGGGCATGGCCCGATCCGGCGTCGGTGTGGCGTCATGACGACGCAGCCGACGGGGCCGATTCGCTGCGGAGCGCCGGCCGCGGCGACGGGGCCGGCCGGCACGACGGTGCTGTGGGACTGGGCGGGCTGGGGTCATTGGGATACGGCGATCTGCAGGGCCTCGTGGTCGAGCTGGCCGCTGAACGGGCGCGCGTCGAGGGCCGCTATCTGGCGGCGGTGGCCGAGATGGCAGCGCGCCACGGCGCCCAGGCCGCGGCCTATGTGCTGCGCGACCAGACACGCCTGAACGCGTCCCAGGCCCGCAGCGAGGCCCGCCTGGCCGAAACCCTCGCCGCCGAAGGCATGACAGCCACATTGGACGCGATGCAGGCCGGCGAGATCGGCATGGCGCACGCCAAAGTGATCGCCCGCGAAGCCCCCAAGAAGCACCGCCGCAGCGAAGCGAGCTTTCTCGAGCTGTGCCGGGTCTATCCCTCCGACACCGTCGCCCGTCACCCGCTCGCGTATGAGAGCTTGGAGGTGTTCGCGGATCTCGACGCTGAGGCCGCAGCAAAGGACCTCAGCCCGCTCGACGCAGAACTCGCCCACCAGCATGCCCAGCGGTGGGGCTCGATGAAGCTCGGCGATGACGGCATGTGGCACCTCAACGGCACCTTCGACTTCCTCGCCGGACGCCACATCAACACCGCCCTGCAGGCCATGGTGCGCTCGCTTCGCCGCCGCGCCGACACCGCCGACAGCACGACTGCAGAACACGACGACGCAAACAGCGGCACAGAAGCTGACGGCTCCGGGGTTGTGCCGACTCGTGCGCAGCTCACCGCGGACGCGATCGCCGATCTGATCGCCGGCACCTCCAACACCCGGCGACGCAACACCAGCCTGGTGATCATCGCCGACTACGACGTCGTCAACGACCGGCTCGCCAACCCCCGCCTCGACGACGGCACACCACTGTCGGCCAAGATGGTTGCCGAACACGCCGTCGACGCCGACGTGTTGCCCGCAGTGTTCACATCAGACTGGTCCGAGCTCGCGCTGGGCCGCACACGCAACGCCAACGACGCCCAACGCCTCATCCTCGCCATCCGCGACGGCGGCTGCATCGGCTGCGACCTCACTTCCGAGCACACCGAATCCCACCACATCGACTACTACGAGAACGGCGGCCTCACCGAGGTACCCAACCTCGCATCACTGTGCCACCACTGCCACTCAAGCCTGCACCGACACAGCACACCCATCGACACACCACCCAACGGCAAACCCCGCCTCCAACAGCACAGCTACCCACCCACCCACCCCGACAGCACAGACCCGAGCCGGCCCGACAGCACCGACCCGCCGTAAGCACCACCCCACGGCCCGCCCCGCCGAACACCGCCCGTGGGAGGCGGGTCGGTTGTGGCTATCGCAGGGAGAACGGCGGGTAGCGGTCGGTGATGAGCAGCCACATGTAGGCCCCGACCCGCAGCCCCCAGCGGTGCACGCCCAGCACGAATGTGAAGAGCTCTCGTGGGTAGCGGCCGGTGAAGATGATGGCGATCCATGCCAGCACCACGCAGATGATCGCTGCCACGGCGAGCACCGCCAGCACGATGTAGTGCGGGATTGCCAGCAGCCACTTGACCAAGGGCAGCCAGCGGTTCAGGTCCCGGGACGCGTCGGGATAGTCGAGGTCGAGATGTACTGCCTGCTCCTCGTCGGTGGAGGGGTACTCGTCTCGCATCAGCGACGCGTAGGCGTTGACGCGTGCGGTGAACCGCATCAGCTCGAGGTTCCAATCGAACCACCAGCGGGGGTACTTGCGTCGGAACAGCAGCATGAGCAGCGACGGCCCGAACAGCCCGCCGGCTGTGACGGCCGCTGCCACGTTCGCCTGACCAGGATTCCAGTTGCTGGCGATGGAGCCAGAGACCAGGCCCGCAAGGATCGCGATGGGAATGACCAGGATGATGCGGAAGAACGTCTTGGCCCGGCTGAGCCCAGCCTCGGGATAGTCGACATCCAGCCTGGCCGGGTAGCTGTGCTCCATAGAACCGCCTGTGCTGCCGGCATCCGACATGAATGTGTCTCCTCATTTGTGCCAGTCCGGGAGCTTAGTTGGGCAGCTTCCGCTCGATAACCACCGCTATTGCCGGTAGTCCGTTCATCCGGGCAGCTCCGCCCGGGGTTCCGGCGCAGTCGGCCACTAATATCTGCGTCATGAACCTCCTTGCCGCGCAGGTCTGGCACTACTGGCTGGCGGTCCCGCTCACCGTGGTGACGGTGCTGACCGTCTTCAAGCTGGTTGCGGGCTACGTGCAAAAGGTGGTTGCTCCGCGCTACCCCAAGCGCTGAGCCGCAAGGTGACCGACCCCG
>JAPOPC010000105.1 GCA_026713105.1 Acidimicrobiaceae bacterium
CCGCCGGCGATCCTGTGCCGGCTCAGCTACCGGGCGAACGAGGACCACCGCAGCGGATACCGGCCCGGTGACAAACCGGAGCGCATCGTCGCGTCGATGCGTGGCTGGTGGGAGCTGGACCCTGACGAGGCCAAGAGCCTCAACATCAAGTACGCCGTCGCGTTCCATCGTCGCCTTCTGGCCGACATCGCCCATCGACAGCCCCCGAGATCTCGTCGGCAAGGCGCTCGAGCTGCTCGGTCACGGGATGCTGCCGCGGATGCACGGTGTGTTCGAGCTCCGCTACGGCGACGACTGGCATTACAAGCTGCGCACCGAGCGAGGCATCCATCGATCGGTGAAGCACGTGCCGCTGCACGACCCGTCGGTGTACATCGGGGCGCTGCTGCAAGATGCGGAAGCGGAGACCTTCGACAAGGTGTTCACGGTGACGACGCGGGCGAGCCTCGAGCACATCCGAGATGCGCGCAACCGATGGGGTCACTTCGCCGAGATCAGCGCCATGCAGGCCAGCCAGGACGTCCGCGAGATGCAGATGCTGCTTGCTGACCTCGGCGCCGTCGACGAGGCCCGCCGCATGACCCAGATCAAGCAGACCCTCGACCTCATGGTGCGATCAGCCAGCAGCTAGGTGCGCGCAAGTGGGCGCGACGCACTTCTTGGCCACTGCGGCGGCGATCACTTCGAGATGGTCGGCGATGCGGTTCGCGGCGGCGTTGCCGGGCCGCTGGGTGATCCACCCTGTGAAGGGGCTCAGGCGCGCAGCCACTCCAGGATCGCTGCGGCACCTGCGAACAGCACCACAACCTCCACTGGCAGCGCAAGGGCAATCTTCCAGGCTCGCCGCCCGGCGTCCTTGCGGTCGGCCTCGCGCTCAGCAGTGCGCAGTTGGAGGTCGGCCTCGCGCTCAGCAGTGCGTTGTCGGAGATCAGCTTCACGCTCGGCAGCGCGCTCCTTGCGATCGGCCTCACGCTCGGCGGCGCGATGTTGGAGATCGGCCTCGCGCAACTCGACAAGCCGGTCGACCTTGCCTTCGACGCGCCCGATATCGGTCTTGACCAGACGCACGTCGTCCTTGGTGGCGAGCTCGGCCGCCGGCACGGGGCTCAGACGGGACATCACGTACTCCGCCACTGTCGCATCGGACTGCTCACGCATCCAATCGTAAGCGCGGACCCGAACAGCTTCAGACTGATGGCGTCTCCGTTGAGATGCCTGCGAGGGCCCTCGTGTTGTTCATGCGCACGATTTCAGCTGGCGCTTGCTGCCGATATCTGGCCAAACTCGTCCCAAGAGAAGTGATGAACGCTAACGACGAGATTCCACAAGTGCCCGACGACGCGCCGCCGGCGATCCTGTTCCAGCTCAGCTACCGGGCGAACGAGGACCACCGCAGCGGATACCGGCCCGGTGACAAACCGGAGCGCATTGTCACGCCGCCGACGTCGGGGGAGGCAGTTGAGGATGCGGCCGAGGCGGGTGCAGGAAGAACCAGAGCGGCTGCAGCGACGATCGCTGTGACCGTTGCTGCCAACAAGGCCCGGCGCATCGAAGGGACCCTAAGTTGCAGGCCTCACGGCCGCAATCTCCCGGGGTAATCACGGCCGCAGCCATCACGGTGGTCGGCAGCCTGGCAAGCAATCAAATGGACTGAAATTCATTTTGACCTCGGACTGGTGCCTTCTACGGTGCCCGACAGTTCGCTGCCGCCGTGTGGAGACCGCCTTGTCTGAAGAAGATCGATCTCGGCTCTACGCTTGGCTGCGTGAGCAGACCGACGAGCCGCTCGCGGAGTACGTCATGTCGTGCTTGACGCCCGCGCCATTGCCGGACCTGGTCACCAAGCAGCACCTCGAGACAGTGCTCGCGGCGGAGTTCTCTGCGTTTGCGTTGACCATGGCTGCGCAACGCGAGGCGGACCGCACGGCAGCGGCCGAGCAGCGCGAGGCGGATCACAAGGCAGCGGCCGAGCAGCGCGAGGCGGATCGCACGGCGCTGGACCGGCGCCTGCGGCGGATCTCGGTCGCGCTGCCGATCGAGATCGTGGTGGCGCTCTCAGCAGTCGTGGCCATCACCGAGTGGCTGCGCGGCTGACCAAGCGGCACCTTCAGCGACAGCGACCTTGGGACCGGCTCACTGCACGTGAGAGCAGCCGGGTGGTTCTGCCCTCACCGTGCAGTGCTCTGCTTGTCCGGCCCGCAGGGCTCGTACGCCGCACAGGTCGCGTCGCTCGTTCTGTATGCAGTCTGCGTGTGGTCGGCATGAAATTCGTGCAGGCGCGGGGGGCGGGGTCGGTTATGTTGGGTGTGCCTCGCTGCCCGGCTGATGCGGCGGTCGATCTGAAACCACACGTGCGCTTTGTTGCGCCGCGATCCGGAGCGAGGCCCGATGCCCACCTCAGTCGAACCGACCGCCGCCATGAGCCCACCAGCCGAGCCAGACGCCGCATCTGCCACAGTGGGCGCTGTTCTGCCCGAGCCTGGGAGCGACTCGCCGCTGGCCGGTGCCTCAAGGCCGGCCGGCGCTTCGCAGCCTGAGCCGCAGACCGCACAGCGCTCCAGCAAGCGCTCGAGGGTGCGCTCGCGAATCGATCGCCGGGATCGCCCCGGGGCACTCACGGCCGCAATCATCACGGTGGTCGGCGGCCTGCTGACTGCGTCGCTGATGTGGCAGTTCAACTCACTCGGCAACAGCATCGAGAGCCTCGGGGACCGCATCGACAACCTGGACCGAAGCCTCAGCACCCGCATCGACACCCAGAGCGCCCGCATCGACAATCTGGACCGAAGCCTCGGGGACCGCATCGACACCCTCGAAGCCGGGCTCCGCACCGAGATGGGCGACCTGCGCACCGAGATGCGGACAGAGCTCCGCGAGATAAACGCCACATTGCTCGATCACACCGGGCGCCTCGCCCGCCTCGAGGCGAGATTCGAACCGGAGCGGAGCTCAGTCGTGCCGTGAGGCGGTGTGCTCGGCGGCTCTACCGACCGAACGACACCGTGGCGGAGCTATCGAGAGCGGAATCAACCCGAGCGGATCGGCGCCTTCGTGTCACACCCCTGTGGTGTCATCTCACAGGAATCAAGTCTCCTGATTACTCATGAAAGGAGGGGTACGACAACTGAATCTTCCGTCTGACGCAGACGCGGACCCGGCGTGGGCTCGGCCGGTCAGCCGGTCAGCCGGTCGGTCAGGACTGGTGGGCTGCTATGGCGGCGAGGGCGTCTTCGAGGGTCTCGACCCCGACGACGGCGACAGACGGCTCGGCAACGGCGATCGCTTCTTCGAGCTGGGATGCGGGCACCAGGAACAGGTCGGTGCCGGCTCGGACGACGGCGTGCGACTTCTGGGGGACGCCGCCGATGGGGCCGACGGTTCCGTCGTGGTGGATGGTGCCGGTGGCGGCGATGTCCAGATTGCCGGTGAGGGGTTCGGGTGTGAGGGCGTCGATGACCGACAGCGTGAACGCCAGGCCTGCAGAGGGGCCGCCGATGTTCTCGATGTTGAGGGTCACGTCGATGGGGAGCTCTTCGAACTCGACATGCGTGGTAACGAGCACGCCGAGCAGGGTGACGCCGTCACGTTCGGCCAGGGTGACGGTGACGTCGCGGAGCTGACCGTCGGGGTCGAGGGCGGTGAGCGTGGCCTCGGCGCCCGGTTCGGTGGCCTTGATGGTGTCGGAAAGCTGCTTGGCCGTGGTGATGGCGGTGTCGTCGACCCGTTGGACGATGTCGCCGATGTGGAGGGCTTCGTGGGCGGGGGCATCGACCACGATCCGCTCGATGCGGGCGCCGATCGGCGACATGATCTCGTAGCCCAGGTGCTCGAGCGCGACGGCCACGGCGATCTGGGTGGACTGGTCCATCTGGAGCCGCCCGGCCTCACGGTTCTCGGCGACCGTGCGCTCGCCGAGGATGTCTTCGAGGTCGACGACCTCGAGGGCGCCGTCGAGCCAGCCGCCGATCACCTCGAACAGCGACGGGGCGAAGCTGGTGCGGACGCTGACGAGGGAGATGGAGGCGTCGGAGGCGTAGGCCGGGTGGTCCGCGATGTCGACGAATTCCTCGATGTCGGCCGTGGCGCCCGGGGCGATGACTGCTTTGTCGTAGAGCTGGTAGCTGAAGCCGCCGCCGATGAGGACGGTCAGGACGAGCATGGTGATGATGAGGCCGATGGCGCCGCGCGAGAACTGCAGGGCGCGCGGGTGGCCTGATGCGGTGGCGTCGGGATCGTCGTACGGGTCGGTGGCGTCGGGATCGTCGTACCGGTCGGCGTGATCGGCGGCAGGGTCGGCAGGGCCGGCGGCGGGATCGGCATGGCCGGCGGCAGGGTCGGCAGCGGCGGGGCCGGTCGGACCCGAGTCGGCGGCGGCTTCCCTTGCTGCTCGCGGGGTGAAGCCGAGGTCGTCGAGCGATCCTGCGAGGGCGCGCCAGCCGAGATCAGCCTCGTCCTCGGCGGGTCGGTCGTCGGGATCGTCTGGCGGCGGGCGGCCGGACGCGTCGGTCACAGGCGCACAGCGTGCCATGCACCCCACCGCCGCCACGCGCGGTCACACCGCCGAACACACCAGCCACAAAGTCACACCACCTGGCACGGCCCCCGCC
>JAPOPC010000033.1 GCA_026713105.1 Acidimicrobiaceae bacterium
CTCTACTTCACCGCCCGCTGCGAACGCCTCGAGATCCTCTACAGCGACACCAACCTCGACGTCGAAGCCGTCTTCAACAGACCCACCGGCGCCACCGAAGCCACCCAGCCCACCGTCGCCGAACTCAACAAGGCCGACCCCGACGCCCCCGGCACCGGCAAACCCCAAGCCATCTGCCGACGCCGAAACTGACCCCACATCACTCGACCTGAGGTCGAGACCCCAACCCCGACGAAGACTGATGACGCCAACAGATCGTTGCGCGTCGGCTAAGACGACGCAGTCAGCGACACCGTCTGAGGCGATACGCCACCGTGCATCAAGGCAATCGAGGCCGCTCGACGACTTGACCAGACTTGAACGCCCGCTGCCACGTTCGTCTGGCCAGGGTTCCAGTGAACCACCGGTGCCTCTTCGATGAACCGCGGGTGGTTTTATGCTGGAAGCGGCGCTCAAGCTGCGGCCGGTGCGATGTACGAAGACCAAATTGACGTCTGGGTAGGCCGCCAATACGGCCCGTACAAGATCACCGGAGTGCTCGGACGCGGCACCGTTGCGCACTGCTACCGGGCGACCACCCTGCGAGGCGACGAGGTCGGACTCAAGGTGTTGACGCCCTTTGCTGAGGCACGGGCGGAGATCCGCTCGCTCTTCGAGCAGGAGTATGAGCTGATGGCCCGCCTGGACCATCCGAATGTCCTCGCTGTGCTCGGCGCCGGTGTCATCGGCGGTGCTCACTTCATGGAGATGGAGATCGTGGAAGGCGAGACCCTCGCCGACCGGTGCGGCAGCCGCCACCCCCCGACACTCGCCGAGAGCATTGCCGTTGTCCAGCAGATGTGCGCAACCCTCGACCACGTCCACGAGCACCGGATCGTTCATCGCGACGTCAAGCCGTCGAACATCATGCTCGACGCCCAACCGGAAAGCAGCGACCGGGCAGTGCTGTTCGACTTCGGTCTGGCGCACGACGTGGACGGGCCCCCATCCCCACCGGGCCGGGTCTACGGATCGCCCATGTACCTCTCCCCCGAGCAGGCGCTGGCGCAGCCGGTGGATGCTCGCACGGACATCTACGGGCTTGGGTCGACGCTGTATGTGCTCGCCGTGGGCTCAGCGCCGTTCTACGGGGAACGAAACGACCTGCTGCACGCACATGTGCGCACACCACCGCCCGACCCTGCCGAGCGGGGCGTATCTGCCGAACTCTCCGAGATCATCCTGACGGCCATGGCAAAGTCACCCGATGACCGCTTCTCCAGCGGTGCCGACCTTGCGGCCGCTCTGGCCACAGTGGAAATACCCGCCCAAGAAAGCGAACGCCGCCGAGGCCTCCTGCGCCGGCTGACAAGCCGGGCATAGAACTCAGCTGACGCCGTGGCGGTAGCGCTCGACTATCTCCGCTTCGTCGATCCCGTACACCAGCACCGTCTCGGCTGTGTCGTTCTCGAACGTCACGATCGCCATGACCCGGCGATCCCCAGGTCGAACACCGACGACTGTGGCGGTCTGCCCGACCAGCGAAGCGCGGCGCTCGTCGGAAGTCCCCGCTAAGCGCACGACATCTCCGACGCCGAACGGCAAGGAGAGGCCGACGACCACGTCAGCTGCCGCTTGGAGCCAGCTCGTTCGTGAGGCTGACTGCGGCTTCGAGCTTGGCTGCCGCCCGCCCATCAGCGACCGCTGCGCGAGCCAACTCGAATCCGTCCGCGAAATCGCCAGCCAGTCCGGCGACGACCAGCCCCGCGCCGGCGTTGAGTGCCACGATGTCGGCCCTCGGACCGGTCTCGTCACCCGCGACGATCGCCCGAAGAATGTCCGCATTCTGCTGGGGGCCGCCGCCCCACAGAGCTGCACGATTGACCCGTTCGATCCCGATGGACGTCGGGTCGAACTGGTATTCGTCGACGATCTCACCCTGACGGACCTCGTAGATCCGCGTGAGATCAGTCAATGTGATCTCGTCGAGACGGTCAGCCCCGTGCACGACCAGAGCCCGTTCCGATCCGCGGGCAGCGAGCACCCCAGCGACTCTGGGAGCCATCACCGGGTCACTCACCCCCAGCACCAGTCGCTTCACCCGAGCAGGGTTTGCCAAGGGGCCGAGAAAGTTGAACGTGGTGGGCACACCGAGCTCGGTACGCACGGGGCCGGCGAATCGCATCGCCGGGTGGAAGAGCTTCGCGAATGCGAATCCCAAGCCGATTTCCGAGACGCACCGCTCGACGGCAGGGCCATCGAGATTGATCGCAAGTCCGAGAGCCTGGAGTGTGTCGAACGAACCCGATGACGATGTGGCGGCGACCGAGCCGTGCTTGCAGACAGTCGCACCAGCGGCCGACGCAATGAAGGCCGCCATGGTGGACACGCTGAGGGCGTGCTGCTGCCGTCCTGGGGCCCCGCCGCTGCCGACGATGTCGATTGCTCCGTCGGGCGCGGTCAACGGGACCGCTGCGTCGTGCATGGCATCGACGAGGCCGGTGAGCTCAGGAACAGAGCCGCCCTTCATTCCGAGAGCGATGATGAATCCGGCAAGCTGGGCATCAGTGGCACGCTCGCCCAAGATGCTGCCCAGTGCAGCGCGCGCAACTTCGGGGCTGAGGTCGATGCCCGCCACCAAGTCCGTGAGCACAGCCTTCCAGCCGCCGTAATGCTCGAGGGGATGAGCCCCGTCGGGTTCAGGGCTGCCCATCAGTTCGAGCTGGCAGCCGCCTGCGCGTTGCGAGCGCGCGCTGCAGCGCGGCGCCGTCGCCGAATGATGCGAACACGCTCGGCGGCGGTCTGCCCACCCCAGACGCCTTCCTTCTCGCGGACTGAAATCGCGTATTCCAGGCATTCGCCGGACACCGCACAAGCTCCGCACACGGCCTTCGCCTCGAAGGCCGCGTCGTCATCGCCCGCTGCGTCGCTCTCGGGCGGGTAGAAGATCTCGGCCTCGAGACCCCGGCACGCCGCATGGCGTTGCCAGGCGAGCATGTCGGTCGTGAGACCTCCGTGTTGGTCCACGACCACCCGGATGGGGTCCGCGCTTGCCGGTCGCGGCCTCGCGGTGTGCGTGGAGGTGCGGGGCGTTGCAGTGACAGCAGGCATCTGTCGCGCAATCTTGCCGATGCATTGCCGCTTGTCAAGACCTTATTGAGCGTTCAGTATGGCGCGACATGCGCAGCCTCTTGCAGATATTCGGCCGAAGCGTCGAGCGGCGAGCAGTCGTCGCAGGCGCTGCGGTGTCCACTGGGACTGCCCTGGTGGCCGGTGTCGTGGCCGGGAGCTTGGTAGCGGAGCGGACAACAGCGGCATACGCCGTGAACGGCTTGCTCTTTTTGGGAATGATCGCCGGAGGGGCGGTGGCCGCCGCGAGGGCGAGCGAACATCATCTGCTGTCGTCCGTGCTGAGCTCGGGCCCCGTGATGACGCTTGCCGTGGTGGTGCAGATCATTCGCCGATTCGGCTCCGGCGAAGCGGTCGCGGCGCTGGGCCTTCCCTTGGTGATGCTGCTGGCGGCATCGCTGGCAACGCTGGGTGGCGTGCTGGCGGGCATGGCGCGGCAGCGTCGGCGCTCGCTGCTGGATCCCCACCCCGAGCCGCGTCGCAGGCGCCGGCACTGATCGAAGGTCCGGCTGGCGGAACTAGCCTGATTGCCTGCGGTGAGTCGGCCGGGTGGCCGCGGGCTGTGCTGCTTCGGCGCTCCGCAACACGCGGAGCAGTACGAAGGGCACAGTTCGAGGAAGGTCGGGACTCCACAGGGCAGGGAGCTGGCTCGCAACCAGGCGTCGCGAGGCGACGGAAAGTGCAACAGAAAGCAGACCGCCGATGGGTCGGGCCCCGTGCCCGGTCACAGGCAAGGGTGAAACGGTGCGGTAAGAGCGCACCATCGTCGGGGGCGACTCCGGCGGATCGGCAAACCCCTCCCGGAGCAAGGCCAAGCAGGGATCGGACGGCCCGTCCCATGATCCCGGGTAGGCCGCTCAGATGGATGGCCACCCCGACGGCAGCAGCCGACGGACAGAATCCCGCCTACAGGCCGGCTCACCGCTTCCCGCTCCCGAGGGTGACCCCGTGTGAGCCCGTCGATGAGTGAGCCCGCAGCGGAGGCAGCAGGACCCTCTGCTCCCGCGATCCGGCAGGTCGCAACGTCGCAGAGTCTCCTGCTGCCTCCGCTGCTATCGAAGCTGTGCCTCAACTGCTGAGGTGGGAGGTGTCGTTGAACGTGCTCAGCCTGGGCATGCCGTCCCGGATTTGGATGCGCGCGATCTGGGCTTGGGAGACGTGGATGCGCCAGGAGATCTCTTCTTCGGTGCCGAGTACCCACCGCACTGCCGATTTGATCGGCGACACATGGGTGAATACCGCGATGTTCCGAGATGAGGCTTCCGCGGCCAGATCATTGCAGGCGGCCTCGACACGTTTGTTGAGCGCCGCCAAAGACTCGCCGCCTGGCAGCGTGAATCCGGGGTCAGAACGCCATTGCTGCCACATATCGGGACGTACCTCGGAGATCGGCGCTCCGTCCCACTCGCCGTAGTCCAGCTCTGCCCAGCGTTCGTCGATGGTCATCTCGATGCCGAGCAGATGGCGGGTGGCGTCTGCGGTCTGGTGAGCCCGCTTCAGTGGCGAGGTCACGATCCTGTCCGGCCGGTGATCGCCGAGCGCCAGCGCAGCAGCTATCTGATTCGCCTGCTGAATCCCCACCGGGTCGAGCTCGTTGTCGACCCGACCCTGCAGGAGACCTGCTGCGTTGGCACTCGTGCGCCCGTGGCGCACGAGGATCAGCATGGGCGACCGTGACGCACGAGGTTCATCAGGCATTGCCTCCGCCGGCTCCACGCCGGTACTGCGGTCCAGAACGGTACGCCAAACGGCCGGTCCGCCAGAAGTCGGTTCGAGCCGTCCGGCTGTGCACCATCGCGGACGCGCGCCAGATCCACCAGCAGCCGGCGAGGCCTGCGAGTTCCATCATGGCGATCAACCAGATTCCCCGCGCGGCCAGCGGGAAGGTCGCATCGGCGGCATCCCCGCCGAACGGCCACCAGAACAGTGTGGACTGCAGCCACGCGCCATCGAACAACTGGTGCCAGAAGACGCCGATGGGCAGCGCCAGCCAGCGCCGACGCGCCCGGCGCCGCCCAACCGTCACCAGCATCACCGCGATGAGCCCGCCCGCAGGCAGCGCCAATGAGTGCATGACGGGCGCTCCCCCGCTCGCAACGTGCAGGACGTCGGGCAGCAGCGCGCCCGCCACGATGAGGCGATGATCGATCGCAGGATCTCCGAAGGTCCAGCGCATGGCGACCAGCGACGTCGCCACAAACCACAGCAGCATCAGGCTCGTCTCCCGCGGCGCTGGTTCGGCTCAGCCGCTCGCTCAGCGGACCAGCAGAGCACCGCACTGGGGGCACTCGGCGAGCTCGTCCGGCCCGAGGTGCACGATGTGCTCGTAGTCGACCGAGGAAACCTCGAGGTGGCACGCACTGCAGGTGGTGCCGACAAGCCGTCCGAGGACGGGTGCCCCACGGGCTGCTGTCCGGCGTCTCTCGTACACCGTGACCAGGGAGGGATCGGCTGAGGCCACGAGCGACTCACGTGCGCTGAGCACCTCGCTGCGTTCGCTGGCGGCCTGGCTCTCGGCGGCTGCGATGGAGGCATCGGCGACATTCATGCGTTCTCGAGCTTCCGACTGGCGCGCTGCCAGTGCGGCGCGAGCATCGTTGAGGGGCTCAAGACCCTCCATCAGCTCCAGGATGTGATCCTCGATCTCGGTCTGGCGCCGAGCGAGCGAGGCCGCTTCAGTCGTGAGTGCTTCAGCCTCCTTGGGCGACGTCAGGTGACTCTCGTACAGTCGCTCGGAGTTGTGGGCACGCTTGGCTTCGATGCGCGCAACTTCATCTTCGTGCCGCCGCTGCTGGCGTTCCAATTCAGCGATCTGAGCGTCAAGCACCTTCGCCTCCGCAGCGAAAGCGCGCATCTCGGATTCGATATCGGCACGGACCGCGCGTTCAGGCAGGTGCTCGACATGATGAGTGATCTGATCGAGTCGTACGTCGAGGTCGCCTATCTGGGCGAGAACTTCAATTCGACTCGGCGCCGAAGCCTCCGCAGCGGAGCCCGTGCCGAGCCCGGAAGCGCCAGGTCCAGGGGCTTGGGAGTTCATCGCTGTCGGGCAGTCAGGTGATCGTGCATCGAGCTCAGGCCTGGTCGTCCTCAGTGGCGTCGGTGCCCGTTTCCGTGCCAGTCGGATCGGTGTCTTCGGGCGGGATGGATTCGTCAGTATCGCCGATGGGTTCTGTGGCCCGCGCCCCGAGTTCGGTGGCAATCTGCGTGCAGCGAATCCACTCGAACCTCGAGTCGCCTTCACCTGCCGGTACTGCGACCTTGCACAGCGCGTCCGGCAGCGGCTCGAATGAGTTGTCGTCGGTTGGCCGGACCATGCTGCACGGCAGGTCGAATTCGAGCGGCGGCTCCGAAGGCGACACTGCTACTGCAACCGAGCACGTGTCCCCGGACAGGAAGAGGTACTGGCTTGCTCGCGGCGGCGGCGGTGGCGCGGGCGAGAACCCTCGCAATGGGGTGCCGTCCAAGGCCCGCCCCATATAGGCAGCCCAGATGCGAGCAGGGATCCACCCGCCGGTCGCCCGGCGGTCCTGGATCTCACCCATCGGTACTTGCTCGTCGGGGTGACCCATCCACACCGCAGTCGACATGTGCGGGGTGTACCCGACGAACCAGGCGTCATGGAACGACTGCGTCGTCCCGGTCTTGCCCGCAGAGATCTGTCCGCTTGCCAGCCGAGATCGCGTGCCGGTTCCCGATTGCACGTTCTCTTCCAGCACGGATGTCACCCAGTCCGCCGTCGATGGCGACACCACCCGCCGCCCGTGCGGCACGTGCTCGTAGAGCACTTCGCCGAAGTTGTTCTCGATGCGAGTGACATAGAACGGCTCCATCCTCACGCCGCCGTTGGCGAACGTGCCGTACCCCACCGCCTGCTCAAGCGGTGTGACCTCCTGCGCACCGAGCGAGATCGACGGATACGGCAAGAAGCCGTCGTCGCCTGAGCGGCCGACGAGGCGGTTAGCCATCCCCACGACCTCGTCGAGTCCCGTGACCAAGCCGAGTCGGACGAACGCACAGTTCGAGCTGGCAGTCGTCTGGTCCTTGATGGTTGAGACCCGACCTGGGCTGTTCGCGAAGTTGCTCACTTCGTAGTCATCGAGCGGCGGGTTGGGGAAGACGCACGGTCCCTGGCCGCTGATCGTGTCGAAGGGATAGAGGCCGGCGCGCTCGATCGCAGCCGCAAGGACATAGGTCTTGTACGACGAACCGGGTTGCCGCCGGCCCTGCGTGGCGAGATTGAACTCGGAGTCACTGAAGGCGGGGCCGCCGATGAAGGCGAGAACTGCGCCCGTCGACGGATCGACGCTGACGATGGACACTTCGAACTCGCCGGTGCCTTCGGGCAGGACTTCGGCCACCGAGGCACGCATGGCCGTCTGCAATTCGGGACGCAGCGTCGTCCACACCCTCAGGCCGCCGCCGAATACTTGGCTGAAGCGCGCCTGGTAGGTGTCGCCGAGCGCCGGATTCGACAGCAGCTCCCGCCGCACCTCCACCAAGAAGTAGTCGCGTCGCAGCGCCACATCGGTACGGCGAGGCGACAGGTTGCGGCTCGGCAACGGCCGGCGCTCAAATGCGTCCCGCTGGGTCTCGGTGATGATCCCGGCGTCAACGGCTTGCTGCAGCGACCTGCTGCGGCGGCGCGTCATCGTGTCGATGTTCTGATCGAACCCGTCAAACAAGCCGGGGCTGCGAATCAGGCTGGCGAGGAACGCCGCGTCACCGACATCGAGCGCCGAGACATCCTTGCCGAAGTAGGTCTCGGCCCCTGCTTGCAAGCCGTAGGCCCCGTTCCCCAGATACACCTCGTTGACGTAGAACTCGAGGATCTCCTCCTTGGTGAAGTCCTCCTCAAGCCGGGCCGCGATGACCGCTTCGCGGATCTTGCGATTGAAGCTGCGCTCGCTGCCCACCACGCGGAGCTTGACGATCTGCTGGGTGATGGTGGAGCCGCCCGATGCAATCCCGCCTGCGGACACGTTCGACACCAAGGCTCGTGCGGTCGCCCTCAGATCCACTCCGTTGTGGAGCCAGAACTTGCTGTCCTCCACCGCGACGATCGTGGCAATCACGTCGGCGGGGACTTGGTCCAGCGTGATGATCTCGCGGTCGATGTCGTTGAGCAGGATGCCGATCTGACTGCCCGCGGAGTCGAAGACTTGGGTTCGCTGGGCGCCGGGTCGAAGGTCGATCGTGATGTGGTCGCGATCGCGTTCGACGGCATCGAGCGTACGAGCGACGTGCGGCGCGGAGGCTCGTGCGCCGACGGTGACGACGGCCGCGCAGACCGCGATCATCACGGCGAGCAGGGGCAGCCTGGCGAGGCGGCGGGCGACGTCCACGTTGTTCTGCAAGGTACCGGGCCGGGACGCGCAACACGGTGCGCCCGCTGTGGCGGCGGCAGAACCCTCTGCTCCCGCGATCCGGCAGACGACAAATACGCAACACGGTGCGCCCGCTGGGCAGGCGGCAGTGCCCTCTGCTCCCGCGATCCGGCAGGTCGCAACGTCGCAGAGTTCACTGCCGTCTGCCCAGCTATGACATCTGTTCTCGGCCGCTCGGGGTCACACTGGTGTCATGGGGTGTGCTGGGAGTGGCGAACCGTCCGCCGATGTTGCGCACCTCGATGCGCGACGCGTCTGGATCATTGACGGCGGGCCGAACGCGCCGCGCCGGGTGCCGCCTGGCGAACCCACGTGTGTGATCTCGGTGGACCGCGGTTTGGCTCACGCGCTGCGATTAGGCCTGCGACCTCACGTGGTCCTCGGCGATTTCGACTCCGTCGATCCGGGCATGCTGAACCGGGCCCGCGAAGAATGGCCCGACGTCGTCGTTCGACGGCATCATCCCAACAAGGCGCACAGCGACTTGGACTTGGCGCTGAGCTTTGCGTGGGGTCTGGATCCTGACGGGATCGCCCTGCTGAGTGGTGCTGGGGGCAGGCTCGACCACATGATGATCGGCGTGACGATGCTGGCCCGGCCGCGATACGCCGTGCTGCCGCTCACCGCCTACATCGGGACGAGTGTCGTGCGCGCTGCAACCGCCGGCATGACGTTGACGCTGGCGTCCGAGGACGGGAACCTGCTCTCGCTGCTCGCGGTCGGCGGGACCGCCAGCGTGCTCACGAGGGGGCTGCGCTGGAATCTGACGGCGCCGATGCCGCTGCGCGGCGCATCATCTCTCGGGCTCAGCAATGAGCTTGCAGCGACCTCTGCCCGCCTCGAAGTCCGCGCCGGCACCATCCTCGCGATTCAGACACATGGCACGACGCTTCGGTAGAGGACGCGCCCGGCGCGCCGGCATCCGTGTCGCAGTTGCGTGCGCAGCGGTCCTCATTGCGGCTGGATGCGGCGAGACCGACCGCGGATCGGCTGCAGTGCGCGTCCTGACACATCGCGACTTTCACCTGCCTGCAGACGCGCTCGAAGCCTTCACCGAAGAGACGGGTATCGAAGTCGTCGTGTTTCGCGAAGACACCCCTGACGACGTCATCGATCTGCTGGAACGCAGCCGCGCCCACCCGGTCGCAGACGTGGTCGTCGGCATCGACACCTTGGACCTTCAACACATCATCGATGGAGGCCTCACCCAGCCCTACGTACCGCTGGCCCCCGGGCCGCTGGTGGACGACTTGGCCGTGGATGACCATGCATTGACGCCCATTAGCTACATCGACGCCTGCCTCAATTACCTGCCGTCGTTCTACGTGGTGCCCGAACGGCGCATCGATGAGCTGCCCGATGCCGAGCTCTTGCCGCCGCCGGTTCCGGGCGGGCTCGATGCGCTGTGGGACCCAGCCCACGCGGCTACGGCGGTGATCCCCGATGCCGCGACGGCCAGGATGGGCGTCTACCTGCTGGTTGCGTTGGAGCGGCGGTATCCCGAACGCGGCGACGACGAGGCGACACCGTGGCCTCAGGTGCTCGACCAGATGCTCAGGTGGGACGTCGAGCTCGCGCCGAGCTGGGAGATCGCGACGTTCGAGCGGTTTGCGGGCGGGGAGCCGCCCCCAGAGCGGCCGATCAGTCAGGACGATCCCGATCCGGTGACGCTGGCGTCGCTGCGCGGGCGCCGGCCGATGACGTGGGGCACTACAGGGTTGCCGTCGGTGTACGCCGAATACCAGCCCGGCCTGCCTCCCGCGCTGGATATCGCAGTCGTGACCGATGACTGCGTCCGGATCGGGTTCTATGCCGGTGTCGTGGCGGGCGCGCAGAACGCTTCCCTCGGCGGGCGGCTGATCGACGCCATGGGTGAGCCGCTCTTCCAGTTCGGCATCAGCGATCGCTTCGGCTCGAGACCTGCTCGCAGTGACATCGTGAGCGCGCCCGAGTGGACTGAGTTCGGAGTGACGGTGCATCCGTACCGGCCCGATCCTGCCTATGTGGGCGCGAACTGGAAAGAATGGCAACTCACCTGGAGTCAGGTGGTGCGGAACTACCGCACGGGGCCTCCCCCGCCGGAACCAGAAGTAACCGTGACCCTGCCCTAACGGCCGACGAGCGTCGGGTCGAAGAGGACCGAGCGGCCCAGTCCGTCACGACCGACCAGCGTGCACGCGAACACCCCTTTCGAGCGGAGCACGTTGTTGGCTGCATCGTCGAGTCGTTCCAGGCTGAGTCGGCCCTCGGTGACGGCCGCCTCGATCTCGGAGAATGCGGCGGCGGCATCCTCCAGACCGCCGACGAGGGCGAGGTCCGCTCCGGCAGTGACCGCCAGCAGTGCGGCTTCGCTCACCGACCACTGGCTGCGAATTGCGCCCATGATCAGCGAGTCGGTCACGATCAGCCCGCCATGGCCTAGCTCGTCGCGGAGCACGCCGTCGATCGCCGCCGGCGACAACGACGCCGGCATCCCCCCGGTCAGGCCGGGAACGTGCAGGTGACCCACCATGACCGCCGCGTCGGTGGCACCGATGACCGCTGCGAACGGGATCAGGTCGCGTTCGCGCAGCTCGTCCAGCGGCACCGTCGACGCCAGTTCGTCATGTGTGTCCGCAGTGGCCCCGCCGTGGCCCGGGAAGTGCTTCACCACCGGGACAATCCCCCCCGAGCTGAGACCTTCCACCGTCGCCAAGCCATAGTCGGTGACCGTCGCCGGATCGTTCCCGAATGACCGGTCCCCGATGCCCTCGCCGGCACCGACATCGATGACCGGTGCGAAGTTCATGGTGAACCCGAGTTGGGACATCTTGCGAGCGTGATCCGCTGCCCGGTCGGCAACCTCCTCGGGCGACCTGGCAGTCTGAGCTGCCGCCGAAGGAAGTGTCCCAACGACGGCGGCGAGTCGCTGCACCCGACCACCTTCCTCGTCGACCGCGAAGATCAGCGGTACCCGGCCTGCGAAGTCCTGCAATTCGGCGATGCGGCGCCAGACATGCTCGGTAACGGGTCCCTGCAGCAAGATGCCGGCAATACGGCGGTCACGCGCCTCCTCCACAGCCAAGCCCAGCGTGCGCTCGCTCAGCGCCGCCATGATCGTCTGCCCGATCCGCACCGGCAGCGACAACTCGCTGGTGCACCATCGATCGACATCGGTCCACCACGCGCCGGAAAGCAGTTGGCGAACCCCGACCCCCGAGAGCCAGCCCAAAGGCCGCTCCTCGCCGGTGAAGACGGTCGGACCTGGATCGCCGATGGCGACCTCAGAGTTGTCGGCGAGCTGCAGCCAGACACCGAGTGCCCCAGGCGCCCCCAAGCGGGCACCGACGACCTTCGTGTACAGCTCGGGCGGGTCGCTGACGATCGGCAGGATCGAGGTGCCGACGGGTTCGATCGAACCGTCCACGTCGACCACCCAATAGCCGACCCCGCCAGGCCCGCGCAGCACCGCCACGATCCGAGGTGCGGTCGGCGATTCCTCTGACCCATCGGAGAGGTGATCGGGCGCAACCGTGATGAGCGGGGGCGTCTCGGGCTCACCGGAGGTTTGGGCTGCGGCTTGCGGCAGCAGCGCCAGCCAGGCGGCGGCAGCGACCAGAACTGCCGATGCGGCGCCGAGTCGTCTGCATCGCAGTCGCATACTCGGGTGCGACGCGGTCGGCAGCGACGCTGGGGAGCTGCTGCCGTCGATGGTCACCCCGATCCCAGGCGTTGATCCAGTTCCTCGGCCGACAGCAACTGATGCGGCAGCTCAATGCTGTTGGCGCCGCCTGGATCCACCTCGATCGGCGCAGTGAAGTTCACATCTCGAATGAGGCAGAACGTCTCGTCCACAGCCGGGCAGTAGAAGACCACCGCCGTGGCGCTGAGCACGGCGCTGCCAGATTGCGCGTCGACCGTTGCTGCGAGGCGCACGGGCATCTCAGGTCCTCGGGCTTCGTAGCGAGTGCTGCCTCGTGGGCTGATCACGGCGGTGTCGCCTGAGGACCATGTGAACTCGAACAACCCGTCGGTGTTGAACTTGTACCCCTCAGGCACCACCAGTTCGAGCACGACCTCGACGGGACCCGGTGCGACTCGCTGGGGCAGCAGCACGACCTCGTCTTCGATCACACCCGCCATCGTCACGGTGGCGATCTCCAGATTCGACAGTGCCAGCGTGGACAGCTCGCCGGTTTCCAGATCGAGCGTGCGGATCCGGTGGTTGTTGGTGTCGGCCACGTACAGCGTGTCCGAGGTCGCGCTGAGCCCGCTCGGTTCGGCGAGTTGTGCTTGCGTGCCGCTGCCGTCGCGCAGGCCCGCCTTCCCGTCGCCGGAAACCACCGTCGATGTCATCGTTTCGAGGTCGAGCGCCTTGATCCGGTGGTTGTAGGTGTCTGCGATGTACAGCCGGCCCTGCCCGGGAGCATTGCCCACGTATTCGATGCCGATGGCGTGCTGCAGCAGCGTGTCACCGAAGCTGCCGACTTCGTCGCCCCACACGAACAGGTGCTTGCCCACCAGCGTGTTCAGCTGGCCGTCGAGGCCGAATGAGATTCGCCGCACCGCACTCGCCTCGGGATCGGTGAAATAGAGCGCAGCGGCGTCCGATGCCAGGCCCGATGGCTGCGACAGGGTGGCCTGCAGCCTGTTGCCGTCGTCGAGTCCTTCGGCCCCGGTTCCTGCAAACAGGCCGAGTGCCCCGCTCGTCAGGTTCATCAGCCAGATCTGGTGCCGCCCTGCACCTGCGATGTACAGCACGTCGCCTTCGAGGTGCAGGTCCCAAGGCGAGGCGATGGCCGTGACTGCAGCAGGCCCGGGCCGGAAGGCGGTGACCGGCTCACCGGTCCCGGCGATGGTGCCAACCTGCCTGCCCTGCAGGTCTGCGGCCCGGATGAGGTGATTCTCGCGGTCGGCGATGTACAGCGTGTTGCCGTCGGGGCTCAGCGTCATGCCTTGGGGACGCCGGAACGTCGCCTCGGTGAATCCGCCGTCTGCCCGTCCCTCGGCCCCGTTGCCGATCACGTCGATGAGTTCGCCGTCGAGCGTTGCAATCAGCACCCGATGGCGTCCCGTATCAGCAATGAAGAGCCGATCGCCTGCCTCGTCGGCAAGCACCTTGCCGGGGAAGCTCAGGACCGTCGGCAATGGGGGCGCTATGTCGAGCAGCTCGCCGAGCGGTGTCGGATCGATGAGCCCGTTGTGGCCGAACTCCTCTGCCATGACCGCGATCGCCGGTTCGAGAGCGGTGTAGACGCCCTCTCCGGCGTACTGACCGACCACCTTTCCCTCAGGATCGATGACAACGACAGTCGGCCAGGCGTTGACGCCGTAGGCATTGCGCAACAGTTCCTGATCGTCGTTCACGATCGGGTGTTGGCGGCCGTAGCGGATCGACGCTGCGCGGACCGCCTCGGATTCGCGCTCGCTGGGGAACTTTGCCCAGTGGACGGCAACGACCACCACTTCATCGGGATATTCCTGCCCGAGCCGGTGGAGATCGGGAATGATGTGGATGCAGTTGATGCAGCCTTGGGTCCAGAAGTCGAGGATGACGATCTTCCCGCGCAAGTCGGTGCTCATCGACGGCGGCCTGCTGACGTTGAACCAGTCGTATCCGGCCGGAAACTCCGGGGCTGCAACGCTGCCCTGCAGCGTCAGCGGCACGGTGTCAGTGACCGCGGTGGTGCTCGCAGCTTCCGTCGGAGCAGTTGCAACCTCGTCTTGCGCGTCGCCGGTCGCCGGCTGCGAGTCGTCAGTGGCGCTCTCGGAGGCGTCGCCAGTGTCTGGGGCTGCCTCCGGCGTCTCGGGCGAAGCGCACGAGACGGCCAGCAGCAGCGTGACGGCCGCGACGAGCAGGGCGCGTCGAGCCGGCCAGCGGTGAGACCGCATGTGCCTGCGGTGTGACCGCTCGTGTCGGTCTGGACTGTAGGGACTGCGAGCTGCCCCTCCGTTGGGGCGCCGCATCGCCGTCACGTCCTTCGGACGGTGCGGCGCGAATCGATCACACCGGTGTCAAAACCGGCGCGGTGCAGGCCCCCGTGAAACCTGGCGTGCTCGATCTTGAGACAGCGATCCATTACCACGTCGAGGCCGGCATCGTGGGCCAGCTTGGCGGCCTCTGCGCTCCACAGGCCGAGCTGTACCCACAAGGCCTTGGCGCCGATCTCGACGGTCTCAGCCGCAACACCCGGCAGATCCGCGGGCCGGCGGAACACATCCACGAGATCGGGCACCACCGGCAGGTCGGCAAGGCTCGGGTAGCACGGCTCACCCAAGACCTCATCAGCCACCGGGTTCACGAAATACACATCGAATTCGGTGCTGGAGCTGAGCAGGTAGGTGGCGACGAAGTTGGACGGCCGCGCCGGATTCGCCGAGACGCCCACCATTGCGACCGAACCTGTCCGCTGAATGAGAGCCAGCCGGTCGGCCGCACTGGGCTCAATCCAGCCTTCGACCGGTTCGTGGACAATCGTCATGCGGGCACCGCCTTCGCGAGGGCTTGGTCCAGATCCCAGAGGATGTCATCGAGGTCTTCGAGGCCGACGGACAGCCGGATCATGTCTGCGCTGACCCCTCCTGCCGCCAAGGCCTCTTCGGAGAGCTGCTGGTGCGTTGTGGACGCCGGATGGATGACCAGCGTGCGGGCATCGCCGACGTTTGCCAGGTGGCTAATCATCTGCAATGCCTCAATGAAATCTGCTCCCGCTTGGCGCCCCCCCTGCACACCGAAGGTGAAGATGGCGCCCGGTCCCTGCGGCATGTACTTGCGTGCGAGATCCCGGTAGGGGGAGGATTCGAGACCCGAGTAGCTGATCCAGCTCACCGCCCGATGGGCTTCGAGGTGTTCTGCAACGGCTTGCGCGTTTGCGACATGTTCGTCCATGCGCTGAGGCAGCGTCTCGAGCCCTTGCAGCAGCAGGAATGCGTTGAGCGGTGACATGGCAGCGCCGATATCACGAAGCTGCTCGACCCGCAGCTTGGTGCAGAAGGCGTACTCGCCGAAGTTCTCCCAGAAGCGCATGTCGTTGTAGCTCGCCACGGGCTCGGTCATGTTCGGGAAACGGCCGCTGCCCCAGTCGAAGCGACCCGATTCGCTGACAACCCCGCCGATCGAGTTGCCGTGCCCGCCGATGAACTTCGTCGCCGAGTGCAGCACGATGTCGGCACCATGCTCCATGGGACGGCACAGGTAGGGCGTCGCAAAGGTGGAATCGACCACGAGCGGCAGCCCGTGGGCGTGAGCGACCTCGGCGATTGCTGCCAGATCTGGGATGGAGCCCGAGGGGTTGCCGACGATCTCGGTGTAGCAGAACTTGGTGCGGTCGTCGATGGCGGCGGCGTACGCGTCGACGCTGTCACCGTCGACGAAGCGAGCTTGCACGCCGAAGCGTCCCAGCGTCACGTCGAACATCGTGTGCGTGCCGCCGTAGAGCGCAGACGAGGTGACGAGGTTGTCGCCCGTCTCGCACAGCGCGGCCGCTGTCAGGAACTCCGCCGACATGCCCGAGGCAGTCGCGACAGCTCCGATGGCGCCTTCGAGGCTCGCGACCCGCTCCTCGAACGCGTTGACCGTGGGGTTGGAGATGCGGGAGTAGATCGTGCCGTATTTCTGGAGGGCAAAGAGGTCGGCGGCGTCGGCAGTGTCCTCGAACACAAAGCTCGTGGACTGGTAGACGGGGACCGCACGAGCTCCTGTGGCTGGATCTGGTCGACCGCCCGCATGCAGCGCGCGCGTGCGGAATCCGAACTGGTGATCGCTCATCGAGAGCAGCCTAGGACGGGCCTGTTGCCCAGTGAGTTCGCCCGTTGCGCATGGTCAGCTCAGCGTGGCCGCTCAGCGGCGTGTCGCCGGGCGCGTTCGAGCGCTTCGGCAGGGTCGACACCGGCAACACCTGCCATCCAGCAGGCAATGGGTGCTGCAATCCGCTCAGAGTCGTGAGCCGCCACGCCTGCGAGATCCAGCAGCGCTTCAGTGATGTCTTCATCAGGGGCAGGCGCCCCGATCACTTCGGAGAAACCTGCCAGCCACTCCCGGGCCGTCGTGGATCGAGTCTCTGAACCGGTCCCGTCGCTCATGGCTACAGCGTACGTTTGACGAACCACGACGCCCTCGAGAATGCACTCGTCCGACGAGCAGCGGCTCGCTACGGTGCGGGCGACCAAGGGTCACACATCACATAGGGGACAGCGATGAGCGACGACGAGGGCATCTTCGGGCCAGAGCTGTACGAGTTTCTCGAAGAACTCGAGGCCAACAACAACCGGGAGTGGTTCAACGAGAACCGTGAGCGGTACGAGGAGGAAGTGCGCGAACCTGCCTTCGATCTGATCCGAGCAGTGCGGCCGATGCTCGCCGAGATCTCCCCGAACATGACGGCTCGTGACACCAAGGTGGGTGGCTCGCTGATGCGGGTCTTTCGCGACACACGGTTCTCCGCGGACAAGACGCCCTACAAGACCAACGTGGGCATCCAGTTCCGGCATCTGCGCGCCAACGACGTCCACGCTCCCGGCTATTACGTCCACTTGTCCACCGAGAGCTGCTTCTTCGGCGCCGGGAGCTGGATGCCGGATCGAGACGCATTGGCGGCCTACCGGATCGCCATCGACGAACGCACCGAGGCGTGGATCGGGGCCCGAGACACCTGCCAGTCCGACGGCTGGCGGATGGAGGGCGAGCGGCTCAAACGCTCGCCCCGCGACTGGTCCATAGATCACCCGATGATCGAGGACCTCAAGCGCAAGAGCTTCATAGCTGTGCGTGACTTTGACCACAGCGCGGCGCTCAAGCCCGAGTTTCCGGCGGTCATCACCGCCTGGTGCAACGAGACGCGTCCCCTCATGGCCTTCCTTTGCGGAGCGGTGGGGCTCGACTTCTGACGCAGAAGGGCCGCACGGCAGCAGCAGGGCGATCTGCAGCCACCCAGCAAATCCGCCCTCAACGCTTGACAACAGCTCGAGTGCGGCGGCCTAGCTCGACTTCAGCGGAACTATCTCGGGCGGCTGGTACGACTCGACAGCTGGCGGTTCGCCGTCGTAGCGCTCGACCTCAACGAGGCAGGTGTGCGCTGACGGTCCTTGGGCAAGGCGACTGGTGCCGATGTCAGCCGTGAGCGTGTTGGGGTTGCCGGCTCGGCAGGTGCCGTCGGGCGCAGGGTCGTACCAGGCGCCGGTCGAGAGCTGCACTGCCTCGGGCATGACGGCGTCGTCGATCGTCGCGCCGGCCAGCGCTGCCCCGCGGCCGTTGAAGATGCGCACAACGTCACCGTCACTGATGCCGCGGGCGGCCGCCGTGTCGGGGTGCAGCCGCACGGGTTCGCGACCGGCCACCTTCGTTGCCTGGCTGGGTGCCGCATGGTCGAATTGGCTGTGAAGTCGGGCCTTGGGCTGATTCGACACCAGGTGCAATGGCCATCGGTCGCTGCCGGCACCCCCCAACCGCTCGTATGGCTCCATCCACGCCGGATGCGGCGGGCAGTCGTCGTAGCCGTACTCGGCGATCTTGTCGTTCCAGAGTTGGATCCGGCCGCTGGGCGTTCGTAATGGCTTGCCAACCGGGTCAGTGCGGAATGCCTCAAGAAAGATCTGCTCGGGATCACCCATCAACGCCATCCCTGGCGCCATCAGATAGCCGTCCCGGCGAAAGTCCTCGTACGGCGGGGCCTGCGGATCCGCAGCGCGGTGAATCTCGTAGATGACCTCGATCCACTCGTCTGCTGTACGTCCTTCGGTGAACTGCTCGCCGAAGCCCAGGCGCTCAGCCAGGCGAGCGAAGATCCAGTAGTCGTCCCGCGACTCCCCCACCGGCTGTGCCACCGCGGCCATTGCGATCAGCATCGTCTCGGCACCGCCGATGTCGTTGCGCTCGAGCGGCGTCGTTGCCGGCAGCACGATGTCGGCCCGGCGGGCGATCGGCGACCAGAACGGCTCCTGCACCACGATGGTCTCGGGTCGCTGCCACGCTCGCATCAGGCGGTTCAGGTCCTGGTGGTGATGGAAGGGATTGCCTCCCGACCAGTACACGAGCCGGATATCGGGAAAGCGCCCCGTGCGCCCGTCGAAGTCGAACGGCTCGCGGGGCCCCTCCAGCATCTCGGTGATGCGCGAGACGGCGATCGTCGGCGGTCCGGGCTGGCGCATCGGCACCGGCAGACCGGGAATGCGCGCCCGTGTCTGCCCCGCTCCCGTGTTGCCTTGGGTGCCAAAGCTGAAGACGTAGCCGCCTCCCGGCAAGCCGACCTGACCGAGCACGCAGGCCAGCGCCAGAGCCATCCAGTACGGCTGCTCGCCGTGATGAGCCCGCTGGGTGGACAAACTGAGGTTGACCAGTGTTCGCTTCGCGGCCATCTCGTGTGCAAGCGCAACGATGTCCCCAGCGTCGATTCCGGTCACCTCTGCCGCCCATTGGGCCGTCTTGGGAGTGTCGTAGTCGACCGCGTCTGCCCACGGCGTAGGCCCGCCAAAGTCGCCACATGCTGCAGCGAGGCCCTCGCCCAGCACATGTGCCCGAAGCCGTTCCCAGCCGTCGCAGTAGGTCGCCAGGAAGTCCAGGTCCGCCAGACCGTCAGTGACGAGCGTGTGAATGATCCCTGCCATGAGCGCCACATCGGTGCCGGGCCGTATCGGCAGCCAGCGCGCTTCGGCCGCTTTGCCGAAGTCGTCTCGCAGCGGCCCGACATTCAGGAAATCCACGCCCGCGGCTGCCGCCCGCGTGACCCAGTCGTTGTGATGATGCGGACCCTGGCCGCCGTAGGTGACGTGGTTGTTCGACGCGCGCATGCCTCCGAAGCACACGAACAGCTCGGTGTGCTTGCAGATGACCGACCACGACGTCTGCCGAGCGATGCCGGCGTGGTACCCCATGCCCAGCATGTACGGAAAGATTGCCTCAGCCGCGGCAGACGAGTAGGTGCCCTTCTGGTCGGTGCAGCCGCCGAAAAAGCGCATGAAGCGGTGCTGCTGGCTGGACGCCAGCCCGAAGCGTCCCGCAGAGCCCCACCCGTAGGACCCGCCGAAGATCGAGGAGTTGCCGTGTTCGTCGCGGACGCGGGTCAGCTCCGCGGCCACCAGATCGAGCGCCGTGTCCCAGTCGACCTCGACGAACGGCTCGCTGCCCCGTAGGTGAGTGGCCGAACCAGGTCCGTCTCGCAGCCAAGATTGACGTACTGCTGGACGCATGACCCGGTTCTCGGCGAAGTGTCGCAGCGACTCCCCCAGATGCGACGGCTCCGGATCGGTGGGATGCCCGCGCACTGCCAGCACTTCGCCGTCGCGCGAGTCGATGAGGAACGATCCGAAGTGCGTTCCCATTGCCGTCGTGCGCACGCCAGCGGGCGAGGCGTCGTTTGCCGCGTTCATGCCGATGCCGCCGCAGCGTCGGACTGTCGGGTCCGATCTTGCGCGCCCGTGCGCCGCTTCCACGCGTCGGCCAGGAGTTCGAGGCTGGTGATTCGTTCCGCAAGCCCGAACGTGGATGTGTGGATCATCAGCTCGTCGGCTCCCGTCGCATCGGCGAGTTCTTCGAGTGCGGCCACCGCCTCACCGGGATCCCCGACGATGGAGTTCGTCGGCATGGTGGCGGCGCGCTGCCATTCGGGATGCGACATCGCCTCGTCCGGCGAGAACAATGGCCAGAACCGACCCGTGCGAATGCCCCATCGCCGCAGCAGCGACGGTGCAGCGTGGTACTGCGCCGTTTCAGTATCAGCGGCCGTGACCAGCCCGACACTCACCATGACGTGCGGCTCGTCCAGTACGGCAGATGGCTGGAAGCGCTGGCGATAGAGGTCGAGCGCGCCCAGCACGCCGCCGCCGTCGAAATGGTGGGCGAATGCGAACGGCAGGCCCAAGTAGCCGGCCAATTGCGCTGAGTAGCCGCTGGATCCCAGCAGCAGCACCACAGGTGCCGAGGTGGCTTTCGGCGTTGCCCGAAAGTCAGACCAAGGCCCCTCGGTAGTGCGCACATCGCCGAGGTACGCCATCAAATCGATCAAGTGGCTCGGAAAGTCGTCCACTTGCCAGGGGTCGGGCACTGCGCCGTCTTCGGCAGGCCCTCGCACAGCGGCGGCGGAGATGCGATCGCTGCCAGGTGCTCGGCCGACGCCGAGGTCGACGCGCCCCGGATGCAGCGCTTCGAGCATTGCGAACTGCTCAGCGACAACTGCCGGGCTGTGATTGGGAAGCATGACGCCGCCCGAACCCAGCTTGATCCGCTCAGTGTGAGCAGCAAGGTGGGCAATCAGTACCGCGGGCGACGTACTTGCAACGGTGTCGATGTTGTGATGCTCGGCCACCCAGAACCGCTCGTAGCCGAGCCGGTCGGCGGCCCGGGCGAGTTCCGTTGTCTCTGCGAGCGCCTGCGCGCTGGTGCCGCCGTCTGAGACGGTTGCCAGGTCCAGCGCGGACAACGGCACAGGTTGTGCAGAGCTCACAGCGTCAGGCTAAGAGGCGAGGCCGTGGCCCGAGCGGTGAGCCGTCAGCCCAGTGCCCCAGCGGCGGCGGCGTCAGCGATCTGTTCGTCGCTGAGACCGAGTTCGGAGCTCAGGACGTCGTAGGTGTGCTGGCCGAGCATGGGAGCGGCGTGGCGGGGGCCATGGTCGTAGCCGGCGATCTGGTACTGGTGACCGGAATAGGGCACGGTTCCCATTCGGGGGTGCTCCAGCCACCGGTGAAAGCCGCGGTGCGCGTACTGCGGATCCGCGAGGAGGTCGCTGCTGCGCTGCACCATGCCCGCCGCGATCCCAGCGCCTGCCAGGAGTCGCTCCAGATTCACGGCGTCTTGGGTGCCCGTCCACGCGGAAATCTCGTCGTCGATGCCATCGTGGGCCGCGAGCCTGCTTTCCAAGGTTGACAGCTCGGCCGCCTGGGCCCACTCCGGTGCCCCCATCAGCCCCACCAGTGTCTTCCATTGGGCATCGTCGGCAATCGTGATGGCGCACCACCGATCGTCGCCCTCGCACGGGTACACACCCTGCGGCGCAACATCGGAATTCCGGTTGCCGTTGCGGGTGGCCACCGTCCCGCTGCCTGCATAGTCCGCCAGCTCAGGTGCCAGGAATTGCAGGCCGCATTCAAGCTGTGCTGCCTCGATGACACAGCCCTTGCCCGTGCGGCGCCGACGATCCAGTGCCGCGAGCAGTGTGGCGGTGATGATGCGGGGCGAGATCGTGTCGGTATAGGCGAGATACGGTCCGTCCGGCGGCAGATCGGGCCACCCCACGACGGGATAGAAACCGGCGATGGCAGCGGCGTGATAGCCGAAGCCGCCCATTCGCGACAGCGGACCGCCGCTTGCCAGCAGCGACGTGTGCACCACGATGGCGTTCGGGTTCAGCTCGGCGATGAGATCGTCGTCGGCAATGTTGCGGGCGAACGTTCCCGGCGTCCAAGATTCCACGACCACATCGGCCCAGGCGATCATGCGGCGGGCGATGTCGACGCCCGCAGCCGTCTTCAGGTCGATGTCGATGCTGAGCTTCGACGTGTTGAACGTGCCGAAGAAGTGCGCCATGTCGACATCGATGACGTCGTCCTTGAATGGCGGATTCGCACGCAGACCGTCGATACGTCCGGCAGATTCGATCCGCACGACCGTTGCGCCATGATCCGCGAACGATTTGGCCGTGATCGGCCCGACCCCGATCCAGCTGAAGTCTGCGACCTTCAGCCCGGCGAACGGCAGCTCGGCGTTCCCGACGCTCCACGCAGTCGAGTCGGGCACCGATGCCGGAGGCTCGGCCACGCCATCGAGCGTGGTTGCCTCGCCAGCGCCTGCGGCTTCCGCTCGGATCTCGGGTCCGTGCTCGTCAACCAGCGGCGGCCGTCGCCGCGTGCCGATGCGAACGCCGTTGATCGTCGCAGGTCCACCGGGGAATTTCACCGCCGCCGCGCCGGCGAGCTCTGCAGAGCGCCAGAAGTCCCTGGCCCGCAGGTGCTCGAATTCGACCAGATCGGCCACTGTGTGGACCGGGGCGATGGTCTCGCCCAGCTCCACCGATCGCTCCAGGAGCTCAGCGTTGGTGTGCCGTTCGCACAGCCCCACCATTGCCTCGTAGAGCTCATCGAACGTGCGACTGACCGGCTCGCCCCTCGAAGCGCGCAGGTCATAGGTGTCCCAGTCTTCGTCGTGCCAGCTCTCATCGGCCAGGCCTTCTTCGATGTACCACTCCAGCAGCCGACCGGTCGCCACCCCTCGGGCAACGCCGATCGCCCACCCGTCCTTAGTCCGGTAGCGCATCTGCAGCGGTGCGGCGAGGTTCACCATGGTGCCCGAGCGTTGGAAATCCCGACCGCAGATCGCATGGGTCTCCATGGCGTTCAGCAGCGTCCACGTCATGGCGGCCTGGGCCGACACGGCGACGTGCTGCCCGTCGCCGAGGGCGCGCATGCGGGCATGGGCCATCAGCCCCGCCGCGGCGGCCTCTGCACCGGCGTGGCGCCACGCCTGTGCGATCGAAGCCTTTACCGGCGCCCGCTCGTAGACGCCCTGCATGTTCGCGGAGCCGCCCAGCGCCGCCAACGACAGCTCCGAGGCAGGATCGGCGCTGCGAGGGCCGTCGAGTCCGTACGGCGTGACCTGGACGTGGATGATCCGGCCATTCAGCGAACGCAGATCGCCGGGGCGGTAGCCGGCTTCGGCCAGCGTGCCGGGCACGCCGGATTCGTAGACGAAGTCAGCGCTGCGCACGAGACGCTCGAAGACTTGGCGGTCGTCTGTGTTGTCGAAGTCAAGAACGACAGCGCGCTTGTTCGAGTTGTAGGCGCAGAACTGCCAACTGCGCAGGTCCGGCGAAGCGGCATCAGGGTCTGCCCCGCTGGGGACCCGAAGCGGCAGCGCCGAACGGGCCGAGCTTCCGCCCGGCGGCTCGATCTTGATCACGTCGGCACCCAGCTCAGCCAGCATCCAGGGCCCTAGCTCGCCGCGGTGATCGGTCAGATCCAGCACTCTCATGCCGGCAATCGGCGCCGTCGCCGCGTCGGGAGCGATGTTGTCGAGTGGATCCATCTGCCGTCCGTGACCTGGTTGTCGGCCTGCTGCCGCAGCGCGTCGCCCCACGACGATACGCAGGCGACTGGGGTGGCTGTGCGGTTAGCTTGCCCGGATGGCCTCGTCTGACTTCGGGGGACGATGGCTCGGGCCGCCCGAGCTCGGCGACGAGATGCTCGCTCGCGTCCGCGCCTGCGGGGAGCGCAGCGACGCTGAGCGCATCCCCGACCGCGGCATCATGGCCGATCTGGGGCGGCTGGGACTCATGCGTCTGCTCGTGCCCGAAGAGCTAGGCGGGCTGGGTCGCCACCCCGCGGAGTTCATCGAATTCACCCACCGCGTGGCCTACGCGCATCCCTCGACGGGCTGGGTCGCCATGACCTGCAACGAGGAGGCGGAGATCTTCGCCGCCCATCTCGAAGCCGAGTCCGTGTTCGATTTCTACGCCGAGCATCCCGACGCCGTCATCGCCGGCTCTGGCGTGCCCCGGGGGCTCGTTCGCCCGGTCGAGGGTGGCTGGCTGGCGAGCGGGCGCTGGACGTTCGTCAGCGGCTGCACGGCAGCCGACTGGTGGGTGGTGGCCAACGTGGTGGAGGGCACGCAGCCCAAGGACCTCTGCCACATCCTGATCCCGGCCGACCCGGGCCTCATCGAGGACACCTGGCATACCGTGGGGCTGCGCGGAACCGGCAGCCACGATGTGGTGCTCAGCGAGCATTTCGTACCGGCTCACTACGCGGCGGTCGTGGCCAACTACTCGTTGCCCAAGCCCAACGAGCACCCGTTCTACCGGCTGCCTTCAGGCCTGCGATTCCCGTTTCCCAAGACTGGCGTGGCGTCGGGAATCGCCCGCCGCGCAATCGACGAATTCGCCGCGCTGGCCGACACGAAGACCCCGCTGTTTGCCCACTCGGAGTTGGCGTCGCGACCCGATGCGCACGCCGCGATAGCCCGCGCGGAAGCCTTGCTCGGAGCCGGTCAGGCGTTCGTGGCCGATCAGCTCGATGAGATCTGGAGCACCGCCGCCGCGCATGGCGAAGTGACGCCCGCCCAGCACGCTCGCGCACGGCTGGCATGCTCGTGGAGCGTCCAGAACTGCATCAAGGCGGTCGAGACGCTGGTCACCGCAGCCGGCAGCACGGCCAACTTCACGGCATCACCGCTCGGCGGGCTGCTCAATGACGTGCGGGCAGTAGCCGGGCACTTCATGGTGGGCAGCTACCAGATCGACACCGCCGGCCGCGTGCTGCTGGGCCAGGACTCAGGCGACCGCAATTTCTGACGAGATCTGAGAGGAAGCGCCAATAGGTGAGACCTTCCGTCGTCGCACCAGTCGTTTCCCGCTCTTGTTCGCTGTCGCTCACGGGCCGCTCGGGCCACGGCTTCGCCTATCGGCTCAGCCTCTGGGCGCTGCGGGCGCGGATCGCGTGACAGCCAATAGGTATGGCCCATGCGCGACCCGTACGATCTTCGGCGACGGAATCGCACCTGGCTGATGGGCATCGCTGGCAGATGAGACAGTTCGCAAGCCGCATCGACACCCGCAGCGACGGGTTCGCCAAGAATGCTGCCGCGTACGGTGACCTGCTTGCCACGCTGCGCGATCGCCAGCAATTCGCCATATCTGGCGGCGCAGGCCGGGAGCGCTCCATCGAACGTCACCACTCTCGAGGCAAGATCCTGCCGCGAGACCGCATCGACCTGGTCTGCGATGCCGCCACGCCGTTCCTGGAACTCTCGACGCTGGCCAGTTGGGACATGTACGACAACAGCGCCCCCGGTGCGGGCATCGTCACCGGCATCGGCGTTGTCTGCGGTGTCCCGTGGATGTTCATCGCCAACGACGCCACCGTGAAGGGCGGCTCGCTGCTGCCGATCAGCATCAAGAAGCACGTGCGTGCCCAGGACATCGCCGCAGAGAACGGCCTCGGCGTCATCTACCTCGTCGACTCGGGCGGTGCGTTCCTGCCCCTGCAGGACGACATCTTCCCCGACAAGGACCATTTCGGCGGCAGCTTCTACCGCCAAGCCCGGCTCTCGGCGCAGGGCCTGCCGCAGATCTCGGTGGTGCTCGGCGGCTGTACCGCGGGAGGGGCGTACGTTCCGGCGCTCAGCGACGAAGTGATCATGGTCTCGGGCATCGGGCGGATCTATCTCGGCGGGCCCCCGATCGTGAAAGCGGCCCTCGGGGAGATCATCGAGCCCGACGAGCTCGGCGGCGCCGCACTGCACACGCGGGTCTCGGGCGTGTCCGATTACATGACGCCCGACGAGCGATCCGCCTACGGCAAGCTGCGCGAGCTGTGCGCAGCCGCCAACCAGCGATCGGTAGGCCACCGGGAAGACTGGCTGTCGTGGGCCGAGCCTGAAGCGCCCCACTACGACCCGGCTGAGATCTACGGCGTCATCTCAGCCGACGACCGTATCGGATTCGACGCCCGCGAGATCATTGCCCGCCTTGTCGACGGCTCCCGCTACGGCGAGTTCAAGCCCGAATGGGGCAACGACATCACCTGCGGCTTCGCCCGCATCTGGGGCTTCCAGGTCGGCATCATCGCCAACAACGGGATCATCTTCTCCTCCGATGCGCTGAAGGCCACGCACTTCATTGAGCTCTGCGAGCAGCGCCGGGTGCCGTTGCTGTTCCTGCAGAACACGACGGGCTACATGGTGGGGAGCGATTCGGAGGCAGCCGGCATCGCCAAGCACGGGGCGAAGATGGTGTCCGCGGTGGCCAACGCCACCGTGCCTCGCTACACGGTGCTCATCGGCGGCTCCTACGGAGCGGGCAACTACGGCATGTGCGGGCGCGGCTTTAACCCTCGGCTCCTGTTCGCCTGGCCGAACAGCCGCATCGCCACCATGTCCGCCGAGACGGCCCAGACCGTGCTGGTCGACATACGCCTCGCGGGGATGCGCGGCACCGAGACCACCGACGAGGAGATCGCCGCGATGCGAGCTGAGGTCGCCGACCAATACGAGCGCCAGAGTGATCCGTACTACGCCACCGCACGCTTGTGGGACGACGGCCTCATCGACCCCGCCGACACTCGCGACGCTCTCGGTCTGTGCCTCGCGCTGGCGGCCCGACAGGACGCTCCCGCACCAGGCGGCGGCCTCGTGTACCGGATGTAGCCGGCAATCGTGTTCGCCAAGAGACTGACGCCATGAAGCTGCTGGTCGCCAATAGGGGCGAGATCGCGAGCCGGGTCTTTGCGACCGCCCGGCGCTTGGACTGGCGCACCGTTGCGGTGTTTGCCGAGCCCGACAGCGACGCGCGCTTTGTTCGCGAGGCGGACGAATCACGATGCATCGGCCCTGCGGCGCTCGACCGGTCCTACTTGGACATCAACGCCATCTTGACGGCGGCGGCCGAGACCGGTGCCGACGCCGTGCACCCTGGGTACGGCTTCCTGTCGGAGAACGCGGGGTTTGCGCAGGCCGTCACCGAGGCCGGACTGACCTGGGTGGGCCCGCACTCCGATGCCATCGCCCAGATGGGCGCCAAGGTGGAGGCGCGGGCCATCGCAGAATCGGCGGGAGTTCCGATCATTCCGGGCGCCGCGACCGGCGACCTGAGCGCTGCGGCTTCGCAGATCGGCTACCCGGTGCTGGTCAAGGCATCCGCCGGAGGCGGCGGCAAGGGCATCCGCATCGTGCGTTCGTCCGACGGGTTCGATGCTGCCCTCGCAGCGGCACGCACCGAGGCGCTGCGTTCATTCGGCGACGATCGGATCATCGTCGAGCGCTACATCGAGCGTCCCCGCCATGTCGAGGTGCAGGTGGTCGGCGACCAGCACGGCAATGTCATCCACCTCGGCACACGCGACTGCTCTTCGCAGCGCCGCTACCAGAAACTGCTCGAAGAGGCTCCCGCGCCGAACCTGCCTGACGACACTCGTCGTGGCCTGCATGAAGCCGCCTTGGCTCTCGCCCGGCATATCGCGTACGACAGTGCGGGAACGGTGGAATTCATCGTCGATGCGGACACTGGCGAGTTCTTCTTCCTGGAGATGAACACCCGCCTTCAGGTCGAGCATCCGGTCACCGAGGCGATCACGGGGCTCGACCTCGTGGAACTGCAGCTACGGGTCGCAGGCGGGGCAGCCCTCGGCCTCAGACAATCCGATGTGACGTTCGGCGGCCACAGCATCGAAGCTCGCATCAACGCCGAGGACCCTGTCGACGGCTTCAGCCCCCGAGCGGGTCCCGTTCGCCATGTGCGAGTGCCGTCCGGTGTCCGCTGGGACTCCGCAGTCGAACCCGGCAGTGCAATCACGCCGTACTACGACCCTCTCGTGGCGAAGCTCGTAGTCGCCCGACCTGACCGCGAGACGGCGCTCGACGCGATGAGCGAAGCTCTCGATGGACTCGTACTCGGCCCGGTGCCGACCAATGCGGGATTTCTGCGCTGGCTGGTCGGCACCCCGCAGCTACGCAGCGCAGAGATGACCACCGACGTGATCGACGCGCTGAGCGCCGACGAGATGCCTGCGCCCCCGACGAGCGACCAAGTCGCCGGGACTGCCGCGACAGCATGGCTCGCCTCGATGCAACACGACCGAGTTCGGGACGACAGCGGCCCGTGGGCATGGCTCGGGCCGTTCCGGCTGACCGAGCACCGATCTGTGGCCGCGGTGCTGCTGCGCGACGCTGCGGGCGATCTTCATGAGGTGGCTGCCGCATCGATCAACGACGCTGAGTCGAGCGTCAACGTCACCTCGAGCGCCGATGCGGGCTCAGTTGCCGTCAACCTGTACGGCTACACAGTCGCCTTCGACGTGCCAGATCGGTCCGACGCCTGGACCCCGACGGCAACCGATGACACGGGTTCGGTCGACGCCGTTGCGGCACCGTTCCCAGCCGTGGTGGTCGAAGTGAGCGTCGTGCCCGGCGATGTTGTGGCCTCCGGCGACACCGTCGTAGTGGTGGAAGCCATGAAAATGCTCCACTCGCTCTCGGCGCACGGCGCCGGCACCGTCGCCGATGTTCGCTGCGCTGCGGGGGATGCCGTCGAGGCGAACCAGGTACTGGTCAGCTTCGTAGGGGCTGACCCGGAACCCGAAGAGCTGAGCTGATCGCAACAGACGTATCGGCTGCGGCGGGCTACATCGAGGGAATCAGGTGCTCAGCGCGTAGCTAGACGAGGCCGAGGGGCAAGTTCGTCAGCACCTCGTTGCCCATATCGGTGATCAGCACTTGCTCTTCCAGCTTGACGCCTTCGCCGCCCGATCTCGGACCGACGAAGGCCTCCACGCATATGACCATTCCGGGCTCGAGCACGCCGTCGTACCCGACCCGGTCCCACTTGTGGCGGAACATCACCGACGGGTACTCGTCGCACAAGCCCACCCCGTGCGCCAAGGACGTGTAGTGGCGGTATTTGTCAGGATCGGGGTACCAGGACGCCTCGGTGAGCTCCCGGAATGTGGTTCCAGCTTGGAACAACTCGGTATTGCGCCGGATCTGCTCTGCTGCCAGCGACCACGTGTCGTGCTGGGAAGCCGACGGCCGGCCATCGCCGCAGAGCCAGGTACGCGACATGTCGACGCATATCCCGTATGCCCCGACCAGGTCGGTGTCGAAACCCATCAGCTCTCCGGATTGCACTCGCCGGCTGCTGGCTTCGTGGTACCAGGGATTTGTTCTCGGCCCCGACGAGAGCAGCCTCGTCTCGATCCACTCGCCGTAACGACGCACACTGCCCGCCCACAAGGCCGCCCACAGGTCCAGCTCGCTCACGCCGGGTTCGAAGATGGCTTCCATCTCGTCGATGGCCGCCTCGCACGCATGCACTGCGCAGCGCATGGCCCGGATCTCCTCGACGCTCTTGACTGTGCGCGCCGTCTCCATGAGCGGCTCCCCTGCCACGATGGCGATGCCGTTCGATTCCAGCGCGCGGGCGGCGCCCAAGTCCAGCCGGTCGACTGCCACCCGGCACCCGCTCAGGCTGCCTGCGGTCCGAGCGTGCTCTGCGACGAGACCAGCAACCTCCGCGGCCCAGCGGTGGGCGATCTCATCTGCCCGCGGTCCGGCGAGGAAGTGCGTGTACGACGGCGCCGGGCGGATCTCGTCGACGACCTCGGAATGCGCGTCGAGAAACTCGCCGTCGGAGAACTCGAAGACGACGACGGGACCGTCGGTGTTCACCACAGCGAAACGGACCGCGTTGTGCATGGTCCACAGCGACATGTTGGTCGTGTCGGTGGCGTAGCGGATGTTGACCGGGTCGTACAGCAGCGCCGCGTCGCAGTCTGCGCCTCGCAGCTGCTCGCGGACGCGTTCCAGCCGGTAGCGGCGCAGCGCCGACCGGTCGGGAAGCTGAAGTCCTGCAGCAATCCATTCGGCCTCCAGCTCCGGTCCCGGGCCGAGGGCATGCATGTTCAGCTCCGTGTGATCCAGCAGCCATGCGGGAGCTTCGGCACGTCCGACGCCGATCTTGGGCCGGTGGCGACGTTCAAAACCCTGCAGTGCCATGCCTGGGCGTCCTTCGGGAGGTCTGCGAGGCCTCGCAGCGAGACCGAGACACTGATGCGCGGCGAGCCTAGGGTCTGACCATGACTACGGAGAGCCACGACGGCGGATCGCTCACCGGGATCACCATTCATCCCATCAAAGGCTGCCGACGCGTCGATCTCGACTCGGTCGTGGTCACCAAGACGGGTCTCGATGGCGATCGCGCTTGGCAGGTGGTGACAATCCCCGACCAAGACGGTGCTCTCGGCGAGGCCGTCACACAGCGCCAGAACGCAGCGCTTGCCACAGTCGTTCCGGTTCCCATCGACGGCGGCTTGACCATTAGCGCACCCGAGGTCGGCACGATCGACGTGAAGCGGCCCGATGCCAACGACGTCACCGTCCATGCCCTCATCGGCGACGAGGTGGCCTGTGCCGACGCTGGGGACGAAGCCGCTGCGTTCTTCACTGAGGTGCTGGGCTTCGAGGCCAGGCTCGCAGCGCTCACCCCCGAGTCGTCCCGGCCCATGCGGCTCTTTCGAGGTCGCCTCACTGGTTTCGCTGACGCGGCGCCGGTGCTGGTGGCCAACATGGCTTCGCTGGACGATCTGGTTGCTCGGGCCTCAGAACCGTTCGGTATCGAGCGCTTCCGGGCGAATCTCATCGTCACCAACAACGAACCATGGTCGGAAGACACGTGGACCGACTTCTCGATCGGAGATACCGATTTGGTCGCACGGGTTGAGTGGCCCCGCTGCTCCGTCCCTCAGATCGACCAGGAGACCGGCGAGCGGCACCGCGAGCCCGCATTGGTGCTGCGGAAACACCGCTGGTGCGATACCGCCGAAGGATTCTCGCCGGGCTTGCGGGGGATGCTGGAAGGCAACGCCATGTTCGGCATCGGTTGCACGATCGATCCCGAGGGCGCTGTGCTGTCGATCGGCGACCCCGTCGCGGTCACAGCAACCGGTCCGCCACTGCTCGACCCGCCACGCTGAGTCGGCGGCTCGTTCAGGCTCAGTCGCTGGCAAGGAGCACGCCCCGGTCGGCGCAGCTCAGGTCAGCTCGCCGAGAACCTCGTCGGTGTGCTCGCCCAGCATCGGGGCTCGCTGCCAAGCCCACCAGTCGCCATCTGTGGTGAACGGCGAGCCGGGCACGGTGTAGTCGCCCAGCACCGGGTGGGATTCGGTTCGCCACCAACTCACTGCTTCGAGGTGCGGGTCGTGGCGCAGGTCGCCGACAGTGTTGACCGGGGTGATCGGAATGCGTCGACGCTGGCCTTCCACGAACAGCTCCTGCTTCGTGAACTGAGTTGTCAGTTCCTCGACCCAA
>JAPOPC010000067.1 GCA_026713105.1 Acidimicrobiaceae bacterium
GCTGTCGCGTTGGGCGGCGTGGTGTCTCCGGCTGCGTTTGCCGTCGCGTTGGACGGTGCGGTGTCTTCGGCTGCAGATTCGGTCGTGCGATGTCGCGCTTCGCCCCGGGCTGAACCCTCCGTCGCGTGGCCCTTGTTGCTCAGGGTGAGTCAGCCTTCACAAGCCCGGCGGCCCGGGCGACCAGGCCGTTGCGGTCGATCTTCGCTGTCGAGGCCAGTGGGATTTCCTCGACAACCCAGACATGCCGGGGATGTGCGTAGGCGGGCCCGTTGGCCAGCGCGTACTGCTTGACCTCGTCGACCGTCAGCGTGCGGCCGGGTTCGACACGCACAAAGGCCGCAGGCAGCTGGCCCTTCAACTCGTCGGGCACCGGGACCACCACGGCTTGGTGCACCGCGGGGTGCTTCTCGAGCATCTGCTCGACGGCGTCGGGGTAGATGTTCTCGCCGGCGCACACGAACATGTCGTCGACACGGCCCACGAAGTAATAGAAGCCGTCGGTGTCACGGGTCATCAGGTCGCCCGTGTGGTACCAGCCGTCGGTCAGCCGTTCGGAGGTGACCTCGGGCAGATTGTGGTAGCCGGTCATGACACCGGGGGAGCGCACCCACAGCTCGCCGGCGTCGCCGTCCTCACCCGTGTTCGGATCGACCAGCCGCAACTCAACCTTGGGGTGCTGGTGGCCGACGGAGATCTTGGGCCGCGGCTTGCCCTCGGGATGGGGGCCGAACTCAAGCACGGCCTCGGTGGTGCCGTAGCCGTTGGAGACGGCTGCCCCCGGGAGCAGCCGCTGCACATCGTCGAACAGGGCTTCGGTCAGCGGGGCCGAGCCGATGAAGGCCCGCTGCACCGAGGACAAGTCGGGCACCTCCTGGCCGGTGGCAACCCGGGAGGCGATCTCGGCGGTGACGAGGGCGAACATCGTCGGCACGCCCGAGCACATCGTGACGTTGTGATCTGCGATGGCGTCGATGTAGCCCGAGGCAGTGAAGCCCGGCAAGAGAACGACAGTGCCGCCGTTTGCGAACGCCAGCTTGGACGACATGGAAGCGTTCTTGTGGTAGAGCGGGGCGGAGACGAGCATTACCTCGCCCGGCATCGCAGCGCCGTACTCGAGCACCGTGAAGGTGACGTTGCGATGGGTCAGCAGGACGCCCTTGGGCCGGCCCGTCGAGCCCGAGGTGTAGATCTGCACGGCGATGTCGTCGTCGTGGACATCGGCGGCGGTGCTCAACGGTTGATCGGCTGTCAAGGCATCCCATTCGGGGGTGCCGATGACGATGTGCGGTATGTCGGGCGGCACCAGCGACGCGTGCTCCGTATCGGAGATGACCAGTTGAACATCAGCATCGTCGAGGATGTACGCCTGGGTCTCGGCGGGAAGCCGCGTGTTGAGCGGCACGAACACCAACCCGGCTGCCGGGGCGCCGAACATCACGTCGTAGTACTGGCCGCAGTTGGCAGCGAGCAGCCCGACCCTTGTGAACGGTGCCAGCCCCCGGGCGGCCAGGCCTGCCCCGCAGCGCAGCGCCCGGTCCCGGAGCTGGCCGGCCGTGACGTGCTCAGGCGGCGACGCCGACCGGTCGATGAGCACGACGGCATCATCGTGGGGCGCACGTTCAAGCAATTCGGCGACGTTCATCGCCATCGCAGGCTACGACGGCGAGCCGCTGGCTGTTTGTGGTGGCGATCTGTTGATTGTTGGCGACGGCGAGCTGCTGGCTGTTTGTGACGGCTCGGATGCGGGTTCGGTTTCAGCTTCGGCGAGTGTGTCGGCAGCGATGGTGCTGTTGGGTGCGGACTCGACTTCGACGAGCGTGTCGAAGAAGGCCGCTGTTCCGATGTCGGGATCGGGGCCACCGCGGGCGGCGTTGGTGAGCACGTTGACAGTTCGCCCGGCCGCGTCGCCGGCCCACCAACCGAACGGCACGGCGACGAGCCCCCGTTGCAATCGGTCGGTGATGGTCGCTTCGACGAACAGCTCGCCCCGGTCGTTGAACACACGAACACGGTCGTCTTCGGCGATGCCGCGAGCTGCCGCGTCGTCGGAGCTGATCTCTAAGCGCGGTCGGGGCGGGTTCGGCAGGTGATGGGCAAATCCGCCGTAGAAACTGTTGAGGAACCGCTGGTGCTGCTTCGGGCTCATAAGCGACAGGGGATAGCGCCTGGCCAACGCAGCGTCACCGCTCGGCGACTCCATGGCCGGCTGGTACCGAAGCGCACCGAGTTGCAGAGGACCCAGATGTCGGAATGAGGCTGCTGCACCGAACGTTGCATCAGGAGCTACGTCGCCGGACGCGCTGATCTCGCCGTCGCTGACAGGCGCACCGGCCGCATCGGACAGCGGCCGGGGTGCAAGCGGCACCTCTCGCTCGGTCAATGCAGACCAGCCGGGTGGCACGGCCAGTCGTGCCCAGCCCTCGCGCTCCAGCCTCTCGTAGGTGATGCCGTCGAGCCACGGGTGGCCGCTCGCCAGCAGGTCTCGTGCCACCTGTTCATCGCTGTCGGCGAGGCCGGGGCCATCAAGCTCCAGCGCGCCAGCGAGCCGGCGGAAGATCTCGTTGTTGGGCAGGCACTCGCCGACGGGGTCGATGGCGGGCAGGTTCAGCGACACATACAGGTGACCCCACGCATTCATCAGGTCGAGATGCTCGATCGCAGTGGTGGTCGGCAACACGATGTCGGCGTAGCGGGCAGTGTCGGTCATGAACTGCTCGATCACCACGGTGAACAGGTCATCGCGTTCGAGCCCGGCGATCACCCGGTTCTGGTCGGGTGCCACGACGGCCGGATTGCAGCCGTAGTTCACCAGCACGGTCACCGGCGGGTTCATGTCAACTAGCACCTCGCCGAGCGCGGACGCATTCACGACACGCTGCGGGCCCGCCGGCGGGGCGAGATCGGTCAGCGCCGTATCGAAGAACACCTGTGTCGACCGCATGTAGCCGACACCCGCCACCGCAGCCAATCCAGCCACAGCCCGGTGGATGTCACGCCCGTGCTCGCGATGCTCCATGCCGATCAGCGCACGCAGCACGGCCGGTTGCTCGTGCGCGATGCGGTGTGCCAGGCGAACGATGTCTGCCTCATCGAGGCCGGTGATGGCGGCCGCTTCGCCGAGGCCGAGCGAACGAGCCTCGCTGCGCAGTTCCGGCCAGCCGTCGGCGCTGGCGGCCAGGCGCTCCTCGTCGATGAGACGCTCACTGTCGAGCACCCAGATCAGCCCGAGCACCAAGGCCACATCGGTGCCCGGACGCGGCTGAACATGCCAATCGGCCCGCTGGGCTGTCATCGTGCCCACGGGATCGACCACGATCACCGTCGCCCCGCTGCTGCGAGCGGTCTCGATGTAGGGCCACATGTGGCGATTGGTGAGCAGCGTGTTGGTGCCCCACAGCACGATGGTGCGAGCGTCGGCGATCTCTTCGGGATCGGCACCGAGCGGCAGCCCCAGCACATCGGCGGCGCCATACCAGGCGGTGACGCCACAGAAGTGCCGGTTGAGCCTCGTGGCCCCTAGCGCGGCAAAGAAGCGCTCGGCCAGCACGCCCCGCTGCACGAGCCCTTGGGTGCCGTCCGACGAGTAGGGCAGCACCGTCTCGCCGCCATGGCGGGCGACGGTGGTGCTGATCCGCTCAGCGATCTCGGCGATCGCAGTGTCCCAACTAATCGGCTCAAAACGCCCTGCACCCTTGGAACCGCTTCGCCGCAGCGGCCGCAGCAGCCGGTCGGGGTGATACACCCGGTCGAGGAACGGGTTCACCTTCGGGCAGAGCTGTCCGTCGGTGAACGGATGGGTGGGATCGCCCCGCAGGTTCACGGCCACGCCGCCACGGACAGTGACCTCCCAGGCGCACGTATCGGGGCAATCGTGGTGGCACGCTCCGCGCACGACGGTCTCGGCGCCGCTCATCCGAGGACGTCCCTGGGCCGCGAGATTCGGTGTGGCGCTCCGCGGTGGCCGCAGATGTCGGCAGCGCTCATCCGAGGACGTCCCCGGGCAGCAGCAAGTGCATCACCCCTAGCATGGCGTATCGAAGCCGGGGCGCCCTCATCGGATTCCGGACGCAGCCGGCACGAGGCGAACTGTCCATGGCACAGACGACATCCTCGGCGACGCCAGTCGCCGCGCCACCCCTTGGCGAGCCGGCGCGCCTGTTCAGCGGGCCGTTTCTCGTACTCAACATCAGCGCCCTGTTCTCGGCAATCTCGTTCTCCTCAATGCTGCCGCTCACGGCCCTGTTGGTGACCAACCAGACAGGTGGCGGCGATGTGGCGGTCGGCTTCGCCATCGGCGTATTCGCCATCACGGCGATCGCAGCCCGGCCGCTCATCGGCCGTCTCGGCGATGAACGCGGCCGCCGCTTGCTGATCGTCATCGGCGGCTTCACCACGGCAGCGACGTTCTTTGGGCACATCTGGGCCGACACCTACGTCGTGATCCTGATCATGCGCATGCTGACTGGGGCGTTCCAGGGAATGTTCTTCGTCGGCAGCGCGGCGATGATCAGCGACCTCGCCCCTGAGGACCGCCGGGGCGAGGCCATCAGCTGGTTCTCGGTGTTCCTCTACTTCGGCATGGGAATTGGCCCCGGGCTGGGAACCATCATCGAGGAGTGGGCCGAATCGTCGTTCTTCCTCGGGGGCTACGACACGGCATTCGCTGTTGCCGGCGTACTCATGGCGATGTCGGCAGTGATCGGCTGGTTTCTCCCGAAGGACTCGCCAAGCGAACTAGTCCAGCCCTTCGCCAAGGGTCCAAGCGGCCAAGCGAACGGTCAGGAGAGCGGGGCCGCGAGTGGCACGTCGCTCCTGCAGACGCGCCTCGCACGCGCCGCACGCCCACTGGTATTCCAACTCGTCGGCAAAGAGGGGAGCGCGGTCCAACTGGCCCCGGCACTGCGAGAACAGCCGTCAGCAGCTAGCGAGCCACCGGCAGCCACTTCCAACGCCGGCGGGGTCTTCTACAAACCCGCCCTGTGGCCCGGGACCATCCTGGCGATGGGCATCATCATCATCCCCGCGCTGTACGGCTACCTGCCCAAGCTCGCCGAGGAGCACGGCCTCGGTTGGCTCGGCCCGGTGTTCTTCGTCTACAGCATGCTGGTGCTGGTGCTCCGCATCATCGGGCGCAAGCTGCCCGACACCTTGGGCACGAAACGCACGGCCACGCTGGCGCTCATCGGCGCCGCAGCCGGCATGGTCGTGATGGGCACCTTCGTTTCGGTATTGGGGCTCTACATCGCAGTGGTCATCCTGGCCCTCGGCGGCTCACTGCTGTACCCGGCGCTCATGGTTGCAGCGGTCGAAGGCGTGCCGCCCAACGAGCGAGCCCGCGCGCTCAGCACATTCACGATGTTCTTCGAGCTCTCGGCAGGCATCGGCGGGCCGATTCTGGGCCTGTCGGCATGGCTCCTCGGCGCCACAGTCGGTGCCTTCTACGCAGCGGCGGCCTGCTCGCTGCTCGGCATAGTGCTGCTCGGCATCTGGCAGCGCGGTTTGGCCTCGACCCACTAGCCGGTTCGGAGCGCGCCGCATTCGGAGCCTCCACAAAGTGCTGATCAACCGCAGCTCAGCTCGTGCCGAGCAGGATCATTGATGCGGCGTAAATGGCGAGCAGGGCGATGCCGTCGATGCGCCCGGCGCGCTTGCCGACGAGGGCGCCGAGGTAGGCCAGCAGGACCACGGCCATCATCGCCCCGATGCCGAGTCCGGTCAGCGACGGCGAATCGATGGCGCCGGCGCCCACCAAGCCCATCGCCCCGCCCACCGCGAGGCTGTTGAACACGTTGGAGCCGAACAGGTTGCCCACGATCAGCTCGGTATGGCCTTTGCGGGCTGCGGCTACGACGGTCGCCAGCTCGGGGAGCGAGGTGCCCAACGCCACCACCGAGAACCCTATGAACCCGCCGCTCAGGCCCCAGGCTTTCGCGAGGTTGGTGGCGCCTTCGACCGCGAGCTGCGCTCCGACGAGGACGCCGAGGAGGCCCACCACTGCTCTGACGAGGCTTCCCAGCGGCCTCCCGGCGTCTTGAGCGAGGCCGGCGGGCCCCGCGTCGGCCACCGGGTCGTCGTGCGACGAGCGAATGAGCCAGACCAGCGTGAGAGCCATCAGCACCGCGAGCAGCCCGCCTTCGAGCCGGCTGAGGTCGCCGTCTACCACCAGCAGGGCGAAGATGGCAGCGGTCGCCACCGACCACGGAACGTCGCGCCGCAGCGCGGTGCGCGAGAACGGGATCGGCATCAGCAGCGCGGCCACGCCGAGGCCCAGGCTGAGATTGGCCACGTTCGAGCCGACGATGTTGCCCACGCCGATATCGGGATTGCCGTCGATGGCCGCCAGCGACGACACGACCATTTCGGGGGCGGACGTCCCGAAGCCCAGGACCACTGCGCCGATCACGGCGGGCCGCATGCGCAGCGCCGTCGCCAGACGCGACGCACCGGCCACGAACTGATCCCCGGCCACCACCAGCAGGACCAGCCCCGCCAGCAGCGCCAGCAAGGCCCAGATCATTGCCGAGCAGTTCTCATCGAGCGTTGCCGGAGGCTGCTAGTGGTTGTGCCGCGGGGTGCCATGGGTGCGGGCGGTGTCGCGGTACTTGACCGCGGGGCGCAGCACCATGCCCTCGTCGAACTGCGAAACGATCGACCGCTGGATCTCCTGCCACGGGGTGTGCGACGGCGGCACGGGGTAGCCGCCGGCCGCGTCTAGATCAGCCCGGCGCTGGGCCAGCTCGTCGTCGTCCACCAGCATGTCGGCGCTGCCGCGCCGCAGGTCGATCCGCACACGATCTCCGGTACGCAGCAATGCCAGGCCGCCGCCGACAGCGGCTTCGGGCGCAGCGTTCAGGATCGACGGCGAGCCCGACGTGCCCGACTGGCGGCCGTCACCGATGCAGGGCAGCGAATGGACTCCGCGTACCAGCAACGCCGCGGGCGGCTGCATGTTGACCACCTCGGCACCGCCGGGATAACCGACGGGACCCGTGCCCCGAACGAACAGCAGGCAGTACTCGTCGATGTCGAGATCGGGATTGTCGATGTTGGCCCGGTAATCCTCCGGCCCGTCGAAAACGATGGCTCGCCCCTCGAACGCATCGGGATTGTCGGGATCTGACAGGTAGCGCTCGCGGAACTCGTCGGAGATGACGCTCGTCTTCATGATGGCGCTGTCGAACAGATTGCCCGACAGGTTGATGAAGCCGGCATCGGCCAGCAGCGGCTCGCTGGCCCGCTTGATCACATCGGCGTCCTTGATCTGCGCGTCGGCGCAGTTCTCGCCGATGCTGCGGCCGTTGGCGGTCAGCGCATCGGGGTGCGGCAGCAGCCCGGAACGCATCAACTCGCCGATCACCGCAGGCACACCACCGGCGTGGTGGTAGTCCTCGCCGAGGTACTCGCCGGCCGGCATCAGGTTCACCAGCAGCGGCACGGCGAAGCCATGCTTCTGCCAGTCGTCGTTGTCGAGCGGCACACCGAGATGCGCCGCAATCGCATTCAAATGGATCGGGGCGTTGGTGGAGCCGCCGATCGCAGAGTTGACCACGATCGCATTCTCGAACGCCTCTCGCGTCATGACATCGGACGGCCGAAGGTCTTCGCGCACCATCTCGACAACGCGCAGGCCCGTGCGATACGCCATCTGCGCCCGCTCCCGGTACGGCGCAGGAATGGCGGCAGAGCCGGGAAGCTGCATGCCCAAGGTCTCGGCCAGCGAGTTCATCGTGGTCGCCGTGCCCATGGTGGAGCAGTAGCCCACCGACGGGGCGGAGGACGCCACCAGGTCGATGAAGCCGGTGTCGTCGATCTCGCCGGCTGCATACAGCTCGCGGGCCTTCCACACCACCGTGCCCGACCCCGTCCGGCGCCCCTCGTGCCAGCCGTTCAGCATCGGGCCAACCGATAGAGCGATCGCCGGCAAGTTCACCGTTGCAGCGGCCATCAGGCACGCCGGTGTGGTCTTGTCGCAGCCGATCGTGAGCACCACACCGTCGAGCGGATACCCCTGCAGCACCTCGACCAGACCCAGATAGGCCAGATTGCGGTCGAGCGAAGCCGTCGGCCGCTTGCCGGTCTCTTGAATCGGATGCACGCCGAACTCGAACGCAATGCCGCCGGCCTCACGGATGCCCTCGCGCACCCGCTTGGCCAGCTCGAGATGGTGTCGATTGCACGGCGACAAGTCGGAACCGGTCTGGGCGATGCCGATAATCGGCTTGCCCGACTGCAGCTCCTCACGCGTCAAACCGAAGTTGGCGTATCGCTCCAGGTAGAGCGCCGACATGAGCGGGTCGCCCTCGATGTCGAACCAGGCCGCCGAGCGCAGTCCGCCGCGTCCGATGCCGGGATCGGGACCGCCGGCGGGATGCATCGAACGGGGGTCAGTCGCATCTGAGTCTGGTTCGGAAGCCACCGGGCCACACTACGCGCCGCCTGTGACAGCGATGAAGCGCAGAAGGCCCAGAACTAGGGTGAACTGCGCTGGAACTAGGGGGCACACATGGATCCGAGTCCGGAAGTACTGCTGGATCTGCACCGGCGAATGGTGCGCATCCGTCACTTCGAGGAGGCCGCCGGCAAGCTCGCCGAGCAGAACCGGCTGCCCGGTTTCCTGCACCTGTACGTGGGGGAGGAAGCCGTCGCCGCGGGGGTGTGCGCCAACCTCGACGACGACGACCAGATCAGCTCGACCCACCGGGGACACGGGCACCTCGTGGCCAA
>JAPOPC010000037.1 GCA_026713105.1 Acidimicrobiaceae bacterium
GCGCAGGTCTGGCACTACTGGCTGGCGGTCCCGCTCACCGTGGTGACGGTGCTGACCGTCTTCAAGCTGGTTGCGGGCTACGTGCAAAAGGTGGTTGCTCCGCGCTACCCCAAGCGCTGAGCCGCAAGGTGACCGACCCCGCCGACGAGCACGTCGACTGGGACTTGGCGCGCCGCATCGCGGTGCGGGTGGCGGGCACCGAACCGCTGTACCAGTCCTATCTTGCTGAGCCCCTGCGCAAGGACTTCGCCAGGTTCGTGCCGGTCGCTGCTGAGCTGGTTGCCATCGAGACCGGGCTGGAAACGCCTGGCGAGGCTCACGCAGAGGTCATCGACCGGGCTGGCTGGATTGACGCCAACATCGCAGCGTTCCGGAGACTGCTGCAGCCGCTGCTGGGCGCACCGGCCGACGCTGCAGAAGCCGACACTGAAGAACTGGCTGAGCCCTCACGCGTGACGCGCACGGTCGGAGCGGTCGAGTTGGGCTCGGTGCTGGGCTGGATGGCGCGCAGGGTGCTCGGCCAGTACGACCTGCTGTGGGCATCAGACGATGCTGGCGACTCGCGTGGCGACACGGTCGGCGACACCGTCTACTTCGTCGGCCCGAACATCTTGGTGACCGAGAAGCGCTTCGCATTCATCCCCTCCCAATTCCGACTGTGGCTTGCGCTGCACGAGCTGACCCACCGCTCGCAGTTCACCGGCGTCCCCTGGCTGCGGCCGCATTTCCTGCAGCTCGTGAACGGGCTAGTCGACGAAGCCCAGCCCGATCCCGAACGCCTGCGCGACGGCCTTCGCACGCTGATGACCCAACGCCGCAGCAATTCGGGTCGAAGCAAGTCAAATGGCAGCAATTCGGGTCAGAGCAACTCAAATCAAAACAGCCAGGACCTGCTGGGTGAAGGGGGGCTCGCCGCAGTGTTCGCCACCGAGCACCAGCGCGGCCTGATCGCCCAGGTCGGCGGCATGATGAGCTTGGTGGAAGGGCACGGCGACGTCACCATGGCGCGAGCCGCCCGCGGCCATATCCCCGACGCCGACCGCTTCGCCGTGGTGATGCAGCACCGGCGCCGCAACGTGCGCGGCATGGCCCGCCTGATCCAGCGCTTGCTGGGGATCGAGGCCAAGCTCGCCCAGTACCAGGCCGGCGAAGACTTCATCGCCAGGATCGAGGCCGAGCGGGGCCCTCGTGCGGTGGACCGGATCTGGGAACGCGTCGAGCACCTGCCGTCTATGGCCGAGATCCGCGACCCCCAAGCCTGGCTGGAGCGTGTCCCCGCCGCCTGACCGCTCCGCCCGGACCCCGCCCGACGCGGGGGACGGGACTGCGCCGCCGAGTTCGGAGCGTCGGCTGTCTTCGTGCAGCGACGCCGCTTCCGGCGCGCCGGAGAGCCCCGACGAGATCGACCGCTTGGTGGACCGCTGCACATTCGGTGACGTCGCGCGCCCCGAACTGGTCTGCGCGGTGTCGGGCGGCGCGGATTCGGCCGCGCTGCTCACCCTGGCCTGCCGTTTCGCGCAGCGCAACGATTCGGCCGCGACAGCAGTCACCGCCATCCATGTGGACCACGGGCTGCGGCCTGCCGGAGCGGCCGAAGCGGCGCAGGTCGAGGCGCTGTGCGATCGACTCGGAGCGGGCTTCCGCGTCGTGCAACTCGACCTTGCGCCGGGCGCCAACCTGCAGGCGCGAGCTCGCGAGGCCCGCCACGCCGCCGTGGGGCCCGACGCGCTGCTGGGTCACACCGCCGACGACCAGGCAGAGACCATGCTGCTGCACTTGCTTCGCGGCGGAGCACTCGATGCGCTCGCTGCCATGCGGGCCGACCGGCGGCCGCTGCTGGGATTACGACGCAGCGAGACCGAACAGGTCTGCGAGCTGGTGGGCTACGAACCCATCCGTGATCCCTCCAATGCCGATCCTCGCTTCTGGCGCAGCCGCGTGCGCCACGAGGTGATGCCGCTGATGTGCGACATCGCCGGGCGCGATGTGGTGCCCCTGCTGGCGCGTGGATCCGCGCTGGCAGCCACCGAGGCGGACCTGCTCGATGTGCTGGCCGCCGACATCGACCCCACCAGCGCGTCCGAGCTGCGGTCTGCGCCGGTGGCGCTGGCCCGGCGATCCATCCGGGCATGGCTGCGCACCGATCATCCGCCCGATGCCCGCACCGTCGAGCGGGTGCTCGAGGTGGCCCGCCACACCCACCGCGCGACCGAGGTCGGCGGCGGCCGGCGGGTCACCCGATCAGCCGACCGGCTGCGCCTCGAGAGCTGAGCGCTTCGCCGCGACCGCACCACAGATGTGTCGCAGGCGCTAGGTTCGACTCACGTGACACCCGCGCCGGGATCGCCGAGCACCCCCAGCGACCTCGACTCCATGCTCGCCGGCGACCCCGCCGTCGGGGAGGTGCTGGTCTCGGGTCCCGAGATCGCCGAGCGGGTTGTCGAGATGGGAGCGCAGATCACTGCCGACTACGCGGGCCGCGAGCCGCTGCTCGTCGCGGTCCTCAAAGGCGCCGTGATGTTCGCCTCCGATCTCAGCCGGGCCATCGACCTGCCGGTCGAGATGGACTTCATGGCCGTGTCGTCGTACGGCAGCAGCACCCGTTCGAGCGGTGTCGTTCGCATCCTCAAGGACCTCGACATCGACATCGCGGGGCGCGACGTCATCTTGGTGGAGGACATCGTCGAGAGCGGTCTGACGCTGTCGTACCTGCGTCGCAGCCTGCTCGCCCGTGGCCCCGCCAGCCTGGCGGTGTGCTCGCTGCTGACCCGCGAGCACAACGGCAGCCTGAACGGCCTCGTCGACTACATCGGATTCCGCCTGCCGCCCGTGTGGGTCATCGGCTACGGGCTGGATCTGGCACAGAAGTACCGCAATCTAGCCGAGATCCGCGCCTACGACGCTGCTGCTGCGCAAAGCGCCTGAATCTCTTTAGGAAGGGCCGTGCAGGGCCGGATCGGCACCGGTACATTCGGCTGTGAGCACGCACTGATGTACTGCGAGCGTCAGTGGCGCTGCGAGGGACGGCGAGCTATGAGAGGGAAGTGGGCGGAGGGCATTCAGCCCCGCAACTTCAACTGGGTCGTCGCCGAGCGCCTCGCCGTGTGCGAACGTCCCGGCGGCTATGGCGCCAGTCACCGGCGCGTCCGCCGCCAGGAAGAGATCATCTGGCTGCGCCGCAACGATTTCGACATCGTCGTGTCGCTCATCTCCGCGCCGCACAATTTGCACAACTACGACGAGCTGGATCTGCCGTACCTCCACCGGCCGTGGCCCAACGTCGACGACCTGGGCGCTTACCTGGAGTCGGTCCACGACGACCTGGAACGGCTGGCCACCGAGGGCAAGCGCGTGATCCTGCACAAGGAGCGCGTCGGCGAGGACGTTTGCGGGTTCGTGGCCTCGTACCTGTTGCTGTCGGGCAAGGTGCCCACCGGTCCGCAGGCGACGGCCATCACCGAGCGGATCTTCGGCCAGCGAGTCGGGCCCGAGGGGCGCCGCGTCGTCGACGTGGCACTCGGCATTCTCGCTGAACGCGGCGCAGCAAGCTGAGCACACCGGTGCCAGCATCAGATAGCGACCGCGACCGCTGTGTCGATGATCCGGTCGCCACGAGCGACCGCATTGTTGATGATGCGTTCGCCGCGAGCGACCGC
>JAPOPC010000041.1 GCA_026713105.1 Acidimicrobiaceae bacterium
GCTGTGCTGCCGTCGCCGGAGCCCTTGCGGGCGCGGGCGATGTCGAACAGGGCCACCGCGGCAGCGGCTGCGACGTTGAGCGATTCGATGCGTCCGAGCACCGGGATCGACACCACCTGGTCGCACCGGCGCTCCACGAGCGCCGACAGTCCCCGACCTTCGGCACCGAGCACCAGCACCAGCGGCTCATCGCCGACCCGCAGCGATTCGAGCCCGCCGGGGGCATGACCGTCGAGCCCGATGGCCCACAGGCCGGCGTCCCGCAGCTTCGCGAGCGCCGCGGGCAAGCCGCCGACCAGGGCGATCGGCAGGTACTCCACGGCACCTGCAGCGGCCTTCATTGCCGCCGGCGTGAGGTTTGCCGAGCGGTGGCTGGTGAGCACCACGCCGGTGGCGCCGGCGACCTCGGCGGTGCGCAGGATGGCGCCGAGGTTGCCCGGGTCGGTGACGCCGTCGGTCGCCACGATGAGCGGCGGCGTATGCCCCACAGGTCTGGCCAGTTCCTCCAGCGTCACCGGTTGAACAGCCGCAGCCTTGGCGATCACGCCCTGGGGCGCGGCAGTAAGCGCGACTTCGTCCAGCTTGCGGCGGGTGACCTCGCGCAGCGGCACCCGGCGGTCGCCGGCGAGGTCGACGATCTCGGCCAGCGTGGCAGCCGAGTGCGCGTCTTCGGAGATCAGCACCTCGTGCACCTTGCGCGTGCCGGCCCGCAGCAGCTCTCGCACGGCCTGCCGGCCCTCGACGTGATCCCCGCCGAGACCCCGCGGCCGTGACTGCGAGCGAGCCGGCTGCTCCTGGTTGGGCCCGCCCCGGCCGGCCCCTGAACGGTTGGGAGGCCCGGAGCCCCTGGTCTGTCCTCCTCGACCGCGACCCGGAGGCTGAGTTCTCCGCTCCCCGCGCTGGGGAGCAGCACCCCTCCCGCTGCGCTGGGGGGGAGCGCCCCGGCGTCTGCCCCGTTCCGCACTCATCGATCGCCGCCCTCCCCGACCAGTGTCGAGAGCTTCTCGCCGTCGGCAATCACGAGCGCCACAGCATGGGCCACGATCCCGTCGGTGGTGCCGAGTCCCTCGGTCCGCTTGCCGCACACCGTGACCGGACCGCCAGCAGCGACGCTGAGCCGCTCCTGCATCTGCTCTCGGTGTGGGGCGATCATCGGCCGGTCACAGATGACTGTGCAATCGGCATTGGCCAGACGCCAGCCGTCATCCGCGAGCAGGGCTGCGACCTGGGCCAGCATCTCGACGCTGTCGCCATCACGCCAGCACTCATCGCTGTCGGGAAAGTGCGTGCCGATGTCGCCCAGCCCGGCCGCACTCAACATCGCATCGATCACGGCATGTGCAACGACATCGGCATCGCTGTGACCCGCCAAGGGCTGCTCGCCAGGAAATCGGACCCCACCCAGCACCAATGTCCGCGCAGGCGTGCTCGCCGGATCGGCAAACGGATGCGCGTCATAGCCATGCCCCACCCGCAGAGCTGGCCCAGCAGCGTCCCGATCAGCAGCACTCACAACCGTGGACGCTAGAGCCCGCCGCTCCCGGCGCGGCCACTCAGCAAGGCCTCCACAACGACGAGATCTGCAGCCGTCGTGACCTTGTGCGCCGCCGCCTCGCCCGGAATCGCCACCACCGTGCCGCCCGCAGCCTCAACCAAAGCAGCATCGTCAGTGGCCTCAGGCTCCCCGCCATGCGCCGCCACCAGCGCGTCCCGGCGAAAGGCCTGCGGAGTCTGCACCCCAAACAGTCCCGAACGATCCACGGTCCCCGCAACGACGCCGCCGCTGTCGCCCCATTCCGGAACCCGCTTCAACGTGTCGCTCACCGCCAACGCCGGCACCGCAGCATCGGCCCCACCCCAAACAGCAGCAATCACACCCTCAAACAACCCCGCCGAAGCCCCCGGCCGGGCAGCGTCATGACAAACCACCACATCAACATCATCAGGAACCGTCTCCAGCCCAGCCCGAACAGACCCCGACCGAGTCCCCCCACCAGCCACAACGGTGTCGACCCCGCCAAGGCTGTCAGCAAGCTCAGATACCAAGCCAACAGGCACGACCAGCGTCACCCCATCACAAGCCGCTCGAGCCGCCTCAACACTCCAAGCAACCATCGACCGCCCAGCGACCTGCGCCATCACCTTCGTAGCGCCCCCAGCCCCAGCGCCAAACCGAGTCCCGGCCCCAGCAGCCAACACAAGACCCCAAGCCCGCCCCACCCCCCAAGTCTGCCCCGCCCAAGGACACCAGCAGACGAGCGCCCGGAGCCCAAGCACACCGGGAGACGAGGGCTGGGGAGGGGCAGGGGTGCCCGCGCGCAGTTATGACGCGCCTCGCACACCCAACGTGCGCACGAAGCGCTTCATCTGTTTGAAGCACGGGTGCGCCTGCCCCTCCCCAGACCGGGCAAACAAGAAGCACGGGTACGCCTGCCCCTCCCCAGCCCGGGGAGCACAAGCCGAAAAAGCGGCTACCGGAAGGTGAGCCCGCGCCGCCTCCGCCGACCACGCAGCGCAATAGCCGTTACCAGAAGCACAACAGCAGCCAAGACAACCCACCAGATCACCGCAATCCGAGCCCCCCGAGAAGCCCGCTCAGCCAACCGCTCAGCCTCAGCATCAGCAGCAACGACCTCAGCATCCAGCAGCTCACCAGAGACACGCAGCTCCCGAACGCCACCCTCGTTCAGCCGCAGCACCCCCTCAGCAGGCAAGCTCCCAGCCCCTTGAGGCACGGTCGCCCGCACCACCAGCGTCACCAGCTCGTCGAGCGGAGCCCCGGCCCGCTGTTCGATCTCACCGATGGGCAGCCCGAACAGCTCGCCTTCCAGCGCATCAGCGGTAGCCGGGTTCACGAGCCCCGAGACCGGCCGATCCAAGCCGACGGTCACCGCCAGGTCGTACAGCACCCGCGCTCCGTCACGCGAACCCACGAAGGTCGCTGAGCGGAACAGCCCGGCGGAGCCGTCCGCAGGCCGGTCGATCTCGGCCAGCACCTCTGCCAGTTCCCCTAGAGTCGAGAAGCGCTTGGATGCCGTCACGCGGAGCCGCTCGCCTGCTGGAGTCGGCTCGACGAATTGGCGGACATCCCAACCCACGAGGCCATCGGTCACGATGAGCTCGCCCAGGTCGGGCGCCCACCGCATCACCTCTTCGTCGAAGGTGATCTCGACGGTGACCCTGCCGGCTCCGTCATGAGAGATGTCGATGTCGACGACTAGGTCGACCCGGCAGCCCGCGGCCGTCATCAGCACCGCCAGACCAGCCAGTGCGCCACCAAGCGCCCGCCGGCACGGCCCGCTGTTCAGCTTCTTGGGTCCCGGCGAACCACTGCAGGGTGTTCGCCGGTGCATACCTACTCGGCGGCTGCGGCCTCTTCGAGCTCAATCGGCCCGGGGTCGAAGCCCTCGATGGCGCGGAACACGATCTCGTCGTCCTCGACGTCCACCACGATGATCTCGCCGGCGTGGAACTCCTTGTAGAGGATCCGCTCGCTGAGCGTGTCCTCGACGTGGTGCTGCAGCGCGCGGCGCAGCGGGCGGGCGCCCAGCTGCGGGTCGTAGCCGGTGCGGGCCAGCCATTGCTTGGCAGCGTCGGTCAGCTCGAGCCCCAGGCCTTGTGCCCGCAGTTGCTCACTGGTGCGCGCGATCATCAGGTCGACGATCTGGGTCACCTCGTCGACGCTCAGCTCGTGGAACACGATCGTGTCGTCGATGCGGTTCAGGAACTCGGGTCGGAACTGCGCCTTCAGCGCATCGTTGACCTTTTCCTTCATCCGCTCGTAGCTGGCGCCCTCATCGGCGGTGGCGAAGCCCACCCGCGCCTTGCGCAGGTCGGCGGTGCCCAGGTTGGAGGTCATGATGAGCACGGAGTTGCGGAAGTCGACCGAGCGGCCCTGGGCGTCGGTCAGCCGGCCCTCTTCGAGGATCTGCAGCAGCGTGTTGAAGACGTCGGGATGGGCTTTCTCGATCTCGTCGAACAGCACGACCGAGAACGGCTTGCGGCGCACCGCCTCGGTGAGCTGACCGCCCTCGTCGTAGCCGACGTACCCCGGTGGCGCTCCGACGAGTCGGCTCACCGTGAACTTGTCCATGTACTCGGACATGTCGAGGCTGATCAGCGAATTCTCGTCGCCGAAGAGGAACTCCGCCAGCGTCTTGGCCAGCTCGGTCTTGCCGACGCCCGAGGGGCCCAGGAAGATGAACGAGCCGCCCGGTCGCTTGGGGTCCTTTAGGCCTGCACGGGTGCGCCGGATGGCTTGGCTGACGGCCTTGATGGCGTCGTCTTGGCCGATGACCCGCTTGTGCAGCGCCTCTTCCATCCTCAGGAGCTTCTGGGTCTCTTCCTCGGTCAGCTTGTAGACGGGAATACCGGTCCAGATGGACAGCACCTCGGCGATGGCTTCTTCGTCGACCTCGTCGAACAGGTCGTGCCCTTCGGCCCGAGCCTGGGCCATCACTTCAGTTCGCTGTTCGAGCAGATCCTTCTCTTCGTCACGCAGTGCGCCAGCCGTCTCGAAGTCTTGCGACTCGACCGCCTGCTTCTTGCGCTCGGTGACATCGGCCAGCTTCTTCTCGATCTCCTTGAAATCGGGCGGCGTCGACATGCGCTTGATGCGCAGGCGCGACCCGGCCTCGTCGATGAGGTCGATGGCCTTGTCGGGCAGGTGCCGGTCGGCGATGTAGCGGTCCGCGAGATTCGCCGCCGCCACGAGGGCCTGATCGGTGATGGTGACCCGGTGGTGCTGCTCGTAACGGTCGCGCAGCCCTTTGACGATTTCGATGGTGTGGCTGAGCGTGGGCTCATCGACGGTGATCGGCTGGAAGCGGCGTTCGAGGGCCGCGTCTTTCTCGAGGTACTTGCGGTACTCCTCGAGCGTTGTCGCGCCGATCGTCTGCAGCTCGCCACGGGCCAACATCGGCTTCAGAATCGATGCGGCGTCGATCGCGCCCTCGGCGGCGCCGGCACCGACCAGGGTATGCAGCTCGTCGATGAACAAGATGATGTCGCCGCGGGTGCGGATTTCCTTGAGGACCTTCTTGAGGCGCTCCTCGAAGTCGCCCCGGTAGCGCGAGCCGGCCACCAGCGCTCCGAGATCGAGCGTGTAGAGCTGCTTGTCGCGCAGCAGCTCGGGGACGTCATTGCTGACGATCTTCTGGGCGAGACCCTCCACGATGGCTGTCTTGCCCACGCCGGGCTCGCCGACGAGCACCGGGTTGTTCTTGGTGCGGCGAGACAGCACCTGCATGACGCGCTCGGTCTCACGCAGCCGGCCGATGACCGGGTCGAGCTTCTTGGCCCGGGCATCAGAGGTCAGGTTTCGTCCGAACTGGTCGAGCACCAGTGAGCCGCTCTGGCCGCCCTGCTCGCTGCCTTGGCCCGACGAGGCACCGACGGTCTCGCGGCCGCTGCCCGAGCCGCTGTAGCCCGACAGCTGCTGGATGACCTCTTGGCGGACCTTCGACAGGTCGGCACCGAGCTTGACCAGCACCTGCGCGGCCACGCCCTCGCCTTCGCGGATCAAGCCGAGTAGCACGTGCTCGGTGCCGATGTAGTTGTGACCAAGCTGCAGCGCCTCACGCAGCGACAGCTCGAGCACCTTCTTGGCGCGTGGCGTGAACGGGATGTGGCCGCTCGGCGATGAGCTGCCCTGCCCGATGATCTCCTCGACCTGGTTGCGCACGGCCTCCAGCGAGATGCCCAGCGACTCGAGCGCTTGGGCAGCGACGCCCTCGCCCTCATGAATCAGCCCCAGCAGGATGTGCTCGGTGCCGATGTAGTTGTGATTCAGCAGGCGCGCTTCTTCTTGCGCCAACACCACCACCCGGCGAGCCCGATCGGTGAAGCGTTCGAACACTGGGCCTCCTGCTCTGAGCCTTGCACACGGCGTTGCACACGGTGCTTCGGGTCTTCTGAGCGCAGTGTAACGATGCCCTGCCGGATCGCTCTCTCAGGGATCGGCCTCGTTCACGCCCCTTCAGCGCGACGGGATTCGGGCGCGGCACCGGTGCGGGGACACGACCGTTGTCGTTTACGGTTGCGCCGTGGCGCCGCTTTCGCCGTTGCAGGCCCGACCCAGCTCGGACGAAGACTTGGCTCGTGTCGAGTCGGCGCTGCGGGCTGCAGCGGTCACCGGCGACGACTTCCTCACCGAGGTGACCTCGCACCTGATCCCTGCGGGCGGCAAGCGCCTGCGGCCGGCGTTCGTCATCGCGTCGGCGCTGGCGCTCGACCCCGACGGCACTGCGCCTGATGCGGTCACCGACGACATGATCTGCGGCGGCGTGGCTGTGGAGCTGGTGCATCTGGGCTCGCTGTATCACGACGACGTCATGGACGACGCGGAGACCCGCCGCGGCATCGAGGCGGTGAACCATCGGTGGGGCAACCTGAAGGCGATCCTGGCGGGCGACTTCCTGCTGGCGAAAGCTTCCGAGCTGGCGGCGTCGCTGGGAACCGAGGTGGCCGCCCTGCTGGCCGCCACGATCGGGCGTCTGTGCGAGGGCCAGGTGCGAGAGCTGCAGCTGATCTACGACCTCACCCGCACCGAGGATCAGTATTTGCTGGCCATCGGGGGCAAGACGGCCGAGCTGTACGCCACGTCGTGCCGCATCGGCGGGCTGGTGGCCGGCGCCGACGGCGAGACCCTCGACCGCTTGAACAGTTTCGGGCTCGCATATGGCATGGCATTCCAGATCGTCGACGACGTGCTCGACTTCGTCGCCTCCGACGAGGAACTCGGCAAGCCCTCGGGCAACGATCTGCGGGAAGGCGTGTACACGCTGCCGGTGATCCGGATGCTGGCCGGCGGGCACTCGGCCCATAAGGGCCTCGGCGAACTGCTGGGCGAGCCCCTCGACGATGATCGGCGGGATCGAGCCCGGGCGATCGTGGTGGACGGCCCCGAAATCGCCAGCTCGGTGACGACGGCACAGCACTACGTGACCCAGGCCTTGGACGCCCTGGCGCCGTTCAATGCAACGCCAGGCATGGTCGGCCTGCGGGCCGCAGCGTCAAATCTGCTCAGCGCCCTGCCGCCCAAAGCGGCCGGCCCAGCCGCAGCCGGCGCAGTCTGAAAGCGGCCGGTCCGCACATGCAGCCGGGCTGGCCGATCCGGCGCCGCTACCGGCATGGATCATGGGACCCCGGCCGCGGACCGTGCTGGCAGTGGGGCTCGCGCACCTTCGTCATGGGCATTATCAATGCCACGGACGACTCGTTCTCCGGCGACGGCGTGGCCGATCGGCTCGACGAAGCCCTCGCGCTGACACATGAGCTGGTGGCCGGCGAGGTCGACATCATCGACATCGGCGGCGCCTCCAGCCGTCCAGGTGCAGAACCCACACCCATCGAGGTGGAGCGGCGCCGGGCGGTGAGGGTCATCGAGGCCGTACGAGCCGAGCTGGATCGCATCGGCGCCGAAGTGCCGATCTCGGTGGACACGACCTGGGCAGAGGTGGCTGAGCCGGCCTTCGACGCCGGTGCCACGGTGGTGAACGACATCACCGGCTTCCGCCTCGACCCCCAGATGGCGCCGCTGGTGGCCGAACGCGGGGCCGCCGCTGTGCTCATGCACAACCAGCGGGGCCGGCCCCACACCGACCTGATCGTCGATGTGACCGACGGGCTGCACACCAGCCTGCAGATCTGCGCCGACGCAGGCGTAGGCACCGATCGCATCGTGGTCGACCCAGGATTCGGCTTCGGGTTCGGCGTCTCGCAGAACCTCGAGATGATGCGCCGCCTGCCCGAGCTGTGGGCGCTGGAGCTCCCCATGCTGATCGGCACATCACGCAAGTCGACCATCGGTGCGATCACCAACGCCAAGATCGACGACCGCCTCTTCGGCACCGCCGCCACCATCACCGCCGCCATCTACGCAGGCATAGACATAGTGCGAGTCCACGACACCCCCCAAATGACCCAAGCAATCCAAATGACAGACGCAATAGTGAGACCCACCCCCTAAAGGCGGCTGAGGGTCTTAGCTCACAACAGGTGCGACCGCGCCGTCGGGCATCAACTGCATGCGGTTGCCGTCTGCGTCCTGGCTGTAGAACGTCGGCCGGCCGGTTGCCTCGAGCGTGGCGAGCATGGCCGGCAGCGGGGCGCCGACGCTTCTCAGGAACTCGATGATGCGAGCGGGTCCGAGGTGGTCGAGCATCTCGAACGGGCCGTGCACCCAGTTGAAGCCCCAGCGGATCGCATTGTCGACATTCGCGATGTCATCGGCGATCTCGGGCACGAGATCTGCCGCATAGGCCAGGGTGCCTCCAAAGATGTGCCGCGCCAGCTCGCCCTGAGGCGAATCGGCGAACAGCACCTCGCCGAGATCAGCAGGCACGCCTTCGAGATCGGGCTGCGCGGCGGGTCGCCACTCCGCGCTCACCAGATCGAACGTCTCAGCCTTGCGGGACCCGTCGTCAAGCTTGATCCGCCGGCTGAAGCCGCCGCCGGTCTTGCGCCCAAGCTGGCCGCGGTCCGCCATCGACTGCTCCGCGACAGGAAACTCTGCGAAGTCGAGCCCCCGGTCGCCCGCCGGCAGGTTCTGGGCCAGGTTGGCGCCCACCAGCTCCATCACGTCGAGCCCGATGAGGTCGATGAGCCCGTACAGGCCCGTCGGGGGAAGGCCGACCGGGGCGCCGAGCACGGCGTCGATGGTCTCCTGTGTCATGCCGTCGGCCAGGAACGGCTTGGCCATGTGCAGGCCGGACAGCATGAAGAAGCAGCCGATGCGGTTGCCGATGAAGTTGACGGTGTCTTTGGCGTGCACGACGCCTTTGCCGAGCCGCTCGGCGCCGAAGCGGGCGAATGCGTCGATCACCTCAGGCTCGGTGTCTTCGCCGGGCACCAGCTCGAACAGCTTCATCACCTGCACCGGGTTGAAGAAGTGCGTGATGGCCACGTCGCGCCGGAATCGCTCGCTCATGCCTTCGCTGATCTGCCGCAGAGGAATGCCCGACGTGTTCGACGAAATGACCGATCCATCGCTGCGGGCGGCCTCGAGCCGTTCGAAGAGCTCCCGCTTGGTGGCCAAGTCTTCCACGACCGCCTCGCACACCCAGTCGTAGCCGGCGATGTCGTCGAGGCGATCGCCAACGGTGCCGATGCTCACGAGCTCACCGAAGTCGGCGTCGACACCGTCGAGCGCCCGCTGGGCGGCGGCTTCGTCGACGTCGAGCAGCAGTACCCGGCAGCCGGCCTTCGCCGAGACCGCGGCAATGCCGGCACCCATCGTGCCCGCGCCGATGATCGCTACTGAATCAATAGACCTCATGGGTGCTTCCTACCGGGTGCCGGTGACTTCGCGGCCGATGATCTCTTTCATGATCTCGGTGGTGCCGCCGTAGATGGTTTGCACTCGGGCGTCGGCATACGCCTTTGAGATCGGATACTCGGTCATGAAGCCGTAGCCGCCGAACAGCTGCAGGCAGCGGGTGATGACCCGCAGCTGCATCTCGGTCACCCACCACTTGGCCTCTGCGGCGTCGGTGGCGGTGAGCTCGCCCGCGTTGAGCGCCTCGATCTGGCGGTCCACGAACACCCAGGCGATGTCGAGCTCGGTCTTCATCTCGGCCAGCTCGAAGCGGGTGTTCTGGAACGAGGCGATGGTCTGGCCGAAGGCCGTGCGCTCGCCTACATAGTCGACCGTCCAGTCGAACGCAGCCTGTGCGTGGGCCACACCGCCCACCGCGATCGACAGCCGCTCCTGGGGCAGGTTCCGCACCAGGTGCATGAAGCCGTTGCCCTCGCCGCCGAGCACGTTCTCTTCGGGCACGAACACGTCGTCGAAGAACAGCTCGGCGGTGTCCTGTGACTTCAGCCCCAGCTTGTCGAGGTTGCGGCCCCGCTCGAAGCCCTCCATGCCCTCTTCGAGCACGATCAGCGACATGCCCCGGTGCTTCTCGGTGGGATCGGTCTTTGCCGCCACGATGACGATGTCGGAGTTGATGCCGTTGGTGATGAACGTCTTGGAGCCGTTCACGATGTATCCGTCGCCTTGGCGGATGGCGGTCGTGCTCATCGACGCCAGATCCGAGCCGATGCCGGGCTCGGTCATGGCGATGGCGCTCATCAGCTCGCCGCTGCACATGCCAGGCATCCAGCGCTCGGCCTGCTCGTCGTTGCACAGCTTGGTGAAGTACGGCAGGCAGATGTCGTTGTGCAGCGTGATGCACTGGCCCGAGCTCGCAGCGCCCGAGGCCATGATCTCCTCGCTCACGATGGCGTTGTAGCGAAAGTCCGCCACACCGCCGCCGCCGTAGCGCTCGTCGACGTCGGTGGCCAGCAGGCCCACGTCGCCCGCCTTGCGGAACATGGCCTTGTCGACCTTGCCGTCGGCCTCCCATTTCTCGTGGTTGGGGACGATCTCGCGCTCGACAAAGGCCTTGGCCGTCTCGCGGAACATCTCGTGCTCGTCTTCAAAGATGGTGCGCCGCATACGACGAGCGTATGTGCCAGCACAGCTAGCGTCACGGGCCGTGACGCAGCAGGATTCGCCGAGCGATCCCCACAGCCCCATCAGACCCGGTCATGATTGGAGCGCGGTCGAGCGAGCGGCCGCTGCGCTGCGCCGGCTGAACCAGGCACTGACGAATCGGCGGGTCGAAGATGGGGTGCTCGACGAGATCACGGCGTCGGTCGAAGCCAACGCAGCGCGGCTCGAGGCGGGCACGCTGCGGGTGAAGATCGACGACATGCTCTCGCGGCCGTACCTGCGGGAGATCTACGAAGGCCAGTACTTCCCGCTGCCGCTGTCGGACGGCGACGAGATCGAGTTCGATCCGTTCTCGATCGGCGGGGGGCAGCTGCATCCGGCATCGGTGGAGGTGCGCTACTTCAAGGAGTCGGGCGAGTCGGTGACCGGCGAGGCCGTGGTGGACCCCATGTTCGCGGGACCTCCCGAACGCACCCATGGCGGAGTGGTGGCACTCATCATCGACGAGCTGATGGGCGCGCTGAACCGCATGCGAGGCCGGCAGGCCTACACCGGCCGCCTCACCGTCCACTACCGCGCCGCGACCCCGCTGGGCGTGCCCCTGCGGCTTCGGGCGTGGATCGACCACACGTCGGGCCGCAAGATCGTCCAGCACGCCGAGGTGCACGGCCCCGACGGTCTGTGCGTCAACGCCGAAGGCCTGTTCATCCTGCGGGCCGACGCGCCTGCGGTCCCCGACGACTGAGGAGCCGCGCTGGTGGGTGCGCCCGCTGGGGAGGCGGCAGAACCCTCGGCTCCCGTCCTCCGGCAAGCGAGAGATGTGCACCGCACCGCATCTCTTGCACGGCGTCATCGACGCGTCGCCGTGCATCCGATAGGGAACTGGTCGCAACGTCGCCGAGTCTCCTGCCGCCTCCCCAGCTCTGGCATCTGTGCCTTCCGGGTCGACGCCTAAACCGTCGTCCGGGCCGGGCGGAACGCTGGGGTTCCGCGGCTGTCAGACGCTGCTAATGCTCTGCCGAGGCTGCGGCCAGCTCCCGCAGTAACCCTGCGCCGCCGATGCGCTCGCAGTCTTGGTCCGCGACCGCCGTCACGTCGCCGAGGGTGACTAGTTCGGGTGCGAGCTCGGCCAGCGGGTCGAGCACGAATCGGCGCTCGCGCATGCGTGGGTGCGGGATCTGCAGTTCGGGATCACCCATCACCACCTCGCCAAAAAGCAGCACGTCGACGTCCAGCGTGCGAGGACCCCAGCGCTCACGGCGCACCCGCTGTGCTGCGGCTTCGAGAGCCTGGCAGCGGGCCAGCAACTCATAGGGACCATCTGATAGGGCCAACTCGGCCACCAGGTTCAGGAACTCGGGCTGATCGGGGCCGATGGGCGCGCTGCGGTACACGCCCGACACGGCGACCAGGACTCCGGCGGCATCCAGCGACGCGAGTGCATCAGCCAGTTGTGCTGCGGGATTGCCGATGTTGGCGCCCAGCCCCACGAACGCCCGCACGCGGGGCTCGTTCACCGGTTCACGCTCGGTCGGCACGCCCGCTCACGCTGGGTGACGGGTGATGCGCACCGCGCTAGTGCCGAGGTCGGCTGCAACGGGCGGGCGCAGCTTGGTGACGGTCACGGTGGCGGCGGTCACGGCACCGATGCCGCACAGCTCTGCGGCGATCAGCTCGGCCAGCCGTTCGAGCAGCAGCGGCTGGGACTCGTCGCACAGCGCCACGATGCGGTCGCACACGGCGCCGTAGTCGACGGTGAGGCTCAGGTCGTCCGAAGATCCCGCAGGGCTCAGATCTGCGTAAATGTCGACGTCGATGCTGAGTGGCTGGGGCGCAGTGCGCTCGTGGGCCAGCGCCCCGATCACGCACGTCACCCGCAGGTCACGCAGCTCAATGCGGTCGCTCGCGGCGAACGCATCATCAACA
>JAPOPC010000100.1 GCA_026713105.1 Acidimicrobiaceae bacterium
ACCAGCGACACCCCCACGACGCTGCCGCCTGCAGCCCCAACACCCCGAAACGACAAATCAGGCCAACCGGAATGCCCAAAACACGACTCGCGGCATTCTCATGAATAATCAGGGCTAGGCGCTTGAGTCGCAGGCACCGAGCGGTGCTTGGCGCTACACGTCGATCTTGTAGAGCTCTGCGGCGTTGTCCTGCAGGATCCGCTTCTGTGTGGCGGCGTCAAGGCTGCCGATCGCGTCGCGTACCCGCTCGACACTCTTCGGATACAGGCAGGTCGGATGGGGGATGTCGGTCTCGAACATGATCTGGGTGGCCCCGATGTGGTCGATGGCCGGCGCCAGCGTCTGCGATTCGAACCAGAAGCAGCCGTAGAACTGCCGTCGGAAGTAGTCCGAAGGCTTCATCGAGAGGTGTGCCAGATGCTCGGGCGCAGTCTCGCCGCACTGGTAGTCGAGCGCGTCGAGCAGGAACGGGATCCAGCCGACGCCGCTCTCCACCGATACGAAGTTCAGGTTCGGGTAGCGCTCAGGCACGTCGCTGACCAGCAGGTTCACCATCCAGCGCAGTTGACCCAGGAAGATTGCCGCCCCGCCGAGGGAGATCTTCACATCGCCCGACCATGTGTCGTAGGGCACCTTGCCCGACCAGTCGATGTCGCCCTCCGATGCGCCGATGTGGAAGTTGACCGGCATCTCGAGTGCTTCGCAGATCTCCCAGAACGGCCGCCAGTCGGGTTGGGCGAAATTGGGCATGCCCGAATCGTGCGGGTTAGAGCACATCACGATGCCCTTGGCACCGTTGCGATGCGCCCGGTCCACCTCGAGCACGCTGGCGTCGATGTCCCACCACGGCACCAGCGCCATCGGCAGGATGCGGCCGCCTGAGCGGGCCTGCAGGTCGGCCATCCAGTCGTTGTAGATCTCGACGCAGGCGATGCGCAGCGCCCGGTCTTCCACCTTGAGGAAGTTCTGATTGCCGAAGCCGCCGACGTTGGGGTACACGATGCCGTGGCTCACGCCCATGGCGTCCATGAGCTCGAGGCGGGCGTCGCAGTCGTAGGACGCCGCGTGCACCATCTCGATGTCGTGCTTGAGGAACTTCAGCCCGAGCATTTTTTCGCCGTCGGGCCCGATCGCGGAGACCGCTGAGTCGCCCGCGATGGGGATGTCGCCGTTCACGACCCACTTGCGCTTGCCGTCGTGCTCACGAATCTGCGGCACCAGGTCGCGGTACTTCGCCGGGGCCCCGCTGGTCCACAGGTCGTGCGGCTCGGTCCAGTGCGTGTCGGAATCGACGATCTTGATGCCCGGGAAGAACTCGGTGATCGGCATGGTGTGCGCCCCCTCGCTGCCCGACGGCAGCCACGTCGAAATTACCAGCCTGGCCCCCACGCGATCCGAGGCGGGCGCTGGATGTAACCATCGGCACGGCTCCCGGCGGTTGCCAAATGGGGCCGGAACTAGCCTCACCGCAAGGCGAACTCGCCCGAGGCTGAGGAGGCGAACGATGCTGCGACTGACGTTCTTGCTGCGACGCAAGGAAGGCATGAGCCGGGCCGAGATGCAGGACTACTGGCTCAACGTGCACGGCCCGCTGGTGGTAGCGCACTCGGCGAAGGCGAAGATGCTCCGTTACGTGCAGGTGCACACCACAGACGACGATCACAGCCGGCTGCCGGGCCGGCGGGGTCAGATGGAAGAGCCCTACGACGGGGCGGCCGAGGTCTGGTGGGAATCGAAGGAAACGATGCTGGCTGCCATGCGCACCGATGCCGGCCGTGAGTTCGACCGGGTGCTGGTCGAAGACGAGCTCAACTTCGCCGACATCAAGAACTCCACCGCGTACTACTGCTACGAGTACCCGCAGGTGAACCCGACGCCGGAGAACATCGTCGCCACCGACCGCTCCAGCCTGGTCAAGCTGTACTTCAGCTACCGCCACCTGCCGTCGCTGAGCATCGACGAGGCGCAGTGGTACTGGCGGACGCACCACGGACCGATCATCCGACGCCAAGCCCAGTCGTCGGGAATCCTGCGCTACCAGCAGGTGCATGCCGACGAGCACTCGTTCACCGCAGCCGTCAACCGCTCACGAGGCTCGACGGTCGAGCCCTACACCGGTCACGCCGAGGTCTGGATGGACCGCAGCGCCATGGGCAATGCAATTCCCGAGAACCGGGCAGCATCGCGCCGGGCGTATGAGGATGAGGCCAACTTCATCGACTTCGGCCGCTCGGTGATGTTCCTGGCCAAAGAGCACGTGATGGTCGACCACCGCTGAAGCTCCTGCCCGCCGATGCTCGCGAGCGCGTCAGGTGTGTTCTTGACGGCGCACCACCAGGAACCAGGTGAGCACGAACGACAGGACCACCAGGATCACGCCCATCAGCCCTGCTTCGGCGATGAACGCATCTTCGAATGATCCGTAGATCCGCGTGGTCAACGTGGAGAAGCCGAGGGGCGAGACCAGCAGGCTGATCGGCAGCTCCTTCATGACCGAGAGCAGCACGAGGCCAGCACCCGCCGCGAGTGCGGGGCCCATGACCGGCAGGTCCACGGTGAAGAGGCGGCGCACCGGACCTGCGCCGAGCAGGCGGGCCGAGTCGTGCAGCTGGCCGGGCACGCTGCGGACCGCCACGATGCTGACGCCCATTGCGAGCGACCCGAAGCGCACGATGTACGCGAAGATCAGCAGCACGGTCGTGTCGCCCAGCAGCTCTAGGACGAGGTCGGTTCGAAGCGTCCAGAATCGCATCGACAGCGCGATGAGCAGGCCGGGCAGCGCAAAGGTGCTGATCACCACTGCGTGTGCCAACGACCCGGTTCGTGAGCGGTGACGACCTACCAGCATTGCGATCGGCAGCACCGCAGCGACAGAGATCAGTGCCGCCACGACGCTCACCCAGAGGGTGTTGAACGTGGCATCGGCGATGCTCGGATAGTCGACCGCGAGCGCTCGCTCGCCGGTGATCGAACGAAGCACGCCTCGCTGAGCCCAATCCACCAAGGCGATGAAGGGAGCGCCCACGCTGGCGAAGACCGTGATCACCACCGCCGCCAGTGCCGCCGGCCGCCAGCGACCCAGGTGGTAGTCGAGCGGTCGTTGGCCCCCCGAACGTGTCCCGTCAGGCAGCCGGCGGGAGAACCATCGCTCGGCTAGCACCACCGCCGCAGCCAGGACCAGCAGCATCAGGCTCAGCGCCAGCGCCACGGGCGGGTTCGCGAGGTAGTTCGTGGCGATAGCTCGCGTCAGCGTGTCATATCGCATGAGCTGCACGGCGCCGAAGTCGCTCAGCGTGTACAGGAACACCAGCAGCGTTCCCGCGCCGATCGCGGTGCCCGCATGCGGCAGGCAGATCCGCCGGAACACCGCGAGCGCGCTGTCTCCGAGCAGCCGGGCGCTCTCTTCGAGGCTGCCGGGGAGCTGCCGCAGCCGGGCCGCGACCGGCAGGTACACGTAGGGATAGGTCATCAGCACCAGCACCAGCCACGCGCCGAAGAACCCCCGCAGCTCCGGCACTGTGGTGATGCCGAGGCGCGCTGCCAGATCGTTGGCCAGCCCGCCCGGGTTAAGCGTGCGGATGAAGGCCGCGGCGCCGACGAACGTCGGATACACCAGCGGCAGCGGCAGCAGCACGCGCCACAGCCGGCGCAGCGGCAGGTCGGTGCGCATGGTGAGCCAAGCAAGGCCGGTCCCGAGGAATGCAGCGCACGCGGACACCGAAACGGCGAGCCGGAGCGTGCGCCACAGCGGGCCGAGGGTGCGAGCGCTCCACAGCAGGCCCTCGGGACCGGTGCCGTCACGCAGCGCCCGGTACACGAGATACACGCCGGGGAAGGCGAACAGAAACGCCAGCACCACACCGGCGACGCGCTGCGCCGAAGGTGCGGTGCTGCGCCCTCGCCGGGCTGCTGCGATCATCTCAGCGACCCGTTCGGGCCGGCATCGGGATGGATGTCACTCGTTCAGGATGCCGCTGGCCTCGATGATCTCGGTGGAGCGTGCAAAACCATCGCCGAGCGAGTCGAAGCTAATGCTCCCGATCTCGGGGCCGCCCAGCGCCGGCAGGACATCGGCGGGGGCGACTCCGGCGGCGAGTGGGTACTCGAGCGTTTCCCCGCTGAAGTAGCGCTGCGCAGGCTCGCTCAGCAGGTAGGCGATGAATTCGTTGGCGGAGTCGCCGTTCGAGCTGGAGGCGGTCACCGTGGCGGCCGTGATGATCAGCAGCGAGCCGATGTCGTCGCCGGCGAATTCCCAGTTCGCGGCACGGTGGTCGTCACCGGACGCCGCCGCAACTTGGTACTGGTAGTAGTGGTTCACGAGACCCATGTCGATCTCGCCCCGACCCGCGGCCTCCACGATGGACCGGTTATTGGGGTAGTAGCGGGCACCGTTGGCGACCATCTCGTCGAGCCATCGGGCTGCGACGTCGTCGCCGTTCTGCGTACGGAATACCGTGAACCAGTCGACGAACGAACCGTTGGTCGCGGGGATTGCCACCCGACCGCGGAAGCGTTCGCCGGTGAGGTCGAAGACCGACGCGGGCAGTTCGCTGTCGGCGACGTTGTCGAGGTTGTAGACGAGCACGCGCTTGCGGCCGGTGAAGCCGACCCACGTGCCCGAAGCCGAACGGTTCTCCTCGCTCACGAGTCCTAGGACGTCGCTGTCGATCGTCCTCAGCAGTCCCTTGCCTTCGAGGAATCCCACCGGTCCGGGCGAGCGCGACAAGTACACGTCAGCCGCGGTGCGATCGCCTTCTTCTGCGAGCAGCAGGGCCAGGTCGGTTGAGGCACCCCAGCGGACCGCCACCTCGATGCCAGTCTCGCAAGCGAACGCGTCGAGCACCGGCTGGATCAGGTTCTCGGTGCGGCCGGAATAGACGGTGAGCTGCCGGTCGGTCTCCGAAGCGCAGTCACCGTCGAAGATCTGCGCGGCGGGTCCTTCCAGCGTGCGCGCCGAGCCGCACGCGGCGGCAATCGTCGCGACTGTCACGGCGAGAGCTGCCCAACGAAGACGTGGCGAGCGGGCTACGCATGATTTCGGTCGGGTTGAGAGGCCGTGCGGGTCCGTGTGCATGGCGCAGCACTATAGCCAGAGTTTCCGTTGTATGTAAAGGAACCTTAACTAACGCAGCGCGGGCAGCCAACCGGCACACACCCGTCGCCCTCGTGATGGCGCCCCGGCGGAATTCGCTTGTGTACATTGGCGATGCGGCCCTAGGGTCGCTGGTGGAACTAGACGGAATCGAACCGTCCGAGGTCGGCTATCAATCCAGCTCGGCGCACCAGCGCTAGTCCCGTGAGGGCCGCACCTTCGGGTGCGGCCCTCGCATGTTGACAGGCCATACGTCGAGGACTCTCGTGATTTTCTGAACGCGAGTTGAGGTCGGCTTGACTGGGTTCATGAGCATGGGCGCGGCTGTGTCTGCTGCTGGAGTTCGCAGCGATGTCCGGCCGCCGGAGGGCTCAGGCGAAGCGCAGGGGCTCCGCGGCGCTCCAGTCGACGGGCTGCTCGTCGAGGTTCAGCGCCAGCCGATGCCAGATCAGCTCGACAGCGGCCTGTGCAGACGCCGCAGCTTCGCCGTCCTCCTCGGCGGCGGTCACCATGAGCTCGTACATGGCGCCGTCGGTCTCGCTGGTGGGGCGGGCCAGCAGCGCCATGAACGCCTCGGCCATCTCGCAGGGCTCCAGCATCCGTGGCTGCCAGCGACCGAAAACCCGCTCGTTGCCGGCGTACTCGTTGGTCATGCCCGTGCGCACGAAGGGCAGCAGCAGCGTGAAACAGGTGACGAGGTCGGCGCTGCGGCCCAGGTTCACCTTCAGCACCTTGGGCAGCTGCAGCACCGCCCAATTGCTGAGCGCGTAGCCGGGCACGGCGGGGCCAGGGTCCACGGCCTGGCGGGATGACACGTACACGATCTGCGCCGGTTCGCCGGCGTACACCGCCTCGCCCGCCCACAGGTGCGTCGAAGCCAGGAAGCCGTCGACCTTGGTGTCGAGCACCAGCCGCGACTGCTCGAGGTTGTCGATGAAGTGCTGACGCACCCGTGCTCGCCGAAGCGACGAGGGCTCGCCCTCGATCTGCCGGAGCGTGCGGCCGAGGTTGTAGCCGGATTCGGTCAGCCCGGAGTTGCAGATCACTAGGTTCGGCGGCAGGCCGCCCATCTGGTCCATGACGTAGCTGCGGATGGCCCACAGGTCGCGCAGGTTGGTCACGTCGGCCTGCACCGGAAACGCGCGCACGCCTTCGTCGCGCAACTGGTCGACGAGGTCGAACCCGTCCTCGTAACTGCGATGAAAGTGAATGCCGACCGAGTCAGCGCCGTTCAACCCCGCGCTGAGTGCAAACGCCTGGCCGATGCCGCCGTCCTTGCCGGCGCCGGTGATGAGCACGCGCTTGCCCTCTACGCCACCGCGCAGCGCTTCGAAGCGAAACCTGTCGGTCGGCGCGGTGTAGGCCATGGCAATGCTCCTCATTGAGCGACGGGCCGAGCTGCCGGTCGATTTCCGGTCGAACGCCCGGCGCCGACCGCGAGTCTGCCCTACGTGAACACGTGGGTCAGACCCCTGGGCTCATGCCGAAGAGACGCCCGCTGCGGGGCGCCCCACTCGGTGCGTCAGCGGCCTGTCCAGACGGGATCGCGCTTCTCCACAAAAGCACGCGGCCCCTCCAAGAAGTCCTCGGTGCCCAGGATGTTGCGGAAGTGGTCCTTGGTGATCTCCCAGCCGTCGTCCTCTGAGCGTGCATGGCTCTCGAGTACAACGGCGCGGCTCTCGCGCACTGACTTAGGCGCGTTCGCGATGATGCGATCTGCCAGGGCCATGGCCGCGGGGACAACCTCGCCCTCGTCGGCCATCTCGTTCACGAGGCCGAGCTGGTAGGCACGCTCTGCGGAAATCGGATCTCCCGTCATGGCGAGCTCCAGCGCGACGTTGCGCCCCACTACCTGCGGAAGCCGGAACAGCCCGCCCGCGGCGGCCACCAGCGACCGCTTCACCTCGGGAATGCCGAAGCGGGCCCGCGGCGAGGCCACCACCAAGTCGCATGACAGCACGATCTCGAGCCCGCCCGCCAGCGCCGCTCCGTCGACTGCTGCGATCAGCGGCTTGGTGCGGGGATAACGCGCCAGTCCGGCGAAACCGCCCTTCTCCGTCTCGATCGGCTTCTTTGCTGCGACCGACTTGAGGTCGGCCCCGGCGCTGAACACGGTGCCGGTGCCCGCAAGGATTCCGACCCACACCTCAGGGTCGGCCTCGAAGGTGTCGAGATGGGCTTCCATCTCCGAGGACACCTCGTGGCTGATGGCATTGCGGGCTTCGGGCCGGTTCAGCGTGAAGATCGCCACCCGCCCCCGGACTTCATAATCAACGACCATCGCGCCAATCTATGAGGCTGAGCCGCTCAGCGGCGCAGCCGTGGCCCGAGCGGCCCGTGAGCCCGATCGCATGAGCATGGGGAACAAGAGCGGGGTGCAGGAGTCTGGGCGAAACCCCGCTCAGCGGCGGATGTCGGGGGCGCCGAGGCGGGCGGCGTCGGCGGTCTGGTCGTCGGGCCGAGTCTGGCTGTCGCGCTCGGCCTCGACTCGTGCTTGGTAGTGCCAGACCTCGCGCTCGATCGCCTCGGGCGACCAGTCGAGTTCGGCGCCCATCAATTCGGCCGTGTCCTGGGCAACGTCGACCCCACGGTCCCACGACTCGACGGACAACCGTGTTCGGCGGGTCAAGACGTCATCGAGGTGCAGGGCCCCTTCGCTGCGCACTGCGTGGACGACCTCGGCACGCAGGTAGGGCAGCCCACCAGCCAGCGGCTCGCCCAGATCTGGCTGGGCCGCGATCAGGTCGAGCACCTCGTCGATCCGGTCGCCGTAGCGGTCCAGCAGATGTGCGCCTGCGACGCGGCTCAACCCCACTCGGGCGCCGAGCTCGTCGTGGTGCCGCCGCCGTTCCTCGTATCCCGCGGCACCCACCAGCGGTGTGACCAGCGTGGCGGATCGGCGGGCTGCGGCGTCGCGCCGGCGACGGGGGAGGATCGGCGCGGTCCGGCCCCGAGCCACCATCACCTCGCCGAGCGCTCGCTCGACAGTGTCTGCTGCCATGACCCGGTAGGTCGTGTACTTGCCGCCTGCCACCGAGACAAGCCCGGGAGCCACCCGGGTGATCGTGTGCTCACGGCTCAGCTTGGCTGACTCGGATGCATCGCCGGCTACCAGCGGCCGCAGGCCTGCGTAGACGCCGCAGATGTCCTCACGGCTGATCGGGTCAGCCAGCACGCTGTTGAGTCGCTCGAGCAGCAACTCGATGTCAGCGCTGCTCGCAGCGGGATGGGCGTAGTCGAGGTCCCAATCGCTGTCGGTGGTGCCGACGATCCAGCGCTCGCCCCACGGCACCACAAAGAGCACGCTGGGCGGCGTCGGCACGATCAACCCGCAATGCAAGTCGATCCGGTCCTTGGGCACCAGCAGGTGAATCCCTTTCGAAGCCCGGATGCGGGTCCGCTCGAGGTCGGGAGCGTCGGCGCCGCGCTCGGCCAGTTGCTCGATCTGACTGGTCCACACGCCGGTGGCGTTGATCACGGCGTCTGCATCCAGCTTGAACGTGCGACCGGTCTCACCGCAGTGAGCAATCACGCCGCGGACTGCGCCGTCGGTGACGACCAGCTCCTGCACTCGGGTCGAGGTGAGAATGCGGGCTCCGTGTGCTGCCGCCGTCCGGGCAATGGCGACGACCAGCCGAGCGTCGTCGGTCTGGCCGTCCCAGTAGGTGATGCCGCCGCGCACGACACCGGCATCGAGGCCGGGCGCCAGCTGGTGTGTGCCACGGGCGCCGAGGTGCCGGTGAGAGCCGTGGGCGTGGCGTCCCCCACCGGCCATCAGGCTGTAGAGCGCGATACCGAGCCCGGTGCGCAGCCGTTCTCGCCAGCCCCGCCGGATCGGGTAGAGGAATTGCACGGGGCGAACGAGGTGAGGTGCCAGCCGGCCGAGCAGCAGCCGGCGCTCGGTCAGCGATTCGGAAACGAGACCGAATTCGAGGCGCTGCAGGTACCGCAGGCCCCCGTGGATCAGCTTCGAGGACCGGCTCGAGGTGCCCGACGCCAGGTCGCGCTGTTCAAGCAACGCAACGCTGAGACCCCGCAGCGCCAGGTCGAGGGCGCAGCCGGCACCGGTGACGCCCCCGCCGATGACAACCACGTCAACGCGGCCGTCACCCCGCTCGCCGCTGAGCTCCTCGAGCCAGGCAGCACGCTGTTCGGGTCCCAACCGGCTGTCGCCGGCTGTGCCCGAGGGGGGTGCACTTGTGCCGGTCGCGGCAGGATCGCTCACAGGCCGTTCGGGCCGTCGGCGAATTCGTGAGGCAGGTGGCGGCGGGTGGCCCAGCCGAACAGGTGCCAACCGAAGTCGCCTTGGGTCAGGTTGTCGTGGGCGATGCGGGCCGCCTCCGCGGAGATCGGGATGGCCTTGCGGGCTTTCATCTGGACCTCGGCAACGCGCTCGGCGAGCACGAACCAGCCGACCGCATCGGCCGGGCTCGATCCGACCGTCAACAGGCCGTGGTTGGCGAGAATCACGGTGCGGCAGTCGCCGAGCGCGGCTGCGATGCGCTTGCCCCCGTCGGTGGAGAGGATCTGCACCTCTTCGTTGTCGAAGAGGGCATGGTCGTCGAAGAAGCAGGTCGCTTCCTGGTTGATGGGTTCGATCATCCGGCGCTCGGCCGAGAACGGCGTGCCCCACTGGGTGTGGGTATGCGCGGCGGCGCCGATGTCTGGACGGGCCTCGTGGATGGGGTATTGGATGCGGTACGCGCTGTTGTTGATCGGCGCAGGCTGGCCTTGCTGGTCGGAGGCCGTGCCGTCAGGAGCCACGAGCACGAGGTCGCCGACAGCGGCCCGCTCGAAGGGCACGCCGTATCGCAGCAGCCACATGTGATCCGGCCGCATCGTGTCGCGGCAGGTGATGTGGCCATCGCCCAGCTCGCCCCATCGCAGTACTCCGAACAGGCGATAGGCGCGGGCCAGGTCGACGAGCAGGCGGGCGCGTTCGGCATGCGGATCGGCCTCGAATGGCTCGGTGACATCCGCTGTGTCTTCCGCTGGGACGTTGGGAGTTTCCACGTCGCGAATTCTGTCATGCCTGCCGTGCGTCGCAGCACGTCCGTAATCGCTTGCGGGCTAGCCTCGACCCACTACGCGTGCGCGTCCGAGCCGGGGGGTTCCATGGCGACAGTCACCCTCGATCGGCTGACGAAGAAGTACCCGAACGGCTTTGTCGCGGTCACTGACTTGAACATCGACATCGCCGACGGCGAGTTCTTGGTGCTGGTGGGCCCGTCGGGGTGCGGGAAGTCCACCGCGTTGCGGATGGTCGCGGGTCTCGAGGAGATCAGCGACGGTGATCTGCTGATCAACGACGAGCGCATGAACGACGTGGAGCCCAAGGATCGCAACATCGCGATGGTCTTCCAGAGTTATGCGCTGTATCCCCATCTCGACGTGGCCCGCAATATCGGCTTTCCCCTGAAGCTGGCCGGCGTCCCGAAAGCCGAGGTCGAAGAGCGGGTGCGCGAGGCGGCACGCCTGCTGGAGCTGGAGCCCTTGCTCGGCAACAAGCCGGCGCAGCTGTCGGGCGGCCAGCGTCAGCGGGTAGCGATGGGCCGGGCGATCGTGCGCGACCCCGCTGTGTTCCTCATGGATGAGCCGCTTTCCAATCTGGACGCGAAGCTGCGGGTGCAGATGCGGGCGGAGATCACCGCCCTGCAGCACCGGTTGGGTGCCACCACCATCTACGTGACCCATGACCAGGTCGAGGCGATGACGATGGGTGATCGCGTCGCGGTTCTGAAGGACGGCTTGCTGCAGCAGGTGGACGACCCCACCGATCTCTACGAGCGTCCCGACAACCTGTTCGTTGCCGGCTTCATCGGCGCGCCTGCGATGAACCTGCGCATGGCCCAGCTCGCCAGCAGCGCCGATGGCTGGCAGCTGCAGTTGGGCTCGCAAACGCTCGTGCTCAACGACGAAGTCCTCGCCGCAAACCCGGCCTTGCGGGCCTACGACGGTGCCGACATCGTGGTCGGCATCCGGCCAGAGGCGTTCGAGGATGCGGCCGTCGTCAGCGACAACGGGCAGTCGCGCCTTCGGGCGGTGGTGTCACTCTCGGAGGCGCTCGGCTCGGATCTGCTGCTGCATTTCCCGCTCGACGCACCTTCGGTGGAAGCGGGCGATCCCGATGCCCTCGAAGGCATTGATGACCGCATGGTCATTGCCCGAGTGCATCCCCGCAGCGCGGCACGGCCCGGATCGACCGTCGAGCTCAGCGTTGACGTCGACGGGCTGCACTTCTTCGATCCCCAGACCGAGGCTGCTGTCCGCTCCTGAGCCCTCGTTCACGGATTCCAGAGCTTGCGGTGGGGCATGGATTGCAGGACGAGCTGTCCGAACAGGTCGCACTCGTCCATGTGGGGGTAGCCCGACAGGATGAACGCGTCGATGCCCACCGCCCGGTAGGCCTCGAGCTTGGCTGCGACTTCGTCTGGGTCGCCCACGATGGCCGCGCCGGCCCCGCTACGAGCCCGGCCGATGCCAGTCCATAGACCGGCCTCGGCAAAGCCGTCACCGTCGGCACTGTCTCGCAGGTCGGCTTGACGTCGCACGCCGACCGACGCCGAGTCGAGCGCCCGGGCCCGTATCGCGGCACCGGTGTCGTCGTCGAGCTGGCTGACGAGCCTCCTGGTGGCCTCCATGGCTTCTGCGTGTGTGTTCCGCACGATCACGTGTGATCGCAGACCGAACTTGAGCTCACGCCCGACCGCAGCAGCGCGATCTCGCATCTCGCTGACGGTGCCCCCAACGCCCGCAACGGTGTCGGGCCACGTGAGAAAGACGTCCGCGGCGACGGCGGCCGTGTCCTTCGCATCGTCGGAGAAGCCACCGAAATAGAACGGCGGACACTGCCCGCTGACCGTGCGGACGCGGGGAGGGTCGAGCTGGACAGACACGAATTCACCGTCGAAGTCGACGGGCTGGCCGTCGAGGAGCGTCCGCAGCACGCTCATGTACTCGCGGGTGCGCTGGTAGCGCGGGCCCGACGGGAGCGGCGCGCCGGGAAGGTCGCTGGAGATGATGTTGATGGTCAGGCGCCCCGCGGACATGCGGTCGATGGTGGCGAGCTGGCGCGCCAATTGCGGTGGCCACAGCTCGCCCATGCGAACGGCAAGGAGCAGGTTGATGCGCTCGGTCTGCGTGGCGATGCCAGCGGCGAACGAGGTGGCGTCGATGCCGAGGTCGTAGCCCGAAGGCAGCAGCACGTTGTCGAAGCCGTTGCGCTCCGCGGCCGTGACAATCTCGGCGCAGTGCTCCCACGAGCTCGCCAGGATCGGATCCGGCACGCCCAAGAACTCGTAGTCGTCGTCGCACAGCGCCGAGAACCACGCAATCTCCGGCGGCGATGCTGTGTTCATGGCCGCGGCTCCGCAAGCTGCGCCGAGGTGCTCATGGACCCAGCTCTGCAGGGATGAGCAACTCGCTCATCTCTACTGGCCTGCCCTCGTCGATCGAGATGTGCGCAGCTCGGCCGATCGCCACCGACCACAGCCCGTCGGTCAGCGTGCACTCGGCCGGGCTCGATGTCAGCACAGCGTCACGAAAGCGTTCCAGCTCGATGTACGACGAACCGTGGTGATGGCCGACGACCGGGGCGGTGCTGGTGATCTGCTGCTCTTCGACATTGCCGATCCAGTCACGCTCGCGCACGCCGGTCCTCAGCACGTCGTCGGGAATCAGTGCCTCGAGCTTTCCGCTGTCGCCCACTACCGACAGTTCCTCCTGGTTCCGCGTGGCCTCGGCGAACATGCACAGGTCCAGCAGTGCCCGCGCCCCTGAGGTGAACTCCACAATGACGAACGCATTGTCCAAGATGTCCGGTGTCTCGCCGCCGTAGCGCTCGTCGAGGTGGTTCACGTCCTGTGCGCCCGATGCCATCACGCGGGCTGGCTCGCAGCCCACGATGAGCCGCATGAGGTCGAAGAAGTGGCAGCACTTCTCCACCAAGGTTCCGCCGGTATTGCGGTTGAACCGGTTCCAGTCACGCACTTTGGGCTGAAAGGGGAAGCGGTGCTCGCGGATGGCCACCATCGCGATGCGACCCACCGCACCGGCGTGAGCCTGTTCGATGAGCGCAGCCACCGGTGCCATGTATCGGTACTCCAGTCCGACCCACACCAGCGGTGCTGAATTCCCCAGTGCCTCGATGCCGCCGATGATGCGGCGACAATCGGTCAGCGTGGTGGCCAGCGGCTTCTCGACGAGCTGGGGCACGCCAGCCGCGGCCACGTCCAAGACGATGTCGGTGTGCAGGTGGTTTGGCGTTGCGATCACCACGGCATCGCACAGCTCTGCGTCGAGGAGTTCCCGATGGTCGCCGAAACACGGCACCGGATCGAGACCGTTACAGGCCAGTTCGTGCTGGGCTGCCTTGAGCGACGGTTCCCAGTTGTCGCAGAACGCCGCTACCTCAGCCCCGTCGAGTGCGATGACATTGGCGATGTGCTCGATGCCCATCATGCCGGTTCCGATGACGCCGAAGCGCATCGGTCGGTCGCCGACCGCAGCCATCTCGCTCACCGCGAGTGCGCGCTGTCGGGAGTGCAATGCGAGCTGCCGCCGGCTCCGGTCACGGCAGCGGCACCCCTTCGGAGGCTTCGACAATGTCGTACACGTCATTGCGGTCGAGGTGGACACCGAGCGCAGCCTGCAGCCCTTCGAGACGTTCAGGCTGCTGCGTGCCGACGATGGCGATGGGTGCCGTGGGATGGGCGAGCACGAAGGCCACGCACACCGCGGCTCGGTCGACCCCTTCCCGTTCGGCCAGCCGGTCCAGCGTTGCCAGAAGCTGCGCCCGCACCACGCTGTCCTCATCAGCTCCGGCCGGGTTAGGGGCCATGAGTCGCCCGCCGGCGAGCGGGCGCTGCGCCATGAGTCGCCCGCCGGCGAGCGGGCTCCATGCCAGCGGCACCATGCCCATCTCCGAGCACAGGTCGAGCGTGCCGTCGCGTAGCGGGTCCAGGCAGGCGGCTGAGTACTCAGGCTGGGTGCTCACCAGCGGCGAATCCAGGTGGGCTCCCAGCGCCCGAGTTTGTGCAGGCGTGTAGTTCGAGACGCCGACCGCACCCACGAGGCCGTCGGCGATGAGCCCGTCGAGCGTGGCGGCCAGCTCGGCAGGGTGAGTGAAGTTGTCGGGCCGATGGACTTGGTACAGGTCGATGCGGTCTGTGCTGAGCCGCGCAAGCGAGGCCTCGCACGCCGCTCGCAGAGCGACCGCGCCCGAGTCATAGGGCACCGGCGGCACGATGCCGCCCTTGGTGGCGAGCACCATGCGGTCGCGCAGCTCGGGCCGAGCCCGCAGCACCGCCCCCAGGTTCTCCTCGCAGCTGCCGAAACCGGTGCCGCCCCAGTCCAGGCCGTAGACGTCGGCTATGTCGATCAGATTCATGCCGAGGTCCAGGCCCGACTCGACAAGCGCCGCGTTCAGGCCCACGTCGGTGCCAGTGAAGCGCCACAGGCCCAGCGCCAGCGGCCCGACCTCGACGTCGCCCGAGCCCAGACGCCGCGGAGCAGAACTCACCAGATTCGATGTGCCGTCATTCGATGTGCTCGCCACGGCGCCTCAGGATTTCACAGAGCCGGCCAGCAGACCGCGCACGAAGAACCGCTGCAGGAAGAAGAAGACCAGCATCGGCACGCCTGCCTGCACGAACGCACCTGCCGACAGCAAGTGCTCTCGCAGGCCGAACTCGCCGGCCATCGAGGCGATCTTGATGGTGGCCGGGTAGTTCTCGCCCGCGGCGCCGAGCATGGTCAGAGCGATCAGGTAGTCGTTCCAGGTCCACAGGAACTGGAAGATGGCAAAGGCCGCCAGGGCCGGGACCGAGAGCGGGACGACGATCCGCCAGAAGATCGTGAAGTGGTCGGCGCCGTCGATGCGGGCTGCCTCGAACAGCTCTCCGGGCAAGGTCGAGATGTAGTTGTGCAGCAAGAAGATGGCGAATGGCAAGGCGAATGCCGTGTGGGTCAGCCAGACGGCAGTCGCAGTGCCGGCGAGGCTGAAGTCGGGGATGAGCGTGACGACGATCTCGGTCCCAGGGATGGACCAGTGCGCACCGCCGGAGAACATCTGCAGCAACGGAAGCAGGGCCACCTGGTTGGGCAGGGCAAGCAGCGACACAGTCCCGATGAAGATCCACTCGCGGCCCCGGAACGGGATCCATGCGAAGGCGTACGCCGCCAAAGCAGCGATGGCGATCGGAATGATCGTCGCCGGAATGGCGATCGCGAACGAGTTGAGCAGCGCCTGCCACAGCCCGCCGGTCTGAGCCCCCGACGACAGCACATCGGTGTAGTTCTCCAGCGTCCAGTTGCCTTCAGTGAACGACGTCCACCAGCCAGAGGCGCGCTGATCGTCGCGGTGCCGGAACGAGTTGAGGAACAGGCTGCCGGTGGGAACGCTCCAGATGATCACCATCAGCCACAGCACCCAGACCGGAATGGAGCGCAGGAAGCGGTACACCGCTCGCCCGATGCGGTCGGGGCCCTGGCGTTCGCGCACCGCCGAACCAGAGCCCGCAGGCTGTTCAGCTTCTGCGGCGTCGACGGCGCTACTCACCGCGCTGCATCCGTCTGATGTTGAGGCCCATGACCGGTACCACGCCCAGGAACAGCACCACCGCCAAAGCCGATCCCAACCCCAAGTTGAATTCGGTGAAGCTGCGCTGCCACATCTCATTGGCGATGACCTGCGTGCCGAAGTTGCCGTTGGTCATCACCCGCACGATGTCGAACACCTTCATGACCAGCACGATCATGGCGGTCATGACCACCGTGATGGTGGGCACGATGGTCGGCAGCGTCACCCCGAAGAAGACTTGGCGCTCGTCCGCTCCGTCGACTCGGGCTGCCTCGATCAGATCCGAGGGCACCGCCTTGATGGCCGCCGACAGGATCACCATCGCGAACCCGGTTTGGATCCAGATCAGCACCACCATCAGCCACACATTGTTGAAGGGAGATTCCTGGACGAACAGGATCGTTCCCGCAATCGGCTCGCCGTTGGGACCCAAGATGGAACCGCCGACGCCGGGACCTATGAAGCGGTAGATTAGCCACAGCAGCGGGATGGCCGCGGTCGCCGAGCCGATGGCGAGTGCCGACTGCCGTCGCCGCACGCCGAAGGCGCACAGTGCGGTCAGCATGGCAGTAGCTGTTGCCAGGACGGCAACCGCGATCCACGCCCCGCCGGTGGAGGGCCTCAGCGTGCCGAACCAGACCCAGATCGCGTTGAGCAGCCCGGTCTGGGACTTCTGAGGCGGCCGGGCGATGTACATGAAGCGCCAGATGATCCCCGCTCCTACGAAGGAGATCGCCATCGGCAGAAAGATCAAGCTCTTGGCGAAGGATTCGCGCTTGGTGCGGTCGGCGATCACCGCGGCCAGCAGGCCGAGCGCGGTGGACAGGAACGTGACCGCCACCACCCACCACAGGTTGTTCATCACCGTGCCGCGCAGATTGGCGAACACGGCGAAGCTGAGCAGCAGGCCTCCGCCGATCCCGATCCCGACCGTGCTGGCTGAGAAATCTGCAGCGACGCCGCGACGCCGACCCCGAGCCAACGCAATGGCCAACGCGAAGGCAAACAGAATGACGCTGCCCCAGAACAATTGGCTGCCGAAGATGCCGGCCCAGCCCGACAAATCCAGGCTCTGTGCGTTGGTGAAGATGTCGCCGTAGTTGGCCAGCCCGCGAAAGCCGGTGCCGGCCTTGTCGAACAGCGACAGGTAGATGGTCCGCAGCAGCGGGATGATCAGCCCCAGCGCGACGAACAGCATGGCCGGTCCCACAAAGGTGAGCGCTCGCAGCCGGCTTTGCATTGCCGATGTGCGTTTCGCAGAGGGAGGCCGCAGCAACCCGACAGCGGCGCCTGCCAGCCCGAAGACCGCTGCCCCGCCGACGATCCACACGAGCTGTGAGCCTGCCAGCAACGGCGTGGAGTCGGCCCCGCTGCGCAGCCCCGACGCCACAGCACCCGCAGCGCCTCCGGCGAGCACGCCTGAGGTTGCGGTCACGACGGCCCAGCGCCGCTCGACGAGTCCGAACAGGCGGTGAGTGACCCAGAACACTGCGGCGCTGGCGCCGACGGCGATCACCACGCCAGCAAAAGCCCCCCACAACGCCGTCATCGTCGCAGTCTTGCAGTTAGCGCTGCGCGGCAGCGCACCTCCGCCCCGGCGATCGGGAGTGAGGTGTCAACAGCGAAGGGCCGCCCCGCACATGCGGGACGGCCCTTCGTCTATGAATTAGATCTGGCCGGCGGGTGCACCTCGCGGTGCCGTACCAGCCAGCACTGGCTCAGTCTCAGCGGGGCCAGCTCTCGTCGATGGCTTGCGTCGCCTCGGCGACGTTCTTGTCGCCGTTGACGACAGCGGTGCCCTCGGTCCAGAAGGTGCCGGCGCCGACCTCGGCAGGCATCAGGTCTGAACCGTCGAAGCGCACGACATCGGCGTTCTGCAAGATGCTGAGGAACGACTGCTCAAGCGGTTGGTAGACGCTTGGGTCCTGATTCGTCGCAGCCGACAGGAAGCCGGACAGGCCGCCGCCCTTGCGCTCGGTCTGCGCCCGCTGGCGGACCTCGGCGTACTCGGAGCTGCCGAAGAACTTCATGACTTCCCACACCTCGGGAGCGTCGCGGAAGGCGCCCACCAGGGTGCCGGCGCCCAGCACGGGCTTGTCGCCCTTCACCGACGGGAAGTAGAAGGTGTCCACGGCGTCGGCCGAGCCGTCCGCGAATACGGTTCCCTCGGGGATGAACGCGGCATAGAAGGAAGCCTGGCGGTGCATCATGCAGTCGTTGTCGACCAGCGGCTGGCCGTTGTCGCCGAACGGCGTCGCGGCAATGGAGCCACCGGCGGCGAACACCATTCCAGGCGTGTTCCACAGGTCAAGCACCTCGTTGAACACACCGCTGACCTCGTCGCTGGAGAACGCCAGATCGCCGGCGACCCACGCGTCGTAGTCCTCAGGCGTGTGGAAGCGAAGCATCAGGTCCTCGACCCAGTCGGTGAAGGTCCAGCCGGTGGCCGGACCGCTCTCGATGCCGATGCAGAACGGGGTATCGCCGTTCGCGATCATCTCGGCCGACAGCGCCTTGAGCTCGTCCCAGGTGCCCGGAACTCCGTAGCCCTTCGACTCGAACAGCGCCGGCTTGTACCACACCAGCGACTTCAGGTCGGACTTGTTCGGAATGCCGTACTGGGTTCCATCGACGTCGCCGAAGGCCGTCCAGGCGGGCGTCCAGTGCTCGTTCATCGAGGCAATGACATCGTCGGGCAGCGCAATGAGGTGGCCGTCGCGTGCGAAGTCGGCCAGCTTGCCCGGCTGCGGGAAGATGAAGATGTCCGGCGGGTTGCCGCCAGCCGCTTGCGCGTTGATCTGATCCGCGGCGTCGCGGGCACCGGTGTAGGTGATCTCGATGCCTGTCTGTGCCGCGAAGTGGTCGAGCGCATCCCGAAGGGCACCGGCCTCTTCGTCGCTGGATTCAGGACCGAAGACGGTGACCTTGGTGCCCTCCAGCGGATCGGCCTCGGTGGTGGCCGGCGCAGCCGCAGTAGTCGCCGCGGCAGCAGCGGTAGTCGCTGCTGCGTCGTCGTCATCATCGCTGGCGCAGGCGGCGGCGATCAGCGTGAAGGCGAAAAGAACGCCGATCAGCTGAGTCGCCCGGCGTCCCCGACGGGTCCGCTGATGGGTTGGGTGTGTCATTGATTGTTTCCTCCCTGAATGACGCGATGCCAATGCGATGCCGCGAATTGTCGGGCACGCCGTGCGACCTTGGGATGGTCGCTGCTGGCCAGTCGTCTCGGCGATATGCCTGATGACGCAGGCTAACGAGCGGCACTGGCGTGCTGTTGGCTCCGCAATATGACAGTCGCGTGACGAGCGCGCCCGCCTAATTCATGCGGCAGACGATGGCGCTGCGGGGCGCCAAGGGCACCTCGGCGGGCAGCTGGGCCGGCGCACCGTTGCCCGCAGCCGATGTCTCATACATCAGCTCACAGCCAGCGGGGAGCTGCACTGTGGCCTCCGCGTCGGCCGTGTTGACCGCTGCCACCACCGGTCCGCGGCGCAGCATGATGACTGCTCCGCCGCCGTCGCGCCCCCATTCCACCGTCTCGTCGGCCAGGCCGGCCGCCTCGAACAGTCGCCGCCGAACCGAAAGGAGTCGCCGGTAGCTGTTCAAGTACGAGTACCCGTCGCGTTCCTGTGCTTCGGCAGTGTCTCGCGCGGGCCGCGGATCGCTTGCCAGCCACGGCTCTACGCCGGAGAAGCCGTTGAACGGACCCGGCCCCCATGGCATCGGCGTGCGGCAACCATCGCGGCCGGCGGCCACGTCGCCGTCGGGTCCCACCGGGTCGAGCTTCGATTCCGGTGCCACCTGCCCGTCTTCGAGTCCGAGCTCCTCGCCTTGGTACAGCACGGGCACGCCAGGGGCGAATGCGAAGAGCACGTTCATGGCCAAGGTGCGCTCGCGGCCCGCTTCGCCGCCGCCGAAACGTGTCGGCGCCCGAGGCATGTCGTGGCTGCCCGCTGCCCACAACAACCGGTCCGAGAGGTCGCCGGGCCCGGTCAGCACCTCCCAGAGCTCGTCGGCGTTCCATCCGATGTGCATCGGCGCGAACCAGTATCCGCCATGCATGCCGTCGGGCGGCAGCAGGCCGTCCATGCCGCGAGGATCGAGGTGGTACGTCTCGCCATGCAGGAACGCGCCGTAGCTGTCGCAGATGGCGCGCCAGCGTCGGAATACGTCCTGGCTCTCGGGCTGGAAGACATCGTGGAGGTGCTCGAAGCAGTCCCACTGCTCCCAGCGGCTGGCGCCGGGCGGGATCGGCTGCCGTTGCGGGTTGGAACGAAGCTGAGCGTCCTTGACCAGGCCGCCCGCCACATCCACGCGGAAGCCGTCCACGCCGCGGTCGAGCCAAAAGCGCAGGATGGCGTCCCACTCGTCGGCCACGGCTGGGTTGCGCCAGTTCAGATCGGGTTGGGTGGGCAGGAACAGGTGCAGGTAGTACTGGCCCGAGTCGGCATCCAGGGTCCACGCCGGGCCGCCGAAATAGCCGACCCAGTTGTTGGGCGGGCCGCCGCCGGGCGCCGGGTCGCGCCAGATGTAGTAGTCGCGATAGCGCTCGCGGTCTGCTGCGCCGGAGTTGCCGAGCGCCGCTTGGAACCAGCGGTGATCGCTGCTGGTGTGATTCGGCACCAAGTCGGTGACGATGCGGATGCCGCGGTCGTGGGCTTCGGCCGTCAACCGATCGAAGGTTGCCAGGTCGCCGAAGAGCGGGTCCACGTCGCAGTAGTCGGCCACGTCGTATCCCCAGTCATGCCCGGGCGTGGGGTAGAAGGGGGTAATCCAGACGAAGTCCACACCGAGGTCGCCGAGGTAGTTGAGCCTCGATCTGATGCCCTCGAGATCGCCCACGCCGTCGTTGTCCGAGTCGGCGAAGGAGCGGATGTAGATCTGGTAGCCGGTGGCGCCCGCCCACCACTGACTGGAACTGCTGCTGGTCACGATGGATTTCTAGTGCAGCCGAGCTGTCTCGCTCGCGCAGGCGCGGCGAGACAGTGGGAAGCAAAGACCGACCCGCAGAAGCGGGCCGGGCCGTGCAAACCAAAGACCGACCCGCAGAAGCGGGCCGGTCCTTGGTCTGTCAGTTTGGGTTGTGTGATGTGCTGCCCGGGGTTCACACCCCGAGCGGTGAACACGTCGTGATCGTAGCGCGCGAAGAAATGGCATGCGCCACACTTGGGGACCACGATCGACGATCGGACGACAACTGAAAGGCAACAGCCATGCCACAACCTCCTAGTCCATACGACTTCCTTCCCGCCGTTGCGTCGTTCGAGGTGCGAAGCGACGACATAGCTGACGGGCAAGAGCTGGCGATGCCGCAGGTCTCTGGCATCTTCGGCGCCGGCGGCGAAGACCGTTCGCCGCACCTGGCGTGGTCGGGCGCGCCCGAGGGCACCCAGAGCTACGCCGTGACGTGCTTCGACCCCGACGCGCCGACCGGCAGCGGTTTCTGGCACTGGGTGGTGTACGACATCGGGGCCTCATGCACTGAGCTCGCATCCGGTGCCGGCGATGCCGAGGGCAGCGGGCTGCCTGAGGGCGCAAAGCAACTCCGCAACGACGCCGGGTTGACCGGCTACCTGGGCTCCGCGCCGCCCGCGGGCCACGGCCCGCACCGATACATGTTTGCGGTGCACGCGCTGAGCGTCGCCTCGCTGCCTATCGACGAGAGCGTCTCGCCGGCAATCTGCGGATTCAATATGTTCGACACGACGCTGGGCCGCGCCCTCATCACGCCGATCTACGAACAGAGCTAGCCATGCCTGCCGGAGATGCCCGCAGCGGCATTCCGGTCCCGCCGGCTCTAACACAGAGCGGCAATGCGGCACGATCTGCCGCATTCCCGTCCGAGGTGGCCCTATGAGCTCCACCCAGACGAGGCCCTCTGCGACGCCGGTGGTGTACCGGGCAATGTGGAACGACGATCGACCGGGTCTGCATGAACTCGCGGCCCGCACTTTTCGAGCGTGGGCCAGAACCATGCACCCACAGCTCGGCGGCGCCGATGCAGCCGTTCCTGCCGCGTCGGTGACCTCGAGCGCGCCGCCCGATTCGGGGCCGTCCATTCGAAGCGGCAACGGCAACAGGGCGGATGAAGTGAGGGTCAACCTCCGCCGGGAGACTGCGGCTCACGGGGGCGTGTCGGAGACGTTGCTCGAACTGGATCAGCGCAGCAACGACGGATCGTGGGTTGTCGTGCTGCGGGTGCTCACCAACGGCTCCGACGGCTGGATCTGGGTCGATGTCGAGATTCCGCACGACCACGCCGCGGTGGCCAGCGTCAGCGGGGTTCAAGACCTGGTCTGCACGCTGCTCGAAGAAGCCGAGGACGGCGGCGGTCGCCCACGCATGAGTAACGAGCGACTCGGAACGCGTCCGCTCGCCGTCGAGCCCACCCGTCAGCAAGTCGTGTCGTTGGCGAACGCGCTGCGCGGCACAACGCGGGTCATGCCGTGTGTCGTGATGGCGCACGACTACCTCCACGGTCCTGGTCCCACAATGGATCGGGCTCGCACGACCGCGCGGGTGCTCGCCGGCCTCGCCCGGGTGTACGTCCTGCCGGCGCAGACCATCGGACCGTTTCAAGTGGTCATGGGCCCCGATTTCGACGTGCAGCCCGGTGAGGCACGGCTCTACCTGCCCGGCGAGCACGAACCTCACCGGCATCGCACCCTCGAGGCTGAGGTTGTGCGGAGTGATCCCGATGAGACTGGCCGCTGGTTCGGCCGGTTGCTGCAGACGATGTTGGTCGACCGCGAGCCGCCCGACCTGTACCGCCGATCACGCCAGCTGCTCGGCGATCGCCGTGAGCGGCTCGAGCCCTCGCCAGACGCCGACGCGGCCGAACGTGCTGTAGCACTCGAGACTGAGGTCGAAGCGGTATGGGACGCGCTGTACCAGGCACGCGAGGAACGCACCGCTGCCAGGGCAGAACGCGACGAGCAGTCCGAACAGCTCTACGACGTGCTCGAGGAACTCGAGATGGCACAGCAACGCGTCGAACAGCTCCAAGAGCTACTGGAGGCGTCGCGGGACCAGACCGTCAGAGCACTGATGACAGCCGGGACGTCTGCAGCGATGTCCGACGCTGACCCGTCGCACACGAAGTACCCGCAGGTCACATCCATTCGCCAAGCGCTCGAGTTGGCGCGTCTGAACCTGCGCAAAGTCGAGATTCCTGTTGGTGCGGAACAGCGCATCGCCGATCTCGACAACGCCATCGAATCGCGTTCGTGGGCTCGCAGTGTGTTCGACGGCCTCCTCGCGCTTGAGGTCTATGCGCACAAGGGCTCCGACTACGGCGACTTCCGCGACTGGTGCTCGCGCAGCCAGCACGAGCGTGCCTGGTTCGCAAACGCCAAGAAACTGGCGATGAACGAATCCGAAGAGGTGATGCGACGCCCCGAACTGCGACAGCACCGTGTGCTGCCCGTCTCGTCCCGGGTCGACCCGTCAGGGCGGGTCGTCATGCAGTCACACCTGAAGCTCGCAAACGGATCGATGGCGCCTCGGCTCTACTTCCACGACGACACGCGCGGTGAGACCGGCAAGGTGCACGTGGGCTACATCGGCCCCCACATGCCGACGAAACGATTCAGATCCTGACGCTCGGCGTCTGATCGGCGCTTCGCGCTGCGATGCACCGGTGCTGGGAAGCGCAGCGCCGTCAGTTCGACGCTCCTTGGGCGCCTTGGCGATCGCCTTGGGGGTCGCGGCGTGACACGAAACCGTTGAGGTCGCAGGCCTCGCGTACCCGCGCACTCATGTCGTAGGTGCCCGGATCCAGCGGAGTTCCGGTGCCGTCGGCGACCCGGGTCATCATGTGGAAGTTGGCGCTGACCGCCACGGCGTCGACCATGACGTCGGCGCCAGCGGCATCGACCACCGCAGCACGCGCCGCAGCGGTGGCCTCGCGATCGCCTTCCCACATCGCCTCAGCGAGGCGGGCCAGCAGGGCGCCGTGGGGAACGCCGCCGTCACCTCCGTGGGAACCGTTGACGGTGTCGTAGCCGACTTCCATGTCCTTTTGTTGGCCGCTCAGACCGAGCAGCAGCGCGTGAGCAGACGTTCAGTAGAAGCATTCGTTGAGCTTCGACGTCCGAGCCGCAAGGACCTCGATTTGGGGCCGGGTCAGCGAGTTTCGGTCGGACACCACATCGCCACGCACTCGCTCCATGGGCACGTACTGGGCGTCGGACAGGATGAACAGCGCTTCGTTCTCCGCCGGCACGGCGCTGAGGGCCTTGATGACGTTGGGCATCTTGAGGTCGGCGGTGGGCACCCAGTGGTACTTCACCGCCGCGGGTGCGCCCTCGCGCCCCGGCGGCCCGTCGGCTGGCTCGTTCAGTTCGATGCGCGGCAGCTCCAGCGCATCGGCGAAGCGATCGACGCAGTTGGCCTGCGCGACGATGCCCACCAGCTCGACGTATGCCAGCGGATCGACGCCACGGTCGATAATCGAGGTGTACCAGTCCTCCGTCAGCGTCCCCGGATGGTTGGTAATGCGCCAGACCGCGTCGGCGGCGGCAGCGGGCAGCGGTCCCTCGGGATCGACGAGCCCGTCGACGCTGCTGGGCTGCACCCACGGGGGCAGCACGTCGCCGTCGTCGGTTCGGTGGTCACGCGCCGCCCGAACGTGCCGCACGATCTCGGCGCGCTGTGCCGCCGTCCACCACGTGCCCGGCCGGGCCCAGCGCGCCGCAATCTCGCCGTGGGCGGCTCCGAGATCGTCCCGGATGGGCAGCTCGGTGTCATAGGTGCGCTGTGGTGCCGCGATGCTCATGGGACTGTCTCCGCTGGTGGTGGGCCGTGGCGATCGACACATGCTCGCATATGCCGGGCTCCGCCACAGCAGTCGGCAACAGCGGTGAAGAACGGGGGTGCGCGCATTGCGCCGGTTGGCCTACGATCTGCCTCGCAATCCCGCCGAGCCGCCGCTCGCGTCGCCCGGCGGGGTCGCTTTCGCTTGCATTACCGACCTCCCAAGGAGCACAGATGCCGACGCCGCAGAAGGCAATCTTCAACGAGATGGGTGCCAACCAGTGGTACGTCCACCTGAGTCGTGTCGAGGGCGCCGACCTCGGCGTGATCAAATCCGTGCTTGCCGACCTGCGCGCAGCGTGCGACGCAGACGGCATCAACCTGACGCTGGGCTTCGGCCCGGGACTGCTGCCCGAGCTCACCGGCGATGTGCCTGACGATTTCCAGGCCTACGTGACCGTCCAGTCCGAAGACGGATCGGGGCGCGAGGCCAAAGGCACCCAGGAAGAGCTGCTGTTGTGGTTGAACCACGACGACAAGGACAAGGTGTGGAAGGCGCAGTACGACGCTCGCACTGCGCTGGCCGGACACATGGCTGTCGCACGTGAGACGCCGACGTTCATCTACGGCGATTCGCTGGACATGACCGGCTTCAAGGACGGCACCGGCAACCCGGCCGATGAGGACCAGCCGGCCGTGGCCATCGTGCCCGACGGCGATCCCGGCGCAGGAGGCAGCCACATCATCGCCCAGCGCTGGGTGCATGACCTTGACGGCTGGAACGCCCTGTCGGACGACCAGCAAGAGAAGAACTTCGGGCGCAAGAAGTTTCCCGAGACCGACAAGACCGACAGCCAGGAGCCCTACAGCCACCTCAGCCACGTCGAGTTGCGTGCAGATGGCAACCACGGCAACGAGGGCAGCGACAAGATCAACGAGATCGCTCGCCGCTCCACGCCGTATGCGTTCCACGACGGCACCGTGGGCCTGTACTTCATGGCGTTCTGCAAGGACCAAGCGCCGCTGCGCCGCCGCCTGCGCCGGATGTACGGCCTCGACGACGCCAACGGCGTGCGTGACGCCATCACCAGCTTCTCGAACCCTGCTTCGGGCTCGTTCTACTTCGCGCCCAGCACCGAGGCCCTCGACGCCATCACCGGCTGATCACAGTCCTAGTAGGCAGTTGGGAGACTCCTCCCGCGGTATGGCTGCTCGATGGTTCTCGCGTCGAGCACAAGGCCGTGAGCTGCGCCGCGCTCGTCGAGCGCGGCACCGCGTTGATGCTCAACACCGCGCCGCCGAAATTGGCGAGTTACGCGACGCCATTGAGGCTGTTGGCGAGTTACGCGTCACCATTGAGGCTGTTCACAAAGGCCAGCAACCGATCAGTCCGCGTGACGAGCTGCAAATGCTCTGGGAGTTGGGTGGGCGCATGTCGGGCCGCGCCCGCAGCGAATTGATTGAGACGCGACTACTGACGGCATATCAGGCCGAAGAAGGCGTTTGCATGGTGCTGGCATGCGATGGCCTGCAGGCCGCCGCGGCGCATTGGCGGCATTTTGGGCATGAGCGGCAGACGCGGCTGTGCACCAACCACATCGACATAGCAGCGAACCTCAACGTCACGTCAACCGGGATCTTGATCAATACTCGGCGGCTATCGGCCGAGGAAGGTGGCATCATTCGCTGCTACATGCACAGTTGTGCTGCCATGGCACATGGCGTCGCCACTTGGCAACACTCTGGAGACTGTGCCGTCGCCCATTTGCGCATAGCGCTGCTGAGCGCGTATCACATCGATGCCGCCGGGCGCTTCGCGATCTCGGCCGACGGCCGCAGCGAGTGACCTCGCAGCCGCATGAGACGCGCACTGAGTCCACCGTGGCGCGCGATGCCGTGGTAACGGGGCACAGCCAAGCCGAAAGTCATCGGCCTTTGCTGACGGCAAGTGCCGTCGCCGAGGCGCGCGACAGCGACGAACTGATCGAGACTCGGCGGCTTGCGGCGGGCGAATTCGACGATTCGGGCCGCGGCCGTACATGTGACTTGCTTGGCTGCTCTGCTGGTCCCGTCGTTGTCGAGCGCTGGCGGCACGACGATGCTGAGCTCGGAATCGAGTACATCCGTACGTCGTGGCTGTGCGCCTACCACGCTCACGCTGATGCTCAAGTGAACTTCGCTGAACGGAGGTCCGCACGGCGCAAGTGGCGCAAGCACGAACGCATTATGCGTAGAGGATTGGGCCCGCTGCGCGACTTTTTCCCCGGTTGATGGATGATCCGAGTTTGGCGGTCCTGCGCGGAACTGTGCGGTTTCATGGATGCATGTAGGTCTGAACCGTGAGCACCGCCTTCGTTCGTAACCGACCGGTCCGTTGGGCCGCTTTGGCCACGCTGCTTGTCGCGGGAGTCGCAGGTGTTCTGGTCGTGCTGCTGAGTTCGTCGGCCCCGAGTGACCCAGGCAGTGCTCCGTTCGAGCAGGTTTCTTCGGGGTATTGGCATTCGTGTGCTCTTGACACCGCCAGTGAAGCCGCATGCTGGGGCGGCAGCTACTACCCGGCGGCAATCCAGCCGCGGGGAGAGTTCGAGGCTGTTTCTGCCGGGTTCGCGCATGCTTGCGGTTTGCGTCCCGATGGTTTCGTTGAGTGCTGGGGTGGAGACAACCGATTCGGACAAGCGACACCTCCAGTTGGGCGGTTCAGGTCCATCGATGCCGGCTCGCACCACTCGTGCGCCATCGGTCTTGATGGCCGAGCGATGTGTTGGGGCGAGAACCGTTATGGCGAGGCGTCAGCGCCTCCAGGCCAGTTCACTGAAATATCGGCAGGCGGAAGTCACTCCTGCGCCCTGAGCGGGGAAGGCTCTGTGACCTGTTGGGGCACATTGCGCGCCACATTGTCCGTTCCGTCCGAGGCCGATTTCTCGATGATGACGGCTGGAGGCTCGCACGCGTGCGGGGTCCGTGCTGATCAGAGCATCACGTGCTGGGGCGACAACTATGTGGGGCAGGCCACTGCGCCTTCTGGGGAGTTCACAGCCGTTTCTGCTGGTTCGAGCCACTCGTGTGGGCTTCGCGCAGATCGAAGCATCGCCTGCTGGGGCGACGACAGCTACGGGCAATCCTCACCGCCACGCGGCGAATTCACTGCGATTACAGCTGGCTCAACTCACTCATGTGGACTACGCGCCGATCGACGTACCGTCTGCTGGGGCGACTCGGGTGGCGGCAGGACATCGCCGCCAACTCCGGAACTGGTTGCGATCGCAGCGGGCGGCGCGCTCTCATGTGGACTCACCGACAATGATGAGCTTCAGTGTTGGGGGGATATCCAGGTCGATCGCATTGCGCCCCCGAGAGGTCCGTTCGTCTTGCTTTCTGCTGGGGGCCAACATGCTTGCGGTGTGCTGGAGACGGGGCGGGTTCGCTGCTGGGGGGACGCAGTCATGGATGTCGGTCAGTGGGATCGGCCCTCCGGCGAATTTTCCATCGTCGCTGCGAGCGATTGGTTCTCGTGCGGGCTCCGCACCGACTCCACAATCGAGTGCTGGGGCAGTGCCTTGCATGGACGGACATCACCGCCTACTGGGGAGTTCCTGGCCATCTCAGTCGGTGGGTGGCATGCATGCGCAATCCGCGTTGGAGGCTCAGTCGCGTGCTGGGGATTCAATCGTGATGGGCGCGCCTCGCCCCCACCGGGTGATTTCGAGTCGATCGCGGCTGGTCTCTGGCACTCGTGTGGCGTTCGCATCGACAACACGATTGAATGCTGGGGTAGCAATAGCTCGGGTCAGGCGTCCGCACCTGGTGGCGAATTCATCCAAGTGACAGCGGGCTGGAAATTCTCGTGCGGATTGCGCACCGACGGAACAGTCGCATGCTGGGGCGCCGAGTCGGATGGGATTACATCGCCGCCTGCAGGCGACTTCGTCGGTGTGTCGGCGAGTTACGAGCACGCGTGCGGGCTTCGTGCCAGTGGAGACGTTGTGTGCTGGGGCAGCAATCGCTTTGGTCAGGCCTTGCCGCCGAGATAGACGGCGCCTAGGTCGTGGCCAGCGGCGATGTCGAGCAGCCTGCTGCTTACGCAACCGATTCGCCCTGAGATCTCCGGACGGCAGTGTCTTGCGGCCAAGCGCCGATTGTTGCCCGACGTGATCCCAGCCTGTGAAGTGGATCGGCGAGGCGGCCACCGCGCCACTGGGCTATGCCGCGGAGTTGTCGGACTGGCTCCGGCGCGTCAGTCGACTTCGAGACATGAGTCCCCTCCCTCACTCAACTGACGTGTGCATGATCGGCATCTTGACATCAACAGATATGAGCATCATGATGTCTCCATGAGGACGACGTTGACGCTTGATGACGATGTTGCGGACGCGCTCAAGGAACGGGTGCGTCACTTGGATCAACCTTTCAAGCAGGTTGTCAACGACGTGCTGCGTCGCGGACTGGGACCGGACGCATCCCAACCGACCGACCCATATCGCGTCCGGACCCATTCGACTGGCTTCGCGCCGGGAGTCGATCCTTTGCGGCTCAACCAGCTCGTGGATGAACTCGAGACTGAGGCCTACCTAGAGAAGGAAGCGCGCATCGCGCGTGCCGCGTCCGAAAGCACTGACGACCAGTGATCGTTCCCGACCTCAATCTGCTGATCTACGCCCACAACGACATGGCACCGGACCATGACGGCGCGCGCAGTTGGTGGGAATCTCTGCTCAGGGGGAGCGAGCGCATCGGACTGCCGTGGGTCGTCGTCTGTGGCTTTCTGCGGCTGACGACCCAACGGACGTTCTACGAACAGCCCCTGACCCCAGAGCATGCGACTGACGCCGTGTCTGACTGGTTCGCGGTCCCGAACGTCATGCCGCTGAATCCGGGAACCCAGCATCTGGCGATCTTCCGGCGCTTACTCGTTGAAGCCGGGGTCGGCGGCAACCTGGTCACCGATGCACACATCGCAGCGCTTGCGATCGAGCACCAAGCTGAGGTCCATTCCAACGACAGCGACTTTGCGCGTTTCGGCGGTCTCCGCTGGCGCAATCCGCTGGTGACGGGTCGCTAGCCCGAGGAGCGCTTCCCTCAGCGCTTTAGATAGTTGCGAGATGCCAGTCGGCGAGAGCCTGAGCGGCTGTGGATCGGACCCGTCACGGCGATGGATGGTTGATTGGCCCTGTGCCTATGTCGCGTTCTCGGCCTGGTCGCGGAACCACTCGCGTGCCGACATCGAGGCGATCGCTTCAAGCGCGAGCCCCGTGTGCAGGTCGTCTGCCATCGCACGACGCAGCGGGCGCACCAGGGCGTGGCGGGTGTTGCGCAGCAAGATCGGGTTCAGCTTGGCCAGATCGGCGGCGATTTCTTGGGCGCGGTCCATCAGGCCGCCGGCAGGTAGCACCTCGCCCACGATGCCGAGATCGTGAGCTTCGGCGGCGCCGATCTGCTGACCAGTGAGCAGGAAGTAGCGGCCCCGGTTCGGCCCGAGCAGCAGCGGCCACACGATCTGCATGCTGTCACCAGGCACCAATCCGCCGGGAAAGTGCGGGGCGTCTTGAAAGTAGGCGCCATCGGCAGCCAGGACGATGTCGCACAGCACGGCCAGCTCGGAGTGAACCGTCACGGGGCCGTTGACCGCCGCAATCATGGGCACCTCGATGTCGAGCATCTGGTCCACGAGCCGGTTGCCTTCCCAGATGATGCGGTCCCACACCGTGGCGTTGGCCCGCCCTTCGGCCAGCGCGTTGACCTCGTCGGGCAGCTCGATGAACGAGTCCCCGGTACCGGTGAGGATCACCACCTTGATGTCCCGGTCCGAAGCCAGCGCCATGAACAGCTCCGGCAGTTCCCGGTGGGGGCGCCCGCCCCACTGCAGCGGACCGTCGCGTGTGTGCATGCGGACGGTCACGACTCCCGCGTCGTCGCGGGTCACTTCCGCGGTGCGGTATCGGTCTGCGTATTCGTCAAACTCCATGGGCTCATGCTCGCAGAGCCGGCGCGCCAACGGGAGAGCTGAGGGGTCAGCCGATTACCATCGTTGAGGCGAGGAACTTTGCAGGGGGCTTGGGATGACTGACGTGGCGGATCCAGTGCGGACGGCTGACACGCCGACGAGAGCGCAGCATCTCGCGGAGATGGCCGACTATCTGTCCGGCGGTGTGCAGCGCGCGCACGAGACCGGCAATCGCGGGCCGGTGCGATTCGGCCCCGACGGCAAGCTGCACCCCGAGATCTTGGACGACTTCTGGAAGCACGGTTTCTACGTCTTCACCGGAGTTGTCGGCGCTGATGAGATCGCTGAGCTTCGGGCCGATGTGTCCGAAGTCATCGAACGGGCGCCGGTGCGCAAAGGCGCCGAGGTGGACCGCCACGGCCGGCCCGCGCTGGGGCGCGACTACGCCGTCGAGCCGTACATCCACGTCGCGCCGCTGTCGGATCCGTTTGGTGGCACCAGCGCCCTCGGCGGTCGTCACCAAGTGCAGATGGACCAGCCCACGCCCGACGAGGACGCTCCGCCCGATGTCGTCTACCTGATCTTCGGCATGTGCCAGTCGATGCCCTCCGCGCTGCGGCTGTACGGCCACCCGGACCTGATGTCGATCGCGGAGAGCATCAACGGACCCGACTTCGTGCCCTACAACGACGCCATCTTCGTGAAGGAGCCAGGGCTCGGCGGCTCCGTGTCGTGGCACCAGGACGGCGTCACCCACTGGGACAACCCCGATTGGGACATGGGCATCCACGGCTTCAACTTCCAGGTGCAGCTGTATGAGACCACCGCAGCGAATGCCCTGTGGGTGGTGCCGGGCACGCACACAGCCGGCCGCATCGACCTGCGTGCGAAGGTGGCCGACAACGACGGCAGCACGATGCTGCCCGACGCCATCCCGCTGCTGTGCGAACCGGGCGACGTGACGGTGGTGAACCGGCACATGGTCCATGGCTCCTATGCGAATACGTCCCCGGATCCGCGCATCTCGGTCACGTTCGGCTTCCATCGCCGCTCGTCCGTGCTCGGCGTGACAGGTCAACTGCGGGTGCACGAGCGTGACGCCTTGGTCGTCTACGACGAGGAGCGCGTCTTCAAGCGGTCGTCGGTGATCGCCGTGGCCATCGATGCCCGGTCCCAGCATCATCCCGACGAGCGCCGCTACACCTACGCACCCTTCGTCGGCCTTGAAGACGACTTCCGCCACAACGACGAGACGTTCGACCGCGTCATCCGCGACTACAACCTGAACGATCTGGCCATCTAGCGCAGCGCTCCGTCGAGGGCTCAGCTCGGCGACCGCGGTCAGTAGAGCTCGGCGACTACCTCGAGAGCGTGCGACACCAGGGGAAGCGGTTCACCGGCGCCTCGCAGCAGCAGCAGGGGCACCGAGGCCGAAGCGTCCTCGAGCGGCACGTAGACCAGACCGGGCGGGCGGAACGTCTGCACTCCTGCGGGCACGATCGCCACTCCCTCGCCCGCTGCGACGAATCCGAGAATCGTCGTGTACTCCGTTGCCTCGATCATCGGGTCGTAGGCGACGCCTCCTATTGCGAGCATCCCCGCAAGCACAGCGTGCAGGCTTGGCGACACGCTGCGGTCGAACCCGATGATCGGCTCGCCCGAGAGGTCGCGCAGGCATGCCGCGGGCGATGCGGCGAGACGGTGAGACGCACCGACGGCCAGCAGCAGCCGCTCATCCATCACCAGGGTCGACTCCACGTGAGCGGGGTCCGCGACAGCTCGGCCGATACCGAGATCGATTCGCCCGGCACGCAGGGCTTCGACCTGCTCATCGGAGCTCAGCGTGTGCAGCTCGAAGTCGACCCGGGGTCGGCGGCGGCGGTATTCGGACAGCACGCGCGGCATCACCTCGTACGCGGCCGAGTCGACAAAGCCGACTCGCAAGGTGCCGGTTTGGCCCTCGCGGCGCTGCTCCATAAGGCGCTCGACGCCATCTGCGGCCGCGAGCAGCCGGACGGCTTCGGGGTAGAGGAACCGGCCGGCGTCGGTGAGCGTGACGCGCCTCGTGCTTCTGTCGAACAGTGCGGCATCGAGCTCGCTTTCCAGCAGGCGAATCTGCTGGCTCAGGGGCGGTTGGGACATGTGGAGGCGTTCGGCGGCCCGCCCGAAGTGGAGTTCTTCGGCTACGGCTGTGAAATAGCGCAGGCGTTGCAGGTTCACGGTTCTGCCTTCGCTGTCATGGCCGAGCTGTACTTCCCGTGCGGCCCTCGACGTCTCGACGAACATCGAGCCGCTGCGTCAGCCAACTTCAACTAATATTCGTTAACTCTCAATTTATCTTAGATTGATACTTTGACTCACCGAGCGATGTGCTTAGCCTCGTACGGTGATGGCAGGACTCGCGAGCCGGCTCCGGCGACGCCCGCCCAAGTACTCGGCTGCAGCGCTGGCCTGGAAAGGCCTCCGGGGCGAGGGGTGGCCCCGGGTGTGGCGCGACTGCGACCTGCAGCGCTCCTACGACGCGGTCGTCATCGGCGGCGGCGTGCATGGCCTCGCCACCGCCTACTACCTCGCTCGCAATCACGGCATGACCAACGTGGCCGTGCTGGACAAGGCCTACCTGGGCAGCGGCGGCTCGGGACGCAACACGGCGATCGTGCGCTCCAACTACCTCACCCCCGAAGGCGTGGCTTTCTACGACCGATCAGTGCACCTGTATGAGCGGATGGCGGTCGAGCTGAACATCAACGTGATGTTCAGCCAGCGCGGCCACCTGACGCTGGCCCACTCCGACGCCTCCCTGCGCACGATGCACTGGCGTGCCGAGGTCAACAAGCTCGGCGGCGTCAACTCCAGCGTGATCGGCCCCGACGAGGTCAAGCAGGAGTGTCCGAGTCTGGACACCTCCGACCACCCCCGTTACCCGATCCAAGGTGCCCTCTATCACCCGCCCGGCGGTGTCGTGCGCCACGACGCAGTGGTGTGGGGCTACGCCCGCGCCGCTGACCACATGGGCGTCGAGATGCATCAGAAGACCGAGGTCACCGACATCATCTGCGAAGGCGGCGACGGTCCCGACGGCAAGGGGGCCGGCGGCCGAGTCACCGGAGTGCGCACCAACCGGGGCGACATCTCCACGCCGATCGTGATCAACTGCACCGCCGGGTGGGCATCGCTCATCTCGACCATGGCCGGCGTGCGGCTGCCCATCACCACCCACCCGCTGCAGGCCGCCGTCACCGAACCGGTGAAGATGTTCCTGCCGACGGTGGTGGTCTCGGGCTCGTTGCACGTCTACGTGAGCCAGACCGACCGCGGCGAGCTGGTGTTCGGTGCCTCGGTTGACCCGTACGCCAACTACTCGGTACGCGGCTCGCTGGAATTCACCGAGGGTCTGGCCGGCCACGTGCTCGAGCTGATGCCCGGCATCTCGCGCATGCGGGTGCTGCGCCAGTGGTCCGGGCTGTGCGACATGACTCCCGACTACTCGCCGGTGATGGGTTTCACGCCCGTGGACGGTTTCCTGGTGGACGTCGGCTGGGGCACCTACGGCTTCAAGGCCGCACCGGTATCGGGAGAACAGATGGCCGAAGCCGCAGCCACGGGCCGCACGCCCAAGCTGATCGAGGCCTTCGCTCTCAGCCGCTTCGACGATGGCGAGCTGGTGGGCGAAAAGGGTGCAGCGTCGGTGGGCCACTGATGTTGCGCTCGTCTGCTGCCCGCTGTGCCACGAGGCCCACCGACGCCATTGCGACAGTGGTGGGCCACTGATGTTGCTCGTACCTTGCCCCAACTGCGGCCCACGCAATTCGACCGATCTCCGGTACGGGGGCGAATCGCACGCTCGTCCCGACCCCAATACGGCCTCGCCGCAAGAGTGGCGGGCCTACCTCTACCTGCGCGACAACCCCGCCGGTTGGCTGCGCGAGAACTGGTACTGCGCGTCGGGCTGCCGCCGCTGGTTCTCGATCGAACGCAACACCGCCACCAACGAGTTCCGTGATCCGCCGCTGCCGGGCGACAAGCGAGGCGGTGCGGCATGAGTGCGTGTGTGCCCGGTGCTGCCGGGGGTCTCCAGCCCGACGGCGAGCGAGGCGGTGCGGCATGACGATGAGCCGGCAGGGCGTTCAGCCCACCGAGGTGATCGACCGGGCTGCCAAGCTCCGATTCAGATGGAACGGCAAGCGGTTCAGCGGATTCGAGGGCGACACGATCGCCTCGGCCCTGGCTGCGGAAGGCGAGCACATCTTCTCCCGCTCCATGAAGTACCACCGGCCGCGAGGGATCCTCACCGCCGATTATTGGGATCCCAACTTGATGGTCCAGGTGGGCGACGACCCCAACGTCCGGGCCGGCCACCGCTTGGTGCGCAACGGCATGGACGTCCGCTCGCAGAACGCATGGCCGTCGCTGAACCGCGATCTCAAGGCGGCGAACGGCCTGCTTGGGCGTTTCTTGACGGCGGGCTTCTACTACAAGACCTTCATGCGGCCGCAGTGGCTGTGGCCCACCTATGAGCGGGTGCTGGCCACCTTCGCCCCCGGCGGCAAGATCGACATCGACACCCCGCACGGCTACCACGACAAGCGCTATACGCATCCTGACGTGGTGGTGGCCGGAGCGGGCCCGGCCGGCATCGAGGCGGCGCTGGCAGCCAGCACCGCCGGCGCCCGCGTCCTGCTCGTCTCCCACGAGCACGCGGTGGGCGGCCATCTGCGCTACTCGAGCGATGCCGGCGACCAAGGGGCCTTGGCAGAACTGCGCGCTTCGCTCGACGCTTCCGATGTCGAAGTGCTGACCGATTCGACCGTGACAGGCCGGTACGAGGACAACTGGCTCGGCATCGTCCAGCGCAATCACCCGATCGCGGTAGAGCGGCTCATCAAGGCCCGAGCCAAAGTGCTGGTCGCGGCGCCCGGCCTGATCGAGCGCCCCTACGTGTTCGAGGGCAACGACCGGCCCGGCGTCATCACCTCGGGGGCGGCCCGTCGCCTCATCAACCTGTGGGGTGTCAAGCCGGGCGAGCGGGCGGTGGTCTTCAGTGCCAACGCCGACGGCGACGCAGCGGCTGCCGACCTGGAACGGGTTGGTACCGAGATCGCTGCAGTCATCGACGCCCGTTCGGGCGGCCAGATCAGCTCGACGGCGGGCTCGTCTCGGGCTGTCGAAGCCGTGATGGCAAACGGCGAACAGATCGACGCCGATCTGCTCGTCATGGCCGCAGGCTGGACGGCGCCGACGTCGCTGCTCAACATGGCAGGCGATCGACCGGTCTATGACCCGGCCGCGGCCCGGTTCTTCCCCTCCGACCCTCCCAGCAATGTGCTGTCGACCGGCGGACTTGCTGGCGACGCTGATCTTGATGGGTTGCGGCAACATGGCGCCGAAACTGGTCGTCTCGCCGCAGCCCGTGCCGCAGCGGTACGCCACCGGCTGCAGGCCCGCACCGCCCGAGCGCTGCCGGTCGAGGGCGACGAGCCTGCCTGGGCCGTCGACGAGCGGGTGCCGCTGGGCCGCGACCCCCATCCCGAGCTTTTCCGCGCTGATACCCATGGGATGGTCGACATGTCCGAGGACATCAGCTCCAAGGATCTGGTCGCTGCTGCGCATGAGGGCTACGACTCGGTGGAGCTGGCCAAGCGCTACACCACCGCCACCATGGGGCCGTCGCAGGGCAAGCTCGAGACGGTCAATACCGTCGCTGCCATTGCCGAAGCGCGGGGTGAGACGATCAGCCAGGTCGGCACCACGGTGTGGCGCCCTCCGTACGCACCGCTCACCTTGGGCGCGCTCGCCGGTCGCAGTTTTGAACCGGTGCGCGTGTCGTCCATTCACCCCTGGCACGAGGCCAACAACGTCACGCTCATCCAAGCCGGCCAGTGGCTGCGTCCCGATCACTACGGCGATCCACAAGCCGAAGTCCGCAACGTCCGTGAGAACGTCGGGCTCATCGACGTCACCCCGCTGGGCAAGCTGGACTTGCGCGGCCCCGACGTTCCCAAGCTGCTCAGCCTGCTGTACGTCAACAAGTGGATGAAGCTGGGCATCGGCCGGGTGCGCTACGGGATGATGTGTGCCGAGGACGGCGTGGTACTCGACGACGGCGTGACTGGCCGACTCGGCGAAGACCACTACATGATGTCGACCACGAGCTCGGGCGCGGGTGGCGTGTGGGAATGGGTGGAGAATTGGCTCCAGACCGAGCGCCCCGACTGGCAGGTGCACGTCACCCCGGTGACCACCGCATACGCCAGCATCAACGTGGCCGGGCCCAAGTCCCGAGAGCTGATGCGCAGGGTCTGCGAGGGTGTCGACCTCGACGCTGAGGCGTTTCCGTACATGACGGTCCGAGAGGCGACCGTGGCTGGCGTATCGGGCTGCTTCATGTGGCGCATCGGCTTCACCGGCGAGCTGTCGTTCGAGCTGCATGTGCCCGCCGGTCACGGTTGCCATGTCTGGGAAGCGCTGATGGATGCCGGCAGTGACCTCGGCGTCGGCCCCTTCGGCCTCGAAGGCCAGCGCATCATGCGCCTCGAGAAGGGGCACTTCATCGTCGGCCAGGACACCGACGGCCTGACGCTGGGCCCCAGCACCGGCATGGGGTCGCTCATCAAGCTCGACAAGGACGACTTCGCCGGCAAGCCAGAGCTGGCATGGGCGGCGGATCGGCCGCTTCCGCTGGTCGTGGCCATCCAGCCCGACGATCCCGACGTCGTGCCCGAAGAGGCCGCACAGATTCTGCGAGGCGACACCAACGAGATCCTGGGCCGGATCACCTCCTCGCGCTTCTCGCCGACGCTGAACCGCTCGATCTGCCTCGGGCAGGTGGAGCCGCACTTGGCAGCCGGCGGCACCAAGCTGACGGTGTTGCTGGAGTCGGGGGAGCGCATCAGCGCCACGGTGATCGACCATCACGCCCATTTCGACCCGGCAGGGGAGCGTTTGCGTGGCTGAGACTGCATCGCCGGGGAGTTCGACGCCCACAGGTCCGGCGTTCGAGAGCCCGGTTGTACGGAGCTCCCCGTCGTCGAATGTTGGCGACCTGGCGCTGACCGACGCGAGCGCCACCACCAAGTGGCTGGTGCGCGCCAGCAACGATGGGCCCACTGCCGATCTGCTCGGCGCTCGATTCGGAACGTCGCAAGTCGCAGCCGGCGGTGCACTCGTACTCGGGTCCCGGCCCGGCGAGTGGATCATCCTGGGCGCCCCTGCTGAGGTGGCCGCAACAGTCGCCGACCTCGACGCGCACGATGGGAGGGACTTCGTGTCCGCTCTCGACTGGACTCACAGCCGGGCGATGTTCCGGGTCACCGGCGCCGAGGCGACGCGCATGCTGGAGAAGGTGTGCGGCATCGACTGGAGCGACCACATGACGCCCGACGGAGCGGTGGTCTCGGCCTCGGTGGCCCTCGTTACCTGCGACCTCGCCCGCAACGACGTCAACCACGACGACACAGCCGGTACGCCCTCGTATCTCATCTTCTGCGACCGGTCTTTTGGCCAGTACTTGTTCGATGCGCTCGTCGATGCCGGCGACGAATTCGGCCTGTCGGTCCTCGCCAGCGGAGTTTCCTAGCAGACTGAGCCGATAGGCGAAGCCGTGGCCTTGGCAGCCCCGGGCTAGCAGCGCCCTGCAGCGCTCAGGCGAGCACGACCACTGGAGTGCCGATTGACGCCCACGTGTACAGGCGCTCTGCCTTGTCGTCCCGTTGACGCACGCAACCCAGCGACAAGGCATCGCCGAGCTCTGCCTCGGTTTGCACGGCGGTGTCGCGCCAGCCTCGGGGAATGGAATGGAAGCCGATCCAGTCGTCGTCGTGGTCGGTTGTGAAGCGCACCATGTGACGCATCGTGACCAGCCAGTTGTACGAGATCGCGTCTTCCGATTTCGAGAGGACCTTGTAGCGGCCCGGTTCCGGCGAGGTGGGATGCCCGCTGACCGGGTAGTTGTCGACGACACGCCCGTCGGCGTCGACGAGCCAGACCCGCTGGTTGCCTCGGTCATAGATGACGTGGCGAGACCCAGTGAGCCCGACGTCGGGCACTGTGTGGCCGCCGAGCCAGAGCACCCGGCCCTGCGGTGTGACGACCGACAGTGTGCCGTCGTCGCTGAGTTGCAGCATCGCCCCCGGCTCGCTGCGGGTGTCCGCAGTCCACAGCTGTGCTGGATTGCCGTCAGAGGCTGCTGCGGGGAATCCTGGGCTGGCGGCGTCGTAGAGGGCGAGTTCGCCGTTGGTACGCATCAGCAGCAGCGGCATGGCTGATTCGACCGGTCCGGTGGACCACAGCGTGCCGTAGAGGCCCATCCCGTCGTCAGTGGCGCGCAGCACCAGCTGACCTCCCGGTTCGAGCGTCAGCCGGTACCAGCCATTCGGCGAGGAGACTGACTGACCGACGGACAGATACTCGCCGGGCCCGAGGATGACCGTCGCGGGCAATCCTTGGGGCTCCCGATCAGGAGGGGCGATGACATCGACGTCGCGGTCGAGCGGCCACGAGACGTCGAAATCGAGGTGCCAACGCTGGCTCGGCTCTGCGCTGAGATCTGCGATCCCGCTGGTGGCCGATGTTGCAGCGACGGGCAGTACAGCCAGAACGGCGGCCAGGCCGAGCGCAGCGAAGGTGCGCAGAAGCGTCCTCGAAACGAGCACGCATGGCGAGAGTACGGCAACAACCGCACGCACGGCAAGGTGCTTGCGGAGGCTACGACCACCGCACCCGGTAGATCAGTCGTCGGTCGGGACCTGCCAGGCGTCTGGATGGATGACGGTGTTCATCTCGGCGCCGGTGTCGGTGATGGCTTTGACGGCGATAGGCCGGCCGTCGGGCGGGATCGGGAACGGTTGGGACCGGAACGAGATGATGTGCGACTGCGCGTCGGGAATGAGGTCCGGACCCAAGCTTCGCATTGCGGCCTTCAGGCCGGCGTCGTTGCGCAAGCCATTGGGGAAGTAGGTGAGCCGAGCGATGAAGCTCATCTGGTCGTGGTCGGTGTCGATCATCCAGCAGTCGATGTGATCCTGGTTGGTTTCGCGCACCATGCCGGTGGAGGGGTCATAGGTGTCGCAGCCCAGCAAGCGCACCACCAAACAGGTGCCGTCGGGAGTGCGGCGCACCTCGCAATCGGGTTCCCCGAGCAGGGTGAACGTGCCGCCGTCGGCGCCTTGTTTGGACAGCTCGGGGATCTGCAGATCCTTCGAGGCGACCACTCGGTGCACGGCGCAGGCACCGACCTTGGCGGGCACGTCAGGATCGAAGGCGAAGCCCACGGCGATCAGGTCGGCGCAGTCGGGCGCATTCTGGCGGGCTTCGACGGCGGCTCGGCTGACCTGCGGTGCAGTGACGGTGGCGTCCGGCGCGGCGATCATGAGCCCTGCTGCGGATTCGGTGTCGCGCCCTGGCCGGGTGCAGGTGACGCCGTGGGAGGCAAGATGGGTCTCGGGCCAGCGTTCGTGGTCGACGATCTGCAGGAGCGGCCTGCCGGCTGAGTCGCAGATCGGCGAGCGGTACAGCGCGTCGATGACGGCCCCGGTGATCTCGCCCGATGCCAGGCCGAGGTCGGTGGCGCTCGGAGGTGTCTCGGCAGTACCGCTACCGACGCTGGCCGGTGCGGCGTCGAAGGGCAGGTACGAGTACGGCGAGTGCGACTCGACGGTGAACGGGCTGGCGAGTCTCACACGCTTCGGCTCGGTCTCGGTCTGGTCGACAAGCTTGATGACGTTGTCGGGATGGTTCCAGTCGGTGTTCGGGTCGGCAAGTCGACCCGCTGACACCTTCGGCATCTGCTTGCAGACGAAGTCGGCAGCGGGGTCGGTGCCGCCATCGGTGGTGCGATGCCATGTATAGACCGAGGTGGCGAGCTTCTGGCGTGCAACGGCGACGGCGACACGGCTCACATCGATGGTGACCCAGCGCCGCCCCCATTCTTCAGCCACGTCGGCGGTGACCCCCGACCCGCACGTCGGATCAAGCACCAGATCCCCCGGATCGGTCGTCATCAACATGCAGCGTTCGACGATCGAACTGGCAGTCTGCACGACATAGCGCTTTTGACCGCGCACCGTCACTGAATGGTGCCAAACGTTGTCAATGCGACGCCCAGCGGTTTCAGTCTCCAACTGCTTCCAATACAGCGCACGCTCTGTGCCGTAGAGACGGCGCGTCCATCCGAGCCAGCACAAGCCACATGGCTCGGGGTCGGGGCATGGAGGCGAAGCCTCCGTGCGCGCGCCAGTGTCGTCCGTCCCCGCAGTGGTACCGGTGACCATTGTACTCAACCCAGCGTGTGCGGCCGGTGGTGGATGCACCCATCGACGTGAGGTTTTCTCGATTCCAGATGACAGCTCCCGCTGGAAGCTCAACCTCCGGTCTCGCACGTTCCCGAGCGGTCATACCTCGGCTGCGGTGACCTGCTTCTTCGACCATCGGTGTGGAGAATCCCCCAAAAAGGTCAGTGATGCCCTTGCGATCGAGAGGTTCGTAGAGCTGTCGATATTTGCATCTCGACTTGTCCTTGGCGTACCAAAGCAGGTACGAGGCGCTCTCCGGCAATGTTCGTGCGGATGAGCCGCCGGTCGGACGCCAGGTGATCGTTGCGACCCGGTTCTCGGGGCCGAACACCTCGTCTAACACCAACGCCAGCCGATGGACGTTGATGTCGCCGATCTGACAGAACAACGAGCCGCTGTCGGTGAGCAGTTCGCGCGCCAGCACCGCTCGTTCGTGGATGCCGTCAAGGTAGGAGTGGATGCCGTTGCGGTAGCTGTCGCGGAACGCGCGCAACGGCATAGTGTCGCCGACTGGCAGACCGTCAAGCTTCTCGGGCGTTTCCAAACTGCCGGTGGTGGTCTGGAAGTTGGACTTGAAGTTCTGGCCGTAGGGTGGGTCGAAGTAGATCATCTGCACTTGGCCGCGCAGGGCGTCTTTGGCGAGCAATGATTGCATCACCGCCGCAGAGTCGCCGTGGATGAGGCGGTTCTGCCAGTGGCCGCTGTGCTGATACCACTCCCATTCGAGCGCCTCGTCGTCGAGTCCGTCGAAATCGAGCTGCAGCGCACGGCTGACATCGCCACGGCGCAGCTGTTCCACCAGCAATGCGGGGGTGACCTTCTCTCGGGTGTACAGCGGCACGCCGGCGAAGCTGTGCGCGGCGTCGGCCTCAGCGTCGCCGCAGATCCGCGAGGTGGCACCCTGACGGTCCCATGCCAGCACGGGGTGGGTGCGCAGATCGCGGTCGAGATTCACGGTGTCGCAATCGACACCGGCTTCGTACACCTGCGCTATCGAGTCTGGCAGCCGCCGCGCCACCGCGAACGCGAGCGGGGCACGGTCGTCATCGGACATCAGCGGCGCCGTCTCCGCGGTGGGCTGGTTGGGTCGCCTTGCCGACGCGTGATCATAGGAGCGCGATTCGCTGTCATTCGGCGATGAGGTCATGGAATTCTCCCTGGCCGGGTCATGGGGCGGCAGATGCGTGGTCGTTCAGGCGCGCCGGCAGGAGAGCGGCGTCGGTGACGACCTCATAGGCCCAGCGGCGCAGATCGTCAGGCAGTTCCGGCGTGCCGCGGACCGCGGGGATCCAGTGCTCGCGAGTCCAGCGCTCGGCAGCAAGCGCCTTCGGGTCGACGATGCCTTTGCACTCGATGACGACATTGAGCCCGTTCGTGAGGCGGACGATGAAATCGGGCTCGTAGCGGCGCCAGGCTCCGTCGAAGTGGTACGGCAGCGACCAGTCGAGTCCGAAGTTGCGGGCCCAGGCGGTTACCCCTGGGTGGCGATCGAGGATGCGAGCGGCGTCGAGCTCAAGCCGCGAGTGGCACGCGGCGTGGGACAGCTCGCTTCGCTTGGCGACGTAGATGTGCCGCAATGTCGTCTCGAACCGAACCGCTTCGGTGTCGCCGAGTGGCGGCCGGCCGAGAACCGCGATCTGCCGCGGGGGGGGGTCGCTGCTGCGCGCGTGCCGAGATCACATGCCGCGATCAACTGCTGGTAGAAGTCGCGCTTGTTGCGATGCCGCAGCAGCACTGACGCGCTGCGGCATTCGACAGCGGGATGGGCAAGCCACTCGCCCAGCGCACGGTACGCCGACGCAAACAGTGAGCACCGCCCCGTGCTGCGCAGATCGGCGCCGTCGAAGTCGTGAACCTCATCGACTGCCCGGAGGTCCGGCGCCCCGAACGGTGCGAGCCCGTTTCCGTCCCCGAGCGTGAGCAGGCTGGCGATCTCGGCAGCGCAGCGCACGCGGGCTGCCTTGTCGCGCTGCAACTCGTCGGGCGACATCAGGATGGTCTCGCCGGTGACGCCTGCCATCTCGACCAGCTCAGCAGACGCATCCTCGGACACTTCGGCGCGTTGCACGGCCGCAGGGTCGAGCCGGAAGCCGGCCTGCGCCGCGACCGCGCGGTACTCGACGACGTGGGGCCAGCTGATCCTCAGACCGGACCGACCACGCACCGTGTGAACCTCGGTGCGCTCAGGCGGCGGCGGCCCCGTCCGGGTGCCGCGCAACGGCATGAACTCGAAGGGGATGCCGAGCACTTCGGCGTACTCGGGCGTGAGCAGATGCTCCTTGCCCGGCTCATCGCGAAACGACTCGTACGACGTGCGCCGCAGTGCCCGCCCGGTGACCTGCTCACAGAGCAGTTGCGAGCTGAACGCCCGGAAACCGACGATCTGGTTCACGGTGCGGGCGTCCCAGCCCTCGGTGAGCATCGACACCGAGATCACGCAGCGCACGCCCGCGCCGAGTCTGCCCGGTTTTCCGACCGTGTTCAGCGCTTCGCGGATCGCATCTGCTGGCACGTCATCGCCCATGTGCGCCGCCTGCTCCCGGAGCAGCTTCGCAAATCTGGCTGTGATGGCGTCATCGTCGTCGGGCCGCGAGTGCACGAGCAGTGTGCAGGGGTCGCCTCGCCACTGCGCCGGTCCGCCGTCGGGGTGTTCGACGACGTTGGAGAACTCCTCGAATCGGCCGGCGATCGGCTGGCCGTCGGTGGTCTCGTAACCGGCGATGTGCTCGTACAGCGCGACCGCGTTGTCGATGGTGTTCGCCACCACGATCAGCACCGGCGGCGTCGGCTGACGGCCCTCGGTGGCAGCGAACGTGCGACGCCATTCGCCGACCGACGCCGCCAGCGCATCCTCGAGCGGCTGCGGCAGCGTGGCAGTTGCGTCGTCGGTGCGCTTGGGCAGCTTCTTGGTGGGCGTGTTCTCGTACAGCCTTCGCCACACGGTTGCTGCACCCGCGGTGTCGTCGTCTACCGGCACCCGGGGCACTTTCACCAGCCCCGCTTCGATGGCATCCATCAGGCCGAAGTCGGAGGCAACCCATTCGAACATCGGCGTTTCGCCCCGTGCAGCCTTGCCGATCCACATCGGCGTGGCGGAGAAGTCGTACACAGGCGATGCTTGACCGCCGAGCCGGTCTTGCTCGCCGAGCGCGCCCATGTCCCGCAGCGTCCGCACCGCGTTGAACCACACTGCCGCGATCTTGTTCTCGCTCTTCTCTTCGGCGGTCTGCTTTGCGCCGGTTGCCGCGGCGGGCAAGTAGCAGTGATGGGCCTCGTCGTTTATGACCACCAGATCGCCGTGCGCCCCGCGGCGCGCCAGCAGGTTGCCTGCCACGCGTCGAACCATCGCTTGCGGAGACTCGGTCTGATCGACCCAATCGCTGCCGAGCAGTGCCTTCTGCGCGCCGCTCGACTCGGTGGGATCGCGCCGACGGAACGCCTGATAGTTCACGACTTCTACCCGCGCTGCCATCAGGTCGTGTTGGAGTTCAGTGGGCACCAGCCCGAGTTCGGCGTAGACGTTGCCGGGCGAGCCCGGCCGCAGCACTGCCAGCCGGTCGCGCACGGTGAGGCCCGGGGTGAGCACCAAGAACCGCGACGAATGCTGCAGGTTGCGCTGGCGTCGCGTTCGGACGGCATTCAGCGTCTGCCAGGCAATCAGCATGCCCATCACTGCGGTTTTGCCCGTACCGGTCGCCATCTTGGCGCAATAGCGCACGATCCCGTCGTTCGCCGCGCGCGAAATTTCCTCCAGGTCGCGTCGCTCGGGTGTGTCGCGCCTGGCCGCCTCCCGCAGCCAGATGAGCGTCTCGATGGCTTCTCGCTGTGCGAAGAACGGACGCAGCTGCCGATGCGGGGAGTCTTCCGCCCAGTGCACCAGCAGCTTGCGCGTGACCGACGTGGTGCCGGGAAAGCCGTCGTTGCGCCAGGCGCGGACTCGTTCGCGGATGGCATTGACGAGCCTGTTCTCGGTGTCGGTGTCGAATTCCATCGCCAAGACACCGGTCTTAGCGTCGTCGGGAACCGGGCGCAGCAACGCTGATGGCCGCCGTCGCGGCAGCGGCGCTTGGCCCGCCATTGCTCTGCCCGCACGGTCGAGCTGCCAATGCAGATCCGGTTCGACGTAGGGAGAGCACAGGATCGGATCGACTGCCGGGTCGAACTGGGGCGTTCCATCGACGCCGTTGCTGTGCCCGTCCCCCTCAATCACGCCCGTCTCCCACTTCACTCAAGACTCGCGCGCCGGCACGCCTTCGTCGGCCTCCACGGACGTGAACGCTAACGAACTGGTGATGCACGAGACGGGTTCTGACCGGCGTTCGACCATCGGATCCACCATGGCGGCGACGGTAGTGGGGTCCTGTGACAGCGACTGCCTGCGACGCATGCGGTCGTGCGCTCGACGCCTGGACTACCGCAGTCGCTCGAGTCCTGTTACGGCGTCGAAGCCTTGGTCGAAGCTGAAGATGCGCGTCACGCCGGCCTTCGCCATGACCGCTGCGTGCAGCGCATCACGGGCTGACAGGCCGTCGACGCTCTCGAGCAGCGACCGTGCGGTGCGGACTTCCGCCACGCCGAAGGAGAGGACGTCGTCAACCAAGGCGTCAAGACTCGCGAAGGCAGGGTCGATTGCTTCCAGCCGGCCGATGGCGACATAGCGGTGGAGGATTTCTTGGTAGACCTCGACATCAGTGACGAACGTCTCGCCTGCCTGCGTCAAGCGAGTCAGCACTGCGACAGTTCGATCCTTGTTCGGGTGTGCAGCGCCGATCAGGTACATCGGCACGTTCGAATCGACGAAAATCACGGTTGCAAGATCACGAGGCCAATCGGCCCGATTCGATGTCTCGAAGCATTTCGTCGATGCCGCCAGTCGGGAACTCGTGCTGCGATGCTTCGGCAATTGCCCGAAGCCTCGTGGCGGCCGCGTCAGGCGACTGGCCCATGTCGCTCAGAGCCTTTCGCATGGCTTGCCGAACCCACTCCGCGACTGTCAGATGGCATACCTGCGCTGCGCCCCGAATCTCCGTGTACTCGTCTTCATGCACCAGTACTTGCAGCCGTTTCGACACATATATGAGTCTATCTGACTGTCGAGTGCGCAGATTCTGACTCATACATCGGAAGCGCTCGGGTGAGCAGTTCGCCGAATCGGATGACGACAGCAGTTCCGCCAGACTCTCTACTGAGAGGAAAGAGCCGCTACTGAGATTAGACATCGATTCGTGAACTGTGCTAGATTGCGGCGGGACTTGCGCAGGTTCGAGAGCAAGGGTTCTGGGGCGTTACGGTTCGTGTGGACCCGAAAGCCACGCAGACAGGGGGAGCAATGGCAACCGATCTTGAGAACTTCGTCAACGCTGAGGGACGTGAGGAGCAGATCGCCGAAGTCGAGGCCCGAATAGCGGCCGACGGCATCCAGTACCTGTACTGCCAATTCGTGTCGGTGACGGGCCGGATCATGGGCAAGGGCATACCCGCCAAGCACTTCGGGATGATCGCCCGCAAGGGTTTCCAGCTGGTCTACGGCTCGACTGCAAATCTCTTCATCGATCGTCATGGCAACTACATCGGTTATGGCCCCGAGGCCCGCGAGCTCGTCGGTATCGGCGAGCCCGAGACGTTCATGCGGCTGCCGTGGGACCACAAGACTGCACGCGTGTGGTGCACCTTGTTCCGGGGCCGCGAGGAAGAGGTAGACGGCGGCGCGTTCCTGACCTCGGACTGCCGCGGCAACTTGCGGCGGCTCCACGCCGACTTCGAGGCCAAGCACGGTCTGCACCTGCGGGCCGGCTGCGAGCCCGAGATGATGTGGCTCAAGGCCGATGCCGACGGCAAGCCGACCGTCGAAGGCATGACGAGGCCGAACTGCTACCACATCGACCAGTTCGCCGAGCTGCAGCCGATCATCCACAAGGTGATCGAGTACTGCACCGACATGGGACTCGAGATGATCCAGGGCGATCACGAGGACGCGCCCGGCCAGCTCGAGCTGAACTTCCAATTCGACCGGGCCGAGCTCACGGCGGATCGGCTCACCACCTACCGCCAGGTCTGCAAGCAGGTCGGCCGTGAGATGGGCGCGTTCCCGTGTTTCATGCCGAAGCCCTTCATGGGCGTCTCGGCAAATGGCTGCCACCACAACATCTCGCTGTGGGACGCAGACGGCAACAACAAGTTCATGCCCGAGGGTGACGACCCCCAGTTGCCCGGCCCTGTTGGCATGAAGGCCATCGGCGGCATTCTCGAGCACGTCCGAGGGCTCACCTGCCTGAGCGCGCCGACGGTCAACTCCTACCGGAGGCTGTGGGACACCGGCTTCTGGGCGCCCGTCTTCGCAGACTGGGGCTTTCAGAACCGCACGACTGCTCTGCGGATCAGCGCGCCGGGCCGCTTCGAGTACCGAACGTGCGACAGCTCGGTCAACCCGCACCTGTCCTTCGCTGGACTCTTGATGGCCATGGACGACGGCCTCGACCGCAGCCTCGACCCGGGTCCGCCCGAAGAGCGCAACATCTACGAGGCCGTGGAGTCGGGCAAGGACGTGCAGAAGATCCCGCTCACCCTCGGTGAGGCCCTCGAGGCGTTCGACGCAGACGAAGTCGTCAAGGCGGCCCTGCCCGGCGAGATGTACAAGGTGTTCATGCACTACAAGACCGACGAGTGGGAGCGGTTCCTGCACACCGTCTCCGACTGGGACGTGGAGGAATACCTCGACATCCTGCCCTGACCGCCTGCCGGCGCTGCTGATTGCAGGGCCGGCGCACCGAGAGCAACGAACTTGGCAGATCGAAACAGAACAGACGCACCCACGAAGGGGGTAGCACCATGTGCGGCATAGCCGGAGTGATCCACCGCGACGGATCCGCCGACATCGGAGCGGAGCTCACCGCGATGCTCCAGTCCATGAAGCACCGGGGGCCCGATTCCACGGGCTACGCGGTGTACGGGCCGGCCGACGACCTCGTTGTCATCCGGTTCGTGCTGGCCGAGCCCAACAAGAGCACGGGCATCGGCATGGCCGAGCGGCTCGAACGGAACCGGGCCGAGGTCGAGAGTCGCCTGGCCAAGATCGGCGCCGAGGTGGCCACGGTCACCAGCGACACCGGTTACGCGTTCCGGGCGACCATCCGCTACGGCGGCGATCTGAAGGCTCTGGCCGACTACCTCGAGGACGTACCCGGCTGCGAGGTGCTGTCGCTGGGCAGCTCGCTCGAGATCATCAAGGATCTGGGCGACGCCTCCACGGTGAGCGATCAGTACAACCTGGGATCGTTCCGCGGCACGCACGGCATCGGCCACGTGCGCATGGCCACCGAGTCCGAAGTGGACCTCGCCAGTGCGCACCCCTACTGGGCGTACCCGTTCGCTGACGTCGCCGTGGTGCACAACGGCCAGCTCACCAACTATCACCAGTGGCGGCGCCGCCTCGAACAGCACGGCCACCGGTTCCAGAGCGAGTGCGACTCCGAGATCATTGCGGTGTACCTCGCTGAGTTCATGTCGCGGGGGCTGTCGCTGGAGACCTCCATGAAGCACAGCCTCGACGATCTCGATGGTGTCTTCACCTATGTCTGCGTCACCGGCAATCAGCTCGGTGTCGCCAAGGACGAGATGGCAGCCAAGCCGCTCGTGCTGTTCGAGTCTGACCCGCTGGTGGCCGTGGCCACCGAGGAAGTGGCCATCCGATCGCTGGTGAAGCGTGAAGTGGTCACCCGAGACCCCTACGAGCGAGAGGTGCTGGTGTGGCAGGTATAGGTTCCCGCAGCGGCGTCTCCTACGACGCCCGGGGCTTGGTCGAGCCCCATGCCGAGATGCCCGACAACGTCGAGGTGGACGGGGGCCGGGCGCGCTTTGATGCAGCCGATCTGACCATCCGGCAGATCAACATGGCGCTGCGCAAGCTCATCTACGACGACGGCATTACCGACGTCACGATCTTGAATCCGGCCTCGAAGCACTCGCTGGCGGTCGGGATCCTGAAGCGCTGCCGCATCCACTTCGAGGGCAGCCCGGGCTGGTTCGCCTGCGGGCTCATCGACGGGCCAGAGGTGACCATCAACGGCCGTGTCGGCTGGTCGGTGGCCGAGAACATGATGTCGGGCGTCGTCACCATCGAGCGCGGCGCCGGGTCGCTGACTGGTGCTGCCATCCGCGGCGGCGACCTCATCGTCAAGGGCGACGTGGGTGCTCGCACGGGCATCGATCAAAAGGGCGGCACGATCATCGTGCTCGGCGACGTCGGCATCAATACCGGCTTCATGATGCAGCGAGGCCGCCAGATCATCTGCGGCAACGCGGGCATGAATCTGGGCGACTCGATGTACGACGGTGAGATCTACGTGGCCGGCAAGGTGGCCTCGCTCGGTGTCGACTGCGTGCCTGGCGACTGGACCGACGCCGACAGCGAGCTGATCGAGCGCAAGTTCGGGATCCACGGGCTCGGCGATCCGCCCGAGTTCCAGAAGTTCGTCTGCGGCAAGGTGCTGCACAACTACGACCAGCTTGAGCCGTCCGAGCGCAAGCTCGTCATTCACTGAGTAGGGGTAGGGAAGGACAGTCATGGCCGACGACAGCGCTGTCAACGCGAGTACTGACGTACTCGGCAAGAGCCGCATCTTCACCCGCGAGGTGATCAACGACATCCACGTGAAGGCCGAGCTCGGCCGCTACCGGATGCGTGGCTTCTCGATGTTCAAGAAGATCCCCCACTGGGACGAGCTGGTGTTCCTGCCAGGCACGCTCACCCGGTTCGTCATCGAGGGCTACCGCGAGAAGTGCGAGACCAAGACGGTCATCGGTGCCCGCTTCGCCGAGAAACCGCTCGAGCTGGAAATCCCCGTCTACATCACCGGCATGAGCTTTGGCGCGCTGTCGCTGGAGGCCAAGATGGCCCTGGCGAAGGGCGCTTCGATGGCGGGCACCGCCACCTGCTCTGGCGAGGGCGGCATGATCCCGCCGGAGCGCGATCTGTCGACCAAGTGGTACTACCAGATCATCCAGAGCCGCTACGGCTTCAACCCCCACCACCTGATGCTGGCCGACGCGGTCGAGTTCTTCATCGGGCAGGGCTGCAAGGTGGGCCTCGGCGGCCACCTGATGGGCCAGAAGGTCACCGAGCAGGTCGCTGAGATGCGGTCGCTGCCGGCGGGCATCGACCAGCGCTCCCCGGCCCGTCACCCCGACTGGCTCGGGCCCGACGACCTGTCGCTGAAGATCCAAGAGATTCGCGAGGCGACGGACTACCAGATTCCGATCCAGCTCAAGCTGGGATCGGCCCGGGTGTACGACGACGTGCGGATGGCGGCCAAGTGCGGCCCCGACGTCATCTACCTCGACGGCGCGGAGGGCGGCACGGGCGCCGGGCCGCACTTGGCGACCGAGGAGACCGGCATCCCGCTGATGGCAGCCATCCCCGAAGCACGCCGGGCGCTCGAAGACGTCGGCCTCGCCGATGACATCGACCTGGTCGTGGCGGGCGGCATCCGCAACGGCGGCGACGTCGCCAAGTGCTTGGCGCTCGGCGCCGATGCGATCGCTTTGGGCACGGCCGCACTGATGGCGCTCAACTGCAACAAGGAAATCCCCGGCGTCACCGACTACGAGGGCACGATCGGCGTTCCTGCCGGCGAGTGTTACCACTGCCACACCGGCCGGTGCCCGGTGGGCGTCGCCACCCAGGACGTGGAGCTGCGCAAGCGCCTCGACGTCGATGAAGCGGCCCTGCGGGTCTACAACTTCCTCCTCACCCTGACGATGGAAGTGCAGATGCTGGCCCGGGCGTGCGGCAAGACCAACATCCACTCACTCGAGCCCGAGGATCTCGCAGCGCTGACCCACGAGGCAGCCGCGATGGCCAAAGTGCCCCTCGCCGGCACCAACTACATCCCGGGCGTCACCGAGGAACGGACTCTGCAGGAGATCCGTGACCTCTTCGACAAGCACGTGATCGACGGAGGTCTCTAGACATGGCTGCAGCATCAAACGCAGGAGCAGCAAGCACGGGCGAGAGCACGCGCGAGACCCGCACCGTCGCCATCGATGCAGAGGTGCTGGCAGGCAAGCGATTTCCGTACCAAGAGGACATGTCGCTCGTCGAAGACACCGACCTCATGGCGTTGACGCCTGGGCCCGACATCAACTGGCTCGAGGACATCACCCTGCTCGAGGAAGACGGCGTCCCGGCGGTGTTCGACCGGTACTCGAACTCATTCCTGAAGATCTACTTCGACATCCCAGCAGGTCGTGAGGACGAGATCGCCCGCAAGGTGCTCATGAAGCACCTCACCGAGGGCAACAGCTACGGCATCACGCTCAAGGACATCCACTGCAAGTTCCCCCAGGTGGAACTCGGCCCTTGGGTCGAAGACTCCCGAATCGTCGGCACCGACTGGCGCGCGCCAGTGCTGGAGGGGTGGGCGGCCCCTACTGCCCACTGAGCCGGCATTCACCACACGTCACACACCACGATCAGCATCAAGAAGACCCTCATGGCACTACCGACCAGCGCTCGTTACGTCATCATCGGTTCCGGCATCCACGGCCTGTCCACCGCGTGGAACCTCGCCCGCGACCTGAGGTCGTCAGGTCGGGGTTCAGGTGCCGACATTGTCGTGATCGACAAGTCGGGTGTCGGCGCGGGCGCCTCGGGCATTGCCTGCGGCGTCATCCGCAACAACTACTTCCAGCCGGCCATGCGCGAGCTCATGGCTCACTCGGTGGACGTATGGGACAGCGACCCCGAGGCTTTCTCGTATCACCCCGTGGGCTACATGCAGATCAGCCACGAGGCGATGCGTTCCGACGTGGCGTCGATCCATGCTCAGCAGCAGGCCATCGGCTACTCGTCCACGTTTGTCGACGGTGCTGCAGCCTCCGACAGCTACATGAAGGGCATCTTCGAGGACTGGCAGGCCCAGGGCATCACGAGTGTGCTGCACGAGCACCGTGGCGGCTACGCCAACAACATGGCCTCGCTGAAGGGCTTGCTGGGCAAGGTCGAGGCAGAAGAGGTCGACGTGGTCGGGGGAGTGACCGTCACCGGGTTCGACCAGGACAATTCCGGGGCAGTCACGGCCGTGCTGACCGACCAGGGCGCGGTTCGCTGCGAGCACGTCGTCGTGGCCGTAGGGCCGTGGGTGCAGAAGATCTGGGCGATGCTCGACCTGCCGACGACCACCGACATCGCGGGCGGCGATGGCGAGCTGCACAACGTGCCGACCTGGACCTACATGTGCCTGCAGGAGGGCACGCTCACGGTCGATCCCGGCTATCTGACCGACAACGACGGCAATATGCCGCCGGTGGTGCACATCGACACCGACGCACCGCTCTACGACGCCGACGGGCTGGTTACCGAGGGCCCGTGGGGCATCTACTACAAGCCGGATTTCAACTTCGGAGGTGTGCAAGGCGGCTACATGCCCTACGTGGTCGACAAGCCATCCGATCAGGTGGCGGTGGACCCCTACGGCCCCGACTCGCCCGACTTCGTGGTGGGGGGCGACTTCTACCGGACCTGGACGGCGGCGCTGGCGCACTGCCACAAGCGCTTCGAGGGAAAGACGCACCGCATCAGCGATGAGCCCTCCGGGGGGATCGGCAGCTTCTCGCCTGACAACTTCCCGGTGTTCGACACGTTCTGCGACAACGCCTTCTTCATCGCCGACTCCAACCACGGCTACAAGATGATCGGCGTGGGCGCGCTGGTCGCCAAAGAACTGCTCGGCGAGCCTCAGGCGCTGCTGGAGCCGTTCCGCTACTCGCGCTACGCCGAGGGCCGGCTCCACCCCGTGAGCAACTCGCCCTACCCCTGGAGCTAGCTGTTCTCTGCGAGCGCTGGGTTATCCCAAGTCTGTCAGGCTCCCAGCGCTAGGTGAACGCCCACGACGTGAACTGGCCGGATTCAACGGGTCGTCGCAACAGGGACTGTCGGGAGCCGTGACGCTCGAACACGTCGCTACTCGCCATGCTGACGATTGACTCAAGCTGAATAGCATGGCTCGGTGCAGTGAGCTGCGGCGCGGGTGTGTGGTTGTCAAGCGCTGCGAGGGCGACAACCGGGAACGGTCAAATCTTGTCGAGGGTGCCAAGATGCCGGCTGAGCCCAGGGTCTCGCGCCTTGACCGGCAGGCATTCAGGGCAACCGTCAATCTCTGGCTCCTGAAAGCGACGAATGAAGGCGTTGCGGGCGCATTCGTAGCGCCAGCGCCATTTCCCAAGCTGGCCGTCTCCTTGAGCGACGATGTAGGACCATCGCCAGATGCCGGTGGCTGCTGGCACCACGATCCGAAAATTGTGACCGCGATACTCGCCCATCTTTGGCTGCACTCGCGAGCCGTCGAGGACATTTCGGCTGTGCTCAGGACAAAAAACGGCAGGAGGACGAGGTCCGGTTTCGGGACTGGGGGCGAAAGTCGCCACGAGCGTCCCGCGGCGGCTGTACATCTGCCAACCGCGTCCCCATCCCCACCATTGCCGCAAGAGCGCAATGACGATGACGGCGCCATAGGCGACGATGGTCACCCATCCGGCGATATCAGGCACATCGATATGCACAGCTACGGATGTGATCTTGGACGGAAGAGATGCCAGCAGTCGCTCCTTCGATCAGGCGCCACGCTCGACAGCAGGCAATACGGAATACCCGGTGCCTAGCTGGGCAACCGGACCGTCGTCGACTACCACGACGAGGCTGTACCTGTTGAGAAGATTCTGCACTTCGTGATGACCTTGTGCCATTCGAGTCGCCTTACGGCTCTGGAAGAGCGGATCGTCGCTAAGCCACAGTTCCATGAACTGCCAGTCCTGCCGTGCGACACCCTTCGCCGCGGGCACGGTTACCTCCATCGCCGCCACCCACCAACGACGGGTGTCTTCGCCTTCTTCCGGCGCGAGGTCAGAGCCGGCTGGGTGCATGGGGTAGCTGAGCCGCGCTAAGTACGGCAACGGTTCGCGCCCGCTAGCCGGCTTCTCGTTCGACTGGAAGGTGATTTCGACCGTGTGCCCATGGTCGGACCATTGCTCGGTGACCGTGTAATCGCCGTCTGCCGTGCCGATCTGCTTGATGGCCTCGGCCATCGCCTCGATGGTCTTGCGATCATCGGTCATGATGCGCTGACCAGTGGCAGCGGGTTGATCAACAGGGGCAGAGCGTCCGCCAGCCCGCCGTGTGAGGGCAACAACTCGGCGCTTGGTTCAACCCATGCCCGCATCCGCTCGATGAGTCGCCGGATCGGATCGCTGAACAGGTCCAGCGAATGCCGCTCATCAAACGGCGACGACGCTTGGTCCGACATTGGTGCCCTTTCTGTTGTTGGCCTCTCAGTATTGGGGTTCGCTAGCCGCGTACGATGGGGCGCCCCGATTCGTCGACTTCAATGGCAGCTTTGAACGCCCAAGCCGTCATGAGGGCCATGACCGTGTAGCCGCTGGAACCCATACGAGCGAACACTAGTTCTTGCGAGCCGTTGGTTTGTGGTTCTGGCATGGTCCATCGGCGGGCAGCAAGACCCACGAGGAACAAGAGGGCGATCCAGAACACTCGGATTGCTTTGCGGATGGCATACGCGATCGCGAGTCCGATTCCACACCATTGGAGCCATGCAGGGATTGTGACTGTGAGCATGCGCAGAGCGTCGCGCGGGAGCGACAGGCCCGCACATCTGGTCGGTCGTCGATGCTCTCTTCGGTTGGGAAAGGGATGAGTCCAGAATCGTCCCCTAGGCGGCAGCGCGCGGTGCTTGGGGCCAGCCGATTCGCCATTGCTCCCACAGGTCCTTGAGCAGCGGGTCGTGGCGAAGAGGAAGCGGATCTGTAGTCGTGTATAGGCGGTCTGTGTCCGACGCAAGCGCTTCGAGCAGCCGCTGGCCGCAGTCAGGGTCGTCGATGAGTGCGGGGATTGCGTGCTCGAACAGCTGTGATGACCAGACCGATGTCGGAATCGACGCTGTGGGCATTGTGTTGCCGATGAACGCCATGGGCAGGTTGTAGAACTGTTCGCGGGTGATGATCAGGCCCCGCAGCGGGCGGCCGTTCTGGTCGGGGAACTTCGGGTTCCCTTGCTCGATCTCTTGGGCAGACCGGTCGATCTGCTCGCATGCCTTGGACAGCACCTCACCCATCTTGCCTGCGTCGAGATCGACCCCGGATCGGACCTTCTCATCGGGAGGTCTCGATTTGGCCTCGACGAGCACGATGGCCTCAGGCGTCTCGATGATGTAGTCGACGCTCAGCTTCTGGCCCTTGTCGTAAGCGATCTCGTCGTGCACTGTGGCGTGGTTCAGCTGCTTGAGCTGCACGCCGATGTAGCGCTCGAAGCGCTTGCCGAGCGCGTCGGAGAAATCCCGCACAGTTCCGCTGATCAGGCCGCTGTTGATGGCCTCCACGATGATGAAGAACACGCCTTGAGGCGACAGGCGCTGAAGGATGCCCATAGGACTGGGCATCACATAGGTGCCGTCGTCCAGAAGCGCAATCGGGTGCTCGAAGAACGGGTTGTAATCCCAATGGCCGTCGTTCTCGGAGGCTTTGGCGCGGCCCGCCGCTGCAAGCTGGTTGACCGACCGAGCAAGCCACCGATCTGCGACGGCGAGGGCTTGCGAGATGCTCATCGGGTGGACGATCTGGTCGAATCTCGGCGGGTCAAATACGTCGCGATGGATGGCGCCGTCGTTGAAGATCGCTGCCGCGTACATGAGGAAGCCGACCTGGAGGAACTGCTGCACCGACGCGCCGACGACCTTCTGCCAGTCGGCCTGATCAACTGCAAGCGGTCCGAATCTGGGGTCGTCGCCGTACAGGCACAGCGTCCTCATCAGGGGCGGCCATGGCTCGTTCTGGAAGGGCATCTGCAGGTAAGTCATCCTTGAGAGCATCCGCTGCAGAGCTTCGTCGGAGTCGGGCTCATCGAGGCTCGGGTCCCTCATGTTGAACAGATCGTTGATCAGCTCTTCGACGATCCGGTCGGTGACGCGTGCCTTCCGTTGGCTCTTGCCGACCGTCACGCAGATGCCTGCGAGCATCAGCGAGTAGCTCTCCGAAATCTGAGTGAGCTTGCTCTCCTCAGGGCCGCTTTGCGTTTGCTGTGGTCGCGCAGCGTGCGCGTTCAGAAGAGCAATGCTTCGAAGCAGCTCGTCTCGGGGGTATCTGCGTATGCGTCGGCGCAGTTCGCCGGCGGTCAATCCCCGTACAGAGTCTTCTGACATCGCGTGTTCGTGCGGAGCGCTCGAGGGCGGCGTCTGCGCTGGGCTTGGCGTCGTCATCGGCTCGCCGAGCTGTTGGTGCGCTTGGTGCTGCTGAATCCGAACGCCCAGCCGACGATGTCGTCGACGACCCAGCCGACTGCACCGCGGATGGGCATCGCGTAGAGCGAGTCGTTGCCGTCGCGGTCGGAGGTGCGCATGGGCCATTCCCGTCGCGCCAAACTCGTGACGTACACGAGAACGACGACAGTGGCTCGCAGCGCTTTCGGCACGGCGTAGGCGATCGCGAGGATCAGGGCTGCGACTTGCAGCCCGGTCGGAACGTCAATGACGGTCACTTGTATTCTCCTTGAAGGCTCGCTGTTTCGGTCCAGTCCCCGGATGGGGTCTGCTGCTTGCCATATTGCCGGACGATGTCCGCAACTTCGGACCCCTTTTGCAGGACGCTGACCGGACGGTCCCGGGGCGGCACCGTGGTGGGCCATCAAGACGCTGATGAGCAGGCTGCGGCATCAAAGAGATCTGTTATCCACGCCGCTAGCCGTGGGGTCGCTGCCACCGACGGTGGCCCTTGGCGGCGCATGGCGATGACGCTAGGCCGCGGCACATGACCTCGCTGTCGCTCAATGCTGCTGGGCGCGAGTTCGGGGAGATGCCCGGCACGTTCTCCCCCACCCGGACAGGGGCGAAGCGGCTCAGGATGGGCGTCGACGGCGCGCGCTTGCTGTTGGCTGCGATGCAGCGCAGCGATCGGTCTATGCGTGTGGGCCGTGACGGATGGTTGCCCACGCTGCGCCACCGAGAACCACAGGTGCCGACGGTGCTTGGCGCGTGCTTGCGCGACATCTCGGCGTCGGCTAGCACCTCAGCTACCCCGCAGCCGCACAGCTTCGCGGTGCATCCCACCACATGGTCTTTCTGCAGCGGACCAATGTCGAGACTCACGACATCGACGCCTTGGAACTCCGTCAGGCCAGAGGACTCGCAGACTTGGGGGTGGCATTCCATCCGACCGACCCGCAGCACGGCAGAGTGGTAACGCTGATGCAAGCAGGCTGCTGATGCCCGACGGGTGATGGGGCGGCGCGGCTGAGACTTGCACCATCCGGATCGCCACCATCGAGACCGCCTTCCTGGACATGACTGAGCGCACCGACCACGGGCCGGCATGAGCCATGCCGCCGCCAGCGCTGTGAGGGCGCTGTTCTGGCGACGTCTCGACTCGGTGCTGCTCGCGCATGCCTCCGACCGGTACGAGCTGCCGGTCGCGCGACACGCAGGGTCGATGCTGCAGCAGCTCAGAGGCATTCAGCATTGAATCGACTTGCGTTCTCTGCTGCGTCGTGTCTGCAGCAGTGGGCCCCATCGGACCCGTGGTGGAGATCCACAGCGGCAGAGTTGACACGATCCACAAAGCTGACCGTTGGGGCGTCACGTGCAGCGATCGGCTCGACCCCAATCTCTGATCGCCAAAATTCCTTGCTTGACGCAGTTTGAGACGCCAAGCTGCCTCGCTATGTCCAGTCTGATCGCAAGTGGTCGCTGTGAGTGAGCGAGGGCAGACATCGCGCGGGCCGATGTCGGTGACGTGGATCAGCGACATCGGCCCGCGCGAACGAGGTCGGGACCGAACTGTGTTCCAAGTCCACGACGACGGCTCTTGGCTAATCGCAGTTGTGGACGGTCTCGGCGGCCACCCGCGAGGCGACGAAGCCGCGTCCGCCGCGATCGAGGCGCTGCCCGAACGGATCGCCGGCAAGTGCGGGATGCACGTGGTGTGCCGCGCTGTACATCAGCCGGTATTCGACTCGGCTCCAGAGCAGGCGCAAGACAGGTTGGGGATTATCGACCGGTGCCCTGCGACAACTCTGTGCGCAACTGCATCGACGCCAGCAGGCGGGCTGATCGTGGGTGTGGCCGGCCACGCTTCTCGCGCTCATTCGGCGTCACGGCGATTCGTGGAGCGGTTGTCTGCTGCGCCCGCCTCATCGCAGCGGCGGCGACTGGGAATACCTCACGCGCTACCTAGGTGCTCCCTTCGGCTGGCCCGAATACCCCGACAACCACCGTCAGCGCATGGAGGTACTGACTCAGGACCAGATAGCGCCATCAGAACTGTTGGCGAACGTGTCCGCAGCGACGGAGTGTGGGAAGCCCTGATGCGCGGGCTGAACACAAACAAGCTGGCGTCGGCGAGCGTGCTGGGCGAAGCCGTCGCAGGCCGGCTCGAACCCGCTGATGACACCGCCGACGTCATCGCAGCGCGGATCATGCGGGTCGCATGACAACGCGGACTCGGGAACAACAGCATGATCGCGGTGGCACAAGTCGCTGCTCTGACAGTTGAATGGAGAAGCTCTGGTGACTGATCCGGACCCCGACGGCCAAAGAGCATTTGCCGAACCCCCCGCAGCCCTCCCGGCGCAGGGCGACCAGTTGCCGTCCTATGCGCACCAAGACACGACTGACACCGTGCCGCAGCGGATGCACATGGAAGCGCACCGTCGGCGTTCGCATCGTCCAAGCCGACCAGCACATGCCGACATCGAAAGCGTCACAACCAGGGACGTGAGACCTCTTCTGTCTAGGCGCCGTCCGAAGAGTCGCATGGCGCCGAGCAATCTGTTCTGGTCTGCCAAACCATGCGCCGAGGATGCAGCAGCGAATCCTTCCCGTGTCATGAGCCAATTCAGAAATGACCCCAGGTCTCAACGTCACGCGCTGAAGTCCCCCATGTGTGTATCCAGCGCGGACCGCGATGTAGCCGTGCGACAAGGTTGCACGGCTACGATCAAGCGCATGCCTCTGCCCTCGGAAGAACTCGACCTTGACGCACTCAAGTCAGCGGCTGGTCAATACTCAGTCGACCTCTCAAATGCCGAGATTCCGGAATTGTATGGAACCACCGACGGAAAAGCCGTCGGGTCCTATGTCGAGAAATCATTCAATGCGTACCTTGCTGAACGCTTTGATTTTGAGCCGGGAAACGCGGCGAAGGGAATAGATTTCCCGGAACTCGGTGTTGACCTAAAGGTGACCTCGATCACCCAACCCCAATCCAGTAGCCCATTCAAGAACGCTGAACAGAAGGTGTACGGACTCGGCTATCACCTGCTGGTGTTTGTCTACAAGAAATCTGACGACAATTCAAGAACTGCGGCACATCTGGCCATCAAACATGTGGTTTTCATTGATGCTGCCAACACTGCGGACTTCCAGACGACAAACGGCCTATGCAAGATTCTTGATGATACTGGAAATGTTGACGACCTCGATGCCTTTATCCAAGAACGCAATCTCCCGCTAGACGACATCGGGCGCCGTAACCTGGCAGAACGACTAATCACGGAACGTCCACTTGTCGGATGCCTCACGATTTCTAACGCCCAACAATGGCGATTGCAGTACACACGCGCTATTGCGCAAGCAGAGGCAGGCGATTCGCCTGGAGTCGAGAACCTCAGTGGCTAGTGACGAGTGGGGTGACTTTCAAACACCTATCGCCCTCGCGCGCCAAGTTGTCCAGCTATTCGACTCAGATGAGTGGGACCGAGTCCTTGAACCAACCTGCGGGGCTGGTAGTTTTCTAGAAGCATCGATGCTCTTAGGAGCCGATGTCGAACGAAAAGGGCTTGAAATTCAAACAAGCCATGTCGAGAAGGCAAGCGCCTCGGGCTTCGACGTCAGACAAGCTGACATATTCTCAACGAATCTGGCGGCTGACATCGAATGGGAATCACGCGGCTCGCTCCTCATCGTCGGCAATCCGCCATGGGTCACGAGTGCGCAACTCGGTGCTTTGGGTTCGGAGAACCTACCAAAGAAGACCAACCTTAAGAAGCTAAATGGATTCGACGCCATAACCGGTGCAGCCAATTTTGACATCGCGGAGTACATTCTGCTAAAGATAATGACCGAGCTTCAGCACGAGAAACCAACGCTCGCTTTCTTGGTCAAAACCCATGTTGCCCGAAACTTGGTCTCATACGCCGCACAGTTCAAGCTTCCATATTCTAAGTACGAGATTCGGCTCATAGATTCCAAGTCGTGGTTTGGTGCTAGCGTCGATGCCTGCCTCTTCATCGCCCGACATCAAGAACCGGCGGAGTATGGATGCGACATATTTGACGATATCGTATCTCCGGTGCCGGAACGAAGAATGGCCATAGTTGAAGGACGTTTAGTCGCAGACTTGAGCAAGTACCGTATGGCTTCTGCTGTCGACGGTATCTCGCCGTTAGTGTGGCGGTCGGGCATTAAGCATGACGCCGCACGGATCATGGAACTGGATTCGGAAACTTGCCGAGAACTCGGATTGGAAGACGATTACATTTTCCCGCTGCTCAAGTGCAGCGATGTTTATCGAGGGAGACTCGTACCAAGAAAGCGTGTCGTAGTTCCCCAAACGCGACTTGGTGAAGATACTGCCCCGCTCCGAAGCGCGGCGCCCAATCTGTGGGCCTACTTGGAACGGCATTCTGGCGTCCTCGATAACCGACGGTCCAGTATCTATCTCAATCAACCGCGCTTCTCTGTATTTGGGATCGGAAACTACACGTTTGCTCCGTACAAGATTGCAATCTCTGGGTTGCACAAGACGGCGCGATTTGCACTCCTGGGACCACATCACGGCAAACCCGCACTTGTAGATGACGCGAGCTACATCGTCGGATTTTCTGATGTCCAAGATGCTGCGATGTGCTATGCGATGCTCAATAATCGATTGGTTGACGCACTGCTGCAATCGTTGGTATTTTGGGATTCCAAGAGACCCATCACGAAGAAATTGCTGCAACGCATCGATTTGGGTGCCGTAGCCCGACTTTGCCCAACTGAGGAACTGACGGCCGTCGCGGATGAAGCACTCGATTCCGTCAACGGCCGTGCTCGGCGTTCTTGGGAATTGGTGCTCGCGTCGCTGCTACAAGAATGGGACGGAGCGTCAACTTCGTCCCAGCTTGCGATGGCCTTGTAAATCACATCTGGAATCACTACCCCAGCAGGTGATAGGTGCCGGCGGCCAGCATGACTTCGCGGCATCGTACGCGCAGTACTTCCAATGGTTCAGATAGGACTGCGGAGTCCACGCCTGCCATCGCGGGTGTGACTGACGCAATCCGTTCGAAGCCTTGGGCCGCGCATTCTAAGGAGATCGCGTAGATCGGTGCGGTGAGTGAGGGGAAGTTGTCTCGGAGGATGTGCCAGTTTGAGATCGGTGTGGCGTGCACGAACTGGGTGAGGACGCTGTACATGGCGCGTGCGGAGTTGACGCCGGATGGGTTCGGGTAGGCGAGGCTGAGCATCGCTTGCAGCCTGGGTATTGACACTTCTGAGGGTTCGGAGAGCGGGATGGCTCTCGACATTCCGAGTAGGTCATCGATAAGGCGGCGTGGCACCCCGTCGGACTCGAGATGCTTGGCGACGGTGTCACGGCGAAGTGCGGCCTCGTTGACCAGCGCCTTGAGGCTCTCGCCTCGGCGGGCGTGTTGTGAGCTGTGTCGGAGCCATTCCCATCTGGCGCCGTCCTCGAACAGAGCGCGGGCAGCGATCGGTATCAGTGCCTTGCCCATCGTTCCCTCCAATGCGCCCTGAATGACTTTGAGGTGCGAGGTGGCCGACCAGAAGCTCTGATCCGGAATCACCGATCCGTCGACTAACTCCGGGTCTGCGTTCGACGCAATCACCTTGGCGAGGCGGTCGGCAGCGGAAACGAAGTTGAGCCCCAATTGAGTCAGTCCCGGCGGGGCGACTGGCATTTGCTGAGCCGTCGCGCGGGCGCTCAGTTGCTCGGCATCTATGGCGCGAGCTGTCCTTCGCGGCGATTGCGTCGCTTGAGATGAATGCGGTGGGAGTTCATGGATGGTCGCGGCTCTCCCTGCGATACGTTCGAATCGCCCGGTTGCGTTCGGCATTCGGATGTCGCCGCCTGCGAGCGCATGGACCACAGCTGTCGCGCCTGCGGAAGCGAGGTGAACTGCAATGGCGGCGAGTCGTTCCGGCAATTGCAGGTCAGGCTGATCAGCGAGAAGCATCGCGCCGGCGATGTTGCCGTGAGTAACGAGCCCGAGGACTTCGTACGCAGCGAACAGCCCCCGAAAACGCAGCGGGTTGAGCACGACCTCGTCCAGGCCGCTCCCGATTCGGCGAACTGCGTCGTACGGATTGCGAGGAATCGCCGGTCCCGCTTGTGCGTCCAGGGATACAGCAGGCGGAACGCGCCATCCGAGCCACGCCCAGTCCTGGGTCTCGTCAGCCACCCGCTGGAGGCCCTGGAGTTCAAGCGCTGCCCACTGTGCAAGATGGTCAACGCCTGAGCCTGTCGCCAAAGCCCAGTCCCAGTACGCAGCCTGCTCAATCAGACCACGAGCCAAGGTCGCGGCCAGCGGGCCTCCGACCTCGTCGCGTACGAGAAAATTGACGCAGCCAAGGCGGTACCAGGCCCAATCAGCAATCGACTGGAGCGCCACATCGCCGATGTCCTCCACTACCGGGTCAAGGTCCCTCACCAAGGCTTCCGATTCGCCGAGGAGTGCAGTTATGTTCACCTCGGCACTCCTTGCGGCGTTCCCGGGGGCTTCGAAGCGACTGCGGCACACGCAGCCGCGGAAACTGGCCAACGATAGGCCCCGCAAGGGCCTCTCTGATGCGACGAGCGATCTCGTCTGGGCTGGAGATTCCCGCTCGCCCTCTTTCGGCGTTGTGATTCACCCTGGGTTTTGCGCAGGCTGTGGGGGTCCCTGAGTTCGGTGGCGGGTCGCGGTGGAGGTCAAGGACTTGCCCAAGTCTTGACGTTCTCGGTATCTCATATGAGCTTCTCGAAGTGGGTGTTGATCCACGCTGTGAGCTGCTTGCTGAACCCAAGGCAGTCCTCGAGCAAATGCGTCCACTTGTGCTTCTTGTCCTCTTCTTCCTCGTCGTGCACGAGCACGCACAAGTGCCATTAGTCGTCTCGGGTGGGATCCCGGCCTGCAGATAGACGATCCACGGATCCGTCATGACCACGGCCGCTACCTTCATCTCGTCGAGCGAAGCCAGCTCGCCCACTTCGATCCAGTAGCCGACGTCCATGCAGCTTCTCGCCTTGCGCCTCTCGGACGTCGCCCGCAGACGCAACTGCCCGCCCGGCATCCGACGCTCCTTCAAGCGGCGCACATCGTGCCAAAGAACCACCGAGCACTACGATGCGGCAACTACGGCATGCTGAAACGTAGCCGAACCGCGGCGCACGAAACTCCCCAGGACGCATCTGCGCCGCCCTGGTCGGCACACCACAGCATGCGGCCGGTTGACGTAGGAGCTCGGCTAGCTGGGGCGGGCGCGAATTAGATGAAAGCGCCATCTCTCGGAAGACCGCAGGTGGCGCAATGCGGCACCTTCGGCAGAAGCAGCGCTGGAGTGAACAAAAGCGCCTTCTTGACCTTGCTGGCCCTCTTGTACTTCAGGTCGGTTGAGCCACAGCGAATACACGGCGTCAGCACCGGCGCAGACGGTGGTGGCGTGTCCTCCGCGCTATCTGCCTGCTCGTGGCCGGGAATGACGTGGGCACGTACCATCGCGTCGAGGCCGCCGGTTCCCGTTTGGCCATACAGAAGGTCGCGCAGTGCTCCTATGGCGTCCTCGGCGTAAGCGCGCCTCGCGCAGGTGTGCAAGCTAACCAATTCGGCCTCGGACACGGCGTATGTCCCGGTCTTGTGCGGTTTCGTGCTGAGGAACGAACTCTTCTTCGGGCAGCAGCAGTCCGGTACAGCGTGCTCGTCGAGCACCACGCCGGTCATGAGAGGGACCCTTACCGTGAATCTCGCAGGAGACATGCGACATGGCCTCCACGTTGCACTGTCGTGCGGTACCGCGGCCAAGCAGGTTATCTCGCCAGCCCCCGCGTAGAGACAACTGATCGACTCGGTTTCGAGAACGCCTGCAACGCTCTTACCTGCGATGTTGCGTTGGGGAATCGTCGATTTCGGTGGTCGCTCGGCAGCCGGCTAGGCCCGGGCGCTGGGTCCGTAGGACAGGTGCATCAGGTCGCCCTCGGCGAAGCGTGACGGCCGCAGTGCGCTGATGTCGATGGGAGGTGCGTTGCCCACCTGGTCGACGTTGAGCACGTCGGCGGCGACGATCTCGCCGAGCGCCGGTGAGAGCTTCAGCCCGTGGCCTGAGAGCCCGACAGCCAGGTAGAGGCCATCTACCGGGGCGATCTGCGAGGCCCAGCCCAGGATGGGGTGGTAGTCGGGCGAAACGTCGTAGGCGCCGCTGGTGGTGGAGACCGTTGAGGCCACCGTCAAGCTCGGCAGCCGCTCTGCGATGGCAGCTTTGAGGCGCACGTCGTGGGCTGCGTGGTCCGCCGCCGACGCGTCGGCCAGCGGATCGATGACTGCGGGCATCTCGGGCGGGTAGGCCACCGCGACGATGTGGCGTCCCATGTCCGGGCGGATGACCAAGTTGGAGTTCCCGTCGGTGATGCAGGTGCCCAGCGCCCGTGCTCCGGCGTCTTGGGAGAGCACCGCCATGTCCAGCCGCCGCCGCTCGACGGGCACTTCCACACCCAGCGGGTCCAGCAGGTCGCGCGCCCATGCGCCGGTCGCGGCGACAACCGTCGGGGCCCTGATCTCGCCGGCCGCCGTGCTGACGCCGGTGACGGCACCGCTCGAGGTGGTGATTCCTTCCACGGCGACCGGGGCGAGCACGGTGGCGCCGGCCGCTGTCGCTGCAGCAAGCCAGCTCAGCACCATCTTCGTGACGTCGATGTAACCGCCCTCGGGCTCGTAGGCACCTCCCGCGAGTCCGTCGGCGTTCACCAATGGCTCCACGTCGGTGATCTCGCTGCCCACGACGAAGCGGGTGTCCACGCCGAGACTGCGGCCGAGCTCGATGTTGTACCGCAGCCCGTCCAGTTGATCCTCGACGACCAGCAGCATGTAGCCGAATCGGGCGTAGCCGGGGTCACCGAAGCCCACTTCGGCATCCCAGTTCTGGATGCAGTGGAATCCCCGCTGCGCGATGCGCACCATCAGCTCGTTGGAGTAGTGCTGGCGGATCTGTCCGAACGTCCGCCCCGAAATGCCGCCGACCGGTGCCCGGGCATCGACGATGGCCACGCGCCCCTCGGAGTGTTTGGCGAGCTGGTAGCCGATGCTGGCGCCGGTCACCCCGGCGCCGATCACGACGACGTCGACTTCGGACGGGATCGATCGCACTGTGGGGCCTCCCAACGCAGCCGTTCGGGGCGCAGGCTTCAGGCTCAGCCTGAATCGGCCAGGTAGGACTCCAACGAGTCGTCGAGGGCGTCCTCCCACGACGTGTGATGCACGGGCGCCTGCGTGCCCGTCACAGGCGACGTGTGGCCGTGGTCGCGGTAGCCGATGATCGACTGCTTCTTGTGCTTCTTCCAGTCCTTGAACATCTTGTTGATGAGCTGCGTGTTCGGATCCGGGCAATCGGTCTGGTCGAGCAGGTCCTGGGTGTAGTCGCCCTGGAAGTCAATGGCCTCGTAGTCGTCGGCAACGGCGTCCTCGGCCGCCTGGAAGTCGTCGATCCAGCGGGCTTGGGTGTCGGCGTCGGGCAACTCGATGCGGCCCAGGATCACGTCGCGGGCGTACCAGGCTTGGGCGTCGAACATGTTGAACGTGTACCACTGGTCCTGCATCCCCAGGTAGAGGATCCGGTTCTCCGGCTGGAACACCACGCCCCGGTAGAGCATCGACGACGCCAGTCGGTTGGCGGTCACCAGCCGGAGTTCGTCATCCATGAACGGGAAGTGGTGGAGGTAACCCGTGCACGAGACGATGGCATCCACCTCGGCGCTGGTGCCGTCGGTGAAGTGCACCGTGCGACCGTCTACGTGGGTCAGGATCGGCTTCTCGGTGATGCCCTCGGGCCAGTCGAAGCCCATCGGCCCGCTTCGTGACGAGCAGATGACTTTGGAGGCCCCGTACTTCCACAGCTGCGATGCGATGTCCTCGGCCGAGTAGCTCGAGCCGATGACCATCACGACATCGCCTTCGAACTGCACAGCGTCGCGGAAGTCGTGGGCGTGCAGCAGGGTGCCCCCGAAGGTCTCGTAGCCGGGGTAGTGGGGCATGTTCGGAGTTGAGAAGTGCCCGGAGGACACCACGACCCAGTCGAAGTCCTCGCTTGAGGTGGCGTCCGTGGTGTGGTCGTGGGTGGTCACCGTGAAGCCGTCGCCGGAGGCAGACCGGCTGACGTTTCGCACGGCCTGGTTGAATCGGATCTTGTCGCGGATGCCGCTTCGATTGGCGCGACCGATGATGTAGTCGTAGAGCACCTCGCGGGGTGGGAACGAGGCCACCGGCTTGCCGAAGTGCTCTTCGAAGCCGTAGTCGCCAAACTCGAGGCACTCCTTGGGGCCGTTCGACCACAGGTAGCGGTACATGGAACCGTGGCAGGGTTCGCCGTGCTCATCGAGACCCGTGCGCCAGGTGTAGTTCCACAGGCCACCCCAGTCCTCCTGCTTCTCGAAGCAGACAAGCTCGACGCCTGCGGCCTCCGACGAGGCGTCGCTGGCGAACGCGTGCAGTTGCGACAGTCCGCACGGCCCCGCGCCGATGATGGCTACCCGTGTCATCTCAAGATCCCCCCTGTGAGTAGACGTTTATGCAATGAGAGTAGAACACTGCTCAGTCTTGCACCTGTGTGACTGGGTGCAGGACACGCCCGTCACGGTTGCCGGACTAGGCGAGGCCCCGGACTCGTGACTTGTCGGGATCGTAGAAGGGGTAGCGCACCACCTCGGCCGCGATCCGCTTTTCGTGGCCGTCCAGCTTGCCCACTTCGACGGCGGTGCCGATCTCGTTGTAGGGCAGCGTCATGCGGCACAGGGCGATGTTCTTTCCCAGGATGGGGGAGATCGTGCCGCTGGTGATCTCACCGACTTGGTTGCGACCCACGAACACGCCGTCGCCAAGCGCCCCAGGCTCGCCGCCGGAGAGTTCCAGCCCAACCAGCCGCCGCTGGGGGTTGTCGCGCCGGTCGAACAGGGCATCACGACCGATGAAGTCGTCTTCCTTGGTCTTGAGCGGGACGGTGAAGCCGATCCCCGCCTCGTAGGGGTCGGTCTGGTCGCAGAACTCGTGGCCGGCGAAGACCAGCCCCGCCTCGATGCGCAGCATGTCGAGCGCGCTGAGGCCCATGGGCACGAGCCCATGGGGCGTGCCGGCCTCGAAGATGGCGTCCCACACGGCCGGGGCGTCGGAAGGGTGGCAGAACACTTCGTAGCCGAGCTCGCCGGTGTAGCCCGTGCGGGAGACGACGATCGGGATGCCGTCGTAGTCCCCGATCCGCGCGATCGCAAAGCGGAACCAGCCCAGCTCGGACACGGTCGGTTGATCGGGTCGGGTCCAGATGACCTCGTCGAGAATGCGGCGGCTGTTGGGACCTTGGACCTGCAGGTTGTGGAGCTGCTCGGTGGAGTTCCGCACCCACACGCTCAAACCCAGCCGCTCGGCCTGCTCGCGCAGCCAGACCCCGCTGTAGCCGAGCTGGCCGCCGATCCACCGGAAGTTCTCGCGAGCCAGCCTGAACACCGTGCCGTCGTCGATCATCCCTCCGGTGGGGTGGCACATGGCGGTGTACACCACTTGGCCATCCGCCAGCTTGCGGACGTTGCGGGTGACGCACGTCTGCATCAGCACTTCGGCATCGGGTCCCGTCACTTCGTATTTGCGCAGCGGCGACAGGTCGATGGCGGCCGCGGCCTGCCGGCACGCCCAGTACTCCTCGACGGCACCGTGTGCGGTGTAGTGGTCGGCCAGCCAGTAGCCGCAGTACTCGCTGAAGCTGCGCGTCAGGGCCGATGTGCGGGGGTGGAATCCGGTCTCTTGGGTGAGCTGGGCTTCGGAGTCCGCGGTCATTCTGATCGCCGTCGCTTTCTTGAACATGTTTGCTGCGGGGTACACCCGGACCGCGATGTCGGTGGGATTCCAGCCGTTGGCAGCGTCGACATCGCAGGGGCACGCAGTGCTGACGCACACCAGGTCCTCCAGCGCCCGCAGCAGCACATAGTCGCCAGGACGCGACCACGGCTCGTCGAGGTAAATCTGATTCGCGTCGTCCACCTGGGTGTTGTAGAAGAAGTTGATCGCTTCCCAGCCCCGCCGCGCTGCCACGCCGAAGGGATCGAGGATCGCGTTGATGTTGTCGGTGCAGTTGATGTGGCCGGGGTAGCCCATCTCCTCGTAGTAGCGGGCGTTGCAGGCCGTGTTGAAGGTGTCGTGGCGGCCCACGGTGTCCTGCACGACCTCGACGAGCGGTTGCATCTTCGCGTTGAAGAACTTCGAGTACAGACCCGGCATCGGGTAGCTGGCTCCCATCAGCGACCGGGTGATGGTCGCGTCAAGGCAGAGTTCCTCACCCGCCTCGAGATCCGCCACCGCGAAGCACTGGAAGTCCGAGCACTGCCGTCCCTCAGGGTCCACAACTTGGAACCAATCGCCCTTCGACACCTGGTAGGCGCGAGCGGTGCTGGCCAGCACGGTGAAATCCTGGCTGGGGTCGGCCAGCGGCGCCGGCAGCATGGGCTCGGCCTCGTCACCGGACTGCTCGCGGCGATGGACGTACGCGATGAGGTCCGTGGGTGGAGCGCCGCCGTGCGCCGACATGGCGGCGCCGGGCGCTACGACCACGCAGGTGACATCGTCGAGAGCAATCACTCGGGCGGAGATGTTCGCAGGCGTTTCGCCGTCGAGGAGCCTCAGCGGTGAGGCGGCCTGAATTGCGGGCATATCGATGCCGACGCGCTCAAGACCGGCCCGGACTCGGCGGGCGTCGTGCACCGGGGCCGAGAGGATGCCGACTGCGGCGGGATCGGGCCCTTGCGATGCTCGGACGCTGCCGTTGGCGACTTCAAGCAGACCAGGGTCGGACCGTCCGCTGCCATCGAAGGCGACCAGCTCGCAGGGTTGGCGTCCCTCGGGATCGACGATCTCGAGTTCGTCGCCTGCATCAAGGGCCAGCACTGTCGCTCCGCCGCCAGTGACCCGGTATCTCTCGACTCCGGGGCCGAGCATCATCAGTCCAGGTACCAGCACCGCGGACTCGTTGTGCAGCAGCAGAGTCATTTTCGCCGGCCGAGCGGCCCGGAGAAGAACCAACGTGGGGGCCCATCGGGTCCGGAACCGTCATCTTCTGCAACGCCCGCGAACATGTTCCACCCGAGCAGGACGACAGCTACCGCAGCGCCGATCACGGTGATCCACAGGCCGGTGCCCGGATCAGGAGTGCCGTCTGCTGATGGATCAAGGATTTCTCGTACCGCGATCGCGCCTACGAAACCGGCGCCGATCCATGCGGGGCGCCAGTCGATCTGCACCAGCGCGATCGTCACAATGCAGACGACCAACAGCAGCTGGCCGATCCCGGCGCTGATGCCGCGCACCGTTTCGGTGCCGACGAGCCCAGTGCGAGCATCGATGTACCACGGCAAGAACACCGCCGCGCCAGCTACCGCTGTGCACGCCTGAGCGATTCGCGAACGAGCGACTCTCACAGCGCCAACCTAAGTCCTCTACGCGCCAGCAGACGCCGCCCCGCCGGCGTCTGCCGCTGTGTAGTTGTGCGTCTGCCGACTGTTGTCAGCCGACGACCTGGATTGCGATGATGGCGAAGACGATGCAGGCGATGGTGAATACCACCACGCCCATCTCGACAGCCTTGCTGTGACCTTGCAGACCTTGGAATTCGATCTGCTTGCGTCGAGCCATGTCAGTCCTCCTAGCTGTACTTCTCAGCGAGACGGTCAGCTGCATGGTTCAGCAGCTTGTCCTCACGTGTGGTCACCAAGAATGCAGCACCCACCGAGATGGCGATCCCGATGACCGCGAGCACGACCGATGCCGTGTTGCCGCCCGGGCCGAAAGTGAAGTAGCCGGGACACGCGTCATAGAACGCTGAGCACAAGCGCTCACCGTCGGCACCCTCAACAGCGGATAGGGCTTCTTCCCAGCTGGCGTAGGGGAAGGTGTTCATTCAGTCCTCCTTACGTCCTGAACGATGTCAGTGATCGTGTCGGTGTTGTCCTTGTGCCCGTTGTTGCGCTCGCTTCTGCTTGCCCCAGTACCCGGCGGCGGTAACCAGCAGGTACATGACGACAAGCGCAAGAATGAACTGCAACCACGAGGCGGACACCCGACTTAGCGGTTGGCGGCGAGGTCGGCCCGCAGCGTTTCGTCTGCGTCTGACTCCGACCCGTCGGCGTGGATAATGGGCTCAGCGGCTCGACCGAACTCCGGATAGAAGTCCGTCTCGAACTCGGCCATGTCGAGGCCTTCGACCTCCACTTCGGGCGGCACCCGAAGCAGGTTCAGCTTCTTCAGTATCCACGAGGCCCCGTAGCCGGTGACGAACGACAACGCGAAGATCGCCGCGGTACCCACGAGTTGGCCCAAGAACGTCGTCTTGACTCCGGCGGCTCCCGTCGGGTAGCCGCCGGCGAAGATGCCGACGAGCATCACACCCCAGAAGCCCATGACGCCGTGGACTGACACCGCTCCGACTGCATCGTCGATGCGAGCCTTCTGCTCGATCCAGTTGCCCACGCTGTAGGCGAGACCGGCCGAGAAGAACGCCAGGATCAGCACCAGGTTCGGGCTGTAGATGTCGGCGCCTGCCGAGACAGCCACCACACCGGCCAGTCCACCGGAGACGGTCCAGAACGGATCGCCCTTGGCGAAGATGTAGCCGCCGGCGAAACCGCCTGCGAAGCCCATCGTGATGGTGAAGGTGATCGCCGACAGCGTGGCCGGGTTGAAGTAGATGTTCGCCCAGCCCGGCGTGGTGTCGGCCGTGATGGCCAGGCACGCCGCGTAGAACGCGTAGAACGCCGTGAAGATGATCATCAGCCCCATCAACGTCAAATGGAGGTTGTGGGGCTTGAACGCCCGTGTCCCGCCATTCGCGTCGTAGCGCCCGATTCTCGGCCCGAGGTTGAAGAGCACCCCGAGGGCGAAGATTCCGGCGACACCGTGGACAACGCCCGAAGCGGCGAAGTCGTGGTAGCCGAAGTGGACACTCAGCCAGCCGCCGTAGCTCCAGCCCCACGCGGCAGCGATCACCCAGACGATGCCGCCCATGAGGGCGGTGAGCCAGAGGTACGCCGAGATTCGGATTCGCTCTAGCACCGAGCCGGACATGATCGAGCCGGTAGTCCACGAGAACAGCACGAAGGCCGCCCAGAAGACGCCGCTGATGTTGTCGCCGAGATTTGGCCCCATGGAACCATCCCACGGCAGACCGAAGCCGTCGCCGCAGTAGTAGTCACCCGAGGCGGCTGTGCCACCTCCGTCGGGCGTCCCGGTGAACTTCAAACCCTCCTGCATGCAGAAGTAGACATACCAACCGACGTAATAGAACGTCGGCGTCACGACGGCGATCGTCATGATGTTCTTCATGGCCGTCGACATGACGTTCTTGCGTCGACTGACGCCTGCCTCGTAGGTCATGAAACCTACGTGCAGCAGCCACATGATCGCGACCGTGAAGAAGTAGTAAGCCTCCGTAAACACAACAGAGGTATCCATCGCGCCTCCCCCCATTTTCGGTTTGCGCTTGAGTTCCCCAGCAACCCAACGCCAGACCAAGTTGGGTGAGACCGTAACACGTTCGCAATGTTCGCCTTGACATCACCCGCGCAATGGGTGGAATTTGAACGTCGTGGGCGGTTTTTGGGTGGGAAGGGCTGATCCGCCGCGCGCGATTGACGACCAAGGGGCCTGTCCAGTTCCGTGTTGCCGCAGTGCGGGAGACCGCGAAGGGTGTGCTGGACCCGGCTGCTCTGATCAGCCGCCGCCGGTCCCGCTGACTTGCACTTCGCGAATCTCCCCGGTTCCGGCATGAACCCAGATGGCTGCGTGATGGAGAAAGTCCTCCGTATCACCTTCAGGGTCTCGGACGGTGAACACCACGACCCAATACGCCGTCGGGGGGAATCCTTGGCGGAGCACCTTGGTCTCAGTCTTGTCCGGTGTGAAGGCGTCGGGGTGTGCGTCGAGTTCGGCGCGGGCGGTGGCGATGGCCTGGGTTTCCTCGATGTCGACGCCGGAGCAGCTTCCCGGGGCGAACACAAGAAGGATGGCCAGGATCACGCCGACAGCGATGAGCAGGAGGGGGCGGCCCGGCATCGCATTGAGGCGGCCCTTCAGGCCCTTTGGCGGGTCGGGAGGCATCAACTCGTCTTCAGGCATCTTGGCGTCCTACGGTTCTCGGGCTCTTGAGATCAGGCGTCTCGGGGCGGGCGCACGACGAAGCGCAAGATGACGTAGCCAACCACATGGGTGATGGCGACGAAGGACACCCACCACAGCAGGACCGTCTGGCGGTAGCCGCGTTCACGGCATTCCCAGTAGGTGAGACCGACGGCTGCGGCCAAGAGGATCCACAGCAGGAGGCTGCGGCGGGCGAAGCCGGTGTCGCTGATCCAATCGGCGATGAACATCAAGACCATGGCTTCACCCTCCCACCGCTCCGCGCGACTCGCTGGCGGGGTACACCTTGATGGAGATGAACCGGACCGGCAACTCCACGAGCTCGACCGGCCCGTGGGCAACCTCGCCGTGGATCTGCATGGTGTCGCCCGTGTTCAGCAGGTATGCCTTGCCGCCGTAGCCGTAGTGCATCGATCCCTCCAGGACATGGAGAAACTCGACGCCCGGATGCTGGTAGAGCGGGAACGCGCCGCCTGGCTCGGTGATGGTGGTGATCATCGGTTCGATGATCCGGTTGGGTCCCCGCAAGGTGCCGAGATCTTGGTACAGCCGATCCGGTCCGCCGCGGTCGTGGTGGATCTCGTGGCCCTTGCCGGCCCGCACGATGACCAAGTCATGCTCCTCGTCGAGGCCCCGGAACAAAGCCGTCACCGGAACCTTGGCGGTTGCCGCCAGACGTGCGAGCGTCGACAGGCTGGGCGCACTCTGGCCGTGCTCGATCTTGGAGAGCATCCCCAGCGAGATGCCGGCGTCGGTGGCGAAGGACGACATCGTCATGTTCAACGCCTGACGGAGCTCTCGCACGCGGCTGCCGACGACTCGGCACAGCTCGGCTGTGGTGAGCGGTGAATCGATGGCTGCTTCTGCGAAGGCCAGTGACTCAGGATCGCCGATATCGGCGTCCTCCTGCGGGTCCGGGTTCGTTGCCCCGCCATTCGTCATCGCCCCGATAGTGCCAGATAGCGGATGCGAACCGGTACGCCCGCTGCGGAGGCGGCAGGACCCTCTGCTCCAGCGATCCGGCAGGCGAGAGATTCGTACCGCACCGCATCCCTTGCCAACGTCATAGACGCATCACGGTGAATCCACTCGGGAACTGGTCGCAACGTCGCAGAGTCTCCTGCCGCCTCCACAGCTATGACATCTGTGCCTGCCGGCTTGAGTCCTCAATCGCACAGATTCAGAGCTCGGCGGCTGCGGCGAAGGCGCGCAGCTCGCGCTCAACATCGCCCATGGGCTGGAACGACACCTCGGTGATACCCGCCGCTGCGAGTCGTTCCATGCGCTCGGGCACCTCGGCGGCATGGCACACGAAGGGGGCGATGCGCAGCGACTCAGGCGTGAGCACCTGGCGGTCGATGGCGTTCAACTGGGTGAGGTGCCCTTCGTGCAACGACAAGTGCAGCGTGCTCGGGTCCATGTCGCCGGTGATCTCGGCGAAGCGGTCGGCATTTGGAAACGTGTCGAGCCGGGCATCTCGCTGCTCCAGGAAGGCGTGGTAGGCCACGCTGACACCAGGGCCCGCTGTATCGAGCACGCGTGGCGATTCGATCGACTCGTCGTCGTCCATGATCGTGCCGAAGCCCAGGAGGATCACATCGTCGATCCCGGTGTAGTCGGCATCGGGGCGCGGCCGCGAGGTGAACACGCCGCAGCCCATCTCGGCCGCTGCGGCGAGGCCTCGGGGGCCGTTTACTGCCACGATCCATGGCACCTCGATGGGCCGCTCGATTGCTTGGCCCGGCCAGTGCAGCATGCGCGCCGCCCTGCTGTCGACCTCGACGATCTCACCTCGAAGCAGTGCTTGGATGTCAGCGACCATGCCGGGGAATTCGGCCCATCGCAACGGCTTCTGACCCATGGCTCGACGACCGGTGAAGCCGGTGCCGGCACCGATGATGACCCGTTCGGGCCCGACAAGACCGACGAGCGTCGCGATGGCTGCAGCAGTCGTCATCGGGTGTCGCAGCGAAGGAATGAGAACGCCGGTACCCAGCCGGATGCGATCGGTGCGGACTCCGGCCAGCGCGAGCGTCATCCAGACGTCGAGCTGCAGTGCCGGGGTGTCGTACACCCAAGCGGTCTCGTAGCCCAGCTCCTCGGCCAGCGCGATGTGGTCGGGAGTCTCGGGAACGGGCGGGAACGCAGCGGAGATTTTCATGGCGGCAGTCTCGCGGACTGGGCGAAGTCCATCAGGATCGGCTGGGCTGATCGGATCGGGCCGTGTGTGCGAGGCTGCGCCGATGGAGATTTCCAAAGCGCTCGACTATGTCCGCAAGAACGACCGCGCGGTGCTGGCTACCAGTGCGCGTGACGGGACACCGCAGCTTTCCCCGGTGACGCTGGCGGTTGTCGACGACACGGTCGTCATGAGCACGCGGGACACGGCTTTCAAGGTCAAGAACCTGCATCGTGACCCGCAGTCGTGGCTGTGCGTGTTCCCTGAGAAGTGGCTGGGCCGCTGGGTTCAGCTCGAGTGCGAGGCCGAGATCATCTCAGGCGAGGCCGCGCTCGACCCGCTCGTCGAGTACTACCGGACGCTGCAAGGCGAGCATCCCGACTGGGACGACTACCGCCGCGCAATGACCGAAGACAAGCGCTGCTTGGTTCGCTTCCACATCACCAAGGCCGGCCCCGACAAGCACGGCTGAACCTGGACGGCTCAGCGCGGCATTCCACGTGCGCGCAATCGCTGGCGTTCACTCCCAGTTGAAGGCTGCGTCGGGCAGGCCTCTGCGGCCCGCCACAGGGTCGCAGTCTCCGCGGGGCAATTCGGCTGGCGGGCGCTGAGCGCCGCCGTCAGAGCGTCAGCTGCTGGGGACCTGCCATTGGACGAGGGTGAACGGCGGGCTGCCGTCGTCGTGGTCTTCGAAGACGGCTTCGACGTCGCTGCCGATGACGATGTCCTGCATTGGATCGCCGAGCAGGTTGCCCAGCATCCGCAGGTTGTCCGCGTGGGGCAGTTCCACGAGAACGACGATGTAGGGGCCGTGGTCGGCGAGCACCGGATGCACCGGGTGGTGCACGCGCTGCCAGGAATAGATGCGGGCGCTGGGCTCGACCGCCACCCATTCGACCTCGAACGACTGGCAGGCGTGGCACATCCAGTCCGGCCCCCATTGGTGGGTGCCGCAATCGGCGCACCGCTGCACCCGAAGTTGGTGTTCGCGCGTGCCCTCCCAATACGGCAGGTCGAGGCCGTCACGCATCGGTGCTGGCTGCGTCAAGCCTTTCGGCAGGTAGGTGCCCTCGGCCAGCGCACTCATCCGAGAACCTCAGCGGTGCCGTAGATGGCGGTTGAGGCGATCTCGACCATCGGGCCGGCATTCGACAGCGACACCTTCACGTTGCGCACCTGGTTGGTCGAGTCGCCACGCACCTGGCGTACTGCTTCGATCTGCATGCCGAGGCCGTGCATGTAGCACTCGGCGAGGTTGCCGCCGCTGGTGTTCAGCGGGAGCGAGCCGCCGTCGGCCCGCAAGTTCTCGAAGGTGAGCACCTCGTTGGCGTTCTCGTAGGTGCACAGGCCGTGCTCGATGAGGCTCATCACGACGGCTCCGGTGAAGTTCTCATAGCTCTGCACCACATCGACGTCGTCGGGTGTCACACCCGCCTGCTCGTAGAGGTGCTGTGCCGCAAGCTTGAAGCTCGACGTCGCGTAGTCGGTCGGGTTGTGGACCCATGCGCCCGAGCGATGCCCGCCGCTCTGCTGAGCCGCCAGTACCAGCACGGGTGTGTCGCTCAGATCAGCGGCCCGCTCAGCGGAGGTGACGATCATGGCGGCGGCACCGTCGTTCTCCAGGCAGCAGTCATAGAGACGGAACGGCTCGGTGATCCAGCGCGCCGAGTCGTACGTCGCTGCGTCGAGCGGCCGGCCGTGCATGACCGCCCGCGGGTTGTTCTGCGCGTGGTGATATGCGGCCAGCGCCACGGCTCGCATCGTCGACCGGTCGATGTCGTGTTCGTGCATGAGCCGAGTCGTGCGCATTGCGTACACCTGGGCCGGGCTCATGACGCCGTAGGGAATGGTGTAGGCGTACTCGCCGCTGATCGCCGGGCGCCGGCCGCCTTGGCCGAACCGTCCGTACTGCCCCTGGGCGAGGCCTCGGTAGGCGACCACGACGTCTGCCGAGCCGGCGAGGACAGCGCCGGCGGCATTCTGCACAACTCCGGCCGCCCCGCCGCCACCACCACCCCACTGCATGTTCGAGTACCGCAGCTCCGACAGGCCGAGGGCGTTGGCAAGCCGGGCCGGCGTGTTGCGATCGTTGCTATAGGAACAGAAGCCGTCGATCTCGCGGGGGTTGATGCCGGCGTCTTCGCAGGCCGCCAGGATCGCCTTCAAGACGAGCACGAACTCCGGATCTGGAGACTGGCCCCGCTTGAAATAGGTGGTCTCGCCGACACCGGCGATGGCAGTTCGGCCCCGCAGCCCTCGCCCTGATTCGCTCACGGCCGCAAACCGTAGCCAAGCGCCGCCCACTTTCGCCTAGAACTGCCGGACACGGCCGTGGGGCTTCGCGGCCGCCGAGCCGGTGCCGGTCGCCGCTCGACGGGCTAGAAACAGAGCCGATGTCTGACGACGAACTCGCTGCACTCCGCCGCAGCATCGACAAGGTCGACGCGGAATTGGTGCGCCTGTTGGCGGAACGCTTCCGGTTCACTCACGACATCGGCATCTACAAGGCGGCGAACGAGATGCCGCCGGTCGATCTGGTTCGCCAGCATCAGCAAGTGGACGGGTTGCGCCAGCTCGCCTTGGCGGAAGGTCTCGATCCTGATTTCTGTAAGCGGTTCGTGCACTTCGTCATGGACGAAGTCATCCGCAACCACCGGCACATCGCCGAATCGGCCAGCGAGTTCAGCGTCGAGCACGAGACCCGCTAGCGGGTCGCGACCGCCCGGCGGTCGAGAGTGCTCCTCAGCGTGAGCCGATGACGTCGATGCCAGCGGCGGCGAGCTCGGTTCGGGCCGCTGCGGCGGTCTCGGGCGCTACAGAGGCCGAGAGTCCTTCGATCACCTTGGTCGCGTAGCCGTTGGCAGCAGCATCCACCGCGGTTGCTCGCACGCAGTGGTCGAACGCCAGTCCCACGACGTCGACTTCGGCCACACCGGCAGCTGCCAGCACCTCGTCCAAAGTTCGACCGTCGTCGTCCACACCTTCAAAGCCCGAGTACGCCGCGGCGTGCATGCCCTTGCGCACCTTGGCGTCGATCCTGTCCGCAACGGGATCGAGTGCCGGATGCAACTCGGCTTCCGCAGTGCCGGCCACACCGTGCGGCGGCCACGTGCTGACGAAATCGGGCTCGTCGCTGAAGTGGTCACCCGGGTCGATGTGCCAATCCTGCGTGGTCACCACCAGGTCGTAACCATGGTCATCGGCGAGTAGGGCCGCCACGCCTGCGGCCACGTCATCGCCGCCTTCGACGGGCAGTGCGCCGCCCTCGCAGAAGGTCGGCTGCACGTCCACGACGAGCAAGGCGGAGCGGGCCCGGGGCACAGCCTCAGACTCCGAGCAGGAATGAGGCGTTGCCCGCCCAGAAGGGTGCCGTGGCGCCTTCGCTGAGGCCGGCTGCGCTGAACGACGCCTGGAACTCGGCGATCGGGTCGCGGCCGCCCTCTGGGTGCGGCCAGTCGGACGAGAACAGGAACAACTCCGGACCGGCGTTCGACACCAGCCAGCCCACATCCTCGAAGTGCCAGGGTGTGAATCGCACCTGGCGGCGGATGTAGTCCGAGGGTGCCATGGTCAGGTTCGACAGCTCGGGCTCGTGACGACCGAACGCCAAGACGGCGTTGTCCAGCGAGCGCAGCAGGTTCGGCACCCAGCCGGCACCCAGCTCGATCAGCCCGCACCGCAGCTCGGGGAACTTCTCGAAAATGCCGTCGAGCACCATGCACGCCAGCAGGTTCTCGGCGTCGTGGTACAGGTTCAGGAAATCCTTCGAGCGCATGTTCTCGCCGCCGCCCACGAAGTCCTTGCCGGGGTTCCGACCGTTGTTGTGGTACGTCATCGGCAGCTGATTGCCGCCATTCGGTCCGAGGTGCAAGAGCACCGGCACGCTGGCTTCGGACAGCAGCGCCCACAGCGGATCGAAGTCGGGATGGGTGGGGCTCACCTCTGTCGGCACGCCGTGGGGGATCCACGCGGCCCGGCAGCCGACCTCGATGGCTTCCCGGGCGCACTCGACGGTGCGTTGCGGGTCTTCGAGCGGCACGAACGCCACGCCCAGCAGGCGAGGATCCACCGAACAGAAGTCGGCAATGCCGCGGTTGTGCGCCGCCGCGCCCCCATAAGCCAGATCGACATCGCCGCGTGCGTGAAACTGCGTGTGCGCAAACGTGGTGAAGACGAGTTGGCTGGCGAAGCCCAGCTGGTCGAGAGCGCCCACACGTTCGTTGGCATCCATGGAGCCGTAGGCGAAATAACCCTTCGGCCCGCCCACGACATCGGCCGCCAGCTTCGCCGTCTCTTCGGGATCGTTGCGCCGCTCCCAGCACTTCTCCACGAGATCGAACGTCGCGGCATCGCCGCCGCCCGCCAGGCTCAGATTCCGGAGCTTGCTGGCAACGGAACTGTCGGCATAGCTCGCCAGCCAATCCACTGGCTCCATCAGGTGGCTGTCAGTGTCGTGAATGAACCGCTCACCGGCATACGTCGTCATGGTTCCCCCGGATCAAGTTGTCCGAATGTCGGTTCCAAGGGCTCAGTCTTGCAGCCAAGGAAGCGGAAGTCTCACGAGGTCCTGTCCAGTCAGCCGTCGGCTACGGAGCATCCGGCTCTTCGGCCTGTGGAATCGCGGCGACAAGCCTCCGGTCAGTGGACAGCACGGGGATCTGTAACCGATCGGACAGCGCGGCGTAGAGCGCGTCCGCGAGCCGCAGATTGTGGCGGCGGCTCCATGCTTCGAGGAGCAATGGGGACAGCTGATGCCGTCGGATGGGCATTCGCTGGAACATCTCCAGTCGCGACGAGGCTGCATTGGCGCTGAAACGACCGGCGCGGTGGTGCCGACCGATGGCTGACAGGACTTCGGCATCGATGTGGGCGGGTGCATGAAGCTCGTTCCTCCTCAGACGAGAGCGGATCGCGCCGGCCGCGGGGGCGTCGATGAGCACGTCAACGACGGCTGACGCATCCACGATCAGCGATTCATGCACCGAACTCGAATTCGTCCCTGACAGCGGTGATGACTGCTAGGGCCGTCTCGTCGTCAATGCCCGTCGGCGGCAAAGCCGCCACTTCGTCGAGCCAAGCGTCAAGTGATTGGCGATCGAGCTCCCGCTGGATGGCCGCCTGCGTGAGGCCAGACACGTTCAGCTCGGCTTCTCGCGCCTTCGCAGCCAGTTCGTCCGGCAAGTAGACGTTCACGCGTGCCATGCGCATAGGGTACACACTCGCTCCTGGTCGATCGGCCGTCGACATGCACCGCCAGCATGGACTCACTGTTGAACGACAGGCAAACGAATTTCGGCGCGCAGCTGATGCTCCCGCGAGCACCTAGTCCCACTAACGCTTGACGGGCCCCTGGATGTTGAGCGGCTTGTCCAGCTTGGCGATTTCCTCACGCTCTCGTTCGTACGCTTCTCCTTCAGTCAAATCGGTCGCGAGAATCACGAGTTCGTATTCGACGCCGGCCGTATACAGGTCGCTGATGCGTGCCGAGCCGCCGGTCGAGCGACGGTCCCCGGAGATGTGCTCTGCCTCGCGAAAACGAGCAGCCCGCTGGGTGATACCCACATATTGCTGGCCGTTCTCGAAATCGAATCGGTAGACCGTCCATCGGTGACTGGGCGGTTGCGGCGTGTCGCTGCGCCGCTCCAATGCCCGGTAGTCGATTTCTCGGAGACGCATTTCCTCAAACAGCGGCTCCAGATGACCCGCCGGAGTACCTGATTTCTTGCTGGCCCAGTACGAACTGCGAGCCGAGGTGTAGAGGCTCCAGAGCCTTGCTGCCGTCGTGCAGGCCTCACATGGCTCTTCATCACGCTTCTTGTGTCGCTGGAACGCCGCATAGGTTCCGCACGGCCGCAGCTTCTTGCCGCCGACGTCGACACGCGTTCGCTCGCCGCCGTCTGCCAGCGAATAGCCCTCCGAACTCATGTTGATTTCAGGTTCGTGGTAGCTGAACTCTCCGGAACTGGCTCAAACGATGAGACGACGAACCATGTGTCGTGGGCAATATGGCTTTCGAAGCGACCCTCGGCGGCTTGGCGCTGAAGTTCTTCCCAGGTGCAGCCAGCCTTGGCAGAGGATGTCCCATTTGCTGTTGAAGTCGCTGCGGGTGGTGGCTCCGGTTGTCATGCAGCGATCGAGTGTTGGGCAGTATTGCAGGTGGGTGTGACTGTCTCGGCGTGACGGGCGAGCGCGGCGACGAGTTGGGGCATC
>JAPOPC010000059.1 GCA_026713105.1 Acidimicrobiaceae bacterium
AATTTCCGTTATCCGTCATCTTGGGTCCCCTCGGCCGTGAGTGGATCCCTGACTTGGGTCCCCGTGAGCAGGCCGAATCCGCAGAGTACCAACGCCATCGTGAGCATTCCGAGACGGGGTCCGAATCCCTGTCTTGAGGAAGATCAGGTCACCGTTCGTTGCACTCGGATGACCGGCGACAGGTGCAACGCGCGGGGCAGTCCCGTGCGGCGCTGCCCTGTGCGGATCAGATCGCCTGAGGTGGCTCGCGGGGGTCCCGGGGGTAGTTGTAGAACTGCGCAACGGCACCCCGGTCAGCGGTCTCGTTGCGGGTGTAGTGGGCGGGCATTGTCGGGGAACGCCATCGTCCCGCCGTCATCAGGCTGGGCAGTTCGACGCCTATTCGTGCGAGGTCCTGAGCCATGCCGACGCGCGGAGAGTGCCCGCTGAAACCGTCGCCCAGGCCGGCCGCCACGGCCGCTTTCTTGATCCGAAGCGAGATCTGATTCGAGCTGAGCTCGAATACTCGGTGTACCGCTGGGGCGCCATTGCGAATCGACGCAAGGGCCGCCATGGTCTGCGGCGACACGAACACGACGACACCTTCGCCGTCGGGGTCGGTCTTCGAACGTCGGATCAGCAGCCGCCCGCTGCCGTCGGGCACCGTCTCGATGTCGCTCCAGGTCAGCGCAGCGCATTCGGAGACCCTGAGCATCGCATCGCGCATGAGCCTCACGAGCGCGATGTCGATGCTTCCTCGCCTCGCGGCGGCCGGTGCGCTCTCTTGTCTGCCGTTCTTTCCGCGGCGCGGTCGGCAGGCGGTGGCTGCGATTGCGTCTAGTGCATCGCCGGTGAGGCCCTTCGCCTGCTTCTGAGCCTTGCCGGCCACTCGGGTCGCTCCGCGCAGGGTTCTCTTGACATCGGGATGACTGCACGGGTTCTCGAGGCCGCAGTTGTTGTGGACATAGGCGATCGCGGCGGCAGCGACGCGCAGCGTGGCTGGCTTGTGCCCGATCTGCTCGAAGCGCTCGGCCAGGTACGCAGCCACTTGCTCGGGCTTGGCCGGAGCTGCCGGGACTCGCCGGGCAGCGGCCCAGATGACAAAGCTGCGCCATTGGCTTCTGTAGCTGCGGATCGTGTTGTCGGAGACCTCGTGGCGGAACAGCCCATACAGGTTCTGCGCATCGGAATCTGAGAGGGGGACGACGTCGGCAGTTGCCTTGTAGGCCGGGCGTCCGACGGGCGAGTTCTGAGCCAATTGCTCGCCGACCACAACCACGCAGTCTCGGACGACTTCTTGCCAGCAACCGTCACGCCGGGAAGTGCCCAGTCCCGTCGCATCGCCGATGGTCGCTAGTCCGGAGACACCCGACCCGTCGCGATGGCCGTTGACTTGGTTGATCTGAGCGGCTTCGACCGACGACTCCGGCAGGTCCACGGCCGCAACCTCCGTGTCAGAAACCCGCCCACGGGGCGTTGTCATGGACCGATACCGCAGGCGCACGATCGTCGTAAACGCCGCTGGCGGTATGCGCTTCTCGCACACTTGTATGTAGTCATACGAATGGCAGAACTTAGGGGATAACGGAAATTGTCCTCGCCGAAATTCTGTTGGTACAGAGGCGCCGGAACAAGGCCTCAGTGAGTCGTTCTCTTCATAATTCTGCGCGTATACCACCCTGACAGTTGCCAGGTCCCATCACCACGAATTCCCAATCGG
>JAPOPC010000035.1 GCA_026713105.1 Acidimicrobiaceae bacterium
CCACAACCAACTCACCACGCTCCCTTACCACACCCACAACAGGAGACCTCTCTCTCTCTCTCTCTCTCTCTCTCTCTCTCTCTTCCTCTCTCTCTTCCTCTTTCCCCCTCCCTGCGGGGGGGGGGGGCTGCCGTCGCCTCCGCAGAGCCGCTGGGTGGGGGGCGGGACAGCACCCGCCTCCGGTGTCAGGAGGACCCCCGCACACACACCGGCGCGAAGAGAGAGAGAGAGAGAGAGAGAGAGAGAGAGAGAGAGAGAGAGGAATCTCGGTCAGCAGCCCGTCGAGCAGGACACGATTCTCGATACTCGCGGTCAGACAGCGCATCGATCTCAACTGTCTGGACGGCGGAGCGCGCTTCGCGCCCAGGACGAGGCCCTACTGATGACGACGCCGTCGAACCGGACCGTGTTCGCCGTTCTCGCCTCCACGACACTGCCGGACCTGCACGCGTTGGATCCAGCTTGCCGAGCGGCACCTCGGAGCAGGCCGTGAGTCCCGCCGAGGTTCTGCTGGTGACGTCACCGAACAACCGAGCGATCTTCTCGTCCTTGGCGACTGCGTGCCCGGCCGATCTCAGCGCCTGCGGAACCAATCAGCCCACTCGTGCCATTCCGCGACGGAGGATCTCATGAGCGAGACACTCGACTTGGGACTGCCTGAAGCGAGTGCTGCGACCGACACAGACAACGTCTCCGATTGGGCGTTGGAGCAGTTCCAGGCCAAGTACGGCACCAAGATCACCAAGGACGACATCTGGGAATACCTGTACGGCATCATGCACTCGCCGGACTGGCGCATGGACTACCGGCACGACCTACAGCGAAACCTGCCCCGGATTCCGCTCGCCGATGACTTCGAGGCGTTCCGGTCTGCCGGCCGCAAGCTGATGGACCTGCACATCGGCTACGAAACGGTCGTCGAATATCCCGTGCAGTGCTTGGTGGACGGGGAGCCTGACAACGGCGATGCCGACCACAGCGCATACCGGATCGAGGGGCGCATGCGCTGGGGCAAGCGCCCCGATGGCAGCGACGACCGCACTGTGCTCATCGTCAACAGCCGGTGCCGCCTCGTCGGGATTCCACTCGAAACGGTGCACTACACCGTGTCAGGCCGCACCCCACTGCAATGGGCCATCGACAGCCTCCGAGTCAAGCACGACAAGCCGTCCGGCATCGTCGACGATCCCAACGGATGGCGCGACTGGGCCGACGAGCCGTTCAACCTCATTCGCCACCTGCGACGGCTCGTGAGGGTCAGCTATGAGTCAGCGCTCATCATCGCTTGGCTGCCCACATCACGCCCCGGCGAATCGCACCTGTACGAGCCTGGCCCCGTCACACTTGCCGACATCATCGAGTCCCAAGGCAAGGGCCCACCGCTCGACAATCCGACCGGGATCATCTATACCGAGGAGGAATTCGCCGCCCACCTTGAATCGCTGCTCGACGAACCTTCCATCGAGTGAACGGCACACATGCCGACCTACGAGGAAGACAGGGCCTTCCAGCGCGACTTCCGACGGCTCTCCAAAGCACAGAAGCTCTTGCTGCTGCGCATGCGCAGCCTGATGATCGAGGACCTCCGGGAGATGGAATCGGGCGACGGCACATGGTTTCGTGACGGACTCGTGCACAAGCTGCAAGGCGTGCAGAGCCTCTACGAGATGCGATGGGCCGAGGACGGCCGCGCCATCTTCTCGTTCGGGACTCAGCAGCAATCAGGTCTCCTGCACATTCGCTGGCACCGCTGCGGGACGCACGACATCCTGCCGTAGCCCGCTGTGCGCAGGAGACCGAACTCGTCATGCCCGGCAAGCCACAGGTGACCGACAACAACCGGTTAGCAACTGCCGATGCGCTGGTACCCGCTCAGCGCCTACCGCCTCGCCTCGTGCCATCGCCCCACTACACGTAGGTGGAGCCCTTCATGGCGCCGCGGTCTTGACGGATCTCGACGTTCACCAGTGCGGGCAGGCCAGAGTCGAAGGCTCGCTGCAGAGCCGGTGCGATCTGGCCGGGCTCGGTGACGTGCTCGCCGTGGCCGCCCATGGCTTCGACGACCTTGTCATAGCGGGTGAAGTTCAGCTCGGTGGCGACCACCCGGTCCTGTCCGTACAGGCTGGCCTGGGGGCGCAGCATCTGCCCCCACGCTGCGTCGTTGCCGACGACGCCCACGATGGGCAGGCCGAAGCGCACGGCGGTGTCGAACTCGAAACCGTTCAGGCCGAATGAGCCGTCGCCATAGACGATCAGCACGCGCTTGTCAGGGTGAGCCTTCTGCGCAGCCAGGGCGAACGGCATGCCCACGCCGAGGGTGCCGAGGGGCCCGGGGTCCATCCAGGTGCCCCGGCGCGGCACGCGGATGACCTTGGAGGCCTGCGCCACGATGTCGCCCCCGTCGCCGATCACGATCATGTCGTCGGTCACGGCGTCGGCGATCTCGCGGCACAGCCGCAGCGGGTCGATCGGCACCTCATCGCTGTTCAGCTCGGCATTGCGGGCCTCGTCGAGCTCGGCCTCGCGAGCCGCCAGCGCGGCGAGGTGCGCCGAGGCGTCCACCGAGACGCCGGTCGACTTGAACAGCTCCAGCAGTGCCTCGAAATTGGCGCCCAGGTTGCCCACCAGCCCTACTTCGGCAGCGCGGTTCTGGCCGATGAGCGTCTCGTCGAGGTCGAGCTGCACGATACGGGCGTCGGCAGGGATGGCGCGGCCGAACTTCATGCGGAAGTCGAGCGGCGTGCCGGCCAGGATCACCACATCGGCGGCTGCGAGCGCCTCGGACCGTGTCAGCGACAGGAACGAGGAGTGGTCCCAATTGATCTCCCCGCGGGCCATGCCGTTCACGTAACACGGGATGGCCGTGGCATCGAGGAACGCGCCGAGCGCACCGCCGCCCTCGCTCCACTTCAGCGAGGTGCCGGCCATCACCACCGGGGTGCGTGCGCCGGCGATGATCTCCGCAGCCTCGGCCAGGATTGGGGCCGGCGCGGCTGATGCCACCCGGTAGTCGCGGAACTGAGGCATCTCGATGGCGTCGAGATCCACCTTGCCGTGCAGCACGTCCATCGGGATCTCCAGGAAGGAGGGCCCTGGAATGCCGCTCAGCGCAGTGCGCACGGCCAGCTCGATGTATTCGGCGATGCGGCGGGTCTCCCCGCATGCGCCCGACCACTTCGTCACCGGTCGCATAAGCGACACGTGGTCCATTTCCTGCAGCGAGCCCCGCCCAGCATGCTTGAACGGCCCCTGGCCGCCGAAGACCAGAATCGGCGAGTTCGCCCGCCAGGCGTTCGCGACCCCGGTCACGCCGTCAGTCACGCCGGGACCTGCAGTGAGAATCGCCACGCCGACCTTGCCCGGATGCAGGCGAGCCCACGCATCGGCGGCGTGGGTCGCAGCCTGCTCGTGGCGGACGTCGACAACCTCGATGCCCTCGTCGATGCAGCCGTCGTAGATGCCCATGACGTGCCCGCCAGACAGGGTGAACACGCATTCCACACCGGCTGCCTTCAGCGCCTTCGCGGCGAGCTTGCCGCCATGGGTCTCGGTGGCCGTGACGCCCAGTGCGCGCCGTTCGTTGTCACTCATGTGTCGCTCCCCCAGCGGGTGTTCAATGCTGCTCGCTCACGCGAGCACGTGTTCAATGCTGCTCGCTCAGGCGAGCACGATGTTCACCAGCTTGCCCGGCACGGTCACGATGCGCCCGATGTCGTTGCCGGCGGTGAGCTGGGCAATGCGCTCGTCGGCGAGCGCCGCTGCCTGCAGGTCGTCGTTCGAGATGGCTGCATCCACGGTGATGCGGCTGCGCACCTTGCCGTTGACCTGCACCGGCACCTCGATGGTCTCGGCCACCAGCAACGCCGGATCGGCCTGTGGGAACGGCGCGTAGACGACTGTCTCGGCGTGGCCGAGCTTTTCCCACAACTCCTCGGCCAGGTGGGGCACCAGCGGCGCCAGCAGCCGCACCAGCACATCGGCGACCGGCCGGGGTGTCGGCCCGTCACGGCGGGTCAGCTCGTTGTTCAGCTCGGTAATGCGTGCGATCGCGGAGTTGAAGCGCAGGTCTTCCATGGCATCGGTGACCGACGCAATGGTGTGATGCAACATGCGCTCGAGATCGGCGTCGGGCTCGGTTTCCGACACCATGAGCTCGCCGGTCTGCTCGTCGACGAGGTTGCGCCAGACGCGCTGCAGCAGCCGGTGCGAGCCGATCACCGAGTGGGTCTCCCAAGGCCGGCCCTGGTCGAGCGGGCCCATGAACATCTCATAGGTCCGCAGCGTGTCGGCCCCGTACGCGCCGTAAATGTCGTCGGGCGTCACGGCGTTGCGCAGCGATTTGCCCATCTTGCCGAAGTGGCGGGTGACCTCGCTGTCTTCGTGGAAGAACTTCCCGTCACGCTCGACCACCTCGGAGGCCTCGACGTACACGCCGCGCTCGTCCTGGTATGCCGCCGCCTGGATGTATCCCTGGTTGTACAGCCGGCCGAACGGCTCGGGGCCGCTGACGTGGCCTAGGTCGTAGAGCACCTTGTGCCAGAAGCGGGCGTAGAGCAGGTGCAGCACAGCGTGCTCCACGCCGCCGACGTACAGGTCGACGCCGCCGACGCCTCCCGCCTCGTCGGCCATCCAGTAGCGCTCCACGTCGGGATCCACCAGGACGTCGTCGTTGGTCGGGTCGAGGTAGCGCAGGTAGTACCAGCACGATCCGGCCCATTGGGGCATGGTGCTGAGCTCGCGGCTGTAGGTGCGCTCGCCGTCGCCGAGGTCATAGGTGGCGGTGGCCCACTGCGTGGCGCGGCCCAGCGGCGGCTCGGGATCCGACGACTCGTCGAGCGCCCGGGGCGCCCAGTCGATGAGCTCGGGCAGCTCCACGGGCAATTCGCTCTCGGGCACCCCCAGCGGCAGGCCCGTCTCGTCGAACACGATCGGGAACGGCTCGCCCCAGTAGCGCTGCCGACTGAACAGCCAGTCGCGCAGCTTGTAGGTGACCGTGCGGCGGCCGCAGCCGTGGTCTTCCAGCCAGTCGCAGATGGCCTCGATGGCCTCGGTCTTTTCCAGGCCGTTGAGGAAGTCGCTGTTGATGGCCAGTCCCCCGCCGTCGTAGGCCTCGCCGTCGAAGTCCGGCGGGGGCGCCACGGTGCGCATGATCGGCAGGCCGAATTTCTCGGAGAAGTCCCAGTCGCGCTGGTCTTCGCCCGGCACCGACATGACCGCGCCGGTGCCGTAGTCGATCAGCACATAGTCGGCGACGAACACGGGCACCGGCTCACCGGTCGTGGGCACGTGGCAGTTCACGCCCAGCCACACACCCGTCTTGTCTCGTTCGGTCTGGCGCTGCAGGTCGGTCATCGCCGCTGCTTGGGCCCGATAGGCCTCGAGAGCCTCGCGAGGCGTGGCTGCACCACCGGTCCAGCGAGCATCGGTGCCCGGCGGCCACTCATCGGCAACGAGCTTGTCGACCAGGGGATGCTCGGGGGCAACCAGCATGGCCGTGGTGCCGTAAATGGTGTCGGGCCGGGTGGTGAACACTTCAATGGCGGGGCCTGACCCATCGGGGCTGGTGCGAGCCGAGTCGGCGTTGCCGGCTTCGGTGGCGAAGCTGATGAATGCACCCTCGCTGCGACCGATCCAGTTGCGCTGCATGATCTTGACGCTCTCGAACCAGTCCACCCGGTCGAGATCGGCCAGCAGCCGGTCGGCGTACGCCGTGATGCGCATCATCCACTGCTTCATGGGGCGGCGGAACACCGGATGGTTGCCACGATCGGATCGACCCTCGTTGGTGACCTCTTCGTTGGCCAGCACCGTGCCCAAGGCGGGACACCAGTTCACCGGCGCCTCCCCCAGGTAGGCCAGGCGATGCTCATCGAGCTCGAGGCGCCGCTCGACATCGTCCATGTCGCCCCACGCGGTGCCGCGGGTGGTGGCCTTGCGCCCGGTCTCAAACAGCTCGATCAACTCAGCGATCGGGCGCGCCTTGTCGGCCTCAGAGTCGTACCAGGAGTTGAAGATCTGCAGGAAGATCCACTGCGTCCAGCGGTAGTACTCGACGTCGGTGGTGGCCAGCGACCGCTGATCGTCGTGCCCGAGCCCCAAGCGAGCGAGCTGGCGCGACATGTTGGCGATGTTCTGCTCGGTATTGATGCGGGGGTGCTCGCCGGTCTGACGGGCATGTTCCTCCGCTGGCAGCCCGAACGCGTCATAGCCCATCGGGTGCAGCACCACGTAACCGCACATGCGCTTGAAGCGCGCGTAGACGTCGGTGCCGATGTAGCCCAACGGGTGCCCAACATGCAGTCCCGAACCCGACGGGTACGGGAACATGTCCATGATGAACAGCTTGCTGGTCTTGGCGTCGTTCGAACCGGCGAGCGGGCCGTCGAGCTTCGGCCCTCGTGGGGCCGAAGCCATTGGACGCAGTGGAGTGTGATAGGTGCCCTCCCTGCGCCACCGCTCCTGCCAGCGCAGCTCGATCTCGTTCGCCATCTGGGCGTTGTAGCGATAGGGCGGAAGCTCGCCCGCATCGGTCCCTGCACCTAACCCAGCTGCCGTCCCCGGGGGCTCAGAATCGAGGGCTCTCGCCGCGCCTGAGCTGTCCACCGATGAGGAGGCATCCATGGCGGCAAGGATGCCACGGCGACCTGACATTCGCCTACCTCGGCAGGCGTTCGAGATGCGCTCGTGACTGCCACCACAGGATATCGCTGACGGTCAATGAAATATATTGAAACTTATTGTTACTGCAAGTCTACGCTGTCGCGCATGTTCCAGGATCAGACCGAGCAAGAATTCGAGTTCGACGACTACGCGACCAGCGGCGGCGTGTACGCCAACGAGCTGTACGCGTGGTGCTCAGCGCACGAATTCACCTTCGACTTCCTCTCGCCCCGCGCGTCGCCCGATCGCGACCCTGACATGACGCTCGTCGTCGCCAGGATCAGGTTTCCCCCGAGCGCTGTCATGCGGGCCTTGCGGCAGCTGTCAGCTACCGTCGACAGGTACGAAATCGAGTATGGCCTAGTCTCGATACCACCGACGGAGGCATCATGAGCACACCATCAGGTGATCGTCGCCGACCTAACCGCAACTCGCGTCCGAGGCAGACATTCAAGATTTCGGCTGAGGAAGCAGAGCGTCTCAGGAACCAGCCATCGCTCACTCGCGCGGAGTTCGAGAGGATCAAGCGCGAGGTCGACAAGAGACTCAACCATCCTGACCTCGCGCCGGAGCCCTTGCTGGCACCACAGAACCCGCCCGATCCCCAATAGCGGCAATCCGGGCGCCCGCGAATCACCTCGGCTGCCAGCACATTCCCGCCCGAGGAGCGACCGCTACCCTGCGGTCCGTGCCCACGTCGCACGATCCCTCGACACTCGCCGACCCGGGCTTTGCTCCCGTCTCCGAATGCGCAGGGCGAGCTTGGTTGCCTCGCCAGGGTCTGTCGTTTCCCCTGTCCGGAACCGGGAGCACACAGCGACGCGTTGGTCGGTGTCGAGGCCCCGCAGCCGGGATCGACGCCGGTCGGGAGCGGTGACGATCAGGTCGCGGATCTGGTTGGCAGCCTGTGTGCGGGCCTTGATCGCCGAGCGGCGCGCGACGCGCAGCACCCGCACACTCTCCACTGGCCCGCCGCTCGCCCTGGGTGTTCCCGCCGCGTCGCCGTTGAGCGCCGCCCGGGCTGCGGCCTCGGCGTCGACGGTGTCGGACTTGCCGTGACGCCGGCGTCGCTGCCGATCGGGGCGGTTGACCTCGGTGACCGCGACGCCTTCGCCGGCGAGGCAGCGGGCCAGGCCGGCGCCGTAGGAGCCGGTGCCCTCGACGCCGACCCCGACGACACGGCCGTGGCGGCGCAGCCACCCCAGCAGTCCCCGGTAGCCAGCCAGAGCCGCCGCGAACGACGACGTCGCCAGGATCCGTCCGGTCGCGTCGATGACCGCGGCGACGTGGACCTCGCCGTGGGTGTCGACCCCTCCTGTGACCTGCCTGTCATGATCATGCATGCTGAACCTGCCTGCCCTTCGTGAACTGAGATGGACGGCACCACCGGCCGGGACGACGGACAAGACATCGACGGGGGAACAGCCAAGCTCCTCATGAGGTCACACTCGTCCGACCCGCTGGTGCGCGTTCGATGTCTCGATGGACCAGCCGACGGATCAGTCACAAGGCACCAGGCCAGTCTCGACTCCAGTCAGACCAGTCCATCGAGACACCGAACGCATCCTCCCGAGCCCGAACCCGGCCCAAGTGGACC
>JAPOPC010000031.1 GCA_026713105.1 Acidimicrobiaceae bacterium
GAGGCTCTTGGCCTCGTCAGGGTCCAGCTCCCACCAGCCACGCATCGACGCGACGATGCGCTCCGGTTTGTCACCGGGCCGGTATCCGCTGCGGTGGTCCTCGTTCGCCCGGTAGCTGAGCCGGCACAGGATCGCCGGCGGTGCATCGTCGGGCACTTGTGGAATCTCGTCGCTTGCGTTCATCACTTCTCCCGGGACGAGTCTGGGCAGACATAGGCAGCAAACGCCAGCCGAGCCCGCGCTCGCAACCGTCCCGACTGCGGACTGGTGAGATCGCCGAGATTTCTGATCGGATCTGCGGGACGCGAAGAGCCCCGGGGCCGGGACCCCGGGGCTCCTCCCTGTTGGGTTTCACTAGCCGGGCGGAAATGCCGCCCAGCGGTTCACGTCAACCGTTGGCTGTCTCCTACTTGGGAGCCGCCACGCTGGTATTGCGTTGCAGCCAGCGCGGCAGGGTCTTGCCGTTCTGCGACTCGACGGCGTCGGTCCCACCAACGTCGGATGCGTAGCCCGTGGCGACCGTCGCGGCAGCGAATTCCGCACGATCCTTGCCGTAGCCCGGGATTGGCAGCGCCTCCGGGTCATCAGTGGTAGCTACATAGCGGACGGTCGTACCGGGCGCAGAGAACCAGAGGTTCCGAGTGTCGCCCGCCGTGTCCACCAGGGAGCCGAGACCGAGGTCCGCCAGCGCTGTGGTTCTGCGACGGATCACGTCAGCAAGAGCAGAACTGAGCAGCGGTGAAGCGTCAACAGTGTCAGCCGTGAGCCCTGGGTTGCGGATCGGGGCGTTGAAGTTCACCTCGATTGCCACCTTCGTCTCACCCAGGCTGGTGCCTGTAGCGGGGTTCCCAGCGTCGAAGTCAATCGAATCGTCAACCCACGAGGTGGACGCGACCGTCGGCTTGCGATCGGCTGAGGACGTGCCACAGCTGGTAGCTGTCGGGTTGAGCGGGTCTAGCTTGACCTCGAACAAGCCGTCGAAGGTGCTGTTTCCTTCCAAGGCCGCTTTCAGCTGACCGTACGTCGGGGTGCCGTTGACAAGGCGCACCGAGACGAACTTGTCCTTGGTGCTCACCCGCACATCAATGTCGGCCGGCTTGACCGGATCGTGTGTGCTCGCCTTGTCGAAACGAATCGCCCAACGATTGCCATGTGCACCGGCTGCCTCCCCGGTCTTCTTCGCGACAATCCAAATGTCGGGGTTAGCGGCATCGTCACCGCCAGTGCGCTGCCCGCTTGAATCGAATGAGGTCAAGCCGTCGCCGCCCGTGATGTCCGTCGGCACGACGGCCGTCGCCTGCATCGTCGGAGTCTCGGTGCTGAGCAGCACGGACTCGACAGTCGGAAGCGCCCGAGCCGGGCTGACAGTGACCGATGCGCCAGAACTCTGGTTCCCGTGCTCGTCGCGCAATGCACCGCGGTCGATGATGATGCGGTCCCCTGCCTTCAAGTCGGGGGCAAACGTCAAGACCACACGGGCCGAGCCATTCACCAACGCGATCATGTCAGGTGTTGTGATGAGCGGCGCCGTTCCGACGCTCCGCGTAACTCGCATCTCACCGCGAGTCGCAGCCGTCGTCCCAGTGGCAGCGGTCAGTACATCCACGATGTTGCCGTCGCTGGTGGTGTCGGTACCCAAGGCGCTGCTGTCCGTGACGGTCACGATCGCAACACCAGTGCCGCCAGCGGCTTCGTCCTCGACAGCGACAATGCTGAGCCTCGGCCCAGTCTGGTCCGGCACGACAGGCGGCACGGTCACCGATGCAGCTGCAAGTGGGCGCAAGTCTCCGTTTGCGCCCAACCGCGTCTGACCGCCGACGATTGCTACCGAGTCGCCTTCGTTGAGCGGCTCGCTCAGTGTCACCGTGACCGTGTCCACGTCGCAGTCGCGATTGGCGCCGCGAGCGACCCCGCTAATGCGAGCAGCGACCCCGTTTACCTCGAGAATGTCACGGATGCGATCCGTCAGCCTTGTCTCAATGACTGCATCAGTAGCTGGGTCGTCTTGAGGAATGACCTCGTCATTGAACCGCAGTGTGAGCACCCGGTCACCCTTCGCGACCGGCTCAGGCGTGGCCGGATCCTGGTCGCTGTCACGCAACGGGTTGGCGGTGTCGGGTGGTCCACCCTGGTCATTCGAACCTGAGTAGATCTCGACGGTGAGCGACGCCGCGGACCGTGCCGCGTCGAGCGCGTCGGCCATCACTTGGGCAGACACCGCGGCCGTGCCACCGATAGCGAGCAGTTCATAGTTGACCTTCTGCCCGGCAGCAGTCGTCGGTGTCGCGGCGAGATAGTCACGCACTGACGGTGGCAACGTGTCACCGACCAGCAGGACCGGCACAAAGCTCTCGCCGGTGAGTACCGGAACCGCAGCGAAGCCGTCAGGTGGAACGTCTGCGCCGCGGGCGCTGACTAACGCGGCCTTGGCCGCGTTGACCGGGGCAAGCTCGACACTGCAGTCTCCCTTGACCGCGAGACCAGCCAGGGCAACCGATACAGCAGCCGGTGTCTCTCCACCGATGCGCTCAACAGTGTCCACACCAGCCGAAACGACAGCGGCTTGCACGTCAGCGGAGATGCTGTTCTCGCCGCCGATGATGACGACATGCTCGATATTACTCTCCTCGATGTAGTCCAAAGTGGCGTCAGGCAGACTTTCGGCTGCCGTCAGGAGCATCGGGAGTGCCAGTCGCGCAGCGAACGGGCCCGCAGCGAGTGCTTCGGCCAGAGACACATCCCCGCCGTTCACCAGCAGCGCTGCCGGTTCACTGCCGTTGCACCACACACCGGAGGCTTGCAGCTTCCCTGCCGCAGCGGCTGCGGTCGCGTAACGGTCCGCTCCCCAGACGCGAGTGACCTTCGGCGCGTTGGCCCGCGCTTTGATCTGCATGATCACTGCGTCAGCCACAGCCGCAGTGCCGCCAAGCACATAAACGGTGCCGACGCCGTAGTCCTCGATGAAATCGGCCACGCCCGGATGGAGCTTGTCGCCTTCGGTGAGCAGGACGGGGCCGGCCATGTCGCCGACCAGTCCTGATGAAGACACTGCATCGACCAGTGACACACCGGAAGCGACGAACGCGACCGGCACATTTCCGATGCCGCCGCGCTGCTCAGCGTGGGCTTTCGCTAGCCGGATGGCAGTGTCGTAGCGATCCTGGCCGGCATATCGGCGCACCTTCGCTGTGCTGGCCTTGCCATCGTGATCCCATAGCGCTTCTTCAGCTGTGTTCGCGGCTTGAGCTGGGGATCCCGCTACGACGGCTAGCACCGATGCCATGAGCATCGCCGCCAGGATCGCAGCGAGCGAGCGCTTGCCCCGCCGCTTCGTGTGAGTAGTCAAGGTTATGTTTCTCCTTGTTCGGCTCCTTTCCGTGTGAATTCGGGCCCTGAAAGCGCTCTCAACGGCCGCTCGCGAGACGTCCAAGTCACGTGGCGCGCCGGCTGCGCGTTCTCGTTAGTGCGCTGCGGCTAGGCGGCGGCGAAGACAATGCGCGTCAGCGGTCGCACGGCAGTCGGTTGCATTCTTGGTCCCCGAAGCACTGAACGGGAACCCCTCAGGCAGTCACGCAGCGGGTCGGCGAGGCGAGCCGGACCCGACTAGCAATTCCCTCAGCACTCAGCAGGTGGCGCCGCACCCAGCGTGCTCGCTAGCTCAGGAATGTCGGAGACCATGGTGTCCCACAGGATCTCAGGTTCGGTTCTGAAGTACTCGTGCATGAGCAGGTTGCGAAGCGATTTGGCCTTTCTTATCGGCACGTTCCTGTGCATGTCCAAGAACTCGTCTGAGAGATGCGTCATTGCCTCACCGACAACGGCGAGCTCGTAGCTCGCAGCGCTCACGGCGAGCCAGCTTCCGTCGAACTTCTCTCGGCCCAACTCGACGATCTCCGCCAAGCGGCCGCACGCGGCGAGAATGTCCGCGACCCGCTCGGCGTCGCTGCGGCTCACAGCGGGATCGCGTCGGCGAGCATCGTGCGGTGGCGGTCTCGCAGGCATGACCGCGGCACAACATCCACCTCGGCGCCGAGGAGGTCTTCGAGATCTGCCTTGAGGCCGCCAATGTCGAACAGCGTGACGCCCCGGTCGAAATCGACCAAGAAGTCGTAGTCACTGCGCGCGTCGTCGTCGCCCCGCGCAACAGAGCCCACGAGCGCAATAGCGGTCGCCTTGTTGCGCGCGGCCGCATCTCGGATCTCCGCTCGGAACCGGCCAACGACTTGCTCACGCCTGCCCACGCCGTCGAATGTAACGCTTCGGCTCGACAGTTCGAAGCCGTCGCACACGCGTGCGAGTCGACAGTTCCCAGCGGCCTCCATACCTCTCGCTGCACGCGCCGCACCGCGGCCACAAGCACGACTGCCCGAACCGCAAGCTCGACGAATCAGAACGACGGGTCATGTATCGCACCACTACCACTGTGTCGTGCTTCTCCTTGTTCGGCTCCTTTCGGTGCGAATTCGGGTCCTGACAGCGCTCCCGAGGGCCGTTCGAGGAGCTTCCGGATCGTGCTGATCGCGCCTGCCAGGCACCACGCAGCAACGCGTCGCTGCGACACCCTTCTGGGCTGTCAGTCTCGGCTGTGCGAGCGCGAGAGCGGTCACGCGGGTGGCCGCGTCGATGCGTCCTGATTGGGCCGTGCAGAGCTTGCTCAGCGGAGAGGACCGACGCATCCGGTGCCGTGAGCTTGCTCCCGTGCCACACGAGCACTCCAGGCAGCCGACCTCGTCGCCTATGCGCTCGACCGGTACTACTCAATGCCGGGAGGCACACGCGACGAGAGGCATGTACATCGCCTCTGGTGCGTCGATGATCGATGAGTGACGCGCCCAATCATGATCGCCGAACGACAGATTTCTGCGAGAAGACTCAACAATGTTCCCATTCACCGAGGACCCCCAGAGCCTCTACAAGACCCGGCGTGATTCAAGAGGCGAAGGCCCAGATTTGTTGAGCTTGGGCCGAACCAATTGAACAGTTCAACTTGAATGAGCGTGTGAAGCCAAGGTCTGCGCCCTCGGGACCGTCGGGGCTCTCCTCAGCGGCATCATCGGGCCGGCCTTACGTGCGCGCGTATCGAGACGACAGGTATTCCTGCACCCACCGTCGGCTGCTGCGCCAGCGTCCGTCGCTGCCGCGCGTCGCCTGAAGTCTGCCTCGGTTTGCAGCTCCACGAAGAGCCACCTCTGTGATGTCGTCGTTGGCCAACGCTTCGAGGGGCACAAGGCGCGCTGGGCCTGCGACGGCTGGCAGGACGAACCTGTAGAGACTGTCCAGAACGGCCCGCGCGACCATGGCCCCGAGCGGTCCCGGCTCACCCGCGTCGGCACGACGAAGCGCTTGCAGGTACCGGTCACGGTCCCGCTTGTAGATGATCGCTGGGGGAAAGCCGAGTCTGACAAGCACCAGGTTGAGCACGAGCCGCCCGGTCCGCCCGTTGCCATCGAGGAAGGGATGGATCTGCTCAAAGCGGCAATGGGCTGAAGCCAGCGCTTCGGGAAATGTCGGCACGGTCGGGTCAAGCGAGTTGACCTGATCTGCCCACGCAGTCATCTCTGCATCGACGAGCGGCCATTCGACGGGAGTCATGCCCCCGGGGAATGGGTGGATGTCATGCCGTCGATAGCTGCCGGGCGCCTCAGCGTGAGTCGCGCTCGGGTGCGGCGACACCTCCCACACCGGCGAGAGTGCAGCGTGATGGACTTCGCGGACTTCGCCAAGCGTCACGATCTGCTGGTGCAGACCGAGACGCTGCGGGCGAACCGCTTGGGAATACACCCACTCAGCAGCATCGGCGTAGCCCTTCACCTCCAGATACTCGGCGAGGTCCTTGCTTCCCACCGCTCGTCCCTCGGCCAGCAGCCGCTCCACCTGCTTGAGCACCAGCGTGTTGCCTTCCAGTGCCGTCGAATGGTGCGCCTCCTCGTACCAGAGGCCTCGCCAGATGTCGGCCGCCTCCTCGGGCAGCGGAAGCCCACCCAGATTCTCCCGTAGTTCCTGAACTTGTACGTGAAGCCGCTCGTACACCTCCACGTGAGACGGGCGGCCGGGACCCGGACGTCGAGAGGCAACAGGCAGTTCCGGCACGACTGAACCCCCAGATCCGGATCGGGCGGGTCTTGAATTTGTTGAGTTATGACGAATGTTATCGATTAGTTCAAATTCGGGAAGTCGCCGAGCGGTGTCGCAACGGTCGCAGCCGGCGCACTCACGGGAGTCGCCAGGTAGTCACGCACCACGCTGGGCAAAGTGTCGCCCACGATCAGCGGCGTGATCAGGCCCGTCGAGGCATCACCGGAGATGCCGGTCGCGAGGACCGGCGCCAGGGAACGCGTGCCCTGCCGCTTCTTGGTGGTAGCCAAGGTTCTATCTCTCCTTGTTCGGCTCCTTTCGATGCGAATTCGAGCCCTGACAGCCCACTCAACGGCAGCAGCCAACTCGAGAGTGAGTGGATTCTGAAGGCCAGCTCGGTCGACGGGTTCGACACTCCACGTCGAGCTCCAGCAAATGCCGGGCTGCCAGAAGAAGCGACGAGGTGAGAAACCCCGGGCTGATACCCCGACTACCGACGGGTGACCCCGGTCCCTCGGGCCTGCCGACAATGCTGCTTCGGCCCCCTTGGACGCGTGGCACCGAAGCCATCGACTTCGAAGTCGTCTTGAGGCACTGTCTCACCCACTCTTCCACCAGCGCCGTTGTCCATGGTGCTGAGCGCTCAGGAGTGAGCCGTCCAACCGAGACTGATCAGTGCCTCGGCGGCGGCCTCAAGAGCCCTCTGCAGGCGCTTCGACCTGCAAATTCGCGATCTCGCCGGCAAACCGCTTCGCGCGGCGCTCCAGATCACGCTGTAGCTGGTTCAAAGGACGAGATGACGAGCCAGACGTCGCGGGCCTGCTCGCTCTCGAAACGGCCGTCCTCCGCCTGCGCCTGCAACTGCTCCCAAGTGCAGCCGACGTCATCGAGCATGTGCTGATTGCCTTCGCGGATGTCGTCGTCGGTGTAGTGGATGACCTTGACATCGTCGTAGTTCTCGCTCATTTGGACACACCTCCTCGGTACGCAGTCCTACGGCACGAACGTGTACGAGGGTCTCAACCTAGGGCAGGTCAGTCGCAGCGGCCGAGGTTTTTTCTGATCGTCCCCGAACACCGTTTTGCCCCATGCAACGGGACTGCCGATCAGCTGAGCTGGCTGGCCGACAAGCTTGCGCCCACAGCACGTCCGTGAGGACGAGACGCTGGACGATCTGCCGGCAGGCCGAAGTGCAGACGCGAAGAGCCCCGGGGCGCAAACCCCGGGGCTCTTTCGTTGTTGGCGTTTGCCGATCAGGCGGGCAGGCCGCCCGAACGGTTCAGGCCGACTGTGCAGCTAACTCGCTAGCGGCGGGCCGGAACGCTGCTGCTCAGAGAGATGCGCCTCTGTGAGGCACCGTTCTTGTCCTCGTCGACCTTGTCCTTCGCATCGTCTGTGTCATCTGCCGCCAAAGGCGTGGTGACGTCAGCGGCGTAGACGGTCGCAACTGCTGTAACTGACGTGATCGCCGGGTAGGTCGCCGAAATCGTGTGCAGAAACAACACGAGGGCCCTCGCGGGCATCTCAACGAAGACGCCATCAGTCTGAAGCTGTTCGGGTCCGTGCCTACGATTGGATGCGTGAGCAGGCCGATGCGACAGCCGCGGAGTACGTGATGTCCCGCCTGAGCCCCGTGCCGGCGGCCGAGCTCGCCACCAAGGACGATGCGCGCGCGGCCGGGGCCGATATCGGGCGCGTCGAAGGCGAGGTCGACGCGCTTGGCGGGCGGGTGGACGAAAGGTTCGACCGGCTTGTCGAGTTGCGCGAGGCCGGTCTCCAACGGCGCGCTGCCGAGCGCGAGGCTGATCTCAAAGCGCATGCTGCTGAGCGCAAGGCCGCGGGGCGGCGGGAGTGGATGTTTGCGCATGCGCTGGCTGTGGAGGTTGCGGTAGTGCTCGCAGTCGCTGTTGCGATCCTGGAGTGGCTGCGCGGCTGAGCCGCTTCACAGGGTGGATCACCCAGCGGCCCGGCAACGCCGCAGCGAACCACATCGCCGACAATCTCGAAGTGATCGACACCGCAGACGCGACCGGGCTCAAGTCGCGGAAATCACCGACTTCAGGGACATGTCGGGCTGGCCCGCTGGGACGCGGCCCGATGCCGAGCTGCGACTGGAAACGATCCCAACGCCGCTGCGGCTGACGGTGCCAGCAAGAGTCTCCGAAACGCAGAAAATCGCCTCTGAAGCGGCCAAGAAGTGCGCCGCGCGCACTTACATGCGCCTAGCTGCGGCTGGAGCGCACCATGAGGTCGAGGGTCCGCTGGATCTGGGCCATACGACGTGCCTCGTCTGCGGCACCGAGGTCAGCAAGCAGCATCTGCATCTCGCGGACGTCCTGGCTGGCCTGCATGGCGCTGATCTCGGCGAAGTGACCCCATCGGTTGCGCGCATCTCGGATGTGCTCGAGGCTGGCCCGCGTCGTGACCGTGAACACCTTGTCGAAGGTCTCCGCTTCCGCATCCTGCAGCAGTGCCCCGATGTACACCGACGGGTCGTGCAGCGGCACATGCCTCACCGACGGAAGAATCCGGTGCGCGGTGCGCAGCTTGTAATGCCAGTCGTCGCCGTAGCGGAGCTCGAACACACCGTGCATCCGCGGCAGCATCCCGTGACCGAGCAGTTCGAGCGCCTTGCCGACGAGGTCTCGGGGGCTGTCGATGGGCGATGTCGGCCAGAAGGCGACGATGGAATGCGACGGCGTACTTGATGTTGAGGCTCTTGGCCTCATCGGGGTCCAGCTCCCACCAGCCGCGCATCGACGCGACGATGCGCTCCGGTTTGTCACCGGGCCGGTATCCGCTGCGGTGGTCCTCGTTCGCCCGGTAGCTGAGCCGGCACAGGATCGCCGGCGGCGCATCGTCGGGCACGGAGGGCAATTTGTCGAAGTCCGAC
>JAPOPC010000045.1 GCA_026713105.1 Acidimicrobiaceae bacterium
AACGCGGGATGGACCGGCTGCTTCCCGAAGGAATGGACTGCCTCCGGAACCAAGATGTTTGACATATACGGGGTCAAACTCCAGGCGCTCAGTAACATCAACCCCTGCGCCTGATGGCGGCTGCACGCGCTGGGTGACCAGCGCGTGCAGCACGCCGGACATTTTTTGCTGTTCGGTCCCCAAGAATGGTAGGGTGGGCGCATGGGCGACGCTCCGAGCTCGGCAGATGCCGAGGCTGCTCGCCGGATTGCCGATGCCAGGTGGCCCGACAAGATCGTATGCCCGCATTGCGGCAGCTCGCGCGCAACCGAGCGAGAGCGCCCGGGCCGCAGGTGGCCGCAATGGCGGTGCCGCGACTGCCGCAAGGAGTTCACTGCTGTCACGGGCACGTCTATGCACGGCACCAGAATGTCGCCGAGCGCTGTTGAGCGCCGGCTAGCCGAGGCACGGCAGAAGCCGTACCTGCCGGCAGCGGGCGACTCGAGATCGTCGGATCGGGGTGAAGACCCGTCGAAGGGGCTCAGCGCTGGGGCCAGGAGTGTGCTGAACGCGCTCCGCCAGCGGCCTGCTGGGGCCACCGTCGGGAAAATCTCCGAAATCGCCGGTATCTCCGAGAGGCAGACCCGCAGGATTCTCCACGAGCTCTCAGCCGCCGGCATCGCTCTCAGCCGGGACGGCATCGTGCGCGACGGATACAGGCCTGCCGTCAAGAGGCTCTGGGAACTGACGTATTCGCCTGAATGCGTGAGGCTGCTCGGGTATCTTCCACGTCGGCGGGCGCCCATGTCCGAGCCGTCTGTCCCCGGTGCTGTTCCTCCCCAGTTCTGGCCGCTGTTCTGGTCGGGGGCAGAGGGTTCAGAACTCAGTCTCGAACGCGACGAACTGCATATCGCAGGCACGCTTATCGGCAGCATGGACCTGTCTGCTGAGGCGTGGGCGCTGGGCTCGGTGTCTGCGGAAACGCTGGCGGCGCTGGCCGGGACACGCGGCTACGACACAGGTGATACAGCCAAGCTCATCCGCTCCGAGTTGCGGAGACGGTCCCGTGTCGCTGCTCGATGACTGCGAGCATCTCCTAGCAAGAGGGCTGCGAGAGCTCTGGCCGCTTGCCGCTGTGCTGGCGCGCAAGACTTCAGGTCGCCTCATGGGGGGAACTGCTCTCGCGTTGCACCTGCGGCACCGTGCCAGCGAGGACTTGGACATAATGACGCTCAAGGACTTCTCCGGCAGGTCGCTGCGCCGCCAGATGCACGAGCACCTTGACAAGGCATTCCCCGCTGGGCACTCATACGAGCAAGAGGTCCTGACCAGTGAGACAGGCGGCTATTTCGCTCTGATCGGGGGAGTCAAGGTGGATGTGTTCCAGGCGAGGCCATCAGAAGAACGGCAGCCCTCACAGATGAAATGGCTTGAGAAACCCATCTCCGTTGACAAAGTGCCTGTCGGGTCCATACCCGACATCTTGGCGACCAAATTGGACGTGATCATGTATCGGCCAAAGCTGCGCGACTACATCGACGTCGCCTCGATTGACCAGATGAGCAACTACTCGCTGGAAGATGGGATTGAGTTCTACAAGCGCAAGTTCGACTATGCAGACGACCCGAACCCCCGTATCCTCAAGCGGATTGCCGGGCTGCTGGCCGATCCTGGGCAGTTGCAAGTGGATCCACGTTTTGAAGCTCGGCGAGACGACGTGCTCGCCCACCTCGAACAGCGGGCGCCGCAGGTACTCGAATACATCGCCGACACTTCCGACAAGGAGTCTCGCAAGGCTGTCGATGCCGCCAGCGATCTTGGAATGCCCCGCTTGGCGCCTGTCCCGAACAGCAAGTGCGGGGCATGGATGCCCAGAGCCCGCACCTACTGCGCGCTTCCTCCGCACGATGAGGGCCCGCATAGAACCCGCCGCTGATGCGACGGTGGGCAAGCTCTATCGGTGGACGACTCGATCGTTGTGACGGTGACGGTCACCAACGTGGACGAGCTCGGCACGGTGACCTTCGATTCTGATGCGCCCGCCGTGGGCACGGCGCTCACCGCCTCGCTGGAGGACCCCGACGGCAGAGTGTCGGGCGAAACGTGGGTTCTGGGCGGCGGGCGGGGTGGGCGGCGTTGGGAGTTGCGCTGATGCTGGCCGTGACCGGCTGCACCTCAGACCACGCGGCTTGACAAGGGAGCGTCTGACAGGCCCGTCACCGGCCCATAAGCAAGACCAGCGTCACCGCCGCCGCGGTTGCCGGCACCAACGCCGTCACCGGCGTGCTCCAAATCCCCAAAGTAGATACCTCCAAATCCCAAGAATAGCTTCCCTGAATTCTCGATCCGAGCTATCGTGACGGTATGACGAGGTTCGTTGACAGGCGGATAGCCACAGGTGTGCTGGACCGGCTGGGAGACGAGCCGGTGATGGCGTTGCAAGGACCGCGCACGGTGGGCAAGTCGACGCTGCTCGCCGAGGTCGCGCGTCGCCACGGTGTCGAGGTGATCGACCTCGACCAGCCGGCGGTTCGAGATGCCGTCTCGGTCGATCCGGCGGCCTTCGTCGCGGGACCTGCGCCGGTGTGCATCGACGAGTTCCAGAAGGCACCGGTGATTCTCGATGCCATCAAGGCCGAGCTGAACCGTCGCCTGGAGCCGGGGCGCTTCGTCATCACCGGCTCGACGCGTTTCGATGCGTTGCCGACGGCCGCGCAGGCGCTGACCGGCCGGATTCACATCATCGACGTGCTGCCGTTCTCGCAGGGCGAGCTCGCCGCCCATCATGAGCAGTTCCTGAGCATCGTGTTGAGCGACCCGGCCTCGCTCGTCGCGGCACAGAGATCGACCACGACACGCGCCGGTTACATCGACAGGCTCTGCGCCGGCGGTATGCCCCTTGCCGTGGCCCGAACCCCCCAGGGCCGCCGCCGCTGGTTCGACGACTATGTGCGGATGTCGTTGGAGCGCGATGTCCGGGATCTGGCAAAGGTCCGCCAAGGAGCGTTGATGCCGGCACTGTTGCGGCGCCTCGCCGGCCAGACGGCGCAGGTTCTGAACATGGCACAAGCCGCCCGCTCGGTCGGACTGACGGCCGCGACTGCCGAGACCTATACACGGCTGCTGGAGGACCTGTTCCTCATTCGACGGTTGGATGCATGGGGACGGACCCTTCGCTCACGGGCTGTCGCGTCGCCGAAGGTGCATGTGCTCGACAGCGGCGTGGCGGCCAGGCTCATGGGCGTCACACCGCAGCGTCTGGCCCGTCTTGACCCCGCAGCGCTAGTCGAGTTCGGTCACCTGTTCGAGACTTTCGTCGTGGGTGAGATGTTCAAGCAGGTGTCGTGGGCAGACGACATCGCATCGGTCGGTCACTGGCGCACCCATGACGGCCAGGAGGCCGATCTCGTCATCGAGCGCGTCGACGGGTCGATCGTGGCGATCGAGGTGAAGGCCGCCTCGCGTGTCGACCGCCGTGATGCCCGCGGTCTGCGTGCATTGCGGGAGACGCTGGGCGACGCGTTCTTCGCAGGCGTCGTGATCAGCACCGGCGAGATGTCGTACCGCCTCGAGGACCGGATCTGGGTTGTCCCCGCAGATCGCCTCTGGAACGCATAGCTGACTTTAGGATGCGGCCGCTGAGAAATTGAAGCGCAACCGGGCCGAAGTCATCCGAGCGGCCTAGCAGAACGAGTGTTTCTCATAGTTGTTGTCTGATGTGATCGAAAATTACAGATTGTGACTGGATGGCAAATGTGCACACGGGTACTGTCTGCCGCGATGTGCGTCGGCTCCGAGGACTGACTCGGTGTCACCTTGATGAGATGAGAACCTCGTGGTGAGAACTTTGCCGGTGCGCAGACTTGGACGGTTCG
>JAPOPC010000057.1 GCA_026713105.1 Acidimicrobiaceae bacterium
CCGCGCCCGCCGCAGACGCTGTCGAGATCGACGCCGAGTTCACGAGCAGCGTCGAGCACCGTGATGCCTGCGCTCACGATGCCCGTGCGCCCCGTCGGGGTGAACACCACCGTGCACGCAGGCGGGCTGGCTGGGGGCTCGGCGGCGTCCTCCCCGGCGGGCGCGCCGCGGCCCCCCCGCGCGCGCGCGGCGCCCCCCCCGCCCCCCGCGGGGGGCGCGCCCCCCCCGCCGCTCCGCCGGCGGCACCGTTCGCGCCCACGCTGGCGCGGTCGCGGTGTTCAGAGATCCACGCGGCGCAGTTCTGGTCGTTGCCCGCCAGGACGTCGCCGGCCATGACGGCTGCCTTCACGTCGGCGTGGAGTGGGTTCATGATGGCCGAGGTCAAGCCTGCGCCGATCGCCATCGCCAGAAAAGTGCCGGTGATCACGTTGCGGTTGGGCAGGCCAAAACTCACGTTCGAGGCGCCGCACGTGGTGTTCACGTCGAGCTCGTCACGCAGGCGCCGCACAAGCTGGAACACCTGTCGCCCGGCGGTCGCCATGGCTCCGATCGGCATCACGAGGGGATCCACCACCACGTCGTGACGGGGGATCCCGTAGTCAGCCGCCGTGTTGACGATGCGTCGTGCCACCTCGAAGCGCACGTCGGGGTCTTCGCTGATGCCCGTCTCATCGTTGGAGATCGCGACAACGGCTGCCCCGGCACGGGCAACCAGCGGCAGAACGCGTTCCATGACTTCGAGCTCGCCGGTCACCGAGTTGATGAGCGGCTTGCCGACGTATGCGTCGACGCCGGCCTCCAGCGCCTCGATCACCGAGGAGTCGATGCTGAGCGGGACGTCGGTGACCGACTGGACGAGCTTGATTGCGGTCGCGAGCATGGCCGGCTCGTCAGCGAGCGGTACGCCGGCATTGACATCGAGCATGTGCGCACCGGCGGCGACCTGGGCGAGCGCATCGGCCTCCACCCGGCTGAAGTCGCCCGAACGCATCTCCTCTGCGAGCATCTTGCGGCCCGTCGGATTGATGCGCTCGCCGATCATGACGAAAGGACGGTCGAAGCCGATGACGGCCTCGCGCGTCGCGGAGCTGATGACGGTGTCAGTCACGACGCGGTCCGCTGCATCGCGCCGCCGCCGGCTGGCGCCGTCGACGGGCGCGCCGGCGGTTCGAGGCTCACCGAGGTGACTGCATCGGCCAGCTCGCCGTAGCCAGTGCGGACGACCTCCAGCGGCAGGCCCAGCCGTTCGGCCCCGGCTCGGGCACAGGCTTCCACCCGGGCGCGTTCGGTGTCGTCGCCGGTCTGGGTCAACAGCACGACACGCCGGTAGTTGCCGAAGTACATCTCGGCCAACTCGGGATGGTCGGCGATGCCGAGGCCGTTCCACACCAGGAGGTCGAAGTGACGGGCCAGGTAGTCGGTGAGGTAGAACGTGGCCGGCTCGTCGTCGCTGAGCCGGGCGAAGTCGGCCGCCCCGGCGAAGAACTCATAGCAGTGCGCGCCGGGTACGCGGGTCATGGCCGGACCGTTGCCTGCTGCGTGGGCCCGTTCGAATTCAGCGCACAGGACGTCGATTGCGCCGGCGCTGCCGCAATCGCCGTAGCCGAGCAGGATCCGCTCGTAGGTGCGACCTTGCTGGGACAGCCGGTCCAGCCGGGCGCGGACCTCGCCCGCGATGTACGCCGGCCGATTGTGGAGCTTGGCGGGAAGGCACTCGACGTCGATGCCGCGGCCTTCGCCGTCGCTGGCGCCCTTCACCAGTGCCTTCAGCTCATTGGCCAAGGCGCCGCAGCCCAGCACCAGCACACCGCGCGACGGGCCAACCGCGCCAGGCCTCGCATCCGGGCGGCCCACGGGCCGCGTCGACGCTTGGGCACGGGCGGCCTCGGCAACCCGGCGGGCACGTGAGCGCCGGCGCCGGGGAGTGCCCGAGTCAACGCTCGATGCCGTATCCGAGGTGGATGTCATCTCACGCTCATCTCACGCTGCGGCGGCACGTCGGGCCTTGATGAGGTCGGTTGCTGTCTCGGCCGCGACCGCAGCATCGCGGCAGTACGCGTCGGCACCGACGGCCTCGCCGAATTCCTGGTTTAGCGGTGCCCCACCGACGATGACCAGATAGTCCTCTCGCAGGCCCTGCTCGATGAGCGTGTCCACGACAACCTTCATGTAGGGCATGGTGGTGGTCAGCAACGCCGACATGCCCAAGATGTCGGGCCGATGCTCGGCCAGCGCACCGAGGAACTCGTCGACGTCGGTGTTGATCCCCAGATCCACGACCTCGAAGCCGGCCCCTTCGAGCATCATCCCCACCAGGTTCTTGCCGATGTCGTGGATGTCGCCTTTCACGGTGCCGATCACGATCTTGCCGATCGGTTCGGCCCCGGTTTCCGCCAGCAGGGGACGCAGAATCGCCATGCCGGCTTTCATGGCGTTGGCCGCCAGCAGCACTTCGGGAACGAACAGGATCCCGTCGCGAAAATCGATGCCGACAATGCGCATGGCTTCGACCAACGCCTCATTGAGGACCTTGTCGGCCCCCCAACCGCGTCCGAGCAACAGCTCAGTGCCTTCCACGATCTCGGGTCCGAGCCCGTCGTAGAGATCGTCGTGCATCTGGGCGATGAGGTCGTCATCGTCGAGGGCTGAGAGGTCGATCTCCTCTTCAGCATCGGCGCTGTCGACGGTTGCCGCATCGGCCATGGGTTGCCCCCTCGCCATTGTCATGACGCTTGCCGGGCACCCCCGTCCCGGTCGGCTGTCCAAGATTCAGCGTGGCGTCCTGCGGCTGGGCCGTTCCACTCAGTTGCTTTACTGAGTCAAATTGCCTAGTTGCTGTTCCGCATAGTGGAACTGTGCCGCAGAACGGTACAGCAGTACGGTACCACGAACCATGCCAGAACGTGGACATGCGAAGGCATGAATTCGGCATCGATTCGAGGCCACATGATGATGTTCACCGGCGGATTTCAGCGGCGATTGGCGCCGACCTCTGCGGCCGTCACGGCCACCGCCTCGTCCACTGAGACCAGGCGTGTCTCGCGGGTCGAGCGCTGCATGAGTTCCACGTTGCCTTGCGCCAGGCTGCGAGCACCGACCGTGACCCGGTAAGGGACGCCCACGAGTTCCGCGTCGGCAAGCTTCACCCCCGGCCGCAGCGGCCGATCGTCGTAGAGGCAGTCGACGCCGAGAGCTGCCAGCCCGCTCCGGAGTTCCTCGCCGGCCGCCGACTGCGCCTCATCTGAAGCATCCAGAACGGTGATCACCACCTCGAACGGAGCGATAGCGACAGGCCAGCACAAGCCCCGCTCGTCGTGATGGGTCTCGGCCACGGCTGCCATGGCTCGTCCGATGCCGATGCCGTAGCTTCCCATGATCGGGATCTGAGCGACACCGTTGTCATCGAGCACGGACACCCCCATCGCTTCGCAGTATGTGCGGCCCAGCTTGAAGATGTGGCCCGCTTCGATGCACCGCACGATCTCCAGCGGGTTGCCGCAATCGACGCAGGCTTCGCCCGCAGCGACCTCGCGCAGGTCGGCCCAGCGAGGGTCGATGATGTCGCGCTCCACATCCACACCGCGCACATGCCAGTCGTCGGCATTGGCGCCGGTTGTCATGGATCTGCGGCCTCGCAAGGCCTCATCCGCGTAGATCGGCAGGTGGTCGATGCCGACCGCGCCGAGACTGCCGGGGTTGGCGCCGAGCTCTGCGAGTGTCTCGGCGGCAGTGGCGGGTCGCACGTCGATCGCGCCGCTGCAGTCGGCCAGCTTCTGCAGATTGAGTTGGTGATCGCCCCGCAGGACCACGAGCGTGAGTTGATCGTCGAGGACCATCACCATCGTCTTGATCTGCCGGTCGGCCGGCGCACCTCCCTCGAAGGAGACCAGCGCCTCGATGGTGCGGATACCCGGCGTCGCGAAACGCTCAGGCGCGTCGCCAGCGGGCGGGTCGTCGAGGGACGGCACTGCTGCGCGGGCGCGCTCGATGTTCGCTCGGTACCCGCAGCGGCTGCATCGAGCCACATCGTCCTCGCCAACAGGCGACGCCACCATGAACTCGACGCTGGCATCGCCGCCCATGGCGCCCGAGGAGGCCTGCACGGCCATGACCTCGAGGTCGAGTCGTTCGAAGACCTTGTGGTAGGCCTCACGGTGCGCCTCGAATGAATCTTCGAGACCGGCTTCGTCCATGTCGAAGCTGTACGAGTCCTTCATCATGAACTCGCGTACGCGCAGCAGGCCGCTGCGCGGGCGCGGCTCGTCACGGAACTTCGTCTGGATCTGGTACCAGGTCTGCGGCAGTTCTCGATACGAGCTCATCTCCGCCGCAAGCGTCGCAAAGACCTCCTCGTGCGTCATGCCCAGCACGACGTCGGTGTCGTTGCGATCGCGCAGGCGAAACATCTCCGATCCCATGACACCCCAGCGCCCGCTGCGGCGCCACAGGTCGCCGGGGTGCATGGCAGGCAGCAGGAATTCTTGCGCACCGATGGCGTCCATCTCTGCGCGCACGATGTCGGCCACCTTGTTGTGCACCCGCAGACCGAGCGGCAACAAGCTGTAGTGCCCCGAGTGCAGCTGGCGGATGAATCCGGCACGCACGAGCAGTTGGTGGCTCGCTGCGGTGGCGTCCGCAGGTGCGTCGCGCAACGTCGGGATGAACGAATCAGACCATCGCATTCGACGCAGGGTAAGCGGGCAGCCGTTCACATGGTGCGACCTCCCCCCGAGGCCGCTCCGGTGCGGTGCCGGCACATGCGTTGCGATGTGCTGCGGCTCCAGTACCCTCAGCCGGCGTAACCGATGACTGCACACCGGCGACCGTGTCGCGGACGTGCAGGCTCGGCGGCGGACCGGGGTCACAGCGCCGAACTTGGTGACTGTGTCCGCAGCAGGTCCTGCATCGACGGTTCGGGTCATGCCCCTCGCGCAGCCCGAACGGGCGCCGCAGTGCACCTGCCGGCCCCCTCATGACTTGATGAGCGACGACGACTCACTTTCTCCGGTTCCGCACCACGGCGCGCCAGCGCTTGAGGACTTCGCGCCTGCACCCGGTGTCGCCTCCAACGGTGACGTCAACGGATCTGCAGAGCAGTCCAACGGCGACGCGCGATCTGCGCTTGCGTCGATGCGCTGGTCCCAGATCGCCCGTCTCGTCTGGGCGGAGGCGCAAGGCACAGCGGCCCAGGCCGAGATCGCCACCCTCTCCTCGGATTCGCTGCGATGGGAACGAGTCCTGCTGGACTTGCTCGACCAGACCGAGGCCTCCGTGTCGGAAGCTCGCCGGCTGCCGCGGCCGGTCCGGCGACAGGTGGTGCGAGATTTTGAGACCGATTTCTCCGAACTCGCCGCGGCCTATGAACGCCTGACCGGTCTCGACGCAAGCGAGTCGCCGGAGGATCCAGCATCGGGTCCCGCAACCGCCGATGCTTCCGCCGCAGGGCCGGTTCGGGAACCCGCTGCACTGCAGCTGTCATGGCAGCCAGGACGGATCATCGCCTGGGCCGCAGGGGCCGGTACCGAACCCGACCCCACTGATCGAGTCATGGACCGCCTCGTGGCCACCGGCGCACCCGACAGCGTCTGGCGCCCTCACCCGAACATCAAGCTGCCCGGCGGCATCAGCGCGGAAGCGCTCGTGGCTGACGTCGGCGACGTCTTGGGATGGCTGGTCGGCCTCGATGGGCCCGTCGCAGGCCGCTCGGGCGAAACGGGCGATGCGGCCGATGCAGCCCCGACGTATGCGGAGGTCGCTGCCGGCAACGGTGTGCGGACCGACGACGAGTCGCTGCACGGCAACGAGCAGCTCGACAGCGCCACGCAAGGCGCAAACGACGAGCGCCTGCTCGGCGTCAGCGCGCTGTGGCTTCGAACTGCAGCGCGCACGGCGGTGGAGCTCGTAGCAGGGGGCCGCACCGTGCCGCGCCTGCACCGTGTTCGCAAGCGTCGCAATCGCAAGCGGCCTGACACGGCGGAATTCTCGGTCCAGTGGCAGCCGGCCTCACCTCCCGCCGACCGGCTGGCTGGCCTCATTGAGTGCCTGCCCGGTGCGGTCGCCGCGCCCGAACCCAAAGCAGAATCTCGCACGACGGTGCAGTCGGCCCTGTCGGGAATGGTCGACGCCATCGTGACCAGCGCCGCGAAGCGGCTCGACGTGCCTGCCGCCTCGCCCGAGCCCCGGAGCCGGGCGGAAATGGCAGAGGCCTTCCTCGCGTACCTCGACGGCACCCGTTTCGTCGGGTCGGCGACCCAGGGCTCGGATCTGGCCCGTCGCATCGAGCTGTGGGCGCGGCCGGTGACTACCGCCGCCCGCCAGTCGCTGGTGGTGCGGCTCGACGAGCCCGACGACGCCGGGGCTTGGCACATGGAGGTGCTCGCCCTCAACCCCGAAGGCGTGACCGAGCCCGTCGAGGTGGCGATGGTGAGCGGCGTCAGCTCGCACCGCACCGAGGTGCGTGATCAGCTCACTCGCCTCGAGCGGCTGCTGCCGGTGCTGATGCGCCCCGGCGGCAAGCGGCGCGGCGAGGTGGTGCTGAGCCAGGACGAGGCATGGGAGCTGATGTCGGTCATCGGGCCGGCGCTGCAATCGGCGGGCTTCAAGGTTGAGGTGCCGAACCTCTCCCGGGATCGCCCGGCCCCCTCACTGCGGCTCACCGCGACCGAGGATGCCGACAGTGCACTTGGCGCGCAGCAGCTCACCGCGGTGAGCTGGACAGCGGTCTTCGGCGATGTGGAGCTCACTGCGGAGGAGATCCAGGAGCTGGCCTCACAAGCGCGGCCGCTCGTGCGCGACCGGGGCCAGTGGATCGCACTGGATCACGCAGACCTCGCCGAAGCGGCCGCAGCGCTTGCCGAGCGTGCAGAGGTCACCAAGCTCACTGGTTCGCAGATGCTGCGCCAGGTGCTGGGGCTCGAGGGCCCATCGGTACGCGGCGGCATCACCATCTCGGGCAGTGGTTGGGCAGCCGACCTGCTGCGCTCTGCGTCGGACATCTCCTCTGCGCCGCGTTCGGCGCCAGCTGGCTTCGTCGGCGAGCTGCGCAACTACCAGGCCGAAGCCGTGGCATGGCTGGAGTTCCTCGACGGAGCCGGGCTCGGCGGCTGCCTCGCCTTGGACATGGGCCTGGGGAAGACCCCCACGGTGCTCGCTCGCATCGCCGCAGATCGGCGGCAAGCCCCCGCCCTGGTGATCGCGCCGCCGGCCGTGGTGGGCAACTGGGCGTCCGAGACGGCGCGCTTCACACCTGGGCTGTCGGCCATCATCCATCACGGTCCTTCCCGGCGCGAACCCACAGAGCTCGTGCGAGCACTGCGCGAGGGCGCTGATGCAGACGCCGACGGGCAGATCGACGTGGTGATCACCACCTACGGCACTGCCGTGCGCGACATCGAAGCGCTGTCCGAGGTGACCTGGGACCGGATCGTGGTCGACGAGGCGCAGGTCATCAAGAACCACACCAGTGAGACCGCCAAGCAGCTTCGCCGGCTGTCTGCCCGGATCCGGGTCGCCCTGACCGGCACCCCGATCGAGAACGGGCTCGGCGACCTGTGGGCGATCATGGACTTCTGCAATCCCGACCTGGTGGGCGCGCGCGCACCGTTTATCGCGCAGCTGCAGCGTCCCGGCGATGCACGCGGCGCCGCCGAATCGGCCCTGCATGCGCTCAACGGCGTGCTGGTGTTCCGCCGCACCAAGGCTGAGCCGCAGATTGCCGCCGAGCTGCCCGACCGCATCGACGAGATCGCGCACTGCGCCATGACGCCCGAGCAGATCGGCCTGTACCAGGCCGTGCTCGACCAGCTCATCGTGGACACCGCACAGAGCGAGCAAGCGGGTGAGAAGCGCAAGGGCGCTGTCCTCGCAGCGATCACTGCCCTCAAGCAGATCTGCAATCACCCGCTCAACTACCGCCCCGACGACATCGACGACGAGATCGAGGGGCGAAGCGGCAAGCTCGAGCGGCTGCACGAGATCCTCGAGGCGGTGTTCGCGGCGGGGGAGCGGGCGCTGGTGTTCACGCACTTTGCCACCTGGGGCGAGCGCCTGGCCACCCATCTCACCCGAGAGACCGGGTACCAGATCGACTGCTATCACGGCGGACTGGGCCGTTCTGCGCGTGATCGGATGGTGCACCGTTTCCAGACCGGGGATGGGCCTGGGGCGATGGTGCTGTCGCTCAAGGCGGGAGGCACGGGTCTGAACCTGACTGCCGCGAGCCATGTAGTGCTCTACGACCGTTGGTGGAACCCTGCAGTCGAAGACCAGGCCCGTGACCGGGCTTGGCGCATCGGCCAGACACGCACGGTCATCTGCCACCGCCTCGTCTGTCCCGGCACCGTCGACGAACGGGTGGAAGAAGTCGTCGCAGGCAAGCGGCGCATCGCGGACATGGTGCTGCCGAAGTCGAGCTCCATCGGCGACCTCAACGCCGAGGAACTGCGGCACGCCTTGGGCATCGATTCCGATGCACTCCTCGCCGACGACTCCGAAGGAATCGACTCCGGCGCACCGGAGCCGGCGAGCCTGGCACTCGTCGGAGGGGGCGGATCATGAGCAATCGGCGCCGGCGCAAGACCTCGCGCACTCGCCGCATCGACGGCGCCGAGGTCCAACAGCGCCAGGCCGCTGAGGCGAGCGGAGCGTTCTGGCATGGCACGGCCGTCTCGGCGGCACCGTCGGAACAGGCCGATGCCGTTGGGGGTTCAGCCGCATCGGCGGCTACCAACGCCAATGTCGTACCGGCGACGCCGCCGGTCATCCTCACCGAGACCCGTCCGATCTCAGTCACGACGGATCCGACGTCGACCGTGCGGTCGCTGGGCAAGCCGCCGCTCGCGGGTCGCGAGACGGTCGCGGAGCACTATTTCGAAGCTGTGTACCAGCGCGCCGTGGCAATGGCCGGGGCGCTTGCTGCAGCAGGGGGCCTGCTCGGGACCGACGGCGACGAGCCCGCAGAGACCTGACGGCAGCAGAGACCTGACCGCCCAAGCCAGGCACGCAGTACCTGCCCAGCGATGAGGGGCTCAGGTCAATCGGCTGCCTGCGGTTCCATGCCGACTTCTTTGCCGCGGTTGATGCTGACCCAGTCGCGTGCCTCGAGATACGGCCGGAAGGTGTCGAAGATCTTCTTCTCATCGCGAGGCATGTGCTGGATCTCGTACAGGTGCGGGAATTCCAGCCAGCCGAGGACCAGATCCCACATGCGCAGCGCAGCATCACCGGTCGGCGGATCGAGCAGGACCGGTCCGAAGATCGCAGTGTCGCCGAAGTACAGGGTCGGCACCCCGAAGCCGCCCGAGTCGATGACCCGCTGGTGCTCGGCCTTGATCTCGTCGTGGGTGGTCTCGTCCTCGATGGAGACATCGACAATCGCCGGATCAGCGCCGATCTCGGTCAACAGGTGCCGAGCTACATCGGGATTGTGGGGACGGTTGCCGTCGACATGCAGAGCCCTGCCCGACGCCGCATACCACTTGTCGAGCAGGTCCATCGACTCGCGCCGCAGGATCGCTCCGATGCGCATCATCGACCAGCCGTAGCTCCAGTCGCGCTCCCACGGATGCTTCTTGCCCTCGCGCAGGTTCACCTCTTCGAGACTGAAGAACTTCCAGTTGACCTGCAGATCCAGTTGATCGCGCACGTCCCGCATCCACAGGGAGGTCTGGTATGCCCACGGGCACATCACGTCGAAGTGGAAGTCGACCTCGGTCGGGCCGGTGTACTTGGTGCCGTTGCTTGCGCTCATCTCTTGTATCTCTCCTCTGATTGCGGGCCGCTCAGCCGCGCTGTGTCCAATGGGCCGCTCAGCCGCGGCCGTGTCGCAGCAGGCGACCGGGGGTCGCCCCCGTGCACTCGCCGGATTCGAATGTGACCTCGCCGTTGACGATGATCTGGTCGTAGCCCTTGGCCCGCTGCACCCGGCGCCACTCGCCGCCGGGCAGGTCGTGCTCCACGTTGCCGATCCACGGCGGATCGATCTCGAGCTCTTCCATGTCGTAGACCACGACGTCAGCCGCGGCCCCCTCGCGCAGCGTGCCCCGGTCCTTGAACCCAGCCGCATGGGCCGCCAGCGCGGAGAGGCGGTAGTGGGCTTCTTCCAGCGTCACCACGCCCTCGTCGCGCACAAGCCACGTCAAGAAATCGGTGGTGTAGGAGCCGCCGCTGAAGAACTTGGTGTGTGCACCGCCATCGGACACACCGGGAATGGCGTACGGCGACTGCATCATCTCGCCCATGAACTCTGCGTTGGATCCCTTGTCGGGGCCGAGGAACTCCACGTTGAGATCGCCTTGCAGTGACAGGTCCAGCATCACCTCGATGGGATGCTTGCCCTGTTCGGTTGCCAGGTCGCCGACGGAGCGCCCGACGTATTGCTGCATGTCGGCCTGCCGGTTGACCCCCTGGACAACGAGACTCTTGGGATTGCCGCCGACGCCGGCTTGGATGACCTGCAGCCGCCGATCGGCCTCGGCAGCCTCGGCCACGAGCGCATTGCGGAGCTCGGGATCGGACATCTTGGCGATCTTCTCGTCCTTGGTGCCCGTGGTGACCGCGCGCCAAGCGGGCGAGGCGTCGTAGAGGTTCCAGTGCTCCAGCGTGAAGGCGAAGCCCGCCCGCCCGGTCCCGCATTGTGCATAGATCGGCAGTTCCTGGTTCCAGCACTTGTCGATCCAGCGAAGGGGCCGGCGGTGTACCTCGGGGTCCTTGCGAGCGGGCGCCACCACGTTGTGCAGGATCGGCCGCTGGGCCGCCGCTGCGAGTACCTCGAGGAACTTGATGTCGGCCCGGATGTCGCCGGTGCCCTGGGTGATCTGGATGAAGCCCTCGTCGCGTTCGGCCAGCACGCTTGCGAGGTTCAAGATGTCCTGGTCACACATGATGTCAGTGACCATGGGGGAGCCGTCGTAATCGGCCTGCACGCTGTCGGGGCCGAGACGCTGGATGGAGAAGCCGCACAGGCCCGCGTCCATCCCCTCGTGCAACAGCCGGGCCATTTCCTTGCGCTCGGCCTCGGAGGCGGGCACGCCGGCCTTGGCCTTCTCGAGGCCCATGACGTAGGTCATTAGCGACGCGGTGGGCATGTACTGGATGACGTTCACGCCCTTGGGGGCCCGATCAAGGGAGTCGAGGTACTCCGGGATGGTCTCCCAGTCCCAGTCCATGCCCAGCCGCATCGACTCATAGGGGATCGCCTCGGTACGGGTCATCGTGAGCATCGAGCGGTCGCGGAATTCCGGCTTGACCGGCGCGAAGCCGAAACCGCAATTTCCGAGCACCACCGACGTCACCCCGTGATATCCCGAGATGGTGCACCACGGATCCCAGCGAATCTGGGCGTCGTAGTGGGTGTGCAGGTCGACAAAGCCAGGGGCCACGATCTTGCCGGCAGCGTCGATGACGCGTTGCGCGGTGCCACGGGGACGCCCCCCGAGCTGGGCCACCTTGCCGTCCTTGATCCAGACATCGCCCTTGTAGCGCGGCACCCGTGTGCCGTCCACCACCGTGCCGTTCTGGATGTGGATGTCGAAATCCGTGTTCGTGGATTCGGTGCTCATGGAATGCCCCCGCAGCGCTCAGCGATCTGACTGCAACGGCCGCTACGGCACGACAGGCGCACCGGCAACCGGCCCTTTCACGCTACCCGTCCGCTTCGGCGCCTGCCGGGACAGTGACGCGCCGGTGCAGGCACAGCGCCATAGGCTCCGGCCTCGTTTGCCGACCCCTCAAGGCATTGTCTGCTTTGCCCAACCATCTCAAACGTGTGACCACCGTCACGGCGGCCTGTGCCTTCCTGGGCCTGTTCTTGCCCTTGACCCTGGGTGCTGCCGGGTCTCAGGAGGTCGCCCAGACGCGCCCATCGGTCCACCCATACACCCAAGGTCCCTTCGAAGCTGCGGGAACGGTCGACCACAGGGGATTGCAGAGTCCGCTGACCGCCCCGCCGCTGGTTCTGGAGGTCTCTCCATCGGTCGTGCCGCCTCGCGCCGGGGGAGTGGAGACCGCTGCGGTGGTCGAGCATCCGAACCTGCCCGCTTCTCCGCTGGTCACCGCCGACTCACTCATCGAGCCCAAGCACCAGTTCCGGCGTACGGTCGCACCGGGGGTGCCGCTGGCATGCGATCGCTACCGATCTCAGATCCAGGCCGTCGGCGACTGGGACCCAGAGGTCGTTCTCGCGCTGATCTGGCGAGAATCACTCTGCAACTCCCAGGCACTCTCCCCGACCAACGACTGGGGCTTGCTCCAGCTCAACGCCACCTGTTGGGCTGGCAGAGGGATTGACGGTCTGCCGAGTGCAGGACAACTGCCCGATCACATCGCTCAGATCGAGCTGTACTGCGACGGTCTCACCGCAGCAACACCTGCTGCGAAGTTGTGCTTCCATGCCAAAGAAGAAGCCCGTCGAACTGGCCAACGACCGGCGTCACCCTGTGATGCCTGGCTCGACCCGAACACCAACCTCCGCGCAGGCTATGAGATCTGGCTATTTCGCGGCTGGCAGCCCTGGTGTTTCGACGATCTCAGCCGGTCCACACCCGCCTGCCGCGCCGCATTTGAGGCTCCCGCCACACCGCAGGAGTAGTGGGCGTCTGCCGTGGACCTGCTGGAGCGAGATTCACTCAACTTGACATAATGTCTATTATCGGCGTTCTGTAGATGATTTCTGCACAGCGGTTCAGATGTCGAGCGCCTGGCCGTAGTCGCGGCTGTGTCTCACGATGAACTCCCGGCGGGGCTCGACGGCGGCGCCCATCATCACCGAAAAGGCCTTCTTGGCCTCTTCCTGGGATGCCCGCGCCTCGCCGAGCCCGATCTTGCGGAGCACTCGTGTGTCGGGGTTCAGGGTCGTCTCGAACAGCTCGTCGTCGTCCATCTCGCCAAGACCCTTGAAGCGGGTGAGCCGGTAGCGCCGATTCGCTGCTTCCAACTCTGCTGTCAATGTCTCACGCTCGGCCTCTGAGTACACGAATTGCTTGGTTGAGCCGATGGTGAACGCATGCGTGGGCGGCTGTGCCGCGAACACCCGGCCACCGGCCAGCAGCGGGCGCATGTAGTGGTAGATCAGCGTCAGCACGAGGCAGCGGATGTGGCTGCCGTCCACGTCGGCATCGGCCAGCAAGACAACACGCTCGTAACGGCACGCGTCGAGGTCGAAGTCGGTCCCCGAGCCGGCCCCCAGCGCCGTGAACAGCGCCGTGGCCTCTGCGTTGTCGAGCACCGCCTTGGCAGTCCCCTTGCCGGCGTTCACCACTTTTCCCCGCAGCGGCAGCACCGCTTGCCAGGCGCTGTCGCGGGCTCGTTTGGCGGGACCGGCCGCGGAATCGCCCTCCACGATGAGCAGTTCGCCCTCGCGCTGCAGCCGGCAATCAGACAGCTTGTCGGGCATGCCATTGCTGCCGAGTGCGGCCGCCTTGCGCCGCTGATCGAGTGCCCGCCGCGACTCCACGCGGTTCACCACCGCATCGGCCAGTTTGTCTATCAACGCCCGAACATGTGTTTTGCGTGACCCCGGTGCGCTGCCGTCGAACCACGCCCGCAAGCCCTCTCTCACCACGCTGGCGACGATGCGCTGGACCTGTGGCGTGCCGAGTTCTCGCTTGGTCTGACCCCGGAACTGCGGTTCGGCAAAGGTTGCACGCACCACCGCGACGAGGCCCTCCTGAGCGTCCTCGCGCTGTGCTCGCGCCTCGTCCTTGAGGCGTCGCAGCTTGCGCGGGTCGGACTCGGCCAACGCGGTGTTCACCGCCGTCGTGAGCGCCCGCTCGAAGCCGGCGATATGGGTGCCTCCCTCAGGGGTAGGAATGGTGTTCACGAAGCCGACGATGTTCGTGTCATAAGCGCGCGTCCAGCGCATCGCGACCTCGACGTCGCACCGGCGCACGACATCGGTGAGCTTGCCGTCCACCGGGACGCGCTCGGTGAACTCCTCCGATCCGCTCAGCCCGATCAGCCCGGTAACCGGTTCGACATCGCCGCAGAGCTTCTGGACGAAGTCGGCCAGCCCGCCGCTCGAGACGATCTCCTCAATGACGGGCGGATCGGTCCGGCGGTCGGCGAGGGTGATCTTGACCTTGGGCACCAGGAAGCAGACCTGCTCGATTCGCTGGCGGACTTCGTCGAAGTCGACAGTGGCTGCGGGGTCGAAGATCTCCCGGTCGGGCCAGAACTGGACGCGGGTGCCGGTGCGTCCCGCTGATACCCGGCCAACTCGCTTGAGCTTGTGCCCGGGTCGGAAACGGCCAGCAGCATCGGTGTGCCCAGCGATTCGGTCGCAGAACTCCAGGCGATGGGTCGCGCCCTTGCGATTCACGTCGACGACGAGGCGGCTCGAGAGCGCGTTCACTACCGATGCGCCGACTCCGTGGAGACCGCCCGAAGCGCCGTAGGCCCCGTTGCCGAACTTCCCGCCGGCATGCAGTTCGGTGAACACGACTTCGACCGCTGTGATGTCGTCGTGCTTGATGTCGATTGGGATGCCGCGGCCCCGGTCCACGACCTCGTAGGAGTCGTCGTAGAGGGTGATCTCGATCTGTCGGCCGTGTCCGGCGGCTGCCTCGTCGACGGCATTGTCGATGATCTCCCACAGCAGGTGCGTCAGCCCACCAGAACCGGTGCCGCCGATGTACATGCCGGGGCGCTTGCGCACCGCGTCGAGACCTTCGAGCACCTCGATGGCGCTCGCGTCATAGGAGCCCGCCGGCCCATCGGCTCCGCTCGCAGCAGCGCTGCTGTGTGAGTGGGAATCACCGCCGTCGGCCATGTTGCGAATCTGCTCCTCGGGGGCGTCGCGTGCTGTCGATGCTGCCGGTACCGCCATCAGAACCGGTACTCCCCCAACGCAAGGATGCGCTGGTCGGTCGTACGGGCAGGCCCGTTGCGCTTCGTCGCAGACAGCTCCGGCCGCGCTGGAGCCGGATCGGGCGACCCGATGTCGTCGTGCGGTGCCACGACCGCCGCGAGCTGGCGATGAAGTCCCACCCAGCCGTAGGTGACCTGCGTCTCGAAGCCGGCCAGTCGCACTGTGGGTGAGCCGGCAGTGCCGCGCCCACGGGACGGGACATCGGAGATCTCGGTGACCTTCACCGTCCCCTCGTCGGTCACCAGCACCACCAGCGCGCCGAACGAGACCGCGCCTGCGGCCACCACGGTCGAGCCGGCGCGCAGTTTCATGCCGGTGACGCCCGCTGCCCCGTGGCCACGCACGGTCAGCGCGTCGGCGCCGAACCGCAGCACATGGCCGGTGGAGGCAATGAGCGCCACTTCAGATCCATCGGGAGCATCGAACGCCGCAACCACCCGGTCGCCGTCGGTGAGAGAGATCACCGTGTTCCCGCTGCGCACCGATTCCAGCGCCGCGGGGTCGAGACGCTTTGCCACGCCACTGCGCGTCACCAGCGCAACCGGCGCACCGGCATGCCCGAACAGCGCAACGGGCTGCTCGCCGCGGGCGAGCGAGAACATTTCGCGGACTGGCGCCCCCCGGCTCCCTCGCAGCATCTCGGGTATCGCTCGCACCTCGGTACGAAGGACCCGACCCCGGTCGGTCACCAGATGCACGACATCAAAGTCCGCTGCTGTCGCTGCGGCGACCAGCACGTCGTGCCGGCCGGGCTTGGCGCTCAGTGGGTCTTCTTCGTGGCGTCGACCCAGCAGACCTGAAACGGAGAGCGTCACCAAGCTGGTCCGCTCGCCGCCCTCGATGTCACGTACGAGGTTGAGCGTGTCGTCTCGGGACCCCTCCCCCACCGCAGGGGCGGCTGCCACGACATCGTCGCGATGGCAGATCTCGGTCCGGCGAGGAACGCCTAGATCGCTCACCACCTCGTCCAGCTCACGCTCGACGATGGTCCGGCGCCGAGCCTCCGAGCCGAGGATCTTGCGGTAGCCCTCGATCGCGTCGCGAAGCTCGGCCAGCTCGTCTCGCAGGCGCTGTGTCTCGAGCGCGGTGAGCCGCCGTAACTGCATGTCGAGAATGTGATTGGCCTGGATCTCGGTCAGCTCCAGGCGGGCCATGAGCTGTGTCCGGGCGCTGGCGACATCGGGTGCGCCGCGGATGATCGCGATCACGGTGTCGATGTTGTCGAGCGCGATGAGCAAGCCCGCCACGATGTGCTCGCGCTCGGCCGCACGGTCGAGGCGGAACTGCGTGCGGCGGACGATGACATCGAGGCGATGAGCGATGTAGTGCTCGCACAGTGCGTACAGACCGAGCTGCCGGGGAACGCCGTCGACCAGTGCCACATTGTTGATGCCGAATGTGTCTTCGAGCGGTGTCAGGTTCCACAGTTGGGCAAGCACACCATGCGCGTTCACACCCGGCTTGCACTCGATCACCAGCCGCAGGCCCCAGTTGCGATCCGACAGATCATTCACGGCGGCAACGCCGTCGAGCCGGCCGCTTGCTGCGAGCTCACGGACCTTCGCCTGTACCCGTTCGGGGCCGACCATGTAGGGCAGTTCGGTGACCACGATGCAGTCTCGGCGGGCCGTCAACGGCTCGATGTGCGTCTTGGCCCTGACACGAACGGTGCCACGCCCCGACTCGTAGGCATCGGCCAGTGAATCGTCGACGATGACCACGCCGCCCGAGGGGAAGTCGGGTCCGGGCATCAGATTCATGAGCTCAGCCGTGGTCGGCTTGGGACGTCGCTGGCGCAGTACCAGCTTGATGGCCTCGGCGACCTCGGCGAGGTTGTGCGGCGCCATGTTGGTGGCCATGCCCACCGCGATGCCGCTGGCCCCGTTCACCAGCAGGTTCGGCAGCAACGCGGGCAGACACGTCGGCTCGGTCCGCTCGCCGTCGAAGTTCGCCGTGAAATCGACCGTGTTCTCGTCGATGCCTGCGGTCATCGTCAGAGCCGCTGCGGTGAGTCGCGCTTCGGTGTAGCGGTAGGCAGCCGGCGGGTCGTCGAGGCTGCCGAAGTTCCCTTTGGGCTCCACCAGGGGCACCGACATGGCGAAGTCCTGGCCCATCCGGACCATGGCCTCGTAGATGGCGCTGTCGCCGTGGGGGTGGTACTTGCCCATGACCTCGCCGACGACACCGGCCGACTTTCGGAACGGGGTGCCTGGTCGCAGGCCGAGGTCATCCATGACATACAGGATCCGGCGCTGCACCGGCTTGAGGCCGTCACGAACGTCGGGAATCGCCCGCGCCGTGGTCACCGACAGCGCGTAGGGCATGAACGAATCGCGCATCTCGTCCGCGACGTCGATGTCGTGGATTTCTCGGGCGATCCTCGTCGGTGCGGTCGGTCCGGCCATCGTCTGGGGCCCTCTCAGGGACGGAAGGTGTTGTAGAGCAGGAGCGTGTGTATGCGCGCCGCCAACGCCCGAAAGCACCGTTCGCTTTGGCGCATTCCAGCGGTTGCTGTCGAGAGTACGACGCTCGCCTTTGCAGGCCACGTCAATTTTGGGCTGGGTCGATCCTGGGTTGGGTCGATTCTGGCCTCAAGGACTACCCTGCGGCGCGTGTTGGTGAGGACCTCGTGAGCCGGCGCCTCGAAGTCGAGCTGACCAGTCGGCGCGACGACGGTTCGTGGACGTGGCGTGCCGCAGGCGCGAAGCAGCCAAAGGGCGTGCTCGACGGCGACCTGCTTCCGCCTGACGTCGGCGAAGGCGATGTTCTGCGAGTCGACGCCGAATTCGAGGTCGACGGCATCTTCGTCACCGGGGTGCTCCCGCCCAAGGCCCGCAGCGGCAAGCCCCCTGCCGAGCGCATCGAGATGATCGGCCCGCCCGACCGTGGTGCAGGAACGACCACCGCCCGGGTGAAGAGCGGCCGTGGTAGCCGCAAACGCGGTGGCGACGGCGAGCGTGGCGGCGACAGAGAGCGAGATTCGCGCGGTCCCAAGCGCAAGCGAGAGGGCGACCGCCGCAAACGTGAACGGTCCGCAGACTCGAAGACTGGCGAGCCCCAGCGACGCAAGCGTGGCGAGGGCGACGGCCGCCGCCGGCGTGACGGCGGCACCAAGCGACAGTCATCAGATGCCGCCGCCAAGGCAAAGCCCGAAACCCCCGATCGCCCCCCTCGCCCCAAGGCGCGCAAGCTGCGCCCGAGCCGCAAGCACCGGGACGAGCTCATCGCATCGCTGCCGGCCGAGCAGCAGGTGGTCGCCGAACAGGTCGCACGCGGTGGCCTCGCTGCCGTTCGCACGGGCATCGACGAGCAGAATCGCAAGGCGGCGGCCGAGGGCGCGCCCGAGGTGCCAGCCGACGGCGTGCTGCGGCTCGCGGAATCGCTCGTCGGACCAGTGCAGATCGCCGAGTGGCACGATCGTGCCGACGCGGCCCTGGCTGGCATCGAACGGGTGGATCTGCGCGATCTCCGCTCCGTGCTGGTGGCTGCCGAAGACTTCGCCCGCGGCGCCGAGGCTCGGGAACTGGCCGACAAGATCCGCGAGGGGCTCAACGAACGCGTCGAAGCCAGCCAGCGCGAGTGGCATGACGAGCTGCGCACGACGTTGGCGGAAGGGCGCGTGGTGCGAGCGTTGCGGCTCAGCTCCCGACCCCCCAAGGCTGGTGCCCCGCTGCCTCCCGAAGTTGCCCAGGAGCTGACGACGCAGGCGAATGCCGCCCTGGGAACTGGCAACTCCCAGCACCGCATCGCAGTCGTGCTCGAAGCGGTTGCCTTCTCACCGGTCCGGCCCTATGTCGTGGTGCCGAGCGTTCCCGCTGAGCCCTCCGAAGAACTGATCGAGGTGGTACGCAAGATTGCGAGCCGGCTGCCTGAAGTCGCGGCAGCGTTTGGCGTGGAGCCGTCAGCCGCGAGCCCTCGCGGCCAGTCGCGGCGTGGCCCCCGACGCCGACCGAAGCCGGAGCCGAAGGCCGATAAAGCGACAGCCGAGTCTGGCGCCGAAGACGCAACAGCCGAATCAGACGCCGAAGATGCGACAGCCGAGTCTGGCGCCGAAGACGCGACAGCCGAATCAGACGCCGGGGAAGCGACAGCCGAGTCTGATGCCGAAGTCGCAGCAGCCGAATCAGCGGCCGACGATGCGACAGCCCACTCAGACGCTGAGGACGTGGCGGTCGAGGAACTCGCGCATCCCGGCTGAGAGCGCGAACTCCCCCGCCTCGATCGCGGAAAAGCTCACGAAGCGGGCCTCGGCGGCATCATCGCCGGCGAGTGGCACTGCGTCGGGCGGGCATTCCACGGCATAGTCCAAGATCACGAAGTGCATCTGATCGCTGATGTGCTCGGTGACACCGACGAGCTCACCGCACCGCACGACGAGACCAGTCTCTTCGGCCAGCTCGCGCTCGACTGCGGCACTCAGATTCTCCCCCGGTTCGACACGTCCTCCGGGAAACGCCCACAGACCCACGGCGGGCGGGCGACCTCGCCGCACCAGCAGCACCGATTCGCCCCGAACGGCAATCCCGCCGACACACACCTGGGGCACCGGAGCGCTCACTGCGGCGAGGTGACGGGCCCGCTCGATGGCTCGGGGGCCGGTGCCAGCCTGCGATGCAGCACTAGCAACCGTGCGGTGAATCCGAACGTCTCGAAGAAGTTCTTGGTGGCGCGGTTCCCCGGCAGCGCCAGCGAGTCGACGCCGACGCAATCGCGCTGCTCGCACCATCGCAACACCTCGCCGATCAGCTCCTCCCCCACGCCGACGTCGCGGGCCCCGGTGGTCACGTACAGGTCGGTGACGCGCCCCAGCCAGTCTCCCGACTGCAACGACTCGACCGCAGCAGCCGCATAGCCCACCGGCGTGCCATCGATCAGCCCAACCCACACGGCCTGATCGGGATCGTCGAGCGCCGCTCGCAGACTCTCGCTGAAGGGCTTCTCGCGCACCTCCCGCCGCGACCAGACCCACCCGCCGCGGGCATCAGCCTGTTCGGCCACTGCCTCTTGGGCCATGGCCGCCAGAGCGTCGAGGTATTGGCCGCTCGCCGGTACCGCCGCTATTTCCATGGGTACAGCCTCCATGGGCACAGCCTCTTCCCTGGGCACAGCCTCCATGGGCCACGGCCCATCAGGCGGGTTCGGCAGAACGCCGCGCCATGGTGGCCTTCTCGGCGCCGAGCCGCCCCAGCACGCCTTCGGACAGGTCAATGTGGGACATCATCGCTGCCACAGCGCTGTGGCCTGCGACCTCGGCTATCTGGCGGTACATCGCGGTGACGATGCGCCGGTAGTCCTCATGGCCCTGTGGCTGGGACCGCAGCTCGATCAGGTGCATCGCCTCGCGGGCGTTGAATTGCATGGCGTAGCGCACCCGGTACGCCATCGAGACGGCGTAGGAAGCCTCCAGCGGTCCTGCGGCGTCGACAACGGCGTCGTAGAGATTCGCCGACCGCTCCATGACCTCGTCGTAGGCCTCGCCCCCGCCGGCGGCATCGACGAGGCGTGGCACGGTGTACCCGTGACGCGGCGTCAGCGGCTGCCACTCGATCGTCAGCAGGCGATGTCGCTGCAGATCGCGGAAGCTGCCGTAGTCGGCGAGCACATCGAACCGGTAGTCGAGCCGCTCCAGCGCCCTGCCCGGACGGTGACGCCGGTTTGTGCGTTCGCCGACGTAGCGATGCACGAGATCGACGCGCTGAGCCTCGGTCATGTCGGCGACTCGAGCCGCGATCTGCGACTCCGGTAGATCGGTGTAGGGGAACAGCATCGACGCAAGCATCTTGTCTTCGCCGGCGGGATCCCAGTCGGTGAGGACCACCTCGGGTACCGGTTCAGGTGTCTCTTCGGCGAAGAGCTCGGCCGCGAAGTCTTGCATCGCGATGCGATTGGCTTCGAGGTAGTCCGACCACACGATCCCCCGGTCGGGCTGGTCGACGCGACGCAGGAACGACGGGATGACCTTGCGCAGCTCGGTGAGCATCAGGTCGCCATAGCTGCGTGCTTCGGGCAGCGGGTGCGAACGCATCCGCAGCAGCAGCGCCTCATAGGCCTGCCCGCTGCCGAAGATGCCGACGTTGGACAGGCTTGCCGCAGGCAGCAGCCCGCGTGCGGCGTCGAAGGCCTGCGCCCGGATGGCTCGCCGGCGCGCCAGGTCTCCACCCGCCCCGGCGACGCTGGGAGCCGCATCGTGGTGCTCGGTGAGCCATGCCGTCATGCGCTGAACCATGTCGCCGTAGGAATCGAACATGGCGTCGACATCGCCGACGAAGCGCGTGCCCGCGGCGGAGTTCGTGACCGCGGGCGGTCGGTGATAGCGGTAGCGCCCGTGGAGGCGCTCGTCGTAGGCGAGGTAGCGGGTGGACTGCTCGAGGTACGACATCAGCCGTCCCCGCTCCAGCACCTTGGTGAGCAGGTTGGAAGCCTGCTCGCACGCGAGATGCACCGCCCCGAGCTGGGCCACCGAATCGTCGCCGTACTCCACGAACACCCGCTGGTAGAGCTGCTCGGCGCGAGCCACGCCGACCGTGGCGTCGATGGTCTCGTCGCCGGAGATGTCGAGGTCGTCCACGAACTCGTCAATCAGCAGCCGCCGCAGGCTCTTGTGGGTCCGGGAATAGCGGGCGAACAGCGCTCCCTTCACGACCTCGGGCAGGTTCACGAGCGCGAACACTGGCTGGCGCAGGTTCGTGACGTACCGCCGCAAGATGTCCTGCTCGGCGGGCGTGAACGTCTCGGCGGTGTAGTGGGTCACCGGTTCACCGTCGGTTCAGGTCGATACACGGCACTTCTGCATGATGGTATGGACCGTTCGCCGAAGCGCGGATACGCAGCATTTCCCGCTGGATCAGAACACGATCGCTGCGGCGTCGGGCGCGATGGTCAGGGTCAGCTCGCGGCATCGGCCGACGCGCTCGCCGTCGAGCCACAGCCCCAGCGGCCGGTCGAACCGGTACTGCGCGTTCTGCACCCGCGCCACGGCGATCGCCGGATGCGGCACGTGGGTGCCCGACCGCAGCCGGCGGCGGGCGAGGACCCGCTGCGCCAGGCCGAGCGCGGGCTGATCCACACCGGTGCTGAGCACGTGCAGTCGCCCGTCGTTGGGGTGGGCGGCCGGGGCCAGACGCCACCTCCCGAGGGCATCGGCGCTCATGGAGGCGACGACGGGACCGCGCCACCACGAGTTGCGCGCGACAGCCCCGATGCACGCCCAGTGCGTCGCGCCATCGGCGTTCACCTCGATGAGATCGATCGGCGCTGTTCGAGCATGTTCACTGCGCAATCGATCGGTCCCGCCCGCTGGTGCGCCCACCACCCGCCACAGGTCGCCGCCGGTCAGCCCGATCGGCATCGCCGGCGCATCACCGCTTCGCTGGCGCTCGACCGCGACGCGCAATTCGGCGTTGCTCGTGGCAATCGGCGCTCCCTCAGCCAGGGCGCCTGCTGTTCCCCACGGCTGGTTGCGCCGGACCGTCACGAGAGCCTGCGGGTACGGGTCACCACGGGCAGCGAGACGAAACCGTCTCCCGGCGCGGCCGCCACCGGCCCGCCGACACGCCCATCGGAAACTCGGGTCGCCGCGGCGACCACGCCGCGATCGAGTGCGGTGTGGGCGCCCGCGGCGGCGCGCCGTGTGTCGCGCTCAGCGGCGACTTCCGCGACGCGGTCAATCAAGTCGATGAGCTGGCGCATCTGGCGCACGAAGTCACCAGCGGCCGGTACGTGGTCGCCCCGGGGATCGCCTGGCCACAGCTCGGCGTAGGCTCGCCCTTGCGCCCAGGCGTGGGCAACCGCGAAGAACGACGCATCTGGAGCGCGCGACACGACCACGCTGTGCTGGCGCTCGGCGCGATTGATCTGTGCCGCCAGCTCGGCGATGCGCGCCGCCCGCTCGCGTGTGTCGCCGTCGGGAAAGCGAGGCGCAGGCGGCGGCTGGCTGCTGCGGTGCTCGTAGGTCAGCACCGACACCAGCCCCGCCAGTCGAGCCGGCCCCACGCCGTCGAACACGCCCTCACGCAGGCACAGCACCGTCAGCAGGTCGCACTCATGAAAGACAGCCCGCAGGCAGTCGCCCGTTTCGGTGAGCGACCAGCCGTCCGCGCAGCCGAAGATGTTCAGCACCTCGTTGGTGGCGTCGAGCTGGCGGGCCAGGCCTCCCTTGGCAAGCTTGATCCGGTCCTTCAGACGGCTCACTCGGGCCCCGACCCGCTCGGCTTTCCGCTCTGCGTCGATGAGCGCCCGGTCGGTGCGCCGGTCTGCGGGCCTGGGACGCCGATGCCGCCCCGAGCGCGGCGCGTGACCTCGCCCGTGCCCCGAGGAGCGGCCACGGCCGCCGCCCATCGACTTCAACCGCGCCCGGGCTTCGCGCAGCGCTTTGCGCTCGACTTCCAGCGCTGTGGTCCACTCGCCGATGCGGCGATCGGCCCGCCACTGGGCAAACGACCGCTGCAGCAGTTCCACCGCGGAATCTCGCGTCCGGCTGGCGATGAGGTTGGCGACCATGTTGTACGTCGGCCGGAAGGAGGACTCCAGCTCGAAGTCGTTGCTCGCTGCCAGCCGTGCCGCCTCGTCGAACGCCGTCTGGGGGTGCCACAGCGTGTACGCGTAGCCCACCTCGTCGATCCCGCGGCGGCCGGCGCGGCCCGTGAGCTGGGTGTACTCGCCCGGCGTCAGCAGTGCGAAACCTTCTCCCCGGAACCGGCTGAGCTGTTCGATCGCCACTGATCGGGCAGGCATGTTCACGCCCACTGCGAGTGTCTCCGTTGCGAACACGACGGCCAGCAGCCCCGCCGAGAAGCACTCTTCGATGGCCTCCTTGAACGCGGGAATCAACCCTGCGTGGTGCGCGGCGACGCCGGCGGTGAGCCGGTCCAACCATCCCTCGTAGCCCAGCGCGTCAAGGTCGCCGGGGTCGAGATCCGCCGTGTGGGCCGCCGCGATCTGGCGCACCTGATGCTGTTGTGCAGCGTCGAGGAACGCCGCTCCCTCAGCGGCGAGCGTCTGCGCCGCATCGTCGCAGCCCTGGCGGGAGAACACGAAGACGATCACCGGCAGCCTGGCGGTCGCAGCCAGATGCTCGACGATCTCAGCGCGCCGCGGCCGAGCCGGTCGCACGCCTCCCCGGCGCTGGCGGCGCTGGCCGCCCGAACCCGAACGCGCCTGTTCCAACAAGCGCTCGATCTCGGGGTTCGGGCGCCCGTCCCGCAAGGTCGGCAAGTCAACGAGGCGGCGGCTGTGCCGCTCAAAGATCAGGTAGCGATCTTCGAGGGGTACCGGCCGCTGCGCGGACACCACTGCGGTGCAGCCGCCGGCGGTGGCCTCGATCCATGCTGCAAGCTCGTCGGCATTGCTGACCGTGGCCGACAGGCACACCAGCCGCATGTGCGGCGGCGTGCTGATGATGACCTCTTCCCAGACGGCTCCGCGGTACGGGTCCTGGAGGAAGTGGACCTCGTCCAGCACAGCCATCCCGAATTGGGCGACGTGGCTTGAGCCGGCGTACATCATGTTGCGCAGCACTTCGGTGGTCATGACCACCACGTCGGCGTCAGGGAAGATCACGTTGTCGCCGGTGAGCAGGCCCACCCGTTCAGCCCCCAGCCAGGCGCGCAGCTCGCGCAGCTTCTGGTTCGACAACGCCTTGGTGGGCGTGGTGTAGGCCGTTCGCTTGCCGGCAGCGAGGGTCGCCGCGATGGCGTACTCGGCAACCAGCGTCTTGCCCGATGACGTCGGCGCAGCTACCAGCACCGAGCCGCCCTCATCGAGCGCTGCGAACGCCTCGGTCTGAAAGCCGTCGGGAGAGATGCCCCGGGCCGTCAGCAGGTCCTCGAACATCGGTGGCGTGCGGGGCCCGTCGACGGCGGCGGCCGGCCCGACGGCTGGGTTCACGGTGCCGGCTCCCCCGTCTGGCGCTCGTCGCCCGCCGGGGGCGACCGGCGGAACCGTCGGCGCAGCGGCGGCTCCCCGCTGCGACGCCGCAGGACCAGGTAACCCACGAGAATCGACAACTCATAGAAGACGTACAGCGGCACCGACAGCGCCGCGAGCGTGACCGGATCCCCCGACGGTGTGATGATCGCTGCGCCGGCCACGATGCCGACAATGGCGTAGCGGCGGGCTCGGTTGAGCTGGGAGGGCGTGACGATTCCCGCGAGCTGGGCGAAGATCAGCACGATCGGGAACTCGAACCCGATGCCGAAGGCCAGCATCATGAACGTCACCAGTCCCAGGTAGGCCCCCGGGCCCAGCAGCGGGTCGACAACGTCGCCACTGACCGAGATCAGGAACTCGAGCGCCCGCTCGAAGGTGAAGTACGCGAGCACCGCACCGGACACAAAGAGCACGCACCCGGCGAAGACGAATGGGATCGCCCAACGCTTTTCCCGCCGGTCCAGTGCCGGCGTGATGAACCGCCACAGGTGCCATAGCAGTACCGGCATTGCCAGCACGACACCCAGGTAGGCGGAGACCTTGATGCGCGTGCGGAATCCTTCGAGCGGCGAGGTGATGACCAGGCTGCATGAGTCGCCCAGCACGCTGGCGGGAGCATCACGAGCTTCCAGCACCCGGCAATAGGGCGGCAGCAAGATCGACTCCAGGAGCCAGTCGTAGACGATGAGTCCGACGACCATGCCGAGCCCGATGGCCACGATGCTCCAGATGAGCCGGTTGCGCAGCTCGGCGATGTGATCCCAAAAGCCCATCACCGCCGGCCGCGGCCGGCGTCGCAACCAGAGCCTCACGCAGCGCCGTCGCTGGTTGGTCGATCCGTCACCTCGACAGCAGTCTCGCCCGGCGCCTCGGCATCGTCGACGGGCCGAGTCGGCGTGCTGGACGCTTCGGCGTCGCCGTCCGACTCCGTCGGCGTGGTGGTCTCGACGATCGGCGGCGACAGCGTGGCGTCCATCTCCTGGCGCACGTTCGTGGAGAACTCACGCACCTGCCGGAATGCCCGACCGATGCTGCGAATGGCTCCCGGAAGCCGCTTGGGGCCTAGCACGATCAGCGCCACGAGCGCGATGATCAGCACCTCGTTGGGCTGCAGGCTCACGGCTCGATGGTAGAACCCCGGCCCTGCGCGGCGGTTCTGCCGTCTCCCGGCATGGCTGATCGTGAATGCGACATCGGTCGTCGCATCACAGCGGCAGCACTCGGCGAGCGGCCCACCGCACGGCCAGCCCCAGTACCCGCTCGGCGGTGGCTTGGCGCAGCGATGGCACATCGAGGCTGTCGATTGCGGTGCGTGCACGCACGACGTCGGCGCGCACCGCCGCGGCTGCGTCGGCGATCGACGCCAAGCTCTGCGCCGTCGCTCGCAGCTCGCGTGCCAGCCGCTGGATCATGACCACGCTGACGGCGGCGAGCAGGCCGAAGGCAACGATCGGAAGCAGCCACAACGTCGACATGAATGGCACGATAGAGGTGTGCCCCCGCAGCCATTGCCGTCACTGCGCACGCCCCCGATTGCATTCGCACACCGCGGCGGGCGGGCTCATGGCCCAGAGAATGCCCTCGCAACGTTCGCCGCGGCTCTGGACATGGGGGCGACCGGCCTCGAGACCGACGTGTGGCTCAGCCGCGACGGTCATCCCATGCTCGACCACGACGGCGTCGTGTGGCACCGCGGCGTTCGCCGCCCGTTCAGTTCGTTCGAGCGGGAGCGCATCGGCCCCGACATCCCCACGCTGGCGGAGTTGTACGAGACGTGCGGCACCGATTTCGAGCTGTCTGTCGACCTGAAGGACCCCGCGGCAGCCGACGCCGTCATTGAGGTCGCCCGCGCCGCCAGCGCAGAAGACCGCCTCTGGTTGTGCCATGGAGACTGGGACCTGCTCGTCGACGTGCGCGGCCGTACCACTGCCCACATCGTCGACTCCACCCGGGTCCGCCGCATGAAGGAAGGCCCCGAGCGCCGGGCCGCTGCGATGGCCGACGGCGGCATCGACGCGATCAACCTGCCCGCCAAGGACTGGACGGGCGGCCTCGCAGCTCTCTTCCACCGGTTCGAGCGCTTCTGTTTCGGATGGGACGTCCAGCACACACGGTTGGCGTCGGGGCTGCGCAACGTGGGCCTCGACGGCCTCTATGGCGATCACGTCGACCGCCTGCTCGCCGGCATCGCCCCATCGGATGCCCGGGCCCAGTCGTGCTGACCCAGTGCCGTTGGAGAACTACAAGCCGCCGAGGCGGTTGGGAGGCCAGAAGCGCGCGAACGCTCGACCGACAATCTCGCCCTCAGCGACTGGCCCGAAGACGCGACTGTCCTGGCTCGAGCCGCGGTTGTCTCCCATGACGAACACGTAGCCCGCAGGCACCCCGAGCGGACCGAAGTCGCGGGTGTACACGTTGGGCGGCAGGTAGTCCTCGGTCACCGGCAGCCCGTCGATGACGAGCCGCCCGTTCTCTGCCCCGACCGTCTGCCCGCCGACCGCCACCACTCGCTTGATGAGTTCGGCGGTTTCGGAGGGCTGCATCGATTCTGGGGTCCGGAACACGACGACATCGCCGGGATCGGGGTCGCCGATGCGGTAGCTGAGCTTGGAGACCAGCAGCCGGTCGCCGACCGCGAGCACCGGCTCCATCGATTCAGACGGAATGAAGAATGCGGCGATGAGAAACGTCCGCATCAGGAGCGCCAGCACGACCGCCGTCGCCAGCACCCACCCCCACGAGAGCAGGTTGCGCGAGCGCTGGCTCATGGCTCGCCGCACGCGGGGTGGCCGGTGCGGTCGCGGATGTCTGCCCCGCATACCGGGTGCGCCCCTCACCCCGCCATCGAGGTCGGCACCGCTGGGTTCATCTGGTTGGACCGCGGGTGCATTCCGATCTTCGGCGTCAGATTCGCCGTCAGCCGCGCCGGGAGAGCTCATGATGTCTCCGCGAGCCATGCCGCCGCCGCACCGAGCCAGATGCATGCCTGCTGATCGTCCGCCAGCAGGCGTCCCATCGATGTGACCTGCAGGTCCATGCGAGCGAGCGCATCGTTCACCGCTACCGGCTCGGACCACACCGCCCGCTCGCCCAGGGAGGTGATCCACCCGGCGTCGTCAGGCGTGCTGGCCGCGCCGGCGGGCACCGGCACCACCGTGCGCTGCGGAGACAGTGCCGCAACGGTTCGGGCGTGGTGACTGACGCCCCGGTGACGTTCCCGCTCGTCGGCCGATGACGCCCGCACCGCCAGCGCCGTCTCCGCACCGAGCCGGTCCAGCACTGCCGCGTGGCCGGCCAGGTCCAGCGCCGAGAAGCCCAGCGGGCTGGCCGTGCCGAGGTGCCCAGGCCCGGGTGCGACCACCACCCGTTCGATCTGCCGCTGCGCCAGCGCTGCAACTCCCGAGGCAACCGTGACCGCCTCGATGGGCGCACCGAAGGCCTGTCCAGCACTCACGGCCGCCGCGATCACGCCCCGTTCGAGGCACGCCGCGGCCAGATCGCTCAGCACGAACGGCAGTGCTCCGCCGTCGGTCATGACGTAGCCCGGCGCGCTGGCTGTGGCATCGCAGACCGTGGCAGCCAGCGCCAGGGCGTGGCTGTGCAGCACGCACAGCACGACCCTCGTGCCCGCCAGCGAGGGCAGCTCCAACGCCGCGGCCTCGTCAAATGCAGCTTCCCCAGTTGCAGCTCCCTCAGGTGCAGCTTCCTCGTACGCATCAACGGGCAGCTGCTCGGCGAGGTATCGGGCCTTCATCACTCGGCCCACGCCGCCGGCGCCCTGATACGGCGCGCTGAGATTCGTGTGTACGACATGGGCGCCGCCGGTGCCGAGGCCCAGGTCGATCGCCGAGGTGTTCACGAGCAGCTCATCACCGACCGCAACCGGGCCGCAGAAATCCGTCAGCGCGTACGCCTCACTCCCGTCGGAGAGTTTCATCCGCTGCAGTCCAGGCCTGACGTCGCGCACTTCAGCGGCCCCCAGGCGCGCGAAGCGCGGCATCTGGCGCCTTCAGCCGGCTGGGTGTCGGCGCTGGACGGCGCTCCGCAGCGGAATCCGGCGGATCACATTGCGTGTCACGGCACCCATCACAGCGACTCGATCAGCTTGTCGACCCGCTCATCGTGGGAGCGGAACGGGTCCTTGCACAGCACGGTTCGCTGCGCCTGGTCGTTGAGCTTCAGGTGTACCCAGTCGACGGTGTAGTCGCGGCGCCGCGCCTTGGCTTCACGAACGAACGCCCCGCGCAGTCGAGCCCTCGTCGTCTGCGGCGCTTCCTCGATCGCCCGGCTGACGTCAGCCTCATCGAGCACCCGCTCCACGTGACCGGCCCGCTGCATCAGGTAGAAGACGCCTCGCGTCGAGTGAACGTGGTGGTACTGCAGGTCCAGCAATGCGATGTGGGGGTCATCGAAGCCGGTCTCATTGCGGTCGGCGTAGCCCGTGAGCAGCTTGTGCTTGATGACCCAGTCCACCTCCCGGTCCAGCTTCAGCGGGTCGTCGTTGATCGCTGTCATGGCGTGCTCCCACATGCCCAGCGCACGCGACTCCTCCTCGGTGAGGTCATTGGTCTCGGCGAAGCGCAAAGCCCGTTCGAGGTATTCAGACTGGATGTCCGCGGCGCTGACCTCGCGTCCGTTCGCCAGCCGCACCTTGCGACGGCAGGTGATGTCGTGGCTGATCTCGCGGATCGCACGGATTGGGTTCTCCAGCGTCATGTCGCGCAGCACCACTGCGGGGTCTTCGAGCATGCGCAGCATCAGTGCGGCCACGCCGATCTTGAGGAACGACGTGTACTCGCTCATATTCGAGTCGCCGACGATGACGTGCAGGCGGCGAAATCGCTCGGCATCGGCATGGGGCTCGTCACGGGTGTTGATGATCGGGCGGCTGCGGGTGGTTGCGCTCGACACGCTTTCCCAGATGTGCTCGGCCCGCTGGGTGATGCAGTAGCGGGCGCCTTTTGCGGTGTTGAGCACCTTGCCCGCCCCGGCGTAGATCTGGCGCGTGACCAGAAACGGGATCAGCACTTCGGCGTAGTTCGAGAAATCGTCGGCGCGGCTGGTCAGGTAGTTCTCGTGGCAGCCGTAGCTGTTGCCGGCAGAGTCGGTGTTGTTCTTGAACAGGAAGATCGTGCCGTTGAAGGCTTCCTCGGCCAGCCGCTCGGTCGCGCTGGCGACGAGCTGCTCGAGGATCCGCTCGCCTGCACGGTCGTGGCACACCACGTCATAGACCGAATCGCACTCAGGAGTGGCGTACTCGGGATGGCTGCCGACATCGAGATACAAGCGGGCGCCATTGGCCAGGAACACGTTGCTGGACCGCCCCCACGAGACCACCCGGCGGAACAGGTAGCGCGCCACCTCGTCAGGGCTCAGCCGTCGTTGCCCTCGCAGCGTGCAGGTGACCCCGTACTCGTTCTCGAGACCCATGATGCGCCGCTGCACGGCGCTCACCGTACTTCGCCCCTAAGGACCCGAGCGGGGAGGCACAGATGCCATAGCGTTGGAGGCGGCAGGGGACTCTGCGATGTTGCGACCTGCTGGATCGCGGGAGCAGAGGGTTCTGCTGCCTCCAACGCGGACGCACCTACCCGCGCGGCTCGCTAAGAATCTTCCTGATCAGCGCTGTCTTCGGGTTCTTCAGCGTCGTCGCCGAGCGCAGCTTCCACCTCGGCGTCGTCGAGGCGCCGGAAGCACCGGCGGCGGTGCGAGGTGTCGGGAACAATCGACTCGAGCAGGGCCACCTCGAGATCCGGCGCCGTGATCTCGCGTTCGGGCCCCGCGAGCGCGGCGCGGGCCAGCCCGATGGCCGCGTCGGCATCGAATTCGGGGTCGTATCCCTCAGCGACTCGCTCGCGCACTGCATCGGCATCGCCGCCGATGCAGCAGTACGTCTCCTCGTCCATCACGGTCCCGTCGTACTGGATCCGGTAGAGCTGGTTGGCCTCGTCGCCGCTGCCGACCTCGACGACCACGATCTCGACCTCGAGCGGCTTGAGCTCGTGGGTGAAGAACTGCCCGAGCATCTGCGCGTACTGGTTGGCGAGGCTGCGGGCTTCGACGTCTGAACGTGAGTACTGGTACCCCTTCAACTCGGCATGACGGACGCCGGCAACGCGCAGCTGGTCGAACTCGATGTAGCGGCCGACGCCGCCGAACGCGATCCGGTCGTAGATCTCCGACACCTTGCGCAGGGTCGCGCTGTTGTTCTCTGCCACCAGGGCAATGCCGCCGTCGTACTCGAGCGTCACCAGCGAGCGACCTCGGGCGATTCCCTTGCGGGCGTAGTCAGCCCGGTCCTGCATGAGCTGTTCAGGGCTGACATACAGCCCGGGCATGCTCATCGCGGCACCTCGCCTCTATGGGCAGACGACCCTCCGCCGCTCCCGCCGCTGGCAAGATCAGCTTGCAGCGCCGCGAAGACCGCACCTGATTCCGCATCGTCGAGCTGGCGGAAGCCGTCGGGGCCGATTGCGGCGAGCACCGGATAGATGCCCCTCACCGGATCAGGCCCGCCGGTGGCGCTGTCCTCGTCTGCGGCGTGCCACAGCGCCTGCACGCTGAGGGCCAGAGCATCCGGCTCGCTCAGGTCGTCGCGGAACCCGAGCTTGAGGACCGTTCCCGCGTGCAGGCTGCCCGAACCTGCGGTGGCGTAGTCCTGCTCCTCGTAGCGGCCCCCGGTCACGTCGTACTGGAACAGCCTGCCTCGCCCGTCAGCAAGGTCGAAGCCGGCGAAGATCGGCACCACTGGCAGGCCGAGCATTGCCTGGGGCAGGTGCGCCCGGATCATTTCGGCAAGCTGATTCGCCTTGCCTTCCAAGCTCAGCGGCTTGCCTTCGATCTTCTCGTAGTACTCGAGCTGCAGCTGGAACAGGCGGACCATCTGCACCGCTGGGCCCGCCGCACCGGCTATGGCGACGGCCGAGTAGGAATCCGCGGGAAACACCTTGCGCATATCGCGATGACTGATGAGGTGTCCGCTCGTGGCCCGCCGATCCCCCGCCACGACCACGCCGCCGGAACTGCGCACGGCGAGCACGGTGGTGGCGTGGGAGCCCTCAAGGGAGCCGAGGCCGCCCTCGGCGGCAGCGACCTGCGCGAGGTCGCCAAACGGCTCGTTGCCGGTACGTCGCAGCAGTTCAAGAAAACTCGCCCCGGGATCGTCGCCTGGGGCGAAGAACGGCATGGGGTTCACTCGCCGCCCTTCTGCACGTAATTCTTCACGAACTCTTCGGCGTTGGTCTCGAGCACATCGTCAATCTCGTCGAGAAGATCGTCGAGTTCGGCTTTCAGTTCGGTTGCCCCTTCCGACGCCGTGTCGGTATGTGTGGTGTCGGTGGTCTCCCTCGGAGCCGACCGTCGCACCTGCTCGCGTTCTGCCATCTCGGGCCTCCTCCGGTTTCGATTGCCTGGTCTCGAATGCGTGAGCGTTCCGATTGCCGCCTGAAGGGGACCCGCTAGTTGCCCAGCCGTCGCAGCAACTCGGCTGCGTCGCGGCATTCGTCCAACAAGTTACCCACGTGCGTCCGGGTTCCTCGCAGCGGTTCGAGCATCGGCACCCGGCGCAACGGATCCGTCCCGATGTCGAACACCATCGAGTCCCAGTTGGCGGCCACGATCTCCTCGCCGAACTTCTCGAGGCAGCGACCCCGGAAATAGGCGCGCGTCGTCGGCGGCGGCACCGACACGGCTTCGTTCACCTCGTCGTCGGTGGTGATGCGCTCGAGGCCCACGCGCCGCGCCAGCGACTTGGACGGGCGGAGGTCGTGGTACTGCAGGTCGAGGGCGGCCAGCTTCGGATCGTCCCAGTCGAGGTCGTGGCGCCCGGCGAACCCCTCATACAAACGCAGCTTGGCGACCCAGTCCAGTTGCGTCGCGAGGCTCATCGGATCCGATTCCAACCCGGTGAGCATGCCTTCCCAGCGGTCCAAGATGTCGTTGCCGATGTCGTCGCCGCCGACCGGATCGAGACCGTGGCTCTGTGCGTACTTGCGGGCAAGCTCCAGGTATTCCCACTGGATCTCGATGGCACGCATGTGGCGGCCGTCGACCAGCTCGATGAGTCCCGACAAGGCGGTGTCGAAACTCACTTGACGCAGCGCCGCGACGGGAACGAGCGGGGTGAGCGGCTCGGACACAAAGTCGTCGTCGATCATGGCCAGCACGAGCGAGGTTGTGCCGAGCTTCAGGTACGTCTGGACCTCGCTCATGTTGGCGTCGCCGACGATCACGTGCAGGCGCCGGTATTTGCGTGTGTCCGCGTGCGGCTCGTCGCGAGTGTTGACGATGGGCCGCTTCAGCGTCGTCTCGAGACCGACTTCCTCCTCGAAGAAATCGGCGCGTTGGCTGATCTGGAACGGCCGGTCTCCGAACGGCGCCGGCGCGCGGTCGCCCATCGGCACCTCGTTGCCCAGCTTGCCGGCCCCGCAGAAGATCTGGCGGGTCACGAAGAACGGCAATATGTGCGTCACGATCCTGCCGAAGGGAACCTCACGGTCCAACAAATAGTTCTCGTGGCAGCCGTAGCTGTTGCCCTTGCCGTCGCTGTTGTTCTTGTGGATCACCAGCTCTTCGTCGTCGGGCAAGAGATTGTTCGCAGCCTGCATGGAGCGGATCAGGATTTCTTCCGCTGCCCGGTCATAGACGACGCATTGGCGTGCGTCAGAGCACTCCGGCGTCGACAGCTCCGGATGCGCGTGGTCGACGTAGTAGCGGGCGCCGTTGGTGAGCACGGCGTTCACCAGGTGCGTTTCGATCTCGGGGGCGAGCGCGTCGAACTCGTTGAAGCCTCTCGCGTCGATGCCCGGCTGCTCGTCCTCGAAGTCCCAGCTGACGCGCTGGCACAAGAACCCGTTGACGTAGGCGTTGATGATCATCGACGACGCCGCAACGGGATTGGAGTCGCCGTTGCAGCGATGGAGAATCCCGAACTCCGTCTCGATGCCAACGACCTTGTGAACCGCCACCGCCCCGGACTCTAGAGGTACTGGCTGGTCTGTACCCGTTCGATGGCTCGGCCGCCGAGCGCCTCGCTGTCGTCGGGGTCGACGAGGGTGCGGATGAACACGATCCGCTCGCCCTTCTTGCCGGAGATCTTGGCCCAGTCGTCGGGATTGGTCGTGTTGGGCAGATCTTCGTGCTCGCGGAACTCCTGGCGGATGGAGCCCATGAGGTCGTCGTACCGGATGCCGCTGCTGCCGGTGGCCAGCGAACGCTTGATGGCGTTCTTCTTGGCCCGCCGCACGATGTTCTCGATCATCGCTCCCGACGCGAAGTCCTTGAAGTACATCACTTCCTTGTCACCGTTCTGGTAGGTGACTTCCAAGAAGCGATTGAGGTCGTCGGGGCGGTACATCTCGTCGACGGTGCGCTCGATCATCACTCGCACGGCCTTGTGGGGGTCTCCCCCGCCCAGATCGGCCACCTCCATCTGGTCGATCGGGAGCTTCGGCGTCAGGTAGGTGCTGAAGATCGACAGTGCCGCCTGCTCGTCAGGCCGGTTGATCTTGATCTTCACGTCGAGGCGTCCAGGCCGCAGGATCGCCGGGTCGATGAGGTCTTCGCGGTTGGAGGCACCGATCACGATGACGTTACGCAGTCCCTCGACGCCGTCGATCTCGGCCAGGAGCTGCGGCACCACGGTGGATTCCATGTCGGAGCTGATGCCGCTGCCGCGGGTGCGGAACAGTGACTCCATCTCGTCGAAGAACACGATCACCGGCCAGCCTTCGGAGGCCTTCTCGCGCGCCCGTTCGAAGATGCGCCGGATCTGGCGCTCGGTCTCGCCCACATACTTGTTGAGCAGCTCGGGGCCCTTGATGTTGATGAAGAAGCTGCGGGCGCCCTGCTGGCCCGACACCTCGCCGACCTTGGCCGCCAGCGAGTTGGCGACCGCCTTGGCGATCAGCGTCTTGCCGCACCCGGGCGGGCCGTACAGCAAGATGCCCTTCGGCGCCGGCAGGTCATAGGTGCGGAACAGGTCCTGGTGCAGGTAGGGCAGCTCCACCGCATCGGTGATGAGCTCGATCTGGGTGTCCAGCCCGCCGATGTCCTCGTAGGTGACGTCGGGAACTTCTTCGAGCAGCAGATCGTCGACCTCGGGTCGCGGCAGGCGCTCGAGCACGATGTTGGAGCGCACGTCGAGCAACAGGTTGTCGCCCGATCGAAGCGGCTGATCCCGTAGATCGCCGGCGAGTTCCACGATGCGTTCCTCGTCAGCGCGACCGGTGACCAGCGCCCGGAATCCGTCTTCGAGAACCTCATTGAGGGTGACCACCTCGCCCGAGGTCTCGGGACCGCGCGCCAGCACGATGTTGTAGGACTCGTTGAGCACCACTTCGCTGCCCTCGACGAGCTCGGTGTCGGCGAGATCGGGATGCAGGGCGACGCGCATCTTGCGGCCGCTGGCATGCACATCTGCGGTGCCGTCGTCGTTGCGGGACAGGAACGTTCCGTAGGCCGACGGCGGCTGGGTCAGCTTGTCCACTTCTTCTCGCAGCGCAGCGATGTGCTCGCGCGCCTCACGCAGCGTGTAGGTCAGCTTCTCGTTCTGCGACACCGCAGCGGACAGCTGCCCCTTGGCCTCAAGCAGGCGCTCTTCGAGCGTGCTGACCCGGGCGGGTGTGTCGGCCAGTTTGCGCCGCAGCAGGGTGACCTCTTCTTCGAGCGCGCGCATGCGGCTGCGGAGCCCGCCCGCATCGCCCGCATTGCTGCGCTGTGGCTCGTCGTCGCTCTGGTCCATGCGCGGCTGACACTACCCTGACACCGTTGTCGCGACGCGACGCGCGGTCGCGTTCGCAGCCCGGCCGCCGGTGCGTTGCACTGCAGTGCCGTGCAGTACGCGCGCCGATTCGGTAGATTTCATAGTTGGCTCGGTTCCCCTGTCGAGCTGCTCCACAGGAAGGTCGCTACACCATGAAGGTCTGGATCGATCAGGATCTGTGCACCGGTGACGGGCTCTGTGAAGAGATCGCACCAGATGTCTTCACGCTTCTCGACGATGGTCTTGCCTACGTGAAGGAAGGCGACAAGGTATTCGCCGAACCGGGTGGCGTCGAAGGTCTCGCAGAGTTCGCCGACTCCCAGCTCGACGCCGTGATCGAATCCGCCGAAGAGTGCCCCGGGGAGTGCATCTTTATTGAGGCGTAAGCCTCGGTGAAGCATCAAACGCGGATTGAGGCGTAAGCCTCAACGCAGCGCACACCTTCCGTTCGGTACCTCGCGCAGCTCCTCAGGCTTGGCCCTGACCACGGTGCGGCCCAGGTAGTCGATCCGGGCCTCGACTCCCGACGAAACGAGGAAGCCCATCAATTCGTCGCGGTTGAGCGCGAAGCCGATATCGGCAAGCCCCGGCACCGCGGCGAAGGCGACACCGACGACGCTTCCCTGTTGATCGACAAGAGGTCCACCCGACTGTCCAGCACGAACATCGGCCGCCAGTACATACACACGTCTTCGGGTGCCGTCACCCCACAGACCGCTTGCGTACACGTAGTGCTCGATACGGGCAGGCGACACCTCGAGCGAGGCCCCCGCGGGATAGCCGAGCACGGCCGTGATCGCTCCGAGCCGGCCGCGATCGACGCCCAGCGGCGGCACCGGGGCAGCCGTGCGGAGCAGTGCCAGATCACGTGACTCTGAGTAGCCCACCACCTCGGTCGGATACGTCACCGCCGTTGCGGACCCGCCTGCAGGGAAATCGATCTCGGTCTCCGAAGCCCCCGCGATGACGTGGGCAGCTCCGATCAGCAATCCCGAGGCGACGGCAAACGCCGTGCCGTTCGAGACGGGCCCGCAGCCTCTCGCTCGCAGCGGCACTACCGCTCGAGAGATCTCGTCGAGCGTTTCGTTGTCGATCGCGACCGCCGTCGGCGGTGCACCAAGCCACACCGGTCCGTCAACACTATTGATGGTCGCGACGGGCTCTGGGGGCTGACCCGCAAGTCCGGCATCGTCGGGATCGGGCGCGCAGCCGGCCAATGTCGACGCCAGCATCAGCGCGCACAGCGCCACGCACAGCGCCACGGCCGACGCACTGCGCGCACGGGTTCGGGTTCTGATGTGTGGAGTTGCCGCGAGGCCCGTCACGCCTCGATCAATCGAGCGTGCGTCAAGAAGCCGGTGTGGGCGATCATGCGGTGATCGGGTCGCACGGACGCTCCTTCGACGTGCCAGCTGCGGTGCAGCACTTCGATGGTCTCGATCAGGGCCCAAGGTCCGTCTGAGAGCGTGCGGCGCAACTGCTGCACCTGGGTCACCGACGGGTTGTAGGCCACGACAATCCCACCGCGTCGCAACCGGCCCGGCAGGTGTAGCGCGACGCGCCACGGCTCGGGAATGTCGAGCACGGCCCGGTCATAGAAGCACCCCAACCCGGCTGCGGAGCCCGGCTGGGCCGAATTCCGTGGCCCCTCCACGGCGTCGTAAGCATCGCGAAGCTGGACGTCGTAGCGCTCGAGTGCGCCAGGTCCGGCGATGGCCTCGACGTTGCTCAGCGCCCGATTGGCAAAGTCCTCCCGCAGCTCGTACCCGGTGACCGACGCACCCGTGCGCAGCAGCGTTGCCGACAGTGCGCCCGAGCCCACGCCGGTTTCGAAGACTTCCATGCCCGCCCGGACATCGGCCAGCATCAAGATCGCGCCGAGGTCCTTGGGATAGATCACCTGCGCCCCGCGCGGCATCTTCAGCACGTGATCGGCGAGCGTGGGACGGACCGCCACGAACCGTGCCCCCGAACCGGTGCGGAACTTCGAGCCTTCGAGCGAGTTGATGATCGCGTCGTGCTGCACGACTCCTGCGTGGGTATGGAACTCGCCGCTTTCGCGCAGCGTCACGAGGTAGCGGCGCTGGCGGCTGTCGATCATCAGCACGGTCTCGCCGGCTTGCAGCTCGGCCGGCTGCGATGCAGCCGACGCCTGGCTCACGTGCCCTCCGCTGGGGGCAGGTCGTCGCCTTCGCCGCGCTGCACCAGACGGATCACGAGCTGCTCGCCAGCCGCAAGCTCGCTCTGAAACACCACTTCTCGCTCGCGCTTGGCGATGCGACGCAACAGCCGCAGCCCGCTGGCGACGATCGCCGCCGCCAGCCACACCCCGCTGCCGCTGCGCGCCCGTCGCCACAGTGCGTCCGCAGCACGGGCGCCCATGCGCCGAGGCATCACGTTGACCTTCACGCTGGTGGGCCTATACCCGTACGACTTCAACGAGCGTGCTGCGACGGCGCCCTCGGCGGCGGCCGAACAAGAACGCAGCCAGCACCAGGCCCGTGCCGAGCGCTGCGGCCACGGCGACGGCGGCGCTGGACACCTGCTCGACCGTATCGCCCGCCCCGCCCATGATCTCTCGCACGCGCCCGGAGATGTCCGACGGCGTGATGCGCTGGCCATTTGTGCCCGAACCGGTCATGAGTCCCCCGTTGCCCTCAGTCATCGTCATCGCCTGTGGCGTGCTCATCGGCCTTCGGTGCGGTGAGGTCTGCCGCGGCACTGTTGCGCCCCGGCCGCACCGCCCGAATCAGCGCCAGGATCGCCAGTACGAGAAAGGCGACACCTGCCAGGTACGGGACGAACGACCAGTTCGCATTGAAGATGCCGGCTTCTGCCTGCAGCACGCGCACCAGTGCCAGGGTCGCAAGCACAACGCCGAAGCTGACCCCCAAAGCGCCGGCAAGCCCGAACAGCAAGTACCGGCCGAGCCCGCGCAGCGGGCCCACCGTCTCTTGGACGGCATAGGCCCGGAGCATCTCGAAGAGTTCGGAAATCTCGGCTCGCAAGCCGGAGTCTCGTCGAGGCACAGTTCGCTCAGGTCCCGTCTGCTGGGGCACACGCTGCGAGGGTGCAGCCGGCTCCCGCACAAGTCGCCACTCGACATGAGCGGGCCGCCCCCGCCCGTGGGGCGACGCTACCGTTCGCCCAGCAGTTCTTCTACGCCGTCGAGGACCTCCCCGATCACCGCCAGCCGGCGGGCAGGATCGGGCGAGCACAGCATCTGATGGCGGTCGAACGGGCCGGCAGGCACGAGCGACGCGAGCTGGAACGACCAGGCCGAAGCGTCGCCAGGCGTCATGGCCAGGCTCGCAAGCTGATCGTCGACGGCAGCCGATTCGGCCGCGGTGACCCCGATGGCACCGATCTCTGACGCACGCGCCCGTAGGCGGCGCAGGCGAGCGACGGCGGCCTGCCGCTCGGTTGCGGCCACCTCGGCGGGTTCGTCGGGCCAGTCGACGGCCAGTGCCCTGGGGTAGGGATCGTCCGCCAGCCACTCGACCACCCGGATCCGCCGATCGCCGGCGGCGATCATCATCCAGCGCCCGTCGGGCAGCTCCTGGTGCTCGACGATGGCGGCCAGGCATCCGACATCGGCACGCACGTCGCCGCCGCCGACCTCGCTGCCGCGTTCGATCATCACGACGCCGAAGGGTTCGGAAGTGTCGGTACACCGCCGCGCGAGCGCCCGGTACCGGGGCTCGAAGATGTGCAGCGGCAGCACGGCCCCTGGCAGCAGCGGCGACCCGAGCGGGAACATCGCCCGCTCGCGTGCGTCATTGGGCACAGCACGCTCGCGTGCGTCATCAGGCAGAGCCACGGGCCAATCTTCGCAGGGCGGTGACGTCGCCCACCGGGTAGCGCAGGAGTTGGCCGACCAATGACTCCTGCAGGTCCAAGCCGACACGACCTTCGGGCGGCACGCCATTGAGCATCTGGGCGAACGTCACCGTGCCGCTGTCGGTCTCGATGAACCCGGCCAGGGCGTTGACACCCCGCAGCAGACCGGTTTTCGCATGCAGCCGCCCGGCTGCAGGATGTTCGGCGAAGCGGTGCGAGAGCGTCCCAGTGCGCGCCGCAACCGGCAGCCCCGCTGCGAATTCGCTCTCGGTGCCGAAATGATCGAGAAGCGCGACGAGGAAGCCGCAGGTGACCATGTTCTGACGATCCAATCCCGAACCGTCCACCACCGCGGGACGTGACCGGTCCGGCAGCAGGTCTGACACGATCCGCTCTGCGGCAGCAGCGCCCGCTGGGGTGGTGCCCTCTCCTGCACTTCGCAGGCCGATCTCGCGCAACATCAGCTCGGCGGTGGTGTTGTCGCTCTCGCGCAGCATCTGCTGGATGATCTCCACCAGCGGCGGCGACGTGAGCCGAGCAATCTCGTTCATGCCGCTCGGCGCCGCCGACACGCCGATCTCGACGTCCACCGAGACGCCTCGAACCCGCAGCAGGTCGGCCAAGGTGGAGACAAACCAGCGTGCCGGGTGTTCCGCAGCAGACAGCGTCGTCGTGAAGCCCGTGATGCCGTCGTTCAGATTCAGCGCAGACAGCGGGCCGCTGTTGAGCTGGGTGATGTAACGCTGCGGCCACGTCTCGGGAAACCGTGTCGTGTCGTAACGGGACTCATCCGCGATGAGATTGCCCCGCAGCGTCTCGATGCCGAGCCCGAGGAGTTCGTCGGCAAGGTCTTCCACCGGCGTACGGAGTTGCGGCTGGCGGCGGTGAGAATCTGCGTACGACTGGGTCATGATCAGCGGATCGCCGCCGCCGACGACCCAGACGGTGCCGTCGAGGGTGCCGTCGACGATCTCGGCATCGGTCAGCACCTGGGTGACGAGCCGTTCATCGGGGTCGACGACGGCCAGCGCTGCTGCGGCGGTGATGAGCTTCTGTACTGATGCGGGGATCACCGGATCGGGATTGCTCGAGAACACCTCGGTGCCGGCAATCGAGATCGCGAGGCAGTGCGGCTCGGGCCAGTCCGAGCTGAACGCGGTCATCTCGGTGCCGATGTGATGCTCCTGCGCCGCTCGCCACAGTGCATCGGGTGCGCGCTCGGCCCGCAGCAGCGGCAGCGCCGACGGCACGGTCTCGGCACCGGCCTCGGGCGGGGGCGCCAGAACGGGAGTACGCAGCGATGCTGCGTAGGTCGCGGCATCGTCAGCCGATGCGTTCATGCGCAGGGCCGCCACCGTGGGCAACAGACCAGCCGCTGCTGTCAACAGCATCAGCACGGCCGTGCGCAGGAGTCTCACGTCACGTGAGGAAGGCCGTCGCCTGCGGCAGCACTGTGGCCCTGTGCGCCGCCCATCGCGGCGCTGTGGCCCTGCGCTCCGCCCATGGCGGCGCCGAGCGCCGCAGAGATCTCGCCTGCTTGGGAGGGCACGATTCTTGGACGTGAGTCAGCGGACCGTCCGATGAGCAGCGCGTTCACGTGCGCTTCGGCGGATTGCGCCAGCAGATCCCAGTCCTCGCTGAGGCCGCCGCCGATCACGACCATTTCGGGGTCGGTCAAGATGCACAGATTCGAGATGCCCAGCGCCAGCCAGTAGCTGAACTCTTCCAGCACGTCGAGTGCCGCAGCATCCCCGCGACGTGCCGCAGCAGTGACCGCCGGACCGCTGACCTCGGTGCCCAACCGCTCGGCGGCAATCCGTGCCAGCGCGGCGCCGGATGCATACATCTCCCAGCATCCCCGCCGCCCGCACGCGCAGTGTCGACCATCCGCCTCGACGATCATGTGGCCGGGCTCCCCGGCCAGCCCACCCGAGCCTCGCAACACGCGGCCATCGAGCATGAATGCGCCGCCGATCCCGGTGCCGAGCGACACCATGACGCCATTACGGACACCCCGCGCAGCACCAGAGGCCAGTTCCCAACGGGCGGCGCAGTTCACCTCATTGTCAAGAAACACATCCAGGCCCAGCATCTCGCTGAGCCGCGAGCCGATGTCGGCGCCGTCGACACCGACGAGATTCGGCGAGACCGTCACGCGACCGTCGATCGTGATCAGGCCGGCCATCCCGACGCCGACCGACACCGGGCCGGATCCGGCCCCGAGCCGGGCCACCATGGCCGCAAGCGTCCTCAGCAACGGTTCTGCGCCGTGAGGCGTCGGCTCGCGCAGGGTCCGCTGCAGCTCGCCACTGCCATCGGTCGCCACGCCGAAGATCTTCGTGCCGCCGACATCGAAGCCGAAGGGCACTGCCGATGTAACCGCATCGTCAGCGCTCGCCGTGTCGGTTGTCATGCGTGTTGCGGCACCCGTTCCCAGGCGCCGCACTCCCGCAGTGGTCTGCTGCGGATCAGAGCTTCCCCAAGATCGAAGAGCAACTCGATACCTCGATGCCGCCTCCGGGCTCCACCTCGAGCGCCGTGACCGTGCCGTCCTCGATGACCGCTGCGTACCGGCGCGAGCGAGAACCCAGGCCGAAGCCGGAGCCATCCATGACCAGGCCCATGGCCTCGGCAAATTCGCCGTTGCCGTCAGCAGCCATCTCGATGCCCTCGGCACCTTGGGCCTGCGCCCAGGCACCCATCGTCCAAGCGTCGTTCACCGAAACGCAGACGATCTTGTCGACGCCCTTGCCGGCAAGCTCGGAAGCGCCCTCGACGTAACCCGGCAGGTGGACGTTGCTGCAGCCAGGCGTGAATGCGCCCGGCACTGCGAAGAGCACCACCTTGCCGCTGCCCAGCATCTCGCTGGATTGCACCGGCGCTGGCATGCCGCCATCGTCCAGTACTCGCAGCGTCACATCGGGAATCTGGTCGCCGACTTCAATCGCCATTGCTTTGCTCCGTCCCTAGTAGTTGTCAGAACATGTGGATCGCAGCGTATCCGAGCCGCCCATTTGCCTTGCGGGGTTGCTCCGGCGGATCAGCGTCGGGGGCGTCAAGTGCCGCAGCCGCTTTCTGCTGCAGGCACCTGCACGTTCTCGATCCAACGCATCAACTCGTCGTAGGTGAATGCCGCAGGCAGGTCCGGGTTCGCCTCGGCCACTGCTTCGGGGCATCGGAACAGGCTCGCGACATCGGCTGCCCGCAGCATGGTGAGGTCGTTGTAGGAGTCACCGACGGCGGTCACGTGGTAGTTCAGCGCGCGGTATGCCTCGACGGCGCGGCGCTTGGCGTCGTCCACCCGGCGTCGCCAGCCCGCCAAACGCCCGTCGACCACGTCGAGCCGGTGGCACAGCAGGTGCGGGTAACCCATCAGCTCCAAGAAGTGATCGTCGAATTGCTCGAAGGTGTCCGAGAGCAGCACCACGACCCAACGGTGCCGGAGCTCGTCGAGGAATTCTCGCGCTCCCTCCAACAGGGGCAGCTCTGCGATGACCTCGCGGATCTGATCGAGCGACACGTCGTGGGTGTTCAGCACGTCGATCCGGTACCGCATCAGCGCGTCGTAGTCCGGCTCGTCACGGGTCGTGCGTCGCAGTTCGTCGATCCCTGTGCGCTGAGCCACCGCTATCCAGATCTCGGGCGTCAGCACGCCCTCCATGTCCAACGCGATGACCCTCTGCACGAGCGCCGAGTCTGTCATGCATGCAGCGCCTGACGGCATGTCCGCCGCCCGACCGCGGTTCGCGGGTCCGGCCGAGCGGGCCAAGTGCGTGTCGCTGTGCACACCGTGGGGCCTGAGCCTTTCTAAGATTGATTAGATATTGCTGCCGACTCCCCCGGCGCACGAAACAGGAAACGAACCGCATGAGCCTCAGCACCACGAGCCCGACCCCCTCCGCAGCTGACGCCCCAGCGAGCGAGCCGCTGTCGCTGGAACAGGTCTTCCTGCCCGGTATGGACTTCGATCCCGACGCACTGCGCGACCGGTATCGAGTCGAACGCGACAAGCGGCTGCGTGACGATGCCAACGAGCAATACGTCGAAGTCGTCGGCGATTTCTCCAACTACGTCGATGACCCCTACACCGAGCGCGTCGAGCGGGAGCCGCTCTTTGACGAAGTGGACGTCGCCGTCATCGGCGGCGGATTCGGGGGGCTGCTGATGGGTGCCGAGCTTCGCAAGGCCGGCTACGAGAGCATTCGGGTCATCGAGAAGGCAGGTGACTTCGGAGGCACGTGGTACTGGAATCGCTACCCCGGGGCAATGTGCGACGTCGAGTCGTACTGCTACCTGCCGCTGCTCGAAGAGCTGGCCTACATGCCCAAGCACAAGTACTCGTTCGCTCCCGAGATCTTCGAGCACTCCAAGGCCATCGCCCGTCACTTTGGGCTGTACGACAACGCGTGCCTGCAGACCTCGGTAGCCGAGATGCGCTGGGACGACGATCAGGCCCAGTGGATCATCTCCACCGATCGGGGCGACCGCATGCGCGCCCGCTACGTGGCGATGGCCAACGGCCCCCTCAACCGGCCCAAGCTGCCTGGAATCTCCGGCATCGACTCCTATGAGGGGCACACCTTTCACACCAGCCGGTGGGACTACGACTACACCGGAGGCAACTCCGAAGGCGAACTCACCAAGCTGACCGACAAGCGGGTCGGCATCATTGGCACCGGCGCCACGGCGGTGCAGTGCATCCCCCACCTCGGCGAGTGGGCCAAGGAACTGTTCGTGTTCCAGCGGACGCCGTCATCGATCGATGTCCGCAACAACTGCGAGACCGACCCCCAGTGGGCTGCTTCGCTGGAGCCCGGCTGGCAGCGCCGCCGCATGAAGAACTTCAACATTCTGGTCAGCGGCGGCGATCAGGACGTCGATTTGGTCTCCGACGGCTGGACGGACATCTTCCGCAACCTCACCGGCATCGCGGCCAAGACGGCGGCTCGGCGGCTCGGGCGCCGTCTTACCGGAGCGGAGAAGGGCCGCCTGATGGAGCTGGCCGATTATCAGAAGATGAACACCGTGCGCTCGCGGGCTGCAGACGTGGTGGAGGAATCCACGACGGCCGAAGCGCTCCAGCCGTGGTACCGGCAGTTCTGCAAGCGGCCCTGCTTTCACGACGAGTATCTGCCCACGTTCAACCGTCCCAACGTGCATCTCGTCGACACCGACGGCCTCGGCGTGGAGCGCATCACGCCCAACGGTGTCGTGGTCGGCGGTAAGGAGTACGCCCTCGACTGCATCGTCTTTGCCACCGGCTTCGAGGTAGGCACCACCTACACCCGCCGTGCCGGTTACGACATCATCGGCCGAGGCGGTCAGACGCTGTCACAGAAGTGGTCAGACGGTGTCAAGACCTTCCACGGCCTGACCAGTCACGGCTTCCCGAACTGCTTCTTCCTGGGCTTCACCCAGAGCGCAGTGACGGTCAACGTGCCGCACGCGCTTGGCGAGCAGGCATCACATGTCGTCTACATGCTCAACGAAGCGGCTAACCGTGGCTGCGTGCGAATCGAGCCCACGATCGAGGCCGAGCAGTGGTGGCAGGACGAGATGGCCGACAAGGCCCGCCTCGGCGTGAAGTTCTTCGAGGCGTGCACGCCCGGCTACTACAACAACGAGGGCAAGCTCGGGAACCCCAACGGTTTCTTCTCGGCGATGTATGGCGCCGGACCGATCAAGTTCTTCCGCCTGCTGGACGAATGGCGCTCCACCGGCCGGCTCGAGGGCATCGACCTCAGCTGAACTTTCGGGTCGAAGGCCAACCCGGAGCACGTCGCGGCACGCCCGATACTGTTGACGCTCAGCGGCCGCCCTCGTCAATGGCGACTGAGCCTGAGAGATGGGCCCGCAGGGGTTGGCCGAGAGGAGTTGTCATGGCGTCGCAAGCCACCATTCCGCACGTTCGCCTGCCGACCAAGATGGCTCACTGCGTGTTTCGCACCGACGACATTCCGGCGGTGCGCGACTGGTGGTGCACCGTGCTGGCGGCACAGGTCGTCCATGAGAACGAGTTCATCTGCTTCATCTCCTACGACGACGAACATCACCGGATGGCATTCGTCAACCGGGGCCAGCCGGGTCGCTACGAGTCGCGCAAGGGCACGCTCGAGCACATTGCGTACTCGATGGGCAGCTTCAGTGACCTGATGGACCACTACGAGCGGTTGCGCACCGCCGGCATCATGCCGGTGCGCACAATCAACCACGGGCCGACCACCTCGATGTACTACGCCGATCCCGACGGCAACGGTGTGGAGTTCCAGGTCGAGAATTTCGCCACGATGGAAGAGTGCATCGAGTTCATGAACGGGCCAGTCTTCGCTGAGAACCCGATCGGGGTGCTCTTCGACGCCGATGTGCTGCTCGAGCGCTTCCGGCGCGGCGACCCGCTGGACGAGCTGGTGCAGCAGGGCTCCGCTCCCGCACCTGCTGGCTAGATCACGCGTCGACAGGCACCGCCGGGCGCGCTCGGCGGTGATGCTCGTATCGTGAGATCGCCGCAGGTGGACGCACTGCGGACGGCACATCTCGGAGGCAGTGAGTGAGCATGACCGTCAATCGCAACATCTACATGAGCGATGAGCTGGAGGCGATCTACGAACAGACGGTCGCGTTCGTGGCCAATGAGGTCACGCCAGTCGGCGATGCGTGGGAGGAAACCGGGCAGGTCCCGCGTGAGATCTACAAGCGCATGGGCGAGCTGGGGATGTTCTCGCTGCGCGTCCCCGAGCGGTGGGGCGGTCTCGGGCTCGGCCCGCTCGCTTCGGCGACCTTTGCCGAGGCGCTCGGCACCTCGACGTTCGCTGGCTTCGAGGCGAACATCTTGGTGCACACCGACATGGCACTGCCGCACTTGCTCAATGCAGGCTCCGAAACCCAGCTCGAGCACTGGCTGCCGTCGATCCAGTCGGGCGACACCATGATGTGCATCGGGGTGACCGAGCCCGACGCAGGTTCCGACGTGGCGGGGCTGCGCACCACCGCGGTGCCCGACGGCGACGGCTGGCGTCTCAACGGCACCAAGACCTTCATCACCGGTGCTGTGTACGGCGATGTGATCGCACTGGCAGCGCGCACCAATCCCGACGACCGCTACGGGATCTCCATGTTCCTGGTGCCGACCGCGGCCGAGGGCTTCGAAGTGGCCCGCAAGCTCGACAAGCACGGCTGGCGCTGCTCGGATACTGCCGAGCTGGTGCTGAACGACGTGTGGCTTCCCGGCGATCATCTGCTCGGCGAGGTGCACCGTGGCTTCTACGCCGCCATGCAGAACTTCCAGAACGAGCGGATGGTGATAGTGGGCATGGGCATCGGTGCAGCTCAGGTCGCGATCGACCTGACCAACGCCTACACCCAGCAGCGCAAGGCGTTCGGCAGCTCGTTGTACGACCTGGGCGCGATCCGTCAACGCATGGCGATGAACCAGGCGCAGGTAGACGCGGCGCGGGCCTCGATGTACCACGCTGCATGGCTGGCTGAGCAGGGCATCGACGCCACCAAGGAGATGTCGGGTGTGAAGGCATTCGGGGCCGAGGTCGTCAACCGCGTCATGTACGACTGCATGCAGTTCCACGGCGGCATGGGCTACATGCGCGAGTCGACGATCGAGCGGATGTGCCGCGATGCCCGCATCCTGCCGATCGGCGGCGGCGCCACCGAGGTCATGCTCGAAGAGGTCGCCAAGCGCAGCTACGCAGACGTCTGAGCGGCACGGGCTAGCGGGATTCGAGCCAGTCGCGGACTGCTCCGGCGAAACGGGCTGCGGGAGCGCCGTCGAAGGCCCGGTGGTCCCAGGTCAGCGAGAGCGTGAGCGTCGGGCGGGCTGCCGGGTTGCCATCTGCCCAGACGGTGTCTTCACGGATGCGGCCGACGCCCAAGATCGCCGTGTTCGGCGCATTGATGATCGGCGTGAAAGCGTCCACGCCGAACATGCCCAAGGCGGTCACCGTGAATGTGGCGCCCTGGTAGTCGTCGTAGCCCAGCGTGCCGTCGCGGGCCCCGGTGGCGAGTCGCGTGGTCTCCGCCGCAATCTCGTCGAGGCTGAGGCGGTCGGCATCCCGGACGACCGGCACGAGCAGGCCGTCGTCGAGCGCAACGGCGAGCCCGATATGTATGTGTGGCAGGAGCGCAACCGCATCGTCGGTGACTTGAGAATTCACCCGCGGGTGCTCCCCCAACGCTGCCGCGACAGCAGCAACCACGAAATCGGTGTAGCCGGGCACCACTGCACTTGTTGATGCTGCGCCGGTTTCAGGTTCGCCGGTAACACCACGGTTGGCGGCGCCACCACCGTCTTTGGCATCGTCACGCCCATCGGCGTCGCCACTGCGGGCAGCTGTGGCGAGCGCTTTCCGTTCCGCCACGACGGCACTCATTTCGACATCCATCGTGAGCGTGAGCTGGGCCATCGAGCGCAGGGACGCGCTCATGCGCTCCGCGATCACGCCCCGCATGCCGCGCAGCGGGATCTGCTCTGACGGCGTCTGCGTCAAAGGCGGTGCCGGATCGGACGCCGCGGATTTTCGGGACGTTTCGCCCGCAAACTCCGCGGTCCGCCCCGAAGGGGTGGGAGCACCGGCACTCAGTCCGGACAGGAGCGTTCTGACATAGGCGGCTACATCGGCTCGTGAGATGCGTCCATCGGCTGCGCTGGCTTGCACACCACGCAGGTCGGCGCCGAGCAGGTCGGCAAGCTGCCGCGCAGCGAGCGTCGCCGGCGGCTGCACCGACCCATCCGGCCCAAGCGTCGGCGACCCCGCTGCCGGCGACGGTGCCGATACTCCTGGCCCGGGCGCCGTGGATCCCCCGACGGTTGCCGGATCGGCTGCTTGCGGTGCCGCGTTCGCCGCTCGAATATCTCGCTCGGTGATGCGGCCCTTGGGTCCTGACCCTGCGACTGCTGCCAACTCGACCTCGAGCTCACGGGCCAGCCGCTTGGCCGCCGGCGACGCCAGGATGCGCTCGCCCGGAGCGCGCACCGGCGCGGCAGCAGGTCGGGGGGAGCCTTGCCCAGCCGGGGTGGCAGCAGGTTGGGCGGAGCCTGGGGGCGCTGGAGCTCCGCCGGCCTGCACTGGAGCAGCGGCCGGCGGGCCAGCCGGCGCAGTGTCACTAGCCGGCGGTTCCTCGCCGGCCTCCAGCAACCAGCCGATCCTCACGCCGCAGAGGTACTCCTCGCCTACGTCGCCGGTCTGGGCCAGCACGCCGCTGCCCGAAGACTCGATCTCGGTCTCGACCTTGTCGGTTTCCACCAGCAGCACCGACTGCCCCGAGATGACCTCGGCGCGGTCGGGCACGAGCCAACGCAGGATCGTGCCCGACTCCATCGTCAGGCCGAGCTTCGGCATCGCAAACTCAACGGCCATCGAAGTCCCCTCGTCCCGCGGGCGCAGGGCTGAAGGGGTAGCGCCGTCGCTGCGCCGCCGCAACCGCTGCGCCCACGTCGATCACATGCGGCCCGTCGGGGTTGACGGTGATCGTCGCCCGTTCGCCGGCGCCCAGCACGATCTCTCGCTCCCCGTCCAGGGCCAGCACGCCGGGGCCGCGCAGCGTGACGGGCTGGCCGAACGCCAGCCGCTCGCACAGGGCAATGTCGATGTCGGAATAGCTGCCGGGCATCACGGCTGCCCGGATTCGCCTGCCGCCCGGTGCTGATCCCGAGCCCGGCGTACATCCCAGGCGCACATGGGCCGCGCCGGTCTCGTGTCGTCGAACTGGGACCACGGCCGCAGCGATGGCGGACAGCCCCACCGAGTCCGGCTCGGCGATCGCAGCGACGATCTCGCTCACCGATGCCGACTCCCACACCGCGCGTGCGCCCACGAACGATCCCCGCACCAGGCATACGTCCACGAGCGCAACATCGGCGTGCGAGCTCCCCTCCACGGGCATGCGCGAACTAACGAGGCTTCTCGCTGCCGCACCAGTTGCTTCCCGCTCTTGTTCCCCAATTCTCGTGCGATTGGGCTCACGGGCCGTTCGGGCCACAGCTTCGCCCTCGGGCTCAGCCTCCAGCGTGACGTCGATGATCTTCGCCTGCGATGTGACTTCGGCTACGCCGGCCCAGCCGCTCGCCACTGCTCCCGCGGCGAAGCCGGCGACCGTGGCCTCAAGTTGGAGCGGGAACACGTTGTTGGTGCCGACCGCCAGCGGCACCAGCGGCACGTCTCGCCAGCCCTTGGCGACATCGCGCTGGGTGCCGTCGCCGCCGAGCGCAATCACCGCCCCCACGCCCTGATCGCGGAACTGTGCGGCGGCCAGTTGCGAGTCACGGCCGGTATGCCAGCCATGCGCCGCCAGCACCTCGGTGTGCGGCACAGCGCTACCGGAGCCCTCCCCAGTCGGCGGCAGCCTCAGCCCTGCCAGGGCTCGCTCCCCCAGCCGTGCCCGGTCGCCGCTGATCAGCACACGGCTTGCCCCGCCCTCCACTGCGCCCACGACAGCGCGGCGGATCGTGCCGATCTTGACTGCGTCCGAGACCGGTGTGGCGCCCGAGGTCAGGCGTCTGAGGTCTTTGCCGGCGAGCGGGTTGGCAACGATGCCCACTGCGTTGCCGGGCGGTCGTTCCATCGGCGTCATCGAGTTGGCAGCCACTCAGCCAGCGTGACTACCCGGCCGACGGGTGCCCGCCTCACGCGGCGGCGAGGGCTCGGATTCGCTCGCCGATCATGTCGGCGTTGGGCACCCATTCCTTCTCGAGTACCGGGCTGAACGGCACCGGGCTGAACGGTGCGCCGACACGTTCGATCGGTGCATCGAGGTAGTCGAAGGCTTCCTCAGCGATCTGCGATGCAATCTCGCCGCCGAGGCCGCCGAACCGGACCGCTTCGTGCACCACCGCGACGCGGCTCGTCCGGCGGGCCGAGGCGATCACCGTGTCGATGTCGAGCGGCTGCAGGGTGCGCAGGTCGATCACGTCGCACTCGACGCCTTCGGCGGCTAACGCGGTCGCAGCCGAGGTCGCCTCGTGCACCATCCGGCCGTAGGTGACCACGGTGATGTCGTCGCCGGATCGCACGGTGTTCGCCGATCCCAACGGCACCTCGTACATATCTTCGGGCACGCCGCCTTTGAGGCCCAGCAGCCGCTTGTGCTTGATGAACACGGTGGGGTTGTCGTCGCGGATGCACGAGATGAGCAGGCCCTTGGCGTCATACGGGTTCGACGGCATCACCACCTTCAGCCCGGGAATGTGGCACAGCATCGCCTCGAGGCTCTGGCTGTGCTGGGCCGCCGCGGACAGCCCGGCACCGGCACTGGTGGTGATCGTCATGGGCAGCGTGGCCTTGCCGCCGAACATGTACTTCAGCTTCGCCGCCTGGTTCACGATCTGGTCCATGGCCACGAGGATGAAGTCCATGAACATCAGGTCGACCACTGGGCGCAGACCGCTTACCGCAGCCCCGGTGCCGAGACCCACGATGGCTTGCTCGCTGATGGGCGTGTCGACGACCCGCAAGTCGCCGAAGCGGTCGTTGAGCCCTCGGAACGAGCCGAACACTCCCCCGGCCCGGCCGACATCCTCGCCGGCCACGAAGACGTCCGGGTCGTCGTCCATCATCTGCGCGAGCCCCTCGGCGAAGGCGGCGCCGTAGGCGATGTTGCGCCCGTTGGGGTCGGTTGCCTGAGTCATGACGAAACTCCTGAGTGCGCGGGCTCGGTGTAGACGTCGACGAGCAGGCTGTCGGGATCGGGCAGCGGGCTCTCTTCGGCGAACGCGATGGCCGCCTCGATGTCGGCCTCGGCTGCGGCGTGTACTGCCTGGGCACCGCCGGCGTCGAGCACGCCGGCTGCGGCGAGCCGATCCTCGAATAGCTCGATCGGGTCTCGCTGTTTCCACTGCGCGAGCTCGTCGTCGCTGCGGTACTTCATACCGAGCGTCTGCACGCCGTGGTGGTTGTAGAAGCGGTAGGTCTTGGCCTCGATGAACGAGGGGCCTTCGCCCCGGCGGGCCCGACCCACGGCCTCGTTGGCCGCTTCCCACACCGCCACCGCATCCATGCCGTCGACGATGGCGCCGGGCATGCCGTAGCCGGCGGCACGGTCGACCACGTCGGTGATGGCCATCGTGCGATCACGCGGCGTGAACTCGCCGTACTCGTTGTTCTCGCAGACGAACAGCACCGGCAGCGACAGAGCGGCTGCCATGTTGGCCGCTTCGTGAAATGCGCCGATGTTCGAGGCACCGTCGCCGAAGAACACCACCGAGACCCGGTCGTTACCCCGGTACTTGTTCGCGAACCCCGCACCCACGGCGATCGGCACGCCGCCGCCCACGATGCCGTTGGCGCCGAGCATTCCCAAGTCGAGGTCGCAGATGTGCATGGAGCCGCCCTTGCCCCCGCAGTAGCCGGTGGCCTTGCCCATCAGCTCGGCCATCATCCCCCCGTAGTCGCCGCCCTTGGCCACGAGGTGCCCGTGTCCCCGGTGGGTCGAGCTGATCTGGTCGTCGTCGTCGAGGTTGGCGCACACCCCCGCGGCGACGGCTTCCTCCCCCACGTACAGGTGCAGGAAACCGGGCAGCCGGTTCTGCTCGGCGAGC
>JAPOPC010000061.1 GCA_026713105.1 Acidimicrobiaceae bacterium
CGCCACCAACTCACTGCTTCGAGGTGCGGGTCGTGGCGCAGGTCGCCGACAGTGTTGACCGGGGTGATCGGAATGCGTCGACGCTGGCCTTCCACGAACAGCTCCTGCTTCGTGAACTGAGTTGTCAGTTCCTCGACCCAAGCATCCACCGCCTCAAGGGCCTCGCGGCGCACCACGATGTCGACGAAGATCTCGTCCAGAATGCCCTCGTTGCCGGTTAGCTCGTGCACCCACTGTGCCATCGCGTTCCAGTGGGCCGGTTGGATGGCGATGATCGCCACATGACCATCGGACGCTGGATACAAGCCCATCGGGCTCGTGACTGGTCGACGATTGCCGGCCCGCGGCCGCGGCACCTGGTCGTCGAGGTAGAGCGGCACGCCGGTCTCAGGCGACAGCCACAGGCCGACTTCCTGCAGCGACAGATCGATGGTCTGGCCCAGCCCCGGCTCGCCGGCTGCCGCGGCCTGGTTGCGCGCACGCACCGACATCATCGAGCCGATGACCGCGTGCAGCGACGCCCCGTGCATCAGCACACCGATCTCGCCCGCAGGTGCCAGCGGCGGTCCGTGGGGAAATCCCACGGTGGACGCCAGCCCGCACGATGCCCAGCCGATGAGGTTCGACGAAAGCCAGCCACGGCGCGGCCCGGTCATGCCGAACGGCGTGATCGACACCCACGTCAAGTGCGGGAATCTCTCGACGATGCCCCCGACACCCAATCCCCCCTGGCCGCTGTTGGCGAGCCACGGGTAGCTTTCCTGGGTCCCAGGCAGCGCGTCGTCGAGCACCACATCGGCCGAACCGATCAGTGCGACCAGCGCCTCGGCATCGTCGGCGTCGGCCGGATCCAGCACGACACTTCGCTTCGAGGCGCCGAAGTACGCCCACCACAGGCTGGCTTCGGGACCCTCATGGCCCGGCGCCAGCGGCGGCATTCGACGGATGGGATTGCCATCAGGCGACTCCACGCAGATCACATCGGCGCCGAGCGCCGCCCACACGCGGGTGCCGTACGCGCCCGACAGACCGGTCAGGTCGAGCACCCGCACGCCAGCCCATGGACCCTGCCCTCGCGGCGCGGCGTTCACGCCGCACCGCCGGTGACATTGCCGTCGGCGTCGTAGATGTCGGCGATCCCGAGCGATTCGTACCATCGGTCGAATGGACGCTCCAAGGTGACCTCGGGCCGGGCGTCGGTGAACGCCAACCCGTCGTCGACCAACTGCTGCGCTTCGCTGTCGGAATAACCGAGCTCGGCGAGCACGTCGATCGTGTCGCCGCCCATATTCGGACCCGCACGGGTGACATAGGGCGGCGTCCGGCTCATTCGCACCGGATTGCGCACGAACAGATCCCGTCCCAGCCTGGGGCTCGGCACCACCGAGTACGGGCGGCGGTCGTGCACCTGCGGGTCGACCATCACGCCGCGATGATCGAGCACCTCGTAGGCGGCGACACCCAAGGCCTGTAGCTCAGCGGCGGCCTGCTGCGCGCTGCGGCGGTTGGTCCACGACGACAGCTCAGCGTCGATGGCGTCATGGTTGGCGATGCGGTCGGCGAGCGTGTCGTGCGGGTAGGTCGACAGCGCCTGGCTCCCGCTGCCGTCGTGCGCGTCGATGGCCGACCATTCGGCGAGCGCCGCAAGCGAGCGCCACGCCTCGTCGCTCTGCACTTCGATGGCTACCCAGCGGTCGTCGCCGGCGCAGGGGTAGATGCCAGCGGGTGCTGCCCACGACACCCGGTTGCCATTGCGGAGCGGTTCCGGCACGCCCATGTCCTGGCCCACCAAATACGGCCCCAAGAATGCCACTGTGGTCTCGAGCTGGCTGATGTCGATGAATCGACCCTCCCCGGTGCGGTCCCGTTCATGCAGGGCGCTGACAATCGAGAGCATCGCGTGCAGACCGCCCATGTAGTCCGGCGGTGCGATCGAGGGAATGCCGGCTGGTTCCTCGTGGGGGAAGCCCGTCAGCGCATCCCACCCCACCAGCGGGGCTTGGTTCGGTCCGAAGGCTCGGAACGGGTAGTACGGCGTGTCGGGGTCCACGCCGAATCCGGTCATGCCCGCATAGATGATGCTCGGCGACACTTCAGCCACCGAGGCGTAGTCGAGCCCGAGCTCGGCCATGCCCGGCGCGGCGAAGTTCGTCAGGAAGACGTCACAGGTGGCCAGCAGGCGCTTCGCCGCTTCGAGCGCCTCGGGCAGCTTCAGCTCGAGGCCCACCGATCGCTTGCCGGCCGACATCTCGGGCACGTAGGGACTGGTGTCGCAGAAGACATCTGCGAGCTCGGGATCACGGGCCCATGCCGAGCCGAACGCTCGCGCCACGTCGGGATAGCTGTGGGCCTCCACCTTGAAGACCTCGGCCCCGTGATGTGCCATCGCCTTGCCACAGCATGGCGCCGCCACGGCGATGCTGATCTCGAAGACCCGGACCCCTTCGAGAGGCCTTCGCTGTGCTGTGCGGGGCGCAACGGCCGCTTCGGATCGCTGCTCAGCTTCCATAGCCCGGCGACCTTACTCGCAGCACTTGTGGCGGCTGTTGCCTGTCTCGGGGACCCGCCGCAACGGCACTGGATCGTGCCGCGTGCTAGGACAAGGAACGCGGTGAAGCCAACGCACAGGCCCGCAACGCCAGTCCGCATCAGGACAAGAGAGGACAAGCCAGCCATGTCAGATTCCGCCACCGACTCGCCCACCGAGGTCGTCGACAAGTTCATCGCCTGCATCGAAGCGAAAGACCTCGACGGAGCGGTCGCCCATGTCTCCGACGACGTCTACTACGACAACGTGCCGGTCGGCGACATGAACGGCCCCGACGCCATGAAGGAGTTTCTGGGGGGCCTGACGAGGGGCGACGGCCCTGTCGAATTCGAAGTGCTCCGCCAAACCGCCACCGGCAACACCGTCATGAACGAACGGGTCGACCGCTTCCACACCGGTTCGGGCCGGCAGATCGAGTTGCCCGTCATGGGAATCTTCGAGGTCAACGACGGGCTCATCACGTTCTGGCGCGACTACTTCGACAACGGCATGTTCATGCGCCAGATCAAGGGCGGCTGAGCCCGCCGTGGCCTATCAGTACGACGGCTTTGACCTGAGCGGCAAAGTCGCAGTCATCACAGGCGGCAACGGCGGCATCGGCCTCGGGTACGCCCGAGGCATCGCTGCTGCGGGCGCCGACGTCAGCATCTGGGGCACAAATCCGGACAAGAACGCCGCTGCTGAGGCGGAGTTGCAGGAGATCAACCCCGCCGCCAGCGCGCTGCAATGCGACGTCTCCGACGAGGAACAGGTCGAAGAGGCCATGGCAGCGGTCGTCGAGCGTTACGGGCGCGTCGACGCCTGTTTCCCGAATGCCGGCATCGGCACCCAGAACCAGAAGGGTTTCCACGAGCACTCCAACGAGGACTGGTACAGCGTTATCGACGTCAACCTGCACGGCGTGTTCTTCACGCTCCGGGCCGCAACCCGCCAGATGATTGCCCAGGGCGAGGGCGGGTCGCTGGTGCTGACCTCCAGCGGCACTGCCATCCAGGGCGCAGCACGAGGCCAGGCGTATGCGGCCACCAAGGGGGCGATGCTGGCGATGATGATGGGGCTCTCGGTGGAGATGGCTCGCTACAAGATCAACGCCAACGCTGTCATCCCGGGCTGGATCGACACCGCCATGACCGAGCGGCTGTTCACCTGGGACAAGTTCGTGGACAACGTGATGCCCCGCATCCCGATGCGCCGCTGGGGTGTACCCGACGATTTCGGCGCCATCGCGGTGTACCTGATGAGCGACGCCGCCCGTTGGCACACCGGCGACGTCATCAAGATCGACGGCGGTTTCAGCATCTTCTGACCTCAGGCGCCTAACATCGCTGCCACGGCGGTGCCGGTGGGTCGGGGGCCCAGACGGAGAAACCGTCAGATTGATACCGGGGCGCTGCGGGTTCGCGCGTGCCGGACTCCAGTTGAGGGGGACTCGTGGAGGAATACGACATTCACATCAAGGACGGCACGATCGTCGACGGGACACGGGTGCCGAGCTTTCGGGGGGATCTGTGGATCTCCGACGGGCGAATCGCCCAGGTCGGCGGTCGTCCCGACAAGCCGGCCCGCGAAGTCATCGACGCGGGCGGCTGCATCGTCGCTCCGGGCAGCATCGACCTGCACACCCACTACGACGCGCAGATCCGCTGGGATCCGTACTGCTCGATTTCGAGCTGGCACGGGGTGACGTCAGTCGTGCTCGGCAACTGCGGTTTCGGTTTCGCCCCCTGCAAGCCCGACTTCCGGGAACGCTCGATGCTCACGATGGTGCGCACCGAAGCGATCCCGCTGGCCGCAATGGAAGAGGGCATGCTGCCCAAGTGGGACTGGGAGACCATCCCCGAGTACCTCGACTCGCTGGATGCGGCACCCAAGGGCGTGAATGTTCTGCAGTACATGCCGACGGCGTCGCTGATGATCTACGTGATGGGTCTCGAAGCGGCGAAGACCCGTCCGGCCAACAACGCCGAGCGCAAGGAGATGCAGCGACTGCTGCACGAAGGCATGGATGCAGGGCTGTGCGGTTTCTCCATCCAGCGCCTCGGCCCCAACTCGACCCAATCCGACTTCGACGGCACGCCCATGGTCACCGACACCATGATCGACGACGACATTTTCGTTCTGGCCGAGGTGCTGCGCGAGCGTGATGAGGGCTTCATCCAGCTAACGCAGGCCACCAGCGCCGACGTCAACAACCCCGAGGACCTCAGCTTCAAGCGGCGACTGGCCGAGGTGAGCGGGCGACCGATCATCGACAACGTGGTGCCGGTCAGCCAGCGCAACCCCCGGGTGCACGAGGAACGGCTCGAGTGGCTCGAACAGGCCCACAACGACGGGCTGCGCATCTTCGGCCAGGGTGCTTCGATCCGCACCGGATTCGCCTTCTCACTCGACGAGTGGAACCTGTACGACTCGAGCCCGGCGTGGCGCGAGGCCACCACGGGCACGGTTGAGGAGAAGATACGAAAGATGTCTGACCCGGCCATCCGGGAGCGCCTGCGCGCCGAGACCGACGAAGCGGCAACGCTGTTCGCGAACACACAGGGCGCTGTCGGCGGGCCGCCTCGCAAGCTGGTCGTCCAGGGCGTGGCTCGCCGGGAAGACATGCAGAAGTACGTGGGCAAGTCACTCGGCGAGATCGCGGAGATGGAAGGCAAGCACTACATCGACGTGATGCTGGACCTGTCGCTCAAGACCGACCTGAAGACCGAGTTCCTGGGTGAGGGTCCCGACTTCAACGTGGACCACATGTCGGCGGTGTACACCGATTCGCCCTACACGATTCCGGGCGTATCCGACGGTGGAGCACACACCAAGTTCTTCACCGGCGGTGCGTGGACGACCGACTTCTTGGCCTGGATCGTGCGCGATGAGCAGCGGGTGACTGTCGAGGAAGCGCACTACCGGATGTCGGCGCTTGCCGCCCATGCCGCGGGCTTCAAAGACCGCGGCGTACTCAAGGAAGGCGCCCCGGCTGATGTGCTCGTCTATGACATGGACGAGCTGGCCATCGATCCCGAGTGGATCGGCGAGGCGGTCTACGACCTGCCCGGCGGCGAATGGCGCCGGGTCCAGCGTGCCCACGGCTACCGCCACATCCTCGTGAATGGCGTCGAGACCTTCCAGGACGGCGAGTGCACGGGAGCGACCCCCGGCAAGCTCCTGCGCCACGGCCGCGGCTAGCGGCCGCCACAGCACGGCCGCAGCTAGTTCGCGGCAATCACCTCGGCGAGGGCTGCAACGCCCTCGCTGATGTCCTCCGCCGACAGGCTGCCGAAGCACAGCCGCATGCGGCGCGCTCCCCATTGGGGGTCAACTGACCAGGCTGCGCCTTCGTTGAACTGGATGCCGCGCTCGGCGGCGGGAGCGATATACCGGGCGGTGTCTGTGCCGGCGGGGAATGTCAGCCAGACGAAGATTCCGCCCTTGGGGTCGGTGACCTGCACTGGTCCGCCGAGCTGGATCGCCACCCGGGACAGCGCACCCAAGTGGGTGTTCACGGCGTGGCGCATCACCGCACACTTCTCTCGCAGCGTCTCGCGCAGCTGGTTCACGTGGTCGTCGAAGTGCGCCGCTGCGTACTCGGCGAGCACGAGCTGCTCCAGCGCACCGGTGCCGGCGTCGTCCTTGAGGGCCATCAGCTGGCGCACGATGGGCGCGTCGCCGACGATGTAGCCCACCCGCAAGGCTGGTGCGATCGACTTCGAGAACGAGCCGCAGTAGATCACCACGCTCTGGCCCTCCGAGTGCTCGCAGTCGAGGGCTCGCAGCGTTGGCGGTCGCTCGCCGGTCCACTGGAGGTCCGAATAGCACTCGTCCTCGAAGATCGGCACGCCGAAGTGCCGAGCGATGGCCAGGATCTCCCGTCGGCGCTCGACGGGCATCACCGAGCCGGTCGGATTCTGGACGGTCGGGATGGTGTAGATGAACCGCGGCGGTGTGCCTGCAGCAGTCAGCTCATCGAGCAGCTGTTCGAGCCGTTGCGGGACAATCCCATCGTCGTCGAGCTCGACTCCGACGCACCTGGCGCCGCGCCGGGCGACTTTCGAGATCATCCCGCCGTAGGTGGCCTCTTCGGCAACCACGACATCGCCCGGACGCAGGAACGCTGTATTGACGAGGTCGAGCGCCTGCAGCGAACCGGACACCACCAAGACCTGCTCGGTGCTCGTCGGCATGTGCGCGTTCGCCGCCAGCGATGCGGCGACGAATTCGCGCAACCCCTCGAAGCCCTGGGGATTGCCGCCGAGGTTGTAGGTGGCGAGCTCGGAGCCGTGCTTTGCGAGTACCGCCATGGCTGCTTCGGTCAGTCCACCCACCGGCACACTCGGCGAGTCGTTGTTTCCGCCGACGAAGCTGAAGCGCGGGATCGGCGTCCAGGCCCCGGCTGGCTGCGGCAGGCCCTCGACCATCTTGGCTGCCATGTCAAAGGGGGGCATCAGGCGTCCGAGGCCACGATTCGCTGGGCGAACAACCACTGCCCGTCGACCTTGCGCACGATGTCGTCGTAGTGCCCGACCAGCAGGATGGTGCCGCCTTCAGGCAAGGGCTTAACCATCTGGATGTGGCTGAACACGGTGGCTTCGTCTGCGTCACCGTCGGCGACGACGTTGGTCACCCAGTGCTGCGCTGAGTAGAACTCGGCGTATTGCTCCTCGGTGGAGTAGGCCTCGGCGAAGGCCCGCAGCTCGTCACGGCCGTTGAACGTGCCGACAATCCCGATGAATTGCCCGTCCGGTGTAAAGGTGTTGGCGTAGCCGTCGGCGTCGCCGGTGTCGATCGCCTTGTTGTAGCGAGAAATCAGGTCCCGGATCTCTACTCGGTCGTCGTTCGTCAGTGCCACAGCGCTCCCCCACGGTCCGTCGGGCGTGTCGCCGTCAACCTACTTCGGCACAGATCGCGAGGCTCCGGCCCGCTGTGCGTTAGCTATGCCTACCGGCCTGCAGCAGGCATCGTCACCATTAAGCATTCACCATTCTGGATACGTACCGACTCCCTTGCTTATACTTCGGCTGGTGCGCACGGTCCGGGCATTTCGGTCGAGGCGAGACCGGCGACACGCCGACCCGGCAGCGCCGGACGATCTCGCTCGCAACGGTCGAGATCGGCACTGGCCGGGGGCGCGCTCCATCATCCTCGACGGCATCTCCCACTCCTACACCCAGGCTCCGCCGCTCGGTTCCTCCGATAGCGGTGACCTCACCGACGAGATTTCCGGGAGCTGCTACTCGGTGCAGGACCTGTCCCTGCATGTCGCGCCGGGTGAATCCGTTGCATTGCTCGGCCCCAGCGGCTGCGGCAAGACCACGCTGCTGCGACTCATCGCCGGGCTGGAACGCCCCCTCGACGGCACCATTCAGCTCGGCGACAGGTTCGTCTCGGGACCGTCGGGACGGGGCGGCACATGGGTGGCACCTGAGTCACGCCGAGTCGGGATGGTCTTTCAGGACTGGGCCCTGTTCCCTCATCTCACCGTGGGCCGCAACGTCGGCTACGGGCTTGAGCGGTCCAAGCGAACCCCCGACCGCATCGCCGAAGCGCTCGAATTGGTGGGTCTCGGCGGCTTTGCCGAACGCATGCCCGCAACACTCTCCGGCGGGCAGCAGCAGCGTGTCGCGTTGGCGCGTGCGCTTGCACCGCGCCCGGGCGTGCTCCTGCTGGACGAGCCGTTCTCCAATCTGGACTCGTCGCTGCGCGAGGACGTTCGCAGCGAGGTTCGCCGGCTGCTGATCGAACTGGGCATCACGGCGGTCTTTGTGACCCACGACCAGGACGAGGCCTTTGTCGTCGGCGACCGGGTCGGCGTGCTCTGCGAGGGCCGCCTCGCACAGATCGACACGCCCGATGGCCTCTACCGACGCCCAACAGATCCGTTCGTCGCAGACTTCGTGGGCACGGCATCTTGGCTGCGCTGTACGGCCTCTGGCGGAGTCGCGCACACAACGCTGGGCCGCCTGCCGCTCGGCGGAGCAGACGCTGCGAACACCAACGGCACGCATTCCGACGTACGCGCAGCCGATGCAGCGACTGATTCCGTGACCGGCCCGGTGGATGTGATGCTCCGTCCCGAACAGCTGCGTCTGGCACCGGGAACCGCGGCGGAGGTCGAGCTCGTGGAGTTCTACGGGCACGATTCGATGGTGGTGGCGAACCTCGACGGCACCCATCTGCGGGTGCGCTGCGGGCCCGATCCGAACGTCCGGCGCGGCGATGTCGTCGCAGTCGAGTTCATCGGCACCGATGTCGTCGCATTCGCCCCACGCGGCCAGTCCGCACACAGCCTCTTCGAGGAAACCCTGGAGCGAGCCGAGGTGCGAAACCCCGCGGGAACCGACAGCTCACCTACTCCTGCCGAATTGGAACTCTTCGCCGACTGATCGGCGGACCCGCTGTCGGGGATCTGACCCCAAGATCGAGCAGCGCCATCAGGCCGAGAGCGCGACCACTGCGGGCCGCTCAGCCCGCGCGCAGCGGAGCGATGACCTGCTCTGCAAATCGATGCGCTGGCTCGGCGCTGTCAGGGTTGCCGAAATCGAGCACGAAGTGGCGAATACCGACGTCCACCAAGGAGGCCAAGAACTCGACGTACTCGGCCGACTCGCTGTCAGTGGTGGGCAGTGCGCGTTCAACGGTGGTCGACATCTCCAGGCCGGCCGGATCGCGTCCGAGCCGCTCGAGCTCATCTGCCACGATCCCGCACTTGCGGCGCAGCGCCTCGATATCTCGCCGCCAGGGCGTGTTCCAGATATCGGCATGGCGGGCCGCCACCCGTAGGCCGATCTGCTCTCCTGAGGCGCCGATGCAGATGGGCGGGGCAACCTCGGGCAGCGGCGGCGCCGCCGCACCATCGATGCGGTAGTACTCGCCTTCGAAGCTCGGGTCGTCCTGCGTCCACATCAATCGGCAGATCGTGATGACCTCTTCGAGCTGGGCGAAGCGCACTTTGGGCGACGGGAATTCGTAGCCGTACGCCTCGTACTCGTCGCCGCGCCAACCGGCTCCGATGCCCAGGATGAAGCGGTTGCCAGACAAGTACTGCAGCGTCGCCGCCATCTTCGCCGTCAGCGCCGGCGGCCGGTAGCCGTGCCCGAGCACGTGATGGCACAGCTGCACCCCGTCGAGGCGCGCCGCACACCAGGTGATCGTCGTCCAGGCCTCGAGGAACGGGTCGGTCTTAGCGTCGAACCCGTAGAAGTGGTCGGCAATCCACAGCGAGTCGAAGTGCTCGATCACCTCGGGCAGGAGCCACTCCACCTGGTCGGCCACGATCGACCGGTGGTTGCTCCAGCGGTTGCCGATGCACGGCGACAACCATCCGAATCGAAGTGCCCTTGAAGCGTCCGCAGTGTCGTTCACCGCGTCACGCTAATCGTGTCCCTCGCCGGTGCCCTGATCACAGCGGCAACTTTCCCTCAACCGAATGCAACGCTGCCTTGCGCTCGGCAACATCGGGGAGCACTTCGGTGACGAGTGCCCAGAAAGCCGGTCCGTGGTTCCGCTCCGTCAGATGCGCCAACTCGTGAACCACGACGTAGTCGAGGAGTCGCGGCTCCAGCATCACGAGCCGCCAGTTGAACCGGAGAGCACCGTCAGCGGCGCAACTTCCCCAGCGCCTGCGCTGATCCCCGATGAGCACTTCAGGCTTGGAGCCACGCCCCAGGTCGGGCCACCATCGCTCGACGCTCGTCGAGACGTGCTCGAGTGCACGGAGCCAATACCACTCGTTGACGGCGCTGCGAATCTCGTTCGCAACATCCTCTTCCGCCACCTCAAATGGCAAGAACACCTGCAATTCCCACGGTCGGAAACGCACGTCGACTTCGAGAACGACGCCATTCTCGACGACGACTTTCAGGTCTCGCCCAAGGTAAGGCAGCGAACTGGGCAGTTCGCTCGGGCTCGGTGCAGCGCGGGCTGCGGCCAATCGATCAAGGATCCAACGCGCTTTCTGCCGGACGAACCCGTGTATCTCGTCGGGAGGCGTCGCTACGGGCACTGCTACACGGACACCGTCTGGCCCCACACTGAGTTGCATCGTCTTGTGCCGCCGCGTGCTGCGCCTGACCTCGAAACCGATGACAGCGTCACCGAATCGGATCTGGTCGAACTCGGAGAACATCACCCCGCGATAGTGCCCTCTCGCGCGGGCAGGATTCATCTCATTTTCTGGAAGTCCTCATGTTTGCACCGGTACGGGCTCGCGCCGGGCCCGTCGCGTCGCGCGCACGGCGCGTCAGGGACGCACGGCGCGTTTATTCGGTCGGCCAGCCAGCTCAGCGAGCACCGGCTGCGCCAGCTTGACGAATGTGCAGGCCAGCCGGCGGGTCTCACGGGGATCGATGAGGTCCACGACATCGCCGTGCATCGCCGCCTTGAACGGCGAGCGCAGCCGCAGCAACCGTTCCTCGATCATCTCTCGGTGGGCTTCAGGGTCGGGTGCGGCATCGATCTCGCGTCGATACGCCGCCGCTACGCCGCCCTCGATGGGAATGCCGCCCCACTCCCCCGCTGGCCACCCGAAACGCAGGTTGAGCGCATGGGGCAAACCGATGCTGTTCGGTGCATCGGCAGCCACGCCGTAGGACTTGCGTACGTTGAACTCCACCTTCGGCACGCTCGCTTCTGCCGATGCGATCAGCGCGCGCACGCCGCGTCGCATCGTGGCCTTGCGCTCCGCAGCAGAGCCCAGCATGAATCCCGGCATGTCCAAGAAGATCACCATCGGCAGATTGAATGCGTCGCACAGGTCCACGAAGTGCGCGTACTTGTCGGCACCGTCGCCGTCCATGGCTCCGGCCAGCCGCATCGGGTCACTGCCGACGACACCCACGCTGTAGCCGTCGAGCCGAGCGAAACCGGTGATGATCGCTCCGGCGTAGTGACGGCGCATCTCGAAGAACTCGCCGTTGTCGACGACGTGGCGGATGAGCGCCCGGGCGTCATAGCCGGCCCGGCGGTTCGTGGGGATGATGTTCAGCAGCTCCTCGGGCCGCCGATCCGGCGGGTCGCCGGTGTCCACCCGAGGCGCCACCTGCGACACCGTGTTCGGCAGGTACGAGAGGAACTGCTTGATCTGGTCGAACGCGTCCTCCTCGCTCTCGGCCACGTTGTCGACCTGGCCGCTCTCGTACACGTGCATCCGATAACCGCCGAGTTCCTCCTTGGACAGGTTCTCGCCCGTGGCCCGCTGCACCACGGGAGGCCCCGACGGGAAGATCTGCGACTGGCCCTTCACCATCACCGTGAAGTGCGACATCAGGGCCGCAGCCGCAGGCCAGCCTGCAACCGACCCCATGATCCCTGCGGCCACCGGCACCTTGGTGAGCATCTCCACGCCTTGCCACCACATGTCGCCCGAGGGCAGGGCCATCTGGCCCGACTCCTCGTCGGATCGAGAGCTGTGGCCGACCCCCTCGCGCAGTTGCACATACGGGATGCCGTAGGTGATGGCCAGCGGTTGGGCGAATTGGTGTGGGATCTTGTGGACGTTGTGCGGGCTACCACCCGAGATGGTGAAGTCGTCGCCGCCGATCGCGACCGGCCGGCCGTCGAGCTCGGCAAGTCCCATCACGTAGCCACCGGGCGTGAACCCGATGATGTTCCCTTCGTCGTCGTACTCCGGGCCGCCCATGAGCCCGCCCATCTCGATGAACGAGCCCGGGTCGGCCATCTTGGCAATGCGCTCGCGCACCGTGTAGCGGCCGCCCTGATGCTGGCGCTCGATGCGTTCAGACCCGCCCATCTCCGAGGCCAGCTCCTTGAGATACGCAATCTCCGCGATCGCGTCCTCCCAGCTCATCCCCGGCTTCCAAGTCTCCCGATCCGGATCAACTGGCATCCGTGCGCTCCGTTCTTCCCACGCAAGAAACGACATCGCTCAGCGTGCAGACACGTGAACGCCATGTACTTCGCCTCAGCATGGCTACGAATGTATGGGGCGCTAGCGATCCCTGCCGCGCTCACGCAGCTCGGTCTTGAGCACCTTGCCGGTGGAGACGAGGAACTAGTACGGTTGGATGTTTCCCCCACTGGGCGCCTGCACTGCGGGCCTCACCTTTCGATTGTGGGTTCACGGGGCAGACCGAGCAGCCGCTCGCCGATGATGTTGCGTTGCACTTCGCTGGTGCCGCCGCCGATGGTGAGCGCTCGGCTGAACAGGTAGCCCCAGTGCCACGGATCCAGCTCTTCGGCCTCGGAATCTTGGAGGCCAACCATCCCATCGGGCCCCGAGAGGTCCTTGACGAGAGTCATCAGATCCTGGCCATGGACATCGGCAAGCGCTTTGCGGATTGAGGCGACGGGTCCAGGATCGGCGCCGGTCATCATGGCGTCGACGATCTTGTCGCTGAGCAGCTCGATGACCTTGGTCTCGCTGCGAAGACGGGCCGCCCGCTGACGCGTGAGCGGATCGGCACCGGCGCCCCCGGCTCGAATCTCGGCGAAGCACTCGTCGGGATCAGGCCCCATCCCCCACAAGACACCGCCCTCGCTCAGCGAGACCCGCTCGTTGCCGAGCGTGACCTGGGCCAGCCTCCAGCCCTCGTTCTCAGGCCCGATTCGGTTCTCGGCCGGGATGCGAACGTCGGTGAGAAAGGTCTCATTGAAGTGGTTGCCACCGGTCATCTCAATGATCTTGCGGATCTCGATGCCGGGGGTCTTCATGTCCAGGACGAAGTAAGAGATCCCCTTGTGCTTGGGCGCTGCAGGGTCTGTACGGGCTAGGAGGATCGCCCAATCCGAGCGGTTTGCCCACGTCGACCAGACCTTCTGGCCGTTGACCACGTACTCGTCGCCGTCGCGCTCGGCTCGAGTCCTCAAGGAGGCGAGATCGCTGCCGGCCTCAGGCTCGGAGAACAGCTGGCACCACTCGGTTGAGCCGTCGAGGATGCCGGGCAGCCATCGCTTCTGCTGAGCCGGCGTGCCCCCGGCCACGATTGTCGGCCCGGCCCAGCCGATGGCGATCGGGCTGTCGGGACGGACTACCCCGGCCTGGGCCAGCTCGTCGTCGACGATCAGCTGCAGCTCGGGGTCGGCCCCGAGCCCCCAGGGCTCCGGCCAGTGCGGGGCCACATACCCAGCCTCGGCCAATTGGCGGTTCGTCGGCTCAGGGTGACCTTCGAGCCACGCACGGATCTCAAGCCTTCGGGGATCGTCGTCGGGCGGGAGATGAACGGGCATGTCACAGCAAATGTATGGGGCCGAGTCGTTGCCTGCTGCGGTCGGAACGCGGGCTCTGCGACCCTTCCATCGCCGTCGCGGTAAGTTTCGGCCCGAGGCGCCGGTGTTTGCGGTGCCGCCGAGAACGACAGGGGATCACTATGGAGTTGGGACTGTTCACGATGCCGAGCCACCCGCCCGAGCGCGACTTGCGCGAGGGCTGGGAGTGGGATCTGCAGGTCATCGAGTGGGCTGATGAGTTCGGATTCGGCGAAGCCTGGATCGGCGAGCATCATGCGGCGAAGTGGGAGCCGCACCCCGCCCCGGATTTGCTGACGATCGAGGCGCTGCGGCGGACCAAGAACATCCGCATCGGTCCCGGCGGATTCCTGTTGCCCTATTACCACCCTGCCGAGCTGGCCAACCGCATCTCGCTGCTGGATCACATCTCCGAAGGCCGGCTGAATTTCGGTGTCGCCGCCAGCGGCCTCCCCAGCGACTGGGAGATGTTCGGCGTCGACGGCATGGCCGGAGAGAACCGCGAGATGACCCAGGAGTCGGTCGAGTTCATCCTGAACCTGTGGAGCCAGGAGCCCGGCTGGACGCACGACGGCAAGCACTGGAAGGGCTCGGTCCCCCACGGCATGCCCGACATGGAGCTGGTGCATCACCTGCGGCCGCTGCAGCAGCCGCATCCGCCGATCGGCGTTGCCGGGCTCAACTCGCCGTCGCCGACGCTCGAGATGGCGGGCGAGAAGGGCTGGATCCCGTTGAGCCTGAATCTCAACCCGCAGTACGTCAGCGGGCACTGGGATTCCTACGAGGCTGGAGCTCGCCGAGCCGGGCGAGAGGTCAGCCGCAGCGACTGGCGGATGGTCCGCGAGGTGTTCGTCGCCCCCACCGACGAGGAGGCCTGGGAGCTGTCCTACGGCGGGATGATGGGCAGGATGATGACCGACTACTTCATCCCCCTGCTCGGCGCCTTCGACTTCCACAAGTTCCTTGTGGACGAACGCAATCCACCCGCGGGCGGCGAAGTCACCGTCGAGTACTGCGCCCGCAACAACTGGTTCGTGGGCTCGCCCGAGACCGTCGCTGCCGACATCGAGAAGGTGTACGCGGACGTCGGCGGGTTCGGTCACCTGTTGCTGTTCTGCTTCGACTATGCCGACAACCCCGATGCGTGGCGTCGTTCGATGGACCTGCTGGCCAACGACGTCATGCCCCGCGTGGCGCACCTGACCGGCGACTGAGGAGCCGATGCCTGCCCGTCCGGCGCTGGAGTACACGGCTCGGGCGCTGGTTGGGCGCGTGCGCGGCCGTGTATCGCAGTACACGGGCATCGGGAACCGGCAGATTGCACGGCGCCCGCCCGCATGGCCACCGCTGGCTGAACTGCCCAAGGGCGACCCGCGGCTCGGGCTGCGAGACCGCTGGTACTTGCTGGGCACTGCCGACGCGGTGCACGACACGCCAGTGGCCACCCGCTTGCTGGGCGAGGACCTGGTGCTGTGGCGCGATGGCTCTGGAGCGCCCCACCTCATGGCCGACCTTTGCCCGCATCGCGGAGCCAGGCTGTCGATCGGCGATGTCGTGGGCGACGAACTGCGGTGCAGCTATCACCACTGGCGCTTCGACGGCAGCGGCCAGTGCACCTCGGTGCCCTCTCAGGGCGGAGCGTGCTCGCTGGCTGAGCGCACCAAGGTCAGCGTGACCTACCCGGTCGCCGAGGAAGCCGGCTACCTGTGGGCCTGGATCGGCGAGTCGTCGCCGGCAGCGCTCCGCCTGCCGGCCGAGTTCACCGACGACCGCTTTTCGACGTTTCCCGAGACTGTCGAGTGGGGTGCGAACTGGATGCTGGCGCTCGAAAACCTCGTGGACCTGATGCATGCCCCCTTCCTGCATGCACGCTCGATCACGCTGAACGAGGGCATCACCCATGACCGCGTCGTGGTTGACGATCACGATGACGGCTTTGAGGTACGGCGGCGCGACCAGACCGGGACGAACTTCGACTGGATCGACATCCACACCGGCGATCTCGCGTACGTCCGCCTCGACATCCCGCTACCCCCCAGCGCCGGACCCGGTCCCCCGCTGCGAATCCTGGGGTTCCTGACGCCACGCGACAATGCAACCACACTCGTGCACTTCCCGCGGTTCCGCGAGGTCGCTGGGCGCGATCGTCGGATCTGGCGGACGCTGTATCGGCTGCGCCTGCGCGGCACGCACCTGCACGTGCTCAACCAGGACAAGGAGATGCTGGAGAGCCTGCGCACCACCGATGAGGCGAGACGCGACGAGCATCTGGCACAAGCGGACCGCCCTGTGGTGCACTTGCGTCGGGCACTCGAAGCCGACTTCGAGGCGCAACGAGAGCGATTCAGGCTCGCCACTGAGCCGCAACCCGCCCCGGTCGCGCTTGCTGACTGACTCGTACCCTGCAACCGTCGCACCCGCCACATGTCGATCACGACAGGACACCAACGATGAGCCAAACCACCACCAAGAGGGTCGAATCCGCAGATGCTGCCGACCTCGAGGCCCGCATCGATTCGATGTGCGCCATGCGCGACACCCGGCGGGAGGACTGGGACACGCTGGCGTTCCAGACCAAGGCCGGCCCCCAGTACCGGCGTGCCCAGATCCGCTACATCGGCTCTGGCGGTACCGGCAACCACGAAGGTGACGATCGGGCGCTGGCTGCAGAGCACTTCACGTTCTCCAACATGTTGCTGCCGCCGGGAGCTGAAGGACCCGAGCACACACACCACGACGTGGAGGAAGCCTTCTTCGTGCTCGAAGGCGAGCTCGAGATCACGATCCACGCCGGTGACGATTCGGCCACCCGGCTGCTCGGTTACCGCGACCTCATCAAGATCCCCGCGGGAACGGCCCGCTCGCTGCGCAATGTCGGCGACACCGACGCGTTGTTCGTGGTGATGCTGGGGGCGTCCAAGCCTCAGCTGCCCACCTATCCCCCGCACTCTCCCATGGCGGGGATCACGCGGGACTAAGAGGTTGAGCCGGCCACGAGGTCGAGCGGCACCGAGATGAGCCTGGATGGCCGCCGCGTCGTCGTCACCGGTGCCGGGCGCGGGCTCGGCGAAGCGATGGCCCATGCGATCGCAGCCGAGGGAGGATCGGTCGTCGTGGCCGAGTTGGTTCCCGAGCGCGGCGAGCAGGTGGTCTCCGATATCAGGGCAGAAGGCGGCGCCGCTGAGTTTGTGCCAACCGACGTGACCGACGAGTCCTCGGTCGCCGCGCTGGTTTCCCGTCTCGATTCGGACGGTCCCATCTGGGGTCTGGTGAACAATGCCGGTCTCGCCGATGCGGTGGGAGGCAAGACCTTTTGGGAGATCACAGCCGGCGAATGGGACCGCATCCAGCACACCAATGCCCGAGGACCGTGGCTCGTGAGCCGGGCGTTTGCGCCACAGATACTGGCTGCCGGCGAGGGTCGGATAGTCAACATTGCCTCTGACGCAGCGCTGTACGGCTCGCCACGACTAGCCCACTACATCGCATCGAAGGGTGCGCTGATCGCCCTCACCCGGGCGATGGCACGAGAGTTGGGCGACTACGGCATCACCGTCAACGCCGTGGCACCAGGGTTGACCGAGGGGCCGTCCGCAGAAGAGATCCCGGCTGCACGCCATGCGCTGTACGCCGAGAACCGAGCGATCAGCCGACCCCAGCAGCCAGACGACGTCACAGGCGCCGTGGTGTTCCTGCTCTCCGACGCAGCCGCCTACATCACCGGGCAGACCATCGTCGTCGACGGCGGCTTCGTCATGCCATGAACAAGTCCCCGCAGCGAAACGGCGGCGACCTGCTGGTCGAAGTGCTCACCTCGCTCGGCGTCGATGCTGCTTTTGGAGTGGTGAGCGTCCACAACCTCCCGCTCGTCGATGCCGTGGCCCACGGCATGCGATGGGTGCCCACCCGCAGCGAGGCGGCCTCGGTGAATGCTGCCGACGGCTACGCCCGGGTGCGCGGTACGCCCGGCTGCGCGGTGACGTCGACCGGTACGGGAGCAGCGAATGCGGCCGGGGCCTTGGTGGAGGCGCTCACGGCTGGCTCGCCGGTGCTGCACGTCACCGGACAGATTCCCAGCGAGCATCTCGGTACGGGACGCGGTGTCATTCACGAGACACGCGACCAGCTCGGGATGCTGCGGTCGTGCTCGGTGTGGGCGGCAACGGTCGGGGCGGCGCCGTTGGCCGATTTCGCCCAGGCAGCCCGACGGCTGGGCACCCACCCTCGTGGACCGGTCAGCCTTGAGTGGCCGATCGATCTGCAATACGGCCAAACCGAACCCTTCGACGCAATCACGACCGACAGCTCGCGGCACACCGTCGGAGCCCCCGAATCCGACAATGACGCGTTGGAGAGCGGTGCTGTGCTCGGCACTGCAGCAGTGCCTGAACTCGACGAAGCAGCGCTGGAACGGGCTGCCGATCTCATCGCTGCTGCTGAGCGACCCTTGGTGTGGGCAGGCGGTGGTGCCGTCGGCTGCCGCGCCGTGCTCGACGACTTGTTGCGCTGTACCGGCGCCGGCCTGTTCACCTCGAACGCGGGCCGAGGCGTACTGCCCGAATCCGACGACCGGGTCATCGGCAACTTCGCAGCGTCTGCGACAGGCGCCGAGCTGCTCGCCCAAGCCGACGTGCTCATCTCGATCGGCACGCATTTCCGATCGAACGAGACCCGCAGCTACCGGCTGTCGCTGCCTCGATGGCACATCCAGATCGACATCGACCCAGTGGCCATCGGCCGTTCGTACCCGGCCGAGGTCGGCATCGTCGGCGATGCGTGCGTGGCGGTCGCCTCGCTCGTCGAGCGTCTCGGAGGTGGCCGAACCGCCTTGCAGCCGGAGTGGAGCGACACCATCACTGCCACACGCCAACGGTGCCGAGCCCTGCTGCGCCGGGACATAGGACCATACGCATCAATCTGCGACATCATGGCGGGCGTGCTCAGCGACCGGTCGCCCCGTGTGCGAGACATCACGATCCCCAACAGCTCCTGGGGCAATCGCTTGCTGCCCGTGATCGACCCTTCCACCAACGTGGTTCCCCGTGGAGGCGGCATCGGACAGGCCGTGGGCATGTCCATCGGCGCATCGATCGCCCGTGCCGATGAGCCGACCATGGTGATGGTGGGCGACGGGGGCCTAGTGCCCCAGCTCGGCGAGCTGGCCACACTGGCTCAAGAAGAGCTGCCGGTCACCGTGGTCGTGTTCGACGACGGCGGCTACGGGGTGCTGCGCAACACCCAAGACCGCCACCTCGGTCGGCGCTCGGGCGTGGATCTGCGCACGCCTGATCTGGCCGCGGCTGCGGCGGCGTTCGACTTCGGCTACTTCGATGTGGCGACGCCCAGTGAGTTCGCCGACGCCTTCGAGTCGGCCACGGCCGCTGGGCACCCGCAGATGATCCGGGTGGACTGCGATGCACTGGGGCCGATGCCGGTCCCCTTCGTACCGCCCGTCGAAGTGCCGACGAGCGCAGACCGATGACGCTGCTCTTTGCACCGCACAATGACGCAAGTTGGCCAAGCGGCAAGATGATCAGATCGTGAGCACCACCGGTACCGATTCGGACGCCCAGACTGCGGCAGGGCTCATCTCTCGCAGTCACCTGGGCATCGAGCCATTCTCGCTGTACCGGGCCGACTCGCTGACCGATGCCGCGTCGATGGTCGCTTCTGGCGCATGGGCACATGCGGGCGGGATTGACGTCGCCCAGCGGCTCCGCGACGGTGAAGCGGCACCGGCCCTCGTGCCGCTGCGCAAGCTCGGTCGGGGGTCGCCCGACGGGCTGGACGTGCTCGACGAGATCTCACTCGGTGACGGGGTGCTGTTCATCGGCGCGGCGGTCACCCATGCCCGGATCGAGACGGACCCGCTCGTGCGGGCTCACCGACCGGACCTCGCCGATGCCTGGCGGACCATTGGCAACGTCCGCATCCGGTCCACCGGCACGATGGGCGGCAACCTCATGGCGTTCGATGCGGGCTACGACGCCGCGCCGATTCTGGCCGCCGCCGGAGCCTCGCTGATCTTCGCCGATGCCGATGGGTCGCAACGACGCTGCGCAGTGGCGGATCGCCCGCGAGACCGTCTGCTGGTCGGCTGCGAAGTGCCGCTGGCCGGCCACGTCGTCTATGACCGGTCGCTGAAGCCGGTCGTCTCTGTTGCCGTCGGCGACGACTGTGTGGCGATCGGTTGTGCCTATCAGGAGGTCAAGGTGCTCCCGGCCGGCGCCACAGACCCTCCCGCGGTCGGCGTGGCGCTGGCCGAACTGCCCGACCCGATTGGCGACGCGTTCGCTTCCGCTGCCTACCGACGGCGCATGATCGGCGTGCTCGTAAACCGGTGCCTGCAATCCCACATCGAGACGGTTGGCTCCGATGAGGCAGAGAAGCCCGGTGTATCTGCGAGACCGGCCGCTCCTGCGTCTGCCCGTTCCTCCGCCGAAGAGCTCCGCGGCGACACCGCTGCACCGGCCGGACGACCCTCCAAGACGCTGCCGGACGGCTTGGTGGGCGACGCGGCGGACGATTCGATCGACATAGCCATTCGGCTCAACGGGGAACCGTTCCCCATCTCCGCGCCACCGTCGGAGATGCTGGTGGACACCATCCGCACACGCGCAGGCCTGGGCGGTACCCGGGTCGGCTGCGATCAAGCCGTGTGCGGTGCCTGCACGGTGCTGATGGACGACACGCCCACTGCGTCGTGCTCCACGTTCGCCTGGCAGACCGACGGTCGTGAGGTGCTCACGATTGAAGCAAGCCACATGGCTGAGACCGGCGCTCCGACGGCTGGCCCGGCCGCGACACTGCCCGTTGTCCAACGGGAATTCGCCGAACTGAGCGCCTTCCAGTGCGGCTACTGCACACCCGGCCTGATCCTCACCGCGAGCGCCTTGCTCGCGCAACATCGGGAACCCGATCGCACGACGATCTGCGACTGGCTCGATTCGAACGTGTGTCGTTGCACCGGCTACCTCATGGTCATCGAGGCAGTCGAAGCCGCCGCGGCAGCGCTGCGCTCGGAGCCAGCCGTCGCCCCGGACGAGACACCGTGACTCGCTCGGACGCCGCCGCGAAAGTCTCGGGCACTGCCCCCTACGCGGTCGATGTCGCTCTCGGAGGCATGCTGCACGCCAAGGTGCTGCGTTCGCCTCACCCGCACGCCCTCATCACCCGCATCGACACGGTCGCTGCCTCTCAGGCCCCCGGGGTTCGGGCGGTCCTGACTCGGCGGGACCTGCTCAACGGCGAGCTGCGCGAGCGCTGGGCGGCAAACGACGGAGAGCATCTCCTATCGGAATCCCCGCTCGTGGCGTCGCACAGCTACGGCTACTTCATCAAGGACCAGCCGATCTTGGCGCTCGACCGGGTGCGCTACCTCGGGGACGCAGTCGTAGCGATCGCGGCGGACACTGAGCTCGACGCGGCGCGTGCACTGGAGCTGGTGCGGGTCGACTATGAGCCCCTGCCCGCAGTCACCGACTTCGACGCAGCGCTGGCCGACGGGGCGCCCGAAGTGTTCCCCGAAGCCCCACTGGGAATGACCCCTGCCTACGGCCAGGGCGCCAGCGGCGGCACCCGCCCGCGACCGAACGTCTGCTACCGCTTCGGCTACGAGACCGGCGACCCCGCTGCCTTCGATCACTGCGATCATGTATTCACCGACGTGTTCGGTTTTGACGGCCGCCAGCAGCACCTGCATCTCGAACCGTTCGTGTCGGTTGCTCGATGGACTGGGCCCCGCTGGTCGGCCGCAACCGCCGGCGACAACGACGCAACTGCCAGCAGCCGCCTCGAGCTCTGGTCGAGCTGTCAGAACCCGTTCCCGGTCCGCAAGGAAATGGCTCGATTGCTGGGCATCGGCGAGCACCGGGTGCGGATGCAGGTCGGCTACCTGGGCGGCGGCTTCGGCGCAAAGAACGGCTGCAAGACCGAGCCGATCGCGACGCTGCTCGCGCTCAAAGCCGGGCTGCCCGTCCGTTACTGCCTCACGCTGGACGAAGGCTTTCTGACCATGCGCCAGCACAATGCACGGCTGACGCTGCGCACCGGCGTGATGGCCGACGGCACCTTGGTGGCCCGAGACGCAGAGGTGCTGCTCGATGCGGGTGCCTATGCCGATGCGAGCCCCCTCGTGGCGGAGAAAGCGGGCTACCGAGTCGCCGGCCCATACCGGTGGCAGCACATCCGCACGGTGACCGACGCGGTGCTCACCAACACCACCCCGGCGGGCCCATTTCGCGGCTTCGGCGGCACGCAAGCCAACTTCGCCTGCGAGAGCCAGATCGACATGATCGCGGCACGGCTCGGGCTCGACCCCGTCGAGCTGCGTCGCCGCAATCTGATCGGCCTCGGCGAGTTCTACGTACCCGGCGAGTCGGCTATGGATTCCGACTTGACGGAAGGGCTCGACCTGGTGGCCGCCCATATCGGCATGGACGAGCCTCGCCCGCCGGGTCGGGGGCGCGGCGTAGCAGTCGGCTTCAAGGACTCGGGCGGGGTCAACAAGCCGGCACAGGCTCGGGTCAAGATCGCCACCAGCGGCGATGCGTGGGTGCAGTGTGGCACCGTCGAGATGGGCCAGGGCGCACAGACCGCGTTGCGCGAGGTCGCGGCGCGCGTGCTCGACGTGCCCCGGTCACGGGTTCACTGGTCTGACCTCGACACCGATCACACACCGTTCGATCAGGGCACGAATGCCTCCTCGGCGATCTCGGTGATGGGCCAAGCCGTCCAGAAGGCCGCTGAGGCCGCTCGCCTGCGCCTGCTGCTGTTCTCGGCCACAGCACTGGAGGTGCCTCTCGAGCGAGTCGAGTTCCGGGACGGTCTCGTCCTCGTCGTTCCTCCGGACGGCATCGGCGAGCCCGAGGGCCAGCCGCTTGCCCCGCTGGTCATGGGCACCTACGGCGGGACCGGTTACGAGTTCACGGGCGAAGGCTTCTTCAAGGCTCACAGTGACAGCCATGCCCCGCTCGAATCACCGTGCGTGTCGTGGGAGTACGGCTGGGGCGGCGCCGAGGTCTCCGTCGACCCCGATACCGGCGTGGTGACGGTGCACCGCTTGGTCGTCTCCGGTGATGCTGGAACCGTGCTGCATGAGGGAGCCTGCCGCGGCCAAGACGAAGGCGCTGCGATCATGGGACTCGGCGGCGCACTGTTCGAGACCATGCGCTTCGACGGCGGAGTTCTTGCCAACGGACGGCTCGTGGACTACCGCGCGCCACGGGCCAGCGACCTGCCCGCGGAGTTCGTCTCGATCACCCAAGAGCAGGGCCACGGGCCGGGTCCGTTCGGGTCAAAGGGCCTCGGCGAGGGAACGATGCTGCCCGTTGCATCCGCCATTGCGAATGCCATTGCCGACGCGACCGGGGTGCGCGTGACCTCGATGCCGCTCACCGGTGAGACGGTGCTTGGGGCGCTTGACGCCGCCCGCGACGCGCCGTGAGCGCCTCCGCCGAGGCTGCGTGGGGAATCACTCATCTGCGACACGTCGCGCTGGCATGCAGTGCTTTCGACGAATGCCTCGACTACTACGCCGGGCCGTGGGGATTGCGGCGCATGGGCGATTCCGACGGCCAGACGGCGATCCTGCGTGGCACCGGAGCTGAGCACCATGTGCTGGAGCTGCATCGGGCCGATCGCAACGGCATCGACCACATCGGCCTCGGCCTCGCCGATGATCGGTCAGTCGACGAAGCAGCGGCAGGGTTGGCGGGCCGCGGCGTGAACCTACTCAGCGAGCCCGCCGAGCTGGACCGGCCGGGTGCCGGGTACGGGTTCCGCATTGCCGACCCCGAAGGGCGCGTTGTCGAGCTTGTGGCCCGCACTCAAGCCGTGGCAGCTCTGCCCGACGACGCCACGCCGGCCAAGATCGCCCATGTCGTGCTCAACACTGCCGACATCGAGGCACTGTGCGACTGGTGGTGCGACGTGCTGGGCTTCCGCGTGAGTGATTGGAGCGAACGCCAGATGGTGTTCCTGCGCTGCAACGCCGATCACCACTCCATCGCCTTCAACCGGGCCGAGTGGGCGTCGCTCAACCACGTGGCCTACGAGGTTCCCTCACTCGACGCATACATGACCTCGCTCGGGCGGCTGGCTCGGGCCGGTTACGCCGTCGGGTGGGGTCCCGGGCGCCACGGCCCGGGAAACAACGCCTTCGGCTACTTCGTGGACCCTGCGGGCACGGTGCCCGAGGTCACCGCCGAGGTGCAGCAGGTCGATGAGGTCACCTGGGTGCCACGAACATGGCCGCGCACACCCGAGCTGTCGGATCGCTGGGGCACAGCCGGCCCGCCGTCGCCCGAGATGCGCCAGCACATGGCCGGTTCGCCCGAGTAGCCGGCCAGCCTGCTCAGCCAACGCTTCAGCTAACCGAGTCGCCGCAGGGAATCTGCTGCCCAGTCCGCTGCCTCTTGGGAGCTGCAGATCAGCACGATGGCGGGATCGCGCACGTCTGTTGCAGGCATGATGCGCCAGCTTTGCCCGACAACCTGCACCGCGTGGGTTTCGCCGTCGGGGCTGGAGAACCACCCTTTCGCCCGCAGCAGCGAGGGCGGCGGGTCCTCGAGCCAGCGAGCCACCTCGGACATCTCCCATGGTCCCGCTGGCGTCACGACCGCACTCGCGACAGGGAAGGGGTGCTCGCCGGACTCTGCACGGAATGTTGCCCCCCGCATGGCGGCGCCAAGCAGCACCCGGGGGTCGATGCGGCCGTGTACCGACGGAACGACCATCCGCCCCGGTGCAATCTTGCCGATCCGGCCGATCAAGGCCGCGGCCTCGTCGCCATCCACCTCGTCGACCTTTGACAGCACCACCACATGAGACACGTCAATCTGGCGACGCACGGCGGGTCCGATGCGGGGGTCGTCCAGCTGGGAGGCGAGCTGCTTCGCGTCCACCACTGCCACGACGCCGTCCAGCGTGCAGCCCGCTGACGACTCGACGGCCAGCGCCAGCGTCGCAGGATCGGCGACCCCGCTGGCCTCCACCACGATGGCATCGCTGGTCCGCGAGCCGGCCAGCCCTTCGAGGGTCTCGGCAAGGTCGTCGACCAGAGCGCAGCATGCGCAGCCGTTGGTGAGCTCAACCCGTTCCGGTGTCCGTGACGCAACTGGCAATCCGCCGATGGCAGCTGCATCGATGTTCACGGGCCCGATGTCGTTCACGACCGCAGCGATCCGCAGCCCGGCGGGCTCGGTCAGCAACTGACGCAGCACCGTGGTCTTGCCGCTGCCGAGGAATCCTGTCAACACCGTGACGCCGACGGCTTCCCCGCCGGCGAGATCAGGCTTGCGGCGCGCCGCCGCGATCGAGCCGACGGTGGCTTGCCACGCAGCATCCAACTCGCTCATCAGTAGACCCGGGGAACGATGCGCCACGGCACCCGTTTGCGGTACTCCTCCCAGAGTCCGCCGTATTTCTCCGCGCACCGCCGATCGTCGTCTCGTTCCCTGGGGAACAGCAGCGCCACGTAGTACAGCGGATACAGCCAAGGCCAGAGCACACCTGGCCAGCCCAGCGCAAGCGCCAGCCCGACCGCCATCGCGATCTCGCCCAGATAGTTCACGTGCCGCGAGACGCCCCAGAAGCCACTGTGCAGCACACGGTTATCACCGTCGGCCAGCACCTTGGGCGCAATGCCCAGAAAGGCTCGCTCGGGGTCCAGCTTGAAGCTGAACTTCTGCAGGTTCGATCCCCGCGACAGCGTCCAGCCAGCGAAGAACACCACCGCGGCCGCGACCGTCAGCCACGTGCCTACCTGCGGGTTGGGCCGGTCGGCCACGGCCCACAGGCCGACCGCGTAGAAGTACGGGTACCAGCACAGGCAGCCCCACACGAGCTTGAAGCCCACGCGCTCTGCGAACAGGTCGTAGGTGTACAAGTGGACCCGCTCGAAGACGAGATAGTCACACACGAACCAGCTGAACAGCACGACGTACAGCACCACGCCCGGCGACGGATCATCGGGGAAAGCAGTGAAGTGGTGGGCGGCGAAGGAGAGCAGGTTCAGCTCGAGCAGTACCGCTCCCGCCAGGTACAGGAACATCTTGGCGTCGGCGCGGCCGTCGAACGGCTGAGGGTTGACCCGGCGTCCGAAGAACAGCTCGGCGAGCAGGCCTCGACCCGTCGTTGGCGCACCCAGCACCACTGCAACCGTCGCCAGCAAGCCCAAGCACAGCGCGCCCGCAGCGCTCTGAAACCGGTGCTGCCAGAACCAGTCCCAGTCCATCGCCCCGCTGGCGCACACGGCGCACCACAACCCAACCGTGACCACCAGGACCAGCAGGCCATTCAGGCGGTAACGCAGCAGCTCGCCGCTGCGCTCGTCGCGCACGTATCCCGTCACTCCACGTGCTGGCAGCACGAGATGCAGCGCCCCGATGACCCCGAACACTGCCCAGGGCGCAAAGAAGCCCGCCAGCAGGTCGGTCATGTCATGTCGCTCGTGTTGCGACCGATGAGCCGGACCGCTGCCCGCCGGGATACCAAGCGACCCATGACCTGGGCGCCCAGGCGGTTGACCAAGCCGGGTACGAGGCGCGGCCCCTTGCCGAGTCCGTCGAGCGTCCGGCGGGCAGCCTCCTGCGGGCTCAGCATGCCGGGCACTTTCTTGCCGAAATTCGTCCTGTATCCAGGGGTGGGCATCGCCCCGGCACAACAGGCGACGACATCGATGCCGTGCGAGCGCAACTCCCACCACAGGCTCTCGGCAAGGTTGATGTTGAACGCCTTGCTGGCCGCATACACCGAGATATGGGGCGTTCCCTGCAGGCCCGAGAGCGACGACATCAGCACCACCGCACCACGACGGTTCGCACACATGGCCGGCGCCAACGCCCGGACAGCCCGCATCGGCCCGTACATGTTGACGTTCACTGCTTGGGTGATCTCGGAATCGGGGATCTCCAAGAACGGGCCCATTGGCGTGTAAGCGGCGTTGTAGATGAGGATTCCCAGGTCCACATCCGCGACCACATCTCTGAGCGTCCCGGCGAATTCCGATTCGGCCAGGTCCGCCACGACGCACCGGACCTCGACCGAATGCTCGTCAGTGAGCTGTCCCGCGAGTTCGGCGAGCAACGGGCCTCGGCGCGCCACCAGCACCAGGTTCATGCCTCGTTCAGCCAGCTGGCGAGCAAATGCGGCGCCCAAGCCCTCCGAGGCACCGGCCACGACGGCCCACTTCCCGTACTTTTCCGGCAGGGAAGAGCGACGTCGCCTCACGAGGTGGGCTCGCCTCCCAGCACCGTGTCGTGCACAGAAATGTCCCGCAGCGCCATCGGATCGACCTCGTAGGGATCGTCGTCAAGCACCGTGAAGTCAGCCAGCTTGCCGGCCTCGATCGAACCCAGCCGGTCGTCACGGGCGAGCACGTGGGCTGCGTCGATGGTGATGGCCCGCAGCGCCCGGTCCACCGAGATCCGCTCCCCCGGCGCCAAGACGGTCTCTCCGTCGGCGCCCACCCGGTTCACGGCGCACCACGCCGCCAGCAACGGCGACAACGGGGTCACTACCAAGTTGAAGTCACTGTGAAGCGCGAACGTGGCACCGGCCCGTTCCAGTGAGCCCAACCGTGCCGTGGCTTCGCTGCGGTCGGGGCCGAAGCCATGGTCGGCATGCAGCTGCGCCCGGAAGTGCACGAAGTAGATGTTCACGCTGGCGAGCCCGCCGAGCGCTGCGAGGCGCTTCGCCTGCGCCGGTGTCGAGATGCAGTAGTGCTCGATCGTGAAGCGGTGATCGAATCGAGGGTGCTCGGCCTGCAGTGCAGCGAGCGTGTCCAGCGTCATGTCGACGGTGCGGTCGCCGTTCGCATGGGAGTGGATCTGCACGCCTGCCTGCCAGAACGGCCGCATCCGCTCGACCATGTCCTCCCACGGGACCTCCCCGGTGTGGGCGGTGTCCTCGTCGAGGTAACCGGGCGCGTTCATCACCAACGTCATCGACGGGTACGAGCCGTCGTTCACGTACTTGACTCCGTGCGTGTTGAGCCGGTCGTCGCCCTCCGCACGCTTCTGGGCCAAGAAGTCGAGCATCTCGCTGCCGTAGCTGCGCACCAACTTCGGCTCGAAGGGAATCATGTACATGCGCAGCGGGAACGTGCCCTCCGCGATGGCAGCCGCATGGTCGTCCCACTCGGGCTCGAATCCGTCGGCCATTCCCCACACCAGGTCGGCCGTCGCGGTGACGCCAGCGGCACGGGCGACTGCACCCATGCGATCGATGGCAGCCCGACCCGTGCCCGGCCCGAAGATCGAGGCTGCTACCGGCCGGTTGGCCCGTGCCGTCGCTTCGGTCTCCACGAACCAGCCGTTCAGCCGACCGTCGGGGTAGCGGCCGAGGCCGTGGCCGATCGAATCGTCGTCGACGCCGATCAGCTCGAGCATGGGGGAGTTCGCATAGACGATGTGCGGCGCGTATGCGCACACCCACAGCGGCACCGTGTCGCTGATGGAGTCGAGCATGTCCCGGTCGAGGTGGCCGTCTTGGCTGGCGGGGTCGTAGCCCCACGCGGTGAGCGGTTCGCTCGGATCGCCATGCTCGGCGGCCAGCGCTCGCAACTGGTGGAGCACCGCGTCGCGGTTGGGCAGCCCCTTGCGCAGCCCCGTCGGCGAGGCCGAATCGATCGGGCCGACGTAGTGCAGCCCCATGTAGGTGCCGCTCAGCCGCAGGTGCGTATGGGGGTCGATGAAGCCCGGAAGGATCACCTTGCCCGCGTAGCGGTCGTCGACGTCGTAAGGGTTGCGCCGCAGCCACGGCTGCATCGACTCCATCGAACCCACCGACACGATCCGCCCGTCTGCCACCGCTACGGCATCCGCGTGCGGCCTGCCGGGATCCATCGTGTGGATCCGCGCCGCTGGGTACACCGTGATCTGGTCCATGCGCCATCCCGCTTATGTCGTGGGCTCTCCGCGCAGTTCTAGTTCAGCCCACCGAGGTGATGAAGGTCTCCAGTGCGGCGATGTGCTCAGCCGTGCTCTGCAGGTCGGCGGCGGGATTGCCGCCCCACTCGCACGTCGTGCTTTGGCAGTTGATCGAGAAGTGTGTGAAGCCTGCGGCCCGGGCGCCATCGACGAGCGCAGTCCATCTGTCCGGGCCGATGCCGAAGTTGGCCTCGCCCTCCAGCGCGAACTCAGCTGGATCGCGACCCTGATCGGCGAGCAGTTCCCGCAGCCGGTCAGCCAGCGCGACCGTGTCGGGTCCCGAATCGCCGAACGTGAAACCATCGCCATGGCGAGCTGCTCGTCGCAGGGCGGCCGGTGTGTAGCCGCCGAACCAGATCGGGATTCGACGGGCGGGCCGTGGCCGGATGCCGGCCCGGTCGATGCGATGGAACTCGCTGCGATAGTCGATGACGTCGTTCTCCCACAGCGCACGGATCACAGCGATCTGGTCATCCAGCAGGTCGCCCCGCTGCTCCCATTCGGCGCCCAGCGATTCGTATTCCACGTAGTTCCAGCCCGATCCCACGCCGAGCCGAAACCGCCCCCCCGACAGCAGGTCCACCTCGGCAGCCTGCTTGGCAACCAGGGCGGCCTGGCGCTGCGGGAGGATGATGATGCCGGTCTCGAACTCGATCGTGCTGGTGACGCCCGCCAAGTAGCCGAAGAGCACGAAGGGCTCGTGAAAGTCGTCTCGTTCGGTGTACGGCCCCCAGAAGGCTGGTTCACGCCCTGCGTGCTCAGCGCCGAGCACGTGGTCGTAGGTGACGATGTGGGAATAGCCCAGCGCCTCAGCGGCTTGGGCCCAGTCGCGCAGCGCAATCGGGTCGGTGCCGATCTCGCAGGTCGGCAGAACTACCCCGAAGTGCATCAGCCCGGTGCTCCGGCTCTCAGTTCAGTATCCGCAGGGGCACGCTGCTGGGCCCGCGGATCGGCCCGACCGACCATTTGACGTCGTCAGGCTCGACCGCCAGTTCGAAGCGCGGGTAGCGGTCCAGCCAGGCGTTCAACCCGACCCGCAGCTCCATCCGGGCCAGGTTCGAGCCGAGGCACCGGTGTACGCCGACACCGAAGGCCATGTGGCGATTGTCCTGGCGGTCCATGACGAAGTCGTCAGGCTGGTCGAAATACTCGGGATCGCGATTCGCCGAGGGGTAGGCGAGCAGCACTCGCTCCCCGCCCGACACTGGGCATCCCGCGATCTCGGCGTCCTCGGTGATGTAGCGGGCAATCGTCACCGGGCTGTAGTAGCGCAGGAACTCCTCCACCGCCGTCGGCATCAGATCACGATCGGCGACGAGACGCTCTAGGTCTTCCCGATGGGTGCCCAGGTGCAGCAGCATCGCGCCGAGCGACGACCAGGTCGTGTCGATGCCGCCCAGCATCAACACGAACAGCGCTCCGATGCGTTCCTTGCGGCCGAAGGGTCGGCTGGTGCCGTCAGGCTGCTCGGCCTCTGCTTGCAGCACGGTCTTGACCAGGTCGTCGGGGGCGTCGTCGCCCTGGGAGGCACGATCTCGCAGCTGACTGGCGAAGAACTCCTGCACCTCTCGGGACGCCTGGCGCGCAATTTCCAGGTCGTCGAGGCCGTCCTTCAGCATGCCGTCGGCCCAACGTCGGAAGCTCGGACCCATCTCGGGCGACACGCCGAACAGGTACCCCATGACATCGATCGGCAAGAGCTGCGCGTACTCGATTGCGCCGTCGACGACTTCCTGCCCCTTGGTGTTGTCGAGCAGCTGCTCGGCCATCGCCACCACTGTCGGCTCGAGCTCGTCGGTGGCCTTGGGACTGAATGAGGGCAGCAGCGCCCGGCGGATCGGGCCGTGCTCGGGCGGGTCCAGCGTGATTGGGGGGATCTCGAGGCCGATGTTGTCGGGATGGTTGTCGTTGACGATGGTGATGCGATTCGAGAACGTCTCGGTGTCGCGTGCGGTCTCGACGATGTCGGCATGGCGGCTGACGAGATACGCCCCGTGGAAGCGATCCGTGTGGGCCACCGGGCACTGCTCACGCAGGTCACCCAAGATGTCGGGTCCCTGCGCAGCCCATTCGTCGCTCAGGTGGTCGAAATCCGTCGCCCAGTCGGCGACCGGGGGTCGCTGTGCCATGTCGATCTCCGCTCCGTCGCTACTGCGACGATGTCATTCCCTGCTGGCTGACTCGCCCGCACGTGTTCGTGCGATGGTATTCGCCAATGTGACCGGCTCGCCGGAAAGCCTTGGGGCGTCTCCGGAGGCATGGACCGGACGGGGCGCGTACCGTGGTGGCGTGCCGTTGTCGGTGATCGGGATGATCGGCGTGTCGCCGCCCAAGGACGACTCGACGGTGCACGTCATCGAAGGCGGGCTGTCCCGCCAATTCCTCGAGGACTTCGCCAAGGCGCACGATGAGGCCGGCTTCGACCTGGTGCTGGTTGGCTACACCTCGACATCGGCAGACGGTTGGTCGGTGGCGACCCACGCCGCCTCGGTGACCGAACGGCTCGGCTACCTCGTCGCACACCGGCCGGGCTTCGTTGCCCCCACCCTGGCTGCCCGCAAGGCGGCGACGTTCGACCAGCTCAGCGGCGGGCGATTCGCGCTGCACATCATCGCCGGGGCCAGCGACAAGGACAATCAGCGCGACGGCGACTACCTGCCGAAAGCCGACCGATACGCCCGCGCCGGCGAGTACATCGACGTGATGCGTCGCACGTGGACGTCGCCGGAACCATTCGACCACGAAGGGCCCTACTACCGGTTCAGCAATGTGCGCGCAGACGTGCAGCCGCTCCAGCAGCCGTCGCCGCCGATCTTCTTCGGCGGTTCCAGCGACGAAGCGCTGGAGATGGGAGCACAGCGCTGCGATGTGTACGCCATCTACGCAGAACCCCGCGCTGCTGTAGACGAGCGCTTCGCAGACTTCCGCCGTCGGGCCGCGGCGTACGGGCGCACGCCGCGCTTCTCGATCAGCGTTCGCCCCATCTTGGGAGACACCGAAGGCGAGGCGTGGGATCGGGCGAATCGCATCTTGGGCGGCATCGAGGCTGCGGGGACCGACAAGCTGACCGTTGCGGGCAGTCATCGGGGCAAGCCGTATGACCGTGGCGGCGAACGAATGCTGGGCTATGCCGCCGCGTCCGACGTGCACGACGAGCGGCTCTGGCTGAAGATCGCCGAGGCGACCGGTGCTCCCGGCAACACCTCGTGCCTCGTCGGCACGCCGGAACAGGTAGCAGACTCGATCCTGCGCTACTACCGGCTCGGAATACCGGCGGGCGGCGGGGTGAGCGACGTGGGTTACGTACTGATCCGAGGCTTCGACCCCTTCAACGATGCCGTGGACTTCGGCCACGAGCTCATCCCCCGCATCAAGGCAGGTGTGGCCGAGATCGACGCCGCACCAGGCCACAGCGGGGCCGCTGCAGAGTCTGGTACGGCCGCCCTGGCCGCTGCCGACTGAGATACCGCAACGCCCTCGCTGGCACTGTCATCGATTGGAGAAGACCATGCTCGATTTGGACCTGTCTGGACGCACGGCGCTCGTCACCGGCGCCAGCAAAGGCATCGGCGAGGCATCAGTGAGGCTGCTGGCTGACCACGGTGCCACCGTGGCGTTCTGCGCACGCGGTGCCGAAGCGGTGGACGCTTTGGCTGCATACTCGCCGCGATCAGGGTCAGGCTCGGTTCGGGGCTACACCGCCGACATGTCCGATGCGGACGCCACCCAGGCTTTCCTTGAGACGGCCACGGCCGAAGTCGGGTCTGCGGACATCCTCGTCAACAATGTCGGCGCCTCGCCGTCGCGCAATTTCCTGTACATGTCCGACGACGACTGGACCGACCTGCACCAGCTCAACCTCATGTCGGCTGTGCGCTGCACGCGGCACTGCCTGCCGCACATGCGCAAGCAGAAATGGGGCCGGGTCATCATGATCGCGACCGGGGCGGCCTTCTCCCCCAACGCAGCGCTCATCGACTACGCCGCCACCAAGGCCGCGATGGTGGCCACAGCGAAGGCGCTGGCCGGAAAATACGGCGCTGACAACGTGCTCACCAACACTGTCATCCCGGGGCTCATCCGCACCGACATGTGGGAGCGAGCAGCCGCGGAGATCGCGGAGGCCAACGACACCGACGCCGAGGCGATCTTCGCCCGCAACTCCACCGGCGTTCCCCAAGGCCGCTATGGCACGTCAGAAGAGGTCGCGTCCGGCGTGGTGTTCTTGGCGAGCAACGCCGCCAACTACATCAACGGCACCTGCCTGACGATCGACGGCGGCGTCGGCACCCACGTCTGAGCCGGCGGCCATTCACGCCGACCGCAGCAAACGATCGCGGCCCTGAAACTTCGCGCAGCCGCGGGCTAGCTTTCGGGGCGCAGAGGCGCCCACCGCTAGCAGGGCGCCAAGCCGGCCAACGAACTCACCGACGAAACAGGAGCACCGACATGGCGCACGCTTACACCGACAAAGGCCTCGAGATGCAGGAGGCCGTGCAGTCGTTCATGGACGACCACATCTATCCCAACGAGCAGGAGTACCACGAGCAGTACGCCGAACTCGCTGCCGCTGGAGACGTGCACGCCACTCCGGCGATCATGGAGAAGCTCAAGGCGGCTGCCCGTGAACGAGGCCTGTGGAATCTGTTCATCCCCCACCTCGACCCACAGGCGCCCGGCACCAAGCTTTCCAACCTGGACTACTCACCGATTTCAGAGCAACTCGGCAAGGTCACGTTCAGCTCTGAGGCGCTGAACTGCTCCGCTCCCGACACCGGCAACATGGAGATCCTGAACCTCTATGGCTCCGAGCGGGTCAAGCAGCAGTACCTGGCGCCACTGCTCGAAGGCGAAATCCGCTCGACGTTCTCGATGACCGAGCCCGAGGTCGCCAGTTCGGACGCCTCCAACATTCGACTGCGGATCGACCGCGACGGCGACGAATACGTGCTGAACGGGCGCAAGTGGTTCTCCTCGAACGCCCTGCGGCCAGAGTGCCAGGTGCTCATCGTGATGGGCAAGAACGATCCTGACGGCCCGCGACACCGCCAGCAGTCGATGATCGTGGTCCCCCGCCACGCCGAGGGCATCACCGTGGATCGCGACCCGCTGGTGTTCGGTTTCCACGACCGGGGCGGCCACCCCGAGCTCGTGTACGAGAACGTGCGCGTGCCCGAGGACCACATCCTCGGCGGCGAAGGCGAAGGCTTCGCCATCAGCCAGGCACGGCTCGGCCCGGGCCGCATCCACCACTGCATGCGTTCGATCGGCGTCGCCGAGCGGGCGCTGGAGTACATGTGCAAGCGGGCTCTCGAGCGCGAGACGTTCGGCAAGCCGGTCGCCCAGCAGGGTCTGATCCAGGACTGGATCGCCGATGCCCGCATCGAGATCGACCAGTCCCGCGAGTACGTGCTACACGTGGCGCACCTCATGGACACCATCGGAAACAAGGCCGCTGCCCAGGAGATCTCGGGCATCAAGGTCGCCGTGCCGAACATGGCGCTCAAGGTCATCGACCGGGCGATCCAAGTGCATGGCGCCGGCGGCGTGACGCAGTTCTTCCCGCTGGCCGAGATGTACGCACACATGCGCACGTTGCGGATTGCGGACGGCCCCGACGAGGTCCACAAGATGACCATCGCCCGCCGCGAACTCCGCCGCCACGATCCCGACTTCAGGATGTCGTAAGACATCCGGAACATCAGACCCAGAAGGTGTCTTAGGACACTTCGAGCTGCTGAGCCAGAGAGTCCAGCGTGCGTCGCACCTCGGCCAATGCCGTCGACGGGTCGTCGCCGGGATCGACCAACGCGTGGAGACGCAGCCGGGTTCCCCCCGGCACCTGCTCGAGGTCGAATCGCCAGTGGTCGGGTGGCGAGTCGAGCGATTCGATGGCAGCCCGAACCGCGTCGGGTTTGGCCTTGAGATCGACTTCGTCGACGACGCCCGGTCCGCGCTGCGTCTTGGTCCGGCCGTAGCGATCGAAGTAGGAGATGTCGCGGGCCGCGTAGCGCCGCGCCGTCGGCTTGAAATCGGTGCCGATCGTGTAGGCGACCGGGAAGAGGCAAATCTGGGACACGTGGTCCGGCAGTTCCAGCAGCTCAGCCACTGCCGACGCTTCGTTGAGATACATCGTGGTCCAGACGGTCCCCAGGCCTCGGCTTCGGAGCGCGACCATGAAGCTCCAAGCCGACTGGATCACCGAGTCGAACAGCCCAGGCCGTCCGCTGCCGTCATGGCGTCCGAGAATCGTGGGGATGACAAGCGCCGGGGTCCTGGCGATGTTCTCGCCGAGATGGCGAGCACCGGCCATCAGTCGTTCGTTCTGGTGGCCGCTGCCTTCCAGCCGCTTCGCCGTCTCGATGACCCAGTCGACGCCGGCCGACAGGTAGAGCTCGGCCAGCCGATCCTTGGTCTCTTGATCTCTGATGATCATCCACCGACGGCTGCCGTTGTTCCCTCCGGTCGGTGCCTGTTCGGCGACGTCGATGCAGTCGAGGATGACCTGATCATCCACCTCCCGGTCGAAGTCGAGACGTTGGCGCACACCCCGGGTCGTCATCAACGCGTGATCGACGATTGCTTGATAGGCGGGTGTGCCCGGTGCGAAGGCCGGCTCAGCCATCAGCTTCGATGCTCGCTCAACTGAAGATCGCTCACGTCAACATTCCTCCGGCTGGCCGTTCGTTGGCCGTACTCGACGACGCTCGCCTCGAGGGTAGTCATGTGGCTCTTTGGGGCTCTCAGCGTGCTCCCGCTCGACGGAACACTCCCGGTGTCCGAAGCGCACCCAACTAGCTTGGCGTCATGCTCGCCGATGGCGATGTTGAGTCGTTCTACGCCGACGGATTTGTCACCGTCGACTCATTGATCGACCTGGACGTGATCGAACCGCTCAAGGAGCGATTCGAGCGGCTCTTCCGGGGCGAATTCGAGACGGGCATCTCCCCCGACGAAGTCAATTGGCTCGAAGGCCGCAGCGACCAGTGGCTCACTCGGCAGATCTGCAACGGCTGGAAGGCCGATCGGCTGATTGCTTCGACCGTGCTCGACGCTCGCCTGGGTGAGGCGATTGCCGTGCTGGCGGGCTGGCCCGGCGCCCGCATCATCCAGGACAACGTCCTGTGGAAGCCTCCTGGCGCTCGGTCGCTGGGATTCCACCGCGACAACGCTTACCTGGCTTGGTACGCGCCGACCGAGATGTTCTCGTGCTGGATAGCCCTCGACGACACGGTGGCTGGCGGTGGGACCATGGAAATCGCCCGGGGATCGCACCGCTGGCCCGCACACGGCGACTTGTTCGGCGAGTTTCATGCCCCCGACGACTACCGGGCGACGGTCGCCGCGGCAGCGAAGACGACGGGCGCTGATCTCGACATCGCACCGGTGGAGGTGCCCGCCGGCGGCGGTTCGTTCCATCACGGTTGGGCCTGGCACGGGTCGGGGCCGAACGATTCCGACCGGCACCGGCGGGCGCTCGTGCTGCACTGCGCCTCGAGCGAGGCCCGATTCAACCGCGCCGGCTTCGGCGAGGGCAACGGACCGATCTACTCCCGTTATGCACGGCTCACCGACGACGAAATGGACGAGAACCACTTCCCGATCCTGTGGCGGCGTGACGGCTACCGAACGCCCGGGATCTAGGGCATATCAGCGGCGAACGGGCGTGAACGCCTAGCGTTCGATGACATCGAGGGGGAACATCGATGGCGCTGACAGTGCAGAGCTCATCGGCCGTGAACGACTACCGGCACCTTGTGCAGGACGATCGCGTCCACGGCAGCCTGTACACCGATCCGGGCGTTTTCGCGGACGAGATGGAGCGGATCTTCACCGACGGCTGGGTCTTCGTCGGACACGAGTCCGAAGTACCCGACATCGGCGATTGGGTCACCCGGCGGCTGGGCAACGAGCCCGTGCTCATGGTGCGCAACCGTGACGGCGCTATCAGCGTGGTCGCAAACCGCTGCGCTCATCGCGGCACCACCCTGTGCCCGCAGAACGACGGGAACAATCGCAACTTCCGCTGCTCGTACCACGGGTGGACCTACGACCTCGACGGCACGCTGCTCGGTGTTCCTGGGCCGAAGGGCTTTCACAAGGACACCGCCGATCTGGGGCTCGACCGCCCCGGCCAAGTCGACGGCTACCGGGGCTTCGTGTTCGCCAATCGCAGCGGCACCGCAGGTCCGCTCAGCGACCATCTCGGTGCAGGCGGCACCGATCTCATCGACCGTACGTCAAACATGTCGCCCACGGGCCGCGTCCGCCTGCAGGCCGGCTGGATCGGCCAGCGGGTCGACTCGAACTGGAAGATGTGGCCCGAGAGCGACCACGACGGCTACCACCTCAATTTCACTCATGCGTCGATGGCCCGGGCAGTCCCTGACACCTACTACGACGAGATCGTGATGACCGGCGAGGAGGCCTCGCAGTCCGCGACGCGCGCCTACGACGGGGGCCATCTCGAACTCGACTTCCGCCGGAGCTACACCGCTGAGCTGGCATGGCTCGGCACCACCCGTGAAAAGGTCGCCGACTACTGCGAGGCCCTCGAGCGGTCCTACGGACCCGAGAAGGCTAAGACGATCATGTGGGACGGGCCGCCGCACGCACTGGTGTTCCCGAACCTGTTCCTGGCTGAGATGAACATCGCCCGGATCGAGCCGGTCTCGCCGGGCGTCACAGTGCACCACCACACTCCCCTGCTGGTCGAGGGCACCGATGAGAGCGTCAACCGGCGACTCGTGCTGCAGTCTGAAGCGGCGATGGGCCCCGCATCGTTCTTCCTGACCGACGACGCGGTCATCGCCGAGCGCATGCACCAGGCCTTCGAAGGCGCCGCTGTCGGAGACAACGGCTGGGTCGATCTCAGCCGGGGCCTCGAACGCGAGCACGTCGAAGACGGGCAGCGCTGGAGCGACATAACCGACGAGACCACCAATCGCGGTTTCTGGCACCACTACCGCGATGTCATGGTGAACAGTCCGCACAACGGAGCCTGAGCAGTCGCCGTGGCGACCGTCGACGAGCCGACGCGCCGTGACATCGAGGCATTCGTGTACCTCGAAGCCCGGCTCGCGGACGAGTCCCGCTATGACGAGTGGGAAGCATTGATCACCGACGACATGCACTACTGGGTGCCATTCGGTCCCGGCGACTACGAACCCGGCACCCGAGTCAGCTACATCAACGACAACCGGGCCCGCCTGGGCACCCGCATCCGCCAGCTCGCAACCGGCGTCCATCACGCACAGGACCCTCCGTCGTCCATGCGCCGGGTCGTGTCGAACATCGAGATCCTGAGCGCCGACGGCGACGAGTACGACGTCGGCAGCAACTTCGTGCTCTACGAGCACGCAGTCCAGGCCACCGGTCATCTGCGCCTGTGGGCGGGACGGGCGACACATCGCTTGCGGCGCACGCCCGACGGCCTGCGCATGGCCGCTAAG
>JAPOPC010000054.1 GCA_026713105.1 Acidimicrobiaceae bacterium
CACCATCCCCGCGCCCAAAAGCAGCCCCACGGTGAATCACGGAGCCTCGACCCGCACCCCGACAACCCCGAAACCACAAATCAGGCCAACCCGCAAGCCCAAAAGACGACCCGCAGCATTCTCATGAATAATCAGGGCTAGGTGCGAATCGCGAATTCTCGACAGACGCATCTCGACCGGGCGCAACGGTGTAGAAACTTCGCTCACCCTTCTCGTCCACGACGAGAACGCCTGACTCATAGCGGCCCGCATTGCCGGTGAGCCCACGCGCAACTGTGGCGAGGCGAATCGGTGGAACAGTGACTTCGACAACAGAGTCCGGAATGGCGGCTCGGTCGCCGAATACCTGAACGAGAATCTCCCCTGAACCGTGCTTGGCCAGGTAGAGGGTGTTGCGCAGGTCTGCTCGGAGTTGTCCGTGTTCGGTGTAGCGCAACGATGAGCAGGCGTGGGCGAGCAAGGGGCCGGCGGTGAGTGCACGTTCGGGGTGCCGGGCCGGTGCGAGTCCGATGTGGGTGGGGCCGTCAATGCAGGCGGCGTTGTCGGTGTTGTGCTGGTCGAACAGGTCCGCGGCGAGCCGTGCGGTGTCGATGCGGTCACGGCCCGCGAGGCGCGTGACCGTGGCGCCAGCAGTCTCGATTGCTTCTTGGGCGGCAGGTGCAATGGCGGCTGTGCCGCCGACCAGCACCACATGGGTGATCTCGTGGTCGGTGAGGTATGCCGTGATACGCGGGTCGATCGCGTCGGGTGCCGTGAGCAGCAGCGGGTACGGCCCTACAGCAGCCAAGGGCCCGACGGCCACCGCATCGGCAACGCTGCGGTCGCTGGCGATGATCACGGTGTGGCCCAGGCCTCCCAACTCAGCGGGGGTGCTGATCCGCTCGGCGACCGCGATCGAGTTTGCGACCAGGTCAGCGCCGTGGACCCGTTCGATGTTGCGGGGCAGCATCCCCAAGCCGAACAGCACCGACGGCTCATGATTCGGCAGCGTGTCGGGGTCGCCCACGATCAGCGCCCGGCGGACGCCCGCCGACCGCAAGAACTCCACCAGATCTGGCCGCGCCGAGGGAATCTGCAATCCGCCCGCGGGCACCAGGACCACTGGGGCACCCAGCGACGCTGCCAGCGGGCCAGCCACTACAGCGTCGGCCCACGACTCGCCCGAGGCCAGCACGACCCACTCCGAAGTGCCACCGCCCGCGTCTACCAGCGCCTGCGCCAACTCGATCGACATCGCAGACCGATCCGAACCGGCGTAGCGCACGATCTCCACACCACTCGCCGGATCCTCGGCGGCAAGACCAGCCGTAGTCCCAGCGCCACCAGCAGCAGACTCGTCCGCAGCGGCAGGTTCATCAGCAGCGCCCGCGCTCGTCACCGGCAGCAGCGACGCCATCAGACAACCCGCGGCGACGAGCCACCACTGCGCCCGCACGCGCCCCGATCGACAGTCACCCCAGCGCATGAGTGCTCTTGATCGCTTCAATGAACCAAACCCCGCGGCCGAAGCTATCGCCCTGCCGAGGACTCGCTCTGCGCGGGCCGCGTACATTGAGTTCAACGGTAGGCGCCGCCTTGCCCCCGCTCTGCTGAGTTGCGGAAACCTCGCCGCGTGCTGACTGGAATCTAAGGCGGGTCCGATTGACCGACGCTGTTCGCGCCCCAGCACTCGACGGTCCCTTCCGGGCGAAGAGCGCACGAGTGCCCAACGCTCGATGAGATGGCGGTGAAGGGGCCGTCGGGGGCCCGGGCTTGACCCACAGTGTTTCGGCCGTAGCAGCTGACTGATGCGTCGGCGCGAAGGCCGCAGGCAAGTTCGTGTCCGGCTGACACAGCGATGAACGGCGACTCGGTGCTTACTTCGCCATTGAACGGCGCGTCCCATCCCCAACAAGTCAGGGGGCCTTCAGCAAGAATGCCGCAGCTGACATGCCCATATGCCGCGATTGCGACGAACTGACCGTGCGGCGAGCCGGATGCCAATTTGCCGTAAGCGAGGCTGTTCTCGCCCCAGCATTCGACGGTCCCGTAGGCGCGCAGTGCACAGTTGTGAAAGTCGCCTGCTGCGACATCGACGAACCTCCCGGTCGGCGCCTCGGCCTGACCTTGGTTGTCGGCGCCCCAGCATTCGATGTGTCCGCTGCGCAGCACTCCACACGTATGTTCCGAGCCGGCGCTGAGCTTCGTGTATTGGCCCGGCACAGGGTCGGCCTGGCCGTAGTAGTTGTCGCCCCAGCACAGCGGCGCGCCGTCTTCCAACAGCGCGCAGGTGTGGCCGCCTCCGACCGAGACCGATGTGTAGACGCCGTCGGGCGGTTCGGTGTGGCCTGACCAGCTTTGGCCCCAGCAGCGAATGCGACCATCGTCCTTGAGCCCACAGCTGTAGCCGCTCCCGACCGACACAGCCACGAACCCGGCTTCGGGGGCCCTGGTCAGCGACGCGCGGTCGACCTCTGTCAGCTCGGGTATGTCGATCTCGCCGTAGAAGTTGTCACCCCAGCACTCGACGGTGCCGTCCATCCGCAATCCGCACGAGTGTCCCCGGCCCGCCGAGAGCGAGACGTAGTCACCGGGCGGAACATCAGCGTGCGAGTAGTCCCCGAGACGGACGCAGTCCTCCCCGATCACACGAAATATGCAGCTGTGATCGATGCCCATGTCGTCGGGGACGAATCGCGGCTCGCCCCGATCGAGTCCGCCATGTCTGCCGGTGCCCCAACACGTCGCCGTGCCGTCCCCACGCACACCGCACGAGTGTCCGGTAGTCACCGCTACCGAGGTGAATGCCCCAGAGGGCGCGTCAGCTTGTCCGGAATCGACAGACGGCTCGCCGGGCCAGCAGCGATACAAGACGTAACCGGTGTTCACGTTTGTCTTGTGGTGCAGCGGGTTGTAGCCCTCCCACACCTTGCCTGATTTGGAGCATTCCTCGAGCCCCCAGCAGGCGACGGTGCCGTCGTCGCGCACCCCGCATGCATGGGCGATGCCCACGGCGATCTCGCTGAAACTCCCTGAGGGCACATTGTGCATGCCCCACCAGTCGGCGCCCCAGCACTCGATCGCTCCGTCGTCCCGCAGGCCGCACGATGTCCATGCTCCGACCGCAACCGACGTGAACTCCCCCGGAGGCGGGTCGAGTCGGTCAAGCGTGTCCCAGCCCCAGCACGACACAGCTCCGCTCGTCCGCAAGGCGCACGAATGGGTGTGACCCGCCGACACGGACGCAAAAGCCCCAGCCGGCGGCTCCGCTACCTCGTAGCCGTTGAATCCCCAGCACACCAACGATCCGTCGTCACGCACGCCGCAGGTGTGGTCGGTACCCGCCGAGATTTGAGCAAACTTCCCGGCAGGCGAATTCAGGTGATTGAGACCGCTGTCACCCCAGCACATCACCGTCTCGTCGAGCCTGATCGCACAACTGTGATTGCCGCCTGCCTCTACGGAGCGAAACTGCTCCTTGCTGCGCCTGCTGCGTGTCCCGTCGGGCAGCAGCACACCCCTCGCTGAGGCGTCGCTGGACACTGGCTCCACATAGGACTCGACCTCCTCGATCGTCGTGTCCTTCGAGTCAGCGCCGCTCGAATCAGCTAGGTCGTCCGCCGCCTCAGTGAGAGCTTCGGCTGACGTTGGGGGGTGATCTTCTCGCGATGCCGCGGGGGTCGCGTTCAGTTCAGCAGCCAAAGTGGGATGAGTAGCGACTGCTGCCGAACTGGTTGAGGTAGTCCCGAAGGACTGGTGGGGCTGCTCCATCGTGGGTTCGCTGACACAGCCGTACAGTGCAACGATCCACGCAGCCGCCGCCAAGGCCAAGAGTCGACGACTGCTCGGCCTGGCTTGCGACTCCCCGAGGCGACTCGTCACGACGATCTGTCAGCTTAGGTATCAGGTGCCGAATCGCCAGCACCGGCAGGCTCTTCAGCCGCCCCGGCCGGGCTGAGTGTCACGAGTGAGGCAAGCAAGGGGATCGCGGCCGCCAACGACGCTGCTGCGGTGCACTTCCGACCACCGTGACCGGGGCGGCCGACGCTCTCGTTGATCGGCGCATCGGCGACTTCGCCCGGCATGTCCTGGATCGCCGCCGGCATCAGGTCATCCGTTTCCGTCGGATGTTTGCAGGTAGGCGCAACGTCCGAGGATTCCGCTGGTCGTCCACTCAACTGAACAGTCTCGAAGCTCGTTCTCGAATGCTGGACCGGTTGTGCCCCAGTCGCTCAGGACCTCCTGCCACTGACGATGCGCGATTCCGAACAGGCGCAAGCCCGTCTGGCGGGCGACAACTGCGAAGTGTGCTCTGTCCGGTGAGATCACGGCCTCGTATCCGCACCATGAATCGTCGCCAGCAGTGCCGATACGTCGCCGTGCTAGATGTAATGCCCACAGAGGTTGTTGACAGGTCGGGTCTTGGGATGAGTTGAGCCTCCGTGGCAGTGTGGGGTCTGTTGATGATCCCGGACTGCGAACGGAGGCTCAGTGATGAACGGTAGCGGAGGGACGGTGCGGCGGGCTG
>JAPOPC010000065.1 GCA_026713105.1 Acidimicrobiaceae bacterium
CCGGACTGGGGATCGCTGTGCTGGTCGGCGCGGGCGCCGGCGCGGCCCAACTCCTGTTCTTCTACCGCCCCCCGAAGCCCGAGACCTCCGACACCGACAGCTAGATCCCCAGACGCATTCAACGGGAGCAGCCACCGGCGACACCGCCGACCTGGCGAAGCGCCGCTCACAATTTCGTGTTACAATAATTGCGTGTGGAGTTCCATCGCTCAGCGTTCAAGCACGGCCTCGACCGCGACGCGATCCTGCACGGGCTTGAACACGCCCTCGTCGTCGTCGAGCTCGAGCCGGCCGCTGACCCGCCAAGGGTCCTCGCCATCGGTGCCGATCGAGCTGGGAACCTGCTGGAGATCGTCTGGCTCGAACTCGCCGGCGGCGCCGAGATGGTGATTCATGCAATGCCGCTGCGCCCAGCGTTCCACGCGCTCCTGCCGACCCGAGGCGATTCACCATGACCACAAGGAAGACCGCGTCGGGCCGCATGCTCACCGAGGCCGATCTCGACGCCATCGCCGAGGAGGTCGAGAGCAGCGACTACGACATCGCGGCGCTGCGCAAGCGCCGCCGGGGCCGGCCCGCCATGGGCTCGGGTCCGGCTGAAGTGGTGCCCGTGCGCATCGATCCGGAACTGCGAGCCGCGGTCGCTGCTCGGGCTGAGACCGACGGCACGACGACGAGTGAAATCATCCGCGAGGCACTGCGCAGATTCCTAGAACAAGCTGAGCAGGCACAACACGCGTGAACGGACTCAACGAATCCTGGTTCCCTTCACGAAGGCGGCGGCGAGCGTCCTGGGACGGTCCACCAGTATCCTCTCCGTTATTGCTTCTTGGGTGGCAATGGGTGGTACAAGCCGGTACACGGCGGTACAAACCGCCGGCTCGTGAGGGGCCGAATTCACGCTTTGACCTGCTAGTCATGGATCACAATGGCACCCAGTGGCACATGACGGCACAAAGGGCCACCAATACCCGTACGGGGTGCCACGACCAGGCCAGAGATTGTTCTGACCTGCTCGATATTCCGGGCAAAGACTTGTGCCGTTGGCCTGGCTGTCGCCATGGACGTTGTTGCCTGCGGCATGGGTCTGTGCTGTCCTGGGCGGTAGGTTGAACGCAGGCAGTCAGCGGGAGATGTGGGCATGCGCACCACGAAGATGGTCTACTGGCAAGAGGGCGAGTGCTGGCTCGGCTACCTTGAGGAGTTCCCCGACTATTGGACGCAAGGCGAGACGGTGGAAGACCTCGAGGAGCATCTTCGCGATCTCCACGCGGATCTGACGAGCGGTGAGTTGCCTGGAGTGCGCCGCGTCGCCGATCTCACGCTGGCGTGAAGCGGGTCGAGCTCATCAGGCGGATCCATGCGACTGGGCCGTCTTTGTTCGGCACGGCTCAAAGCACGATTGGTATCGCAATCCCGAGACCGGCGCGTATCAGGCGGTGCCGCGTCACAACGAGATCAATGAACGACTGGCCAGGCGGATCGTCAAGCAATTGAGCAAGCCACGCGAATGACAGATCCGCTGAGGGTGTGGTGAAGAGAACCCGTTGGTTGCTGTAATACACAACGGTACAAGGCCGCTGCGCCCAGCGTTCCACGCGCTCCTGGTGAGAGGCGATTCGCCATGACTGCAAGAAGGACTGCGTCTGGCCACATCCTCACCGATTCTGATCTCGATGCCATCGCCGAGGAGGTCGAGACCAGCGACTACGACATCGCG
>JAPOPC010000052.1 GCA_026713105.1 Acidimicrobiaceae bacterium
ACGCAGCCGGAGACACCACGCCGCCCAACGCGACAGCAGACGCAGCCGGAGACACCACGCCATCCAACGCGACAGCAGACGCAGCCGGAGACACCACGCCGCCCCGTTCGCTGACACGCAACGTCTTGAACATCATCAACGAGACCCGCCAGGATTGGGCGGCCAAGCGAATCGGCGGACTGTCAGCCGAGATCGCCTTCTTCGCCCTGCTAGGGCTCTTCCCGGCGGTCATCGTGTTCGCGGCGGCGCTGGGCTCGTTGGATGTCCTCATCGGCCGGGGCGCCGCCGCCGACACCGAGATGTGGCTGCTGCAACAGATCAGCAACACGTTCGGCGACCAGAACACGCTCGACGCCACCGTGGCCGATCTGTTCGACCGTTCCGACGCACGGGTCATCACCGTCGGCGTGGCGGTGGCCGCCTATGCGTCGTCCCGAGGCTTCATCGCCGTGGTGCGGGCACTGAACGTGACTCGTGGCCACCAGGGCGCCCGCAGCTGGCTGTCGACTCGAGTTGTCGGCGTCGCCCTGACGTTCCTGACGCTCGTGGTTGCCGTCGTGGTAGCGACAATGCTGGTGGTCGGCCCGCTGTTCGGCGGCGGCTCCGAGCTGGCAGACCGTCTGGGCGCGGGCAGCTCATTCAGCACGGCGTGGGACTGGCTGCGCTGGCCAGTCGTCTTCGTGGCAGTGGTCGCCTGGGCGGCGACGGTGTACCGAATCGCCCCGCTCCACAAGCTCAGGTGGCGGCGCGAGGTGCCCGGCGCACTGCTGGCAACTGTGTGGTGGCTGGCCGTCTCAGGCGGGTTCGGTGCGTACCTGCAGCTCGCCTCCAGCGGCGTCAACGCAGTCTTCGGCCTGCTCGGCGGCGCGCTCAGCCTGCTGCTGTGGCTCTACCTGCTGGCAATGGGCCTCCTCGCCGGCGCCGAACTCAACAGCCTCCTCGACCGCCACCGCCCGGCGGCACCGGGCGGTGGCGGTCATGAGCATGCTCGCACTTGCCGGCTCGGCCTGTGGTCTCGATAATCACGGGACTGCGCCTGCGCCTCGATGGCTACTGTTTCCCTCATGGAGCGGATCAACGTCAGCCAGTTGCTGCACAATTCCGGTGAGTTGCTCAGCCGAGCCGAAGAAGGTGAGTCGTTCGAGATCACGAGGCACGGCCGACCTCTCGCGCTGCTCGGGCCGTTGCCGGACGATGACGATCCGTTAGAACGACTCGCCGAGCGTGGGCTCGTTCAGCGCGATGTCCGGGGCCTAGCGGCGTCGTTAGAAGATTTGCCACCGCTGCCCGCTGCCTCTCCAGGAACGTTGACGGCAAGCGAACGGCTAGCAGAGCTGCGTCAAGATGAACGGTGAGGTCTGGGTTCTTGACGCATCTGCCTTCGTCAAACTCATCAGGCCAGAAGCCGAATCCACTGTCTTGCGCCGTTGGGTGAGACAGCGCCACATTGCGTCGAGCGCACTGTTGCGCACCGAAGCGCGACGAGCATTTGCACACGATGACGCAGCGACACGACACCGCTGCGAGAGACTGCTCGCCGCGACGCACATGGTCGATCTGACCTCGTCGGTGCTGGATTCCGCGGGCCGGATGCCCGGCCGCCATCTGCGTTCCTTGGATGCCATCTACCTCGCCTGCGCTATGGAGATCGGCGACGATCTCGGTGGCCTCGTCAGCTACGACGCTCGTCAGATTGCAGCAGCCGATGCCCTCGGCGTAGCCACAGCGTCCCCCGGCGCATCTTCAACCGCTTGACTAGCCGGTCATCGCCGCGAGGTGCTCGGCGAGGGCGGTGATCTGAGCGTCGATGTCGCCGGGACTGCCGGACAGGTCGATCGCGACCGTGTGGAGTTTCGTGCCCAGGTGCTGCACGGTGATGGTGGAGAGATGCAACGCCACGTCTGAACCGCGTCGCTCAGTAGCTTCGGCGGCACTACTGACGATTCGGTTCGAGATGGCCGGACCGTCGAGACGGCCGGCGGATTCATCTCGGTTGACGTCAGCGCAGTAGATGAGAGTGCCTTCGCTCAGGGCCAGTGCTGTGGTGTAGGCCAGTAGCTGGTAGTAGTCGCCGTGCCGTGCGAGGGGTGCGGCGGTGCCCGCTGCGTTCGCGTCGCTGTCGGTGAGCTTGTACTTGAGGTCGGCGACGCCGATGGTCTCGCCATGGCTGCGCAAGGTGAGATCGGGTCTGATCTCTACGCGCCGATCAATGTCGAGATGGGGCCGCAATTGAGCCGCGACCTCGAGCCGTCCACCCAGTTCACGCTGTAGTCGGGACGTGACGAACTGCTCAAACAGCTGATTCATGTCCACCATGAATGCCGACGCGGCGGTGTCGCCGTGTTGGTCCTGCAGCGTGCAGTTGGCCAAGATCAGCCGCGCGAGCCGCAAGGCCGGCCGGTAGTGCTCATTGAGTCGGGTGTACTGGATGCGGTCGAGGCGCTCCAGCGCCACCGACGCCGTCGGTTCGGCCACGCCGTCCAGCGCAGCGAGCAACCGCCGCAGCCGCCGCCGATCGTCATGAGGCACGTCGGGCACACGCAGCGCCAGCCGGATTGCTGCGGTCAGGCAGCGGTTCTCGTCAACATCGGCTGTGAAGTCGTCCCATGAGCACGCCATCGGAACCAGCACTCCGCCCCGCCGAAACTGGCGCACGAAGTCGATGCGACCCCGCAGCGCAAGTAGGTCGTCCTCTTCGTGCCGATAGTGATGAAACAGCCCTCGCGCCAAGGTGGTCTCGGCAGTGCGCGCAAAGAACGACACCAAAGCCGGCAGCAGCTCGTCGTTGGTGGCGTAGTCGATGGCCTCGGCCTGCCAGGCCCCGGGCGGCAACCCGACCTCCAACAAGAAGAACAGGTTCTCGGGCTTGATCTTCGGCCGCACGATGATGCGCAGATCACCCAGCGTGAACGCACCCACCCACTGCTGCGTCGACACCTTCCACCAGCCAGGCTCCCGGTCAGTCGCCACCGACACCCACGGCGTCTCCCCGAGACGGCGAGCCACCTCATCGTCGAGCCGCAAGCGCTCGGTGCTCCACTCGTGAAGCACGACCCGCTGACTTTCGCCGAGATCAACCGCCGTATCAGCGACCAATGAGCCAGCTGCCGTTGCGACGTACGACACCTACGCGCCGTCCTGACCTTCAACGTGGACACCCTCGTTGGACGGTTGCACTGCATCACCAGCAGGCTCATCCGTCACTTCGGGTTCAGCGCCTGAAGAAGTCGCCGCAGGGCCATGCCGTTTCCAGACGGCGTCGAAGCGGAATCTGCTGATCACCTCCTGCTGGCCGAAGAGCTGGTCCTCGATCAGCGGCTCGATGTTGTACACCCAGATGCGTCGCAGCCCCTCGGTGTCCAGGTTGCGCTTCATGAAGTGGCTCGGCCCAATCAGCAGATGATCTCCGCCGAGCGCTTGTTCGAGTTCACCGTTGACTCTTTCCAGCAAGTCTGCGATTGGCGCTTGGTTCGGAGCACGCTTCTGCGTCCAGCTGCGCAAGAGACCCTGGGTCGGCGGACGATTGGGGAAGAACGGCACAAAATGGAACCGCCGCCGCATCGCTGCATCGATGAGCGCAATCGACCGGTCGGCCGTGTTCATGGTGCCGATGAACCACAGGTTCTCAGGTAGCGAGAACGGTGTATCTGGTCCGTACTGGGTTGAAATGGCCCGCTTGCGGTATTCCAGCAGGAACAGCAACTCGCCGAGCACTCGCGGCAGGTTTGCCCGATTTATCTCGTCGATCACCATCACGTGCCGCTGATCTGGATTGCCACGCGCGATCTCTGCGATCTTCATCAGCGGCCCCGGCGTCAGCTGGTACGTCATGTTGCCGTCCTCGTCGACGGCGGGTCGGAACCCCTCGAAGAAGTCCTCATACGAATACGCCGGATGAAACTGCACCAATGAGAAGGTGCCGCCCTCGCGCGAATCTTCGCGGCTGGATGCCCAACTGCACCACCGCAGGAGGTCGTATCGATGGGTCTTCCGGGTGATCTCTTGCCAATCGGGGTTCAGATCAGCAAATTCCAAATATAGAGACTCATCCCACGCCGATGGGTCCAGCTCGCGCTCCAATGCGAACTCAATCCACCTTCTCGCAATGCTGCGGTGCGTTCCTGCCTGCACCTTCTGGTCTTGCTCCAGGTGTAAGCAGTACGCATCGAGGCGTTGCGTCCAACCCTCGTCGACACTCTCGACAGCGGAGCTGTTACCAGTCAGGGCCTGCGCCAACCGCTGAGCAAAGTAGGTCTTGCCGGTTCCGGGCGGCCCGTACAGGATTACCTGTCCCTTGTCCTCCAGCAGTTCCACGATGTCGTTGAGAAAGTCCACCCCACAGAACAGGTCACTTGCTGCATCCGCCAGTGCTACCGCGAGACGCTCGCGTGCTGAGACATTTTCGTCGTCGTCATCATCACCGTCATCCTCAAGGTCGGCGTCGTCATCGACGTACCGTTCCGCGAGCCAGTAACCGAATTGCGACATTCCCCAGGTATCGACAATCCCTTCGTCCGAGCCGCCGTCGCTGAAGTGCGGACGAAGCACCTCCAGCAGCAGGTCGTTGGAGCGAACGGTCAGGTCTCCCGACCACATCGCCCGTTTCGGCGACTCAAGCAGTGCTTGGGCTTCTGCGGCCGCCGTGGCATCGAGCAGATCGAGTCGAACCAGCAGTTCGATCGCGTCGAGCTTGCCCGGCCACTGTGAGTTGGAGGAATGGGTTAGGAAATTTGGGAGGAAGCGTTGCGGATGCGCGATCGCGAGGAACCGCGTGGCCATCAACTGGCCAAGCCCCTTGATGCTGGCAACTGTCTCGTCGAAGCGTGTCGTCAGGTCGCCGTCGCCGTAGCACAGCGCATAGATGCCGTCACGCATCTGCGGCCAGTCCGTTTCAGAAACGTCGCGGACCGCACCATCGAGTCCCGCAGTGACGCCTACCCCGCCATAGTCGTACCCGTTGCTGGCGCGCTTCCAAGCGTTCCGCAGTTCGTCGCGCCGCTCGTAGGTCAAGTCTGGCAGCGACCGCAGCATGGCCTCGTATTCGGTGCGGGCTGCAAGATGCTGAGCAGCATGATGGTCGGGATACCCCTCGTGATGGTCGGGATACCCCTCCTCTCGAAACTGCTGGACCAGGTCGTCGAGCATCAACGAGTCCAGGCCGCTGCCGCGCCAATACTGGCACCACACCTGAATCCGACGGCTGATGTAGTCGCGTTGCCGTGGAGTTTCCACCGTGCCCCACACGACGAATGCCTCCTCGACCGCCGCAGGATCCCAAACCGCCGGGTTTCGGCCGGTTGAGCAGGCGAACCTGGCCCATTTCGATAGATGCCTGCGCCGATTCTGGATCGTGCTTGGCTTCCGTCCTCGATGCCGCAAGTAGCTCAAGTACTCCTCGAGCCGCGCCATCCACATGGCGATGTCGTCGTGTTGTTCGCGCTGCCTAGTTCTCTCGCCACGAGTTGCTATCGGCTCGTTCGAAGCCCAGCGGCACCACACGCCGAGATTCGATGAGTATGCCGCCCGCGAGCCATCCGAAAGGTTGCGCTGACGGTTCAGCAGATCGTCAACGAGACCTTGGTCATAGGTGGCCGGATCGTGTGGGAGTGGCAAGACGAAGTCAATCCAGCGTTCCACGGTGCTGGCGTACTGGCGCTGTGATGATTCGCCTACTTCTCGTTCATGGCGCAGGTAGTCCAAGAACTCCTCAAGGCGCTGCATCCATTCCTGTCGCTCGTTCATGGCGGCGAACCTACTGCGGGGTTGTGATACGCCATTCGAGCCAAGCCCCATGTGTTGTCGGTTTCCTCTGCGGCTCGTGCGGCACTCGAGTGCGAGATCAGACTGGCTCTGATTCTCGGCGTCGCCCCCACAGGGCGGCGATGGGCACGGCTTCGATGTCTCGGTCGATCCAACGGCGATGGCGGCCCGTGTGCAGTACAACGCCTCCCGCGAATCGCTCGGCAGGCAGATTGTCTCGCAGCCAGATGAGGTGTCGGGCGTCCTTCACAGAAGGCGCGCTGCCGGACTTGACCTCGAATGCGGCGACACGGAAACCGAATTCGGCGATGAGATCGATTTCGTGCTCACCCCGCTGGCTGCGTAGGTGATGCAGATGCACCGGCATTTCGGCAGATTCTGCTTCGGCGCGCAGCTGAGCAGCCACGTAGGTGTCGAGCAGGCGGCCGCGCACGTCGGAGTCTCGCCGTGCCGTGTCGAAGTCGACTTGCGCCAGCCATGCCGCCAGACCGGAGTCGCAAAGATGCCGCTTGGGCGTCGACGTGAGTCGTCGCAGACGGTTGGATCGCCATGCGGGCATATCGACGATCAGGCGTTGGGCGTCGAGAATGCCGTGGTATCCCGATGCGGTCTTGCGGTCGATGTCGGCAGCATCAATCAGAGCGCTGTCGGGCACGACGCCGGCTGTATGCAGCGCGTACACCTGCAGATAGCGCCGAAAGCGGCTGGGGCTGCGCGGTCGCCCCCGTCCGACGGCGAATTCCTCGAGATCACGCGTCGTCGTGACGTTGACGAAACTGCGCATCCAGCGCTCGCGCTGCCGGTCGTCGATCGCTCTGAGAGATCCAGGAAACCCTCCGGCCAGCGCGAGCCTCAGATACCCCAGCACGTCTGGCGGATCGGCTGGCATCTCGAACCGATCGGCTGAGTCCCAGCGGTCGAACAACGACGGTCGGCCTGCATCGCCGAATAGCTCACGACCGGTGAGCGGCCACAGAAAGCGGCCCGTGCCCGGCCATGCACCAGCGATGAGATCGTTGCGCGCCGAACCGGTGACGATGTAACGGCCGGGATGCCCGTCCGCATCAGCGGCACGTTTGACTGCCCCGAGCACTTCGGGCGTGTGTTGCCATTCGTCGAGCAACAGCGGGAATGGGCCGGCGGCGATCGCCGCGTCAGGATCGTCACGAACGATGCTGGCATCCTCGGGCCGGTCGAGACGCAGCACGGCAGGGGCGTGACGAAGCGCCGTGGTTGTCTTGCCCACCGCCCTCGGCCCGGTGATCATCACTGACGGCCATGACGCGAGATCGGCCGCCAGTGTCCGGTCCGCGATGCGAGCGATGTAGCCACCGTGCGCTGGCAACGTACCTGCGACCTCGTTCATACCGCGGATTGTATCCTATTAGTCCCTATATTTACAGAATATTATTCCCTAGTTACGTGATGCATTACTCCCCGATAATGCCCCACCAGTTACAAGCCGAGATCCTCGACGCCCGCTACCTGTTCGCGCTCCACCACCGGCGCCAACGCCGCTCCTCCTCCGGCGCCGACTCGACGCCCCGCAAGCATCCCTGCTCGCCCGCTTCTATGGTGGCGCGCATGTGGATTCGACTTCGTCAAATTGCTGTCACCACGGGCGAACTGGCTCGCACCTCGGCAGACATCCAGAGCGTTCTGGGCGTCGAGCCTTGCTTCACCGATCCGGGTGTCGGCATCTTCGGCCTCAAGAACGTGCTCTGGCCGGTGGGCACCCAGTTCCTCGAATGCGTCACGCCGACCCAACCGGACACTGCCGCCGCCCGATATCAGCAGCGGCGGGGCGGCGACACCGGCTACATGGTCATCACGCAGGTCAGCGACGTCGCTGCCCGCCGTGCCCATGTCGACGAGTTGGGCGTCCGGATCGCATTCGAGATGAATCATCCCGACGAGGGCCATGTCGGTATGCAGCTGCACCCCGCCGACACCGGCGGTGCGTTCTTCGAGATGGACCAGATGACGGGGCCGGGCGGTGATGCCGTCGGCGGTGCCTGGACGCCTGCGGGCTCCAACTGGGAGCCCTATGTCTGCACCGACAAGGTGAGTGGCATCGCCGCCGCCGAGCTCCAGAGCCCCGATCCTGGTCGGCTGGCCGAGCGCTGGAGCCAGATTGCGCAGATCGATCTCGGCGCCGATGCCGACGGCCACCCCACGATCCAGCTCGACAACGCCACGCTGCGGTTTGTGCCCGAGGCCGACGGCCGCGGCGAAGGGCTCGGCGGCATCGACGTGACGACCGTTGATCGCGACGCCGTGCTCGCCGCTGCTCGGGCGCGGGACTGCTACGTGAACGACAGCCAAGTGGCGCTCGCCGGCCTGCGCGTCAACTTGGTCGACTGACCCCGCTCGAGCTGGCAGCCTGAATCGTTGCGATCCGACCACCTGAGCCCATCACGAATGTGCACCTTGCGGCTCGGGCCAGGCCACTCGTGAGCCGCCTGCGTCCGCGACGTAGCATCGCCGCGGATTCCTGCAGCGACGCTTCGCCACGGGGCTGCTGAACCTTCGAACCAGAGAGAGGACCCATTCACCATGAGCGAGACCATCGACGACTTCAAGCGAGCAGTCGCCTTGTTCGACTCGGTCGTGGCCGAAGTGCCCGCCGATGCCTGGGCCAACACGACACCTTGCGAAGCGTGGAATGCGACCGAGCTGGTCCGCCACCAGTGCGGCGTGCTCGACGCCCTTGCCGACATCGCCCGCACCGGCGAGATCAACATGCCCCAGATGGCCGGCGAGACCGACGACCCCGCCGCCCGCTGGGCCGAAACCCGAGACGGGATCGCCTCTGCGCTCGATGGTGCCGACCTAACTGCCGAAGGCCAGTACTGGTTCGGGCCCATGAGCTTCGAAGACTTCGTGGGCATGGTGCAGTGGGACCCGCTCACCCACTCGTGGGATCTGGGCCAGTCCGCCGGCGTCGCGGTCGAGCTGCCCGAGGACCTGTGCGTGAGCAGCCTCGCCCGGGTCAAGTCGCTCGGCGACATACCGCGCAAGTGGAAGCTGATCACCGACGAGGTGCCGGCGCCCGAGGGCGCCACCGCAGCGCAGCGCTACCTGGCCTACGTCGGTCGCCAGCCATGAGTACCGAGCAGAACGCCAGCGATGCCGAGCGACCTGCGCCGCTGCACTGGCAGATCGGCGACGTGAATATCACGTCGATCTCGGAGTCGGCCACGCCCACGTCTCCACGGTTCCTCTTCGACGGAGTGAGCAAGGGCGGCGTGCTGGCCCGGGCCGAGGCGGCGCCCTGGCTTCGCCCGCATTTCGTCAGCGATGACGGCTACCTGCTCCAGCGCATCCACACCTGCGTGATCTCCGCCGACGAGCACCGCATCGCGGTCGATACTTGCGTCGGCAACGACAAGCAGCGCTCCAACCCGCTCTGGCACGAGCAACAGGGCCCGTTCCTCGATGACATGACTGCTGCCGGCTTCCCACCCGAGAGCATCACCCACGTCGTGTGCACGCACCTCCATGTGGATCATGTCGGCTGGAATACATGTCTCGACCCGGGCGGCGACTGGGTGCCGACGTTCCCGAATGCGCAGTATCTGTTCTGCGCCCCCGAGTACGACTACTGGGCCAATCACGACGACCTGTTCAGCGACGCCGTGTTCGACGATTCGGTCGCGCCGATCGCCGCAGCCGACCGGGCCAACATGGTGGAAGCCACCGACAGCATCTGCTCAGAGGTGTCGTTCCAGTCGACGCCCGGCCATACGCCGGGACATCTGTCAGTCGTGATCTCGAGCGGCGGCAAGCGGGGGATCATCACCGGCGACATGGCGCATGTCCCGATGCAGCTCGCCGACCCCGATCTCAGCTCGATGTTCGACACCGATCCCGACGAAGCACGTCGAACGCGTCACGAGGCGTTCGGCGATTGGGCCGACGGCGAGACGCTCGTGATCGGCACCCACTTCGGCGGGCCCACGGCAGGCATCATGGTCCCGCACGAGGGTGCCTACCGCCTCGACTGCGACTGATAGCTCCCGCGATCGACGCTGGTGCCGCGACGGTGCTAGTGGCCGCCTCGCAGGAGCTTGGCTATTCCTGATGCCAGGCGGTCTGGGCGGTCTGAGCGCTGCTCGTGGTAGTCGGCCACGCCCAGCAGCGCCCGGCTGGCGCGAACTCCCAGCCAGCGCAGCGGCTCGGGTTCCCAGCGACGGGAACTCACCCCCACCCAGGGCAGGCTGGTGCGCTCGGTGTCCCGTTCGGCGATCAGATCGGCCATCGTGCGACCTGCGAGGTTGGACGCCGCCACGCCCTCGCCGACATAGCCGCCCAGCACGCCTTCGCCGGTGCGGGGGTCGAATCGGACGCCGGGCAGCCAGTTGCGGGGAATGCCCAGCACGCCGCCCCAGCGGTGGGTGATGCGTGCGTCGGCCACCTGCGGCAGCATCTCGACGAGCACCCGCCAGATCCGGTGGTGCATGCCTGAATGGGTCTCGGCGGCCGGGACGATCCGCGAGCCGAAGCTGTACGGAACGCCTGTTGCGCCGAAGGCGATCCGGTTGTCGGCGGTGCGCTGGCCGTAGGTGACCATGCGGCGGTCGTCGGCGAAGCTGGGGCGGTGGGCCAAACCGATGTCATCGAAGATCTCGTCTGGCAGCGGCTCGGTGGCGATCATCCGCGAGTACACCGGCAGGATGTCACGCCGCTGCCCACGGAGATCGCGGGTGTAGGCCTCAGTGGCGCGGACGATCACCGGTGCCCGCACTTCGCAGCGGCCCCGGCCGGCCGGCGAACCGCGTGCACCTTCGGCGGCAATCTGCACTGCGCCATCGCCGATACCCGTCGCACGGGTCTGTTCGTAGATCTCCACTCCCGACGCCTCGGCGGCACAGGCCAGCCCCAGCGCCAGCTTGGCGGGGTCCACGACGGCAGAGGGGCCGAGCAGGATGCCGCTGCGGACCTCGGTGGCGTTGAGCTGCTCACGCGCTTCGTCGGCGTCGAGCAGGCGGATCTCGTCCTCGGTGAGCCCGAAGCTGCGGGCCTCGCCAATCTCGGCCGCCTGGCGTTCGGCTTGGGGACGCGTGCGGGCCAGCCGGATGGTGCCGCCCTTGGCATAATCGCAGTCGATCTGCTCCACCGCGGCCACCCGTCCGATCTCCTCCACGGCATCGAACACGGCCCTCACCAGCCGCCTCGACTCGCCGGGGCTGGAACGCCGGGCGTAGTCGGAAGCCGAACCCGCCAGCTCCCCCACTGCCCAACCGCCGTTGCGCCCCGAGGCCCCGAAACCGCAGTGATGCCGTTCCAGCACTGCCACACGCAACGCAGGCTCGAGGCGTTTCAGGTAGTAGGCAGCCCACAACCCGCTGAAGCCGCCGCCCACGATCGCAACATCGACGTCCAGATCGCCGTCGAGGCCGGGCCGGTGTGCGATCGGCGGATCCAGCCGGTCGATCCACAGCGGCACCGTCGACGCCGTGTCGAGCGACCACGGATCAGAATCAGCACTCGCCGCCATGACGCGGAAACTAGCCCCATGACCTGCCCGATCGCGACGCTCCGCGGCGAGCCTGCGCCGTCTGCGAACGCCACTGGCCGCCGCTCGTCCTCGCTGCGCTCCCCGGCCGGAGAACCGCAGCCGCAGCAGTAATGTCTCTCGCGGCAGTTGGATGCCGCAGTCGTCCGTGGGGGTTCTGCGATGCGTGAGATCCAAGCCGTGTCTGTCGGTGAACGCTCAGGCCTGGCTTACGCCCGGATCGTGCCGGAATGGGCCGCCGAGCTCGAGGCATTGGAGCTGGCCTCCCACCCCACCGCCGATCCAGGGGACCTGTACGACGCCGCTGCGTTCGATCAGCTCGCGCGTGACTTCTCCGAAGGGTGCTTCGCAGGCTTCGACGGCGACGAGCTGGTCGCGATGGGCGTCGGGATTCGCTGCGATTTTGACCTCGCGAACCCGATTCACACAATCGCCGACCTCGTACCCGATGACCACAGCAGCAGCGGGCACGTCCCCGACGGTCGCTGGTACTACGGCACCAGCATCGCCACCCGGCTCTCCCACCGTCGCCGAGGCGTCGGCGCTGAGCTCTACGTGCTGCGCAAGCAGGTCTGCGTCGACCTCGGGCTCGAAGGCATCGTGGCAGGCGGCGTCATTCCCGGATACGCCGACCACAAGGCCGACATGACAGCCGACGAATACATCGGCGAGGTGCGGGAGGGCCGGCTGTACGACCGTACGCTGAGCTTCCAGATCGAGAACGGCTTCGAAGCCGTGTGCGGCCTGCCGAACTACATCACCGATCCGGCAACGGACAGCTGGGCGGCGCTGATCGTGTGGCACAACCCCGAACTCCCCCACCAGGGCACATGAGCGACGCCGACGAATCGCCTTCCGGCGGCGGGGGCCTCGTGGCCGGGGCTGACCCCGAGAACATCGGCGACCAGGCATTCCGTTCAGACCAGTGGCACGGCCGCCTGCCCGAGATGACCTACGGCGGGGCGCTGTCGTTCCTGCGGCGCCGCTACACCCGCGACATCGCCGATGCCGACATCGTGGTGTCGGGCATTCCCTTCGACATGGCCACCTCCAACCGGCCCGGCGCCCGGCTCGGCCCACGCGCCATCCGGGCGGCATCAACGGGGCTCGCCGAGCTCGACGCCTACCCGTTCGGATTCGACCCCTTCGACTATCTCGCCGTTGCCGACTACGGCGACTGCTTCATCGACTACGGCCATCCCACCGACGCCGTCGAGCGCATCGAGAGCCACGCAGCACAGATCCTCGCCAATGACGCGCAGATGGTGACCTTCGGCGGCGACCACTTCGTCACCTACCCGCTGCTGCGTGCCCATGCCGCCAAGCACGGCCCGCTCGCGCTCATCCATTTCGACGCGCACCCCGACACGTGGCCCGACGACGAAGGGCGGCTCGATCACGGCTCGATGTTCCTGCGGGCACTGCGCGAGGGCATCATCGACCCCTCGGTCTCGGTGCAGATCGGCATCCGCACCCACAACGACGACTGCGGCTTCACGGTGCTGGGTGCGCCGTGGGTGCATCGCAACGGCCCCGCGGCCGTGCTGGAAGTGGTGCGTGAGCAGGTGGGCGATCACCGGGCGTATGTCACCTTCGACATCGACTGCATCGATCCTGCGTTTGCCCCGGGCACCGGCACGCCCGTGGCGGGCGGGCTGAGCACGGCACAGGCGCTCGAGATCGTGCGCGGGCTCGCGCCGTTCGACATCGTCGGGATGGATGTGGTCGAGGTTGCGCCCGCCTACGACGTGTCGGAGATCACGGCGCTCGCCGCGGCCACCATCGCCCACGACTTCATCTGCACCCAGGCAGTGCGCGCCGGAGCGCCGTTTGACCCGGTGGGACTCACATGAGCGCTGACGTGCCCGCTGTGGAGATGCACGGCATCTCCAAGCGCTTCGGCGAGGTGGCGGCCGTGGACGGCGTCGATCTGCAGATCGGTGACGGCGAGTTTTTCGCACTGCTGGGTCCGTCGGGCTGTGGCAAGACCACCACGCTGCGGATGATCGCCGGCCTCGACATCCCCAGCGAAGGGCGCCTGGCGATTTTCGGCGAGGAAGTCGCCTCGTGGCCCCCAGACCGCCGCCCGGTGAACACCGTGTTCCAGGCCTATGCCCTGTTCCCGCACATGACCGTGGCGCAGAACATCGCGTTCGGCCTCCAGATGCGCGGCATCCGCGGCCCTGACGCCGACCGGCAGGTGGCTGAGGCGACGGCGCTGGTACAGCTCGAAGGTATGGAGCACCGAAGACCATCGCAGCTCTCGGGCGGCCAGCAGCAGCGCGTGGCGCTCGCACGCGCACTGGTGAACCACCCCAAAGTGCTGCTGCTCGACGAGCCCTTGGGCGCGCTCGACCTCAAGCTGCGCCAGGAGATGCAGGTGGAGCTGAAGGCGCTGCAGCGCGAGGTGGGCATCACATTCGTGTTCGTGACCCACGACCAGGAGGAAGCCCTAGCCATGAGCGACCGGGTGGGCGTCATGTCCGAGGGCCGGCTGCTGCAGGTGGGCACGCCGGCGGAGGTGTACGAGCATCCCGCCAGCCGCTTCGTGGCCGACTTCATCGGACGCACCAACCTGCTCGAAGGCGTCACCGAGAGCCCCTCGGCCATGCGCCTGAACGCCGGCGCAGTGGTGGCTGCCGCGAACGAACTGCCGCCGGGCTCTCCCGCGGCTCTGAGCGTGCGCCCCGAGCAGGTGCGGCTGCATCGGCGGGGCGAAGCGCCGGAAGGCACCCCTTGCCTCGATGGCGTCATCACCGACGCCACCTACCTCGGTCACGCGTTCGTGTACATGATTGCCATCGGCCCCAACGCAGACGCTGGCGGGTCGGGCGCGGGCGACCCGGCCCCCACCATCACTGCAAGATCCGAGACGGGCTCGACTGCACTCGACGCCGGCGAACGAGTGACCGTGAGCTGGTTGCCGGCCTCGACAACCGTGGTCGCGGACTGATGCCCCCGTTGCGCCGTGCCAAACCAGCCGCGGCGCAGCCGGCAACAAGCCCCGAGCCCACTGCGCCAGCGCCCATGACGCCGGCCGAGATCGCTGCTCAGCGCAGGAAGCGGCGCACGGGAGCGCTCATCGCCTCGCCCGGGGCGCTGTACCTGCTGATCTTCTTCATGGTGCCGCTGGGCCTCATCACGGTGTATTCGTTCGCGACGCGCACCTCCACGGGCCGCACGTCGCTGAGCGGCTGGAACCTCAATTCCTACGAACGCATCGCCGACGACGTGATCGTGGGCATCATTGCCCGCTCAGCGTGGCTGGCGTTCCTCACCACGGTGCTGTGCTTGGTGGTCGCTTACCCGTTCGCCTACTACCTTGCCACCCGACCACCTCGGCTGCGGGCCCGGCTGCTCGTGCTGGTGATGATCCCGTTCTGGACCAACGGGCTCGTGCGCATCTTCGCCATCCGCTTCCTGCTCGGCTCGAACGGACCCGCTTCCGCGCTCAGCGAGGCCATGGGCTTTGGCACGTTCCGGATCCTGTTCACGCCGACCGCCGTGGTGCTGGGCATGGTGTACGGATTCTTGACCTTCATGGTGCTGCCGCTGTACGTGGCGCTCGAACGCATGGACTGGCGCCTGGTGGAGGCCGCCCGTGACCTCTATGCGAGCGGGTCGAAGGCGTTCTGGCGGGTGACCGTGCCGCTCACCCGCTCAGGCATCGTGGCGGGCTGCGTGCTGGTGTTCGTGCCCAGCTTCGGCTCCTATGTGGTGCCCGAGATCCTGGGCGGCGCCAAGACGCTGCTCATCGGCTCCTATGTGGCACGCCAGTTCCAGGCCGCCCGCAACTGGCCGCTGGGCGCCGCGCTGAGCGTGCTGGTGATCGTGGCCATGCTCGTGGCGGTCGCCATCAACCAGCGCAACTCTGCAAATGCCGAGCGAACACCGGCGGGCATGCCATGACGGGCCGCCGGTCATGAGCAATCTGGGCACGGCCGGGGCCAAGCGCTCGTCGAGGCACCTGCTGCGGGCCAACGCCTGGTTCGTGTTCGCGTTCTTGTACGTGCCGATCGTGGTGCTCGTGATCTTCTCGTTCAACGACTCCGAGCGGGTCAACGTCTGGCAAGGGCTCTCGCCGCGCTGGTACGGCGAGGCGCTCGGCAACACCCAGGTCGTCAGCGCCCTGCGGGTGTCGCTCATCGTGGCAGTGACCTCGACCGTCGTGTCCACGGTGCTCGGCACCGCGGTGGCGCTGGCGCTCGACCGCTACCGCTTCAAGGGCCGGCGGGCGCTCGACGGCACCGTGTACCTGCCCATCGTCATCCCCGACATCACCATGGCCGTCATGTTGCTGGTGTTCTTCGCCGAGGCCTTCAAGCTCATCGACGTCATCGGCCCCAGGCTCACCTTGGGCGTCACGACGATCACGCTCAGCCACATCGCGTTCAACATCTCGTTCGTCGCGGTGGTGGTGCGCGCACGCCTCGATCAGTTCGACCGCACCCTCGAGGAGGCGGCGCGTGATCTGTATGCCACGCCGTGGCGTACGTTCAGGAGGGTGACGCTGCCGCTGATTGCGCCAGGCATCGCCGCGGGCGCCCTGCTGGCGCTGACGCTGTCGCTCGACGACGTCGTCATCTCGGCGTTCACCGCAGGGCCGGGAGCGACGACGCTGCCGGTGTACGTGTTCAGCTCGATCCGCCAGGGCGTGACGCCAGAGCTGAACGCCATCTCCACGCTCATGCTGGCTGCGTCGATCACGCTGGTGGTGGCCTCGCTGGCTCTCCAGCGCCCCAGGAGCACCACGCCATGAACACGATCCAAGCAATACAGCGACGCAGTTCCGGAGCGTCCGCAAGGGAGGAAACATGACCAACTCATTCAGCACGACGCGGCGACCGCGCCGAGCACGCTGGCTAGCAGTCGCTGCAGCCGCCGCGCTGGTGGTCGCCGCATGCGCCGGCGGGGGCAGCGACAACGCCGCCGACGACTGCGAGCCCGGCGAAACCGACGGCGATCTCGCCTTCTACAACTGGGCCGACTACATGGACGAGGAGCTGCTCGCAGCCTTCGAGGACGAGACCGGCGTCAGCGTCGACTACACGGTCTACGAATCGAACGAGCAGATGCTCAGCCAAGTCGAGTCTGAGGCGGCGATCTACGACCTGGTCGTGCCGTCGGACTACATGGTGGCGCTGATGATCGAGGAAGAACTGCTGCTGGCGCTCAACTACGACGCGCTGCCGAACGTCTCCAACATCGACGACGCGTGGGACAACCCGCCGTTCGATCCCGAGCATCAGTACCACGTGGCCTACCAGTGGGGCACTACTGGCATCGGCATGACCTACGACGCGCTGGACGCCATCGGCGGCGAGTCGACATGGGCGGTCATCTTCGACGCCGACACCGCAGCGCAGGTGCCCGGCGGCATCTCGATGCTCGACGACGCTCCCGAGACGGTGTCCGCAGCACTCAAGTACCTGGGCTACAGCATCACCGAGACCATCGAGTCAGGCGATGAGGACGCCATCCGTGAAGCGGGTGCCCTGCTCAAGGCCACCAACGACCGGCTGGTCAAGTACGACTCGGTGACCTTCGGCGACGACCTGGTCAACGGCGAGGTTGACGTGGCGCACGGCTGGAGCGGCGGCTTCGCCCAGGCGTTCTTCGAGACCGACGCGTACGAGACCCACGTGTACACGATCCCCGCCGAGGGCGGCGTGCGCTGGGTGGACACCATGGCCATCCCGCACAACGCCGACAACGTCTGCTCGGCCCACGCCATGATCAATTTCCTGCTCGAAGCAGAGAACGGCGCTGCGCTGACCAACTACACCTACTACGGCAGCCCGAACGAGGCCGCAACGCCGTACATCCTCGACGAGATCCTGGAGGATCCGGGCATCTACCCGCCGCCGGAGGTCGAGGCTCGGCTCGAGTTCATCCCCCACGCAGGCGACATGGCTCTGCTGATCCAGGATCAGCTCACCAACGCCAAGAGCTAGCAGTCGGTTACTCACGGCCGGGGCGTCCCACTCGATGGGGCGTCCCGGCCGGCGGGCCCTCGACGGGGCCTCCCGGCCGGCGGGTCCTGTCACGGGCGCGGCCTGGCGGCGCGAGCGCCGCCATTCCTTGCCCCGGCGCCACCCCCCGGCCTCACCGGTCGCGTCCAACCAGACGGCGGGTCCTCGACTCACTCACACCGGCCGGCGGGTCCTGTCACGGGCGCGGCCTGGCGGCGCGAGCGCCGCCATTCCTTGCCCCCGTGCCACCCCCCGGCCTAACGGGTCGCGGGGGCCTACCCATCTGGCGGGTCAGCGGGCTTGCCAGTTGGGGGGGCGGCGCTCCTTCCAGGCGGCCAGGCCTTCGGCGGCGTCGGCAGTGTTGGACGCCACCCGGCGCATGGTCTCGCCCATGCGCACGGCCTCGGTCCAGGGCAGCGTGCGGCCCCGGCGGGCCATCTCGTTGGTGGCCCTTACGGCCAGGGGCGCGCCGGCGCACAGCCGCTCGGCCAGCGTCTGGGCCTCAGCCATCAGATCGTCGTGGGGCACCACTCGCCACGCCAGGCCGGTCTCCTTGGCCCTGGCCGCGTCGATGGTCTCGCCGGTCAGGAGCAGCTCCAGGGCGTCGGGCCATGCCACCCGGTCGGGCAACCGCAGCGCTCCCACGATGGTGGGCACGCCGATGCGGACCTCCGGGTAGGCGAAGGTGGCCCGGTCTGAGGCCAGCACGAAGTCGCAGGCCAGCACTGCGGTCAGGCCGTAGCCGATGCATGCGCCGTTGACCGCGGCGATGGTCGGCTTCCAGATCTCCATGCCCGACTCGAAGGTGGTGATGGTGGGCCACTCCCAGAACGAGCCCGGCCAGTCCCCGGTGGAGCCCTCGGGGTCCTTCAGGTCGGCACCCGCGCAGAAGGCCCGGCCCGCGCCGGTGACGATGGCCACCCAGGCCTCAGTGTCCTCGCGGAAGGCCTCCCAGGCCCCGTCGAGGGCCCGGCGCATGGCTCCGTTGACGGCGTTGAGGGCCGTGGGGCGGTTGTAGGTGATGGTGGCGACGTGCCCGTCGCGCTCATAGGTGGCCGCGGCCATGGGTTGCAGTATCGCACTCCATCGAACTGGCAGCGCAATGCACGCATACCGTGCAAAACACTGCCAATTCCCGGACAGCAACCCGGCCAGCCCCCGAACTGGCAGCGCAATGCACGCATACCGTGCAAAACACTGCCAATTCACCCGGCGCGGGCCGATCGCAGCCGTACCCTCTTGGCATGACCACCATTACTGCGGATGTCAAGATCGAGCCCGGCAGCGAGTTCTCAGTGGAGCTGAGATCCGGTTCACACCTCTGGCACGCTGACGAGCCCACCGACGTCGGCGGGGCCGACACCGGCCCCAACCCCTACGAGCTGCTGCTGTCGTCGGTGGCCGCCTGCACCTGCATCACGGTTTCGATGTACTGCCGGCGCAAGGGCTGGGACCTGCACTCGGTGTCGGCCAGCTACACCCACGACCGGGTGCACGCCAACGACTGCGACGACTGCGAGTCAGAGGCGTCGGGCTTCATCGACCGGGTCCAGAGCCAGATCTTCATCGAGGGCGACTTCGACGACGACCAGCGAACCCGTCTGGCCGACATCGCCCGCCGCTGCCCGGTGCACAAGACCCTCGAGCGGGGCCTCACGTTCACGACCGAGACGGTGTTCGCGGGCTGATGGCGGTGAGGCGGGAGCCAACTGACGGCCGCCGAGCTCCGGTTCAGGCGCGGGCCGGGGCGGCCTCGAAGATGCCTGGCATCGGGGTGAAGCCGTCGATGCGCTTGACCCGGTCGGTCCAGCGGTGCAGGGCCGGATAGTCCTGCCTGCTGACGCCGCCCTCCTCCGACAGGATCACGTCCGGGAACAGGGCCAGGTCGGCGATGGTGGGATGGTCGGTCGGGACCAGCCAGTCGTAACCCTCCTGCTCGGCGAACCACAGATGCTCGTCGGCCACCCGGAACAGCCGGTGGGCGCCGGCACGGACCGCGTCGATGTCGAAGTCGTAGTGCAGCCCGTCGTGCAGCCGGGCGGCCGAGGCGGTGTTGGTGGTGCCCTCGCAGAACAGCAGCCACTGGGCCGTCTTGGCCACCAGTTCGGGGGCGCCGGTGGGATACCACCGGCCGCTCCGGTCGTACTTGGTGGCCAGGTAGATCAGGATTGCGTGCGCGTCCCGAACCATGAAGCCGTCGTCGTCGAGGACCGGGATGTGCCCCAGCGGGTTGATCTCCAGGAACGCCTCGGACTTGTGCTCCATGCCCGGGAAGAACTCGATGGTGACGGCCTCGTAGTCGAGGCCGAGGATGCTTAGGAACAGACGCTGCTTGTAGCAGTTGGCCGACAGCTCGTAGTTGTACAGCTTGATCACGACCGCCTCCCCCAGAACGTGCGAGTGTGGGTGCCGGTACCTCGCGACGCGGCCGGGTCTCTCCCGCTCTTGTTCGCTGCGCTCACGGGCCGCTCGGGCCACGGCCTCGCTACTGGATGCGTTGAATCGGTCATCGGTTACTGCCTGCCCGCTCGGCCTCTACAAGTCGAGCACGAGGCGGTCGGAGGTCGCCCGGGACACGCAGGTGAGCATCCGGTCGCCGGCCGCCCGCTCCGAGCGGCTCAGGTAGACGTCCTGATGGAGGATCTCGCCCTCCAGCACCGACGCCAGGCAGGTGCCGCAGGCGCCCTGCTCGCACGACGACGGCATGTCTATGTCGTGGGCCCTCAACGCCTGTAGCACGGTCTGGGCGGGCTCGACCCGCAGCGTCAGCCCGGAGCGGGCCAGCGCCACGTCGAACGCGCTGGAGTCGTCGATCTCGGTGGGGTTGGCGAAGTACTCGAAATGCACCGACCGCTCGGGCCAGCCGAGCCCGTCGGCAACCCCGATGGCGGCTTCGATCATCGGCGCGGGCCCGCACACGTACAACTGGGCCGACTCGGTGTGCTCGCCCAGGATCCTGTTGATCTCGCTCGCGGTCTGGGGCGGGGTGAGGCCCACATGCTCGACGGCGGCGTCCCCGAACGACGCCACCAGCTCCGGGAACGGCAGAAAGCGGCGGTCCCGGACGAAGACGTGCAACTCGAAGACGAGATCGGACTGGCGCAGGGTCTGGGCCATTGACAGCAGCGGGGTGATCCCGATCCCGCCGGCTAGCAGCACCGTGCGTTCGGACGCCCGGCTGAGGGTGAAATTGTTGCGGGGAACCGAGACAGCCAGCACGTCGCCGGTCCGGACGGTCTCGTGCAGGCACTTGGAGCCGCCGGTCGACTCCGGTTCGAGCTTCACCCCGATGCGATAGCAGCCGGACTCGCCGGGCCCGTTGGTCAATGAGTACTGGCGGACCAGACCGTTGGGCAGGTGG
>JAPOPC010000070.1 GCA_026713105.1 Acidimicrobiaceae bacterium
CAGATGCCCCAACTCGTCGCCGCGCTCGCCCGTCACGCCGAGACAGTCACACCCACCTGCAATACTGCCCAACACTCGATCGCTGCATGACAACCGGAGCCACCACCCGCAGCGACTTCAACAGCAAATGGGACATCCTCGCTTTTGATGCGGGCCTTATCACCGTCAACGGGGGCCTGCGAGTGCATCGAGCGCATCGGCTCCAGCAGAGCCAGCAGACCGATCCGGGAGTCGAACACAGCTTCGGGCGCGTTCTGCGGAGCAACCTGCGCTCGCCTGAACGTTCCGTGCCGGACAGCCTCTACCTGAGCTGGCACCATCAACATGTCTTTCTCGACACACTCTGAGCCGAGCGCTCACCAGCGGGCAAACGGGATCTCATAAAGAAGCGGCCCGAGCAAGCCATCGCTGCCGTCAGCCTTCGCTACCCGCACGCCCTGCATCACCGCATAGCCGGGTTCCACGGGTCCTAGACGCTCTTCGGCTTGAGCTTCCTCATCGATGGACCCACACACAAAATACTTGCACTGAGCCGTGGGCAGTGAGCCTGAGAAGACGAAGATCGCGAGAGCGCCGACGTTTGCCGGGTCGTGCAGCGGCGACGTCGGCTCGGAGGGCACACACAAGCGCAATTCACGGCGGCCGAGTGCCGACTTGGCGTCGCCATACCAGTGGACGGTGCCTGTCGAAATCGTGCCGGAGCGATCGCGCAATCGGACTGACGTCGGCAGTTCGGTCCCGAGATCGACGAGCCGCGGATCAAGCGCTCGCAGCAACACACGAGGTAGGTGAATGCTGCCTCGAAATTCATCGTCCACGCACACGTCGCCGTAGCTCAAGCGCTTCGCACAGAGGAACCGGTCTATTCGTGCCGCCTCATCGAGCCAACGGGATACATCCAATATCGGCATCGGTCCTGGCATAGCACGCCGGGCACTCAACCGGCGTCGACACCCGCTTCAGCACGCCCGCATGTACCGCCCTGGCACGAGCAGTGCCAGCGCTCAGCATGCATTGCGATAGTAGGACGGCTACAGCATGCGACGAGAGCGGAAGTTTTCGTGGTAGCGGCTTGGCGTCGGGCCTCGTTGGCCCCGGTACTTGGACCCCAGCAGTTCAGCCCCGTAGGGGTGCTCGGCCGGCGTGGTCATCTCCATGAAGCTGATCTGGCATATCTTCATGCTGGGGTACAGGGTGATGGGCAGGTTGGCCACGTTGGACAATTCGAGGGTCAGGTAACCGTCCCAGCCGGGATCGACGAACCCGGCTGTGGTGTGGATGAGCAGGCCGAGTCGTCCCAGCGACGATTTGCCTTCGATGCGCCCGACGAGATCGTCGGGCACTGCCACGCGTTCGAGGGTGGAACCCAAGGCGAACTCGCCGGGATGGAGGATGAATGCATCGCCCGCAGCGACCTCTACCTCCTCGGTCAGGTCGGTCTGGTCCTCGATGACGTCGATGACGCGGCGGGTGTGGTTGCGGAAGACCCGGAACGTGGCATCCAGCCGCAAATCCACCGACGAGGGCTGCACTGCTGCGTCGCCCAGCGGCTCGATGACGATGCGGCCTTTCTCGAGCGCTTCACGAATGCTTCGGTCCGACAAGATCACCTCGGCTCCCTTCCATCTGAATAGGCTCCGGCCTCGTTCCGCGGGTGTAGTTCAATGGCAGAACTTCAGCTTCCCAAGCTGATAACGGGGGTTCGATTCCCCTCACCCGCTCAACTCGTCCCGCCAGCAGCGTCGCGAGGGCCCACAGAGCCGCGACGAATCCCACGAGTGCCAGCGGCACCGCTCGCCGCGCTGGCGCGCGCACCGGTTGTCCCCCGTCGCCGGACCGCCGAGGCCGCGCCATGGCTGCCACGTTGCCCACGAACAGCGCTGCGCCCAGTGCCAACACCAAGTACGGGATGAGATCGTCGCCGAGGAACATCGTGCCGCCGTTCGCCGCAGACGACGCCGCGGATGGCATGTCAACGAGATGCACGCCGAGCACTTCGGCGTGCGCGGCAAGGGCGTTGGCGGCGGACATGGTGGTCAGTTCTCATGCGCCATGTCGGCGAAGAGCGTGTATTGGGGCATGAACGCAAGGCGCGCGGTGCCAGTCGGCCCGTTGCGGTGCTTTGCGACGATGATCTCGGCCATCCCACGATCGGCGGTGTCGTCGTCGTAGACCTCGTCGCGGTAGATGAACATGACGATGTCCGCGTCTTGCTCGATGGAACCCGACTCGCGCAGGTCCGACAGCATCGGCCGCTTGTCACCGCGCGACTCGAGGTTGCGGCTGAGCTGGGAGAGCGCCACGATCGGCGTCTCGAGCTCTCGGGCCAGGATCTTGAGGCCGCGTGAGATCTCGGCAATTTCCACCTGGCGGTTCTCGGCATTTGCGCGGCCGCTCATGAGCTGCAGGTAATCGACCACGATGAGCCCCAGGCCGCCGAGCCGGCTGCGCAGCCGCCGGGCCTTGGCACGGATCTCGGTGACTGTCACATTCGGGTTGTCGTCGATCCACATCTGCGCGTCTCCCAAGCGTCCCACGCTGCGCGTGATGTGGTTCCACTCGTCTGCGCGCAGCTGGCCCGTGCGCACCCGCGTTGCGTCGACACGCGCATCGGAGGCCAGCAGCCGACCCGTCAGTTCGGCATGGTTCATCTCCAGCGAGAAGAGCAGCACCGGCTGCTGCAATTCAAGGGCCACGCTGGAGGCCATCGTCAATGCGAAGGCCGTCTTGCCCATCGCGGGACGGCCGCCCACGACCACCAAAGATGACGGCTGAATGCCAGCCAGGATCCTGTCCAGCGAGGAGAAACCGGTCGCAAGGCCCGAGAACGCGTCACCCCGCTCATACAGTTCCTCCAACCGGTCCAGGCTCTCGTCGAGCAGGTCGTGCAACGACTGCGTGGAATCGACGATGCGGCGCTCGGCCACGCTGAACACCATCGACTCCGCCTGGTCGATCGCTGTAGCCGTATCGGCGGGCCGGCTGTAGGCCAGCTCGGAAATCTCTGACGAGACAGCGATCAAGCGCCGTAGCAACGCGTTGTCCTCCACGATCCGCGCGTAACGGTCGACGTGGGTGAGCGTCGGCGTGGAGGCTTCGAGTGCCAGCAGGCGCTCGGGCCCCCCGGCGGCGGCGAGGTTGCCGGTACGTTCGAGCTGATCGGCGACGGTCAGACAGTCGACGGGCTCGGAGGTGACATAGAGCGACTCGATCGCCTCGAAGACCAGGCCATTCGCCGGCACGTAGAAATGATCGGCATCAAGACGCTCGACCGCGGCACCGATGGCGTCACCCGAGAGCAGCATCGCGCCGAGCACGGACTCTTCCGCGTCAATGTTCTGCGGTGGTACCCGACCGCCGGCTCGACGCGCGACATCGGTCGGCAGCTCGGCGAGACTCATTGCCGCATACCTTGCCGGGCGCGCCCCGTGGAGCGCTTGGGCAAAGAACGTGGAATTCCGGTGGAAATCGCGGCCCCCGCCTGTGCACAGGCGGCCAGTTGTCCACAGGTCGTGTATCGGTGCGTACCCATGCCCTCAGTTCACAGCAGGGCTGTCACATCAAAGCCGGCAAGACCGGGTACCGACCCGACTCGCAGACCGAGCGCTAGTCGAGCGCGACTACCTCGACGTTGAACGCGAATGACACGTCAGGGTGCAGCTGTGCGGAGACCTCGTGGGTGCCGATAGTCCGGATCGGGGCGTCCATCGACAGCTTGCGCCGGTCGACATCAGCGCCGGTACGGGCGGTCACCGCGGCAGCGATCTCGGTGGTCGTGACCGATCCGTACAGGTGCGTGCCCGAGCCCGCGCGGGCTGCGATCGTCACACCGTCCGCGACCAGTTCCTTGGCGACACGCTCGGCGGTCTCGCGCTCACGCAGGTCACGCGCAGAGCGCGCCCGAGCCATGGCAGCGGCCTGGTCGACGGTTCCGTCCGTCGCCCGCAGGGCTAGCCCGCGCGGGATCAAGTGATTCCGCGCGAAACCGTCCGCAACTTCGATCACGGATCCAGCGGTGCCGACGCCGTCGACATCGCTGCGCAGAACGACCTTCATGCTCGTTCTCCGCCGATCTCTGCAGGTGCCTGATCAACGAGCTCGTCGAGCTGGCCTTCGATCTCGCTGTCGGGCTGCTCCTGCTCGTCGCCCGCAGGCCCACCTGCTCGATCAGCAGGCGGCCGGCGGTCGTCACCCGGACGCCCGCCGCGGCGCTTGTCACCGCGACGCTGCGTCATCGGCCGGCGCGCGTACTCGATCAGCGCCATCTCCCGAGCGGTCTTGATCGCGCGCGCCACCTCTCGCTGCTGCTGGCGGTTGTTGCCAGAGACGCGTTGGGCCCGGATCTTGGCTCGCTCGGAGACAAAGGCCCGCAGCAGCTCTGCGTCCTTGTAGTCGACGTAGGACGTGCCGGCCGTGGTGAGCGGGCTGACCTTGCGCCGGCGCGGTCGGCTGCGCAGGTCCTTCGCGCGGGCTCGCCCGGTTCGCTTGCGTGGTGGCATTAGAACGGTTCCTCCTCAGGTGACTGCTGCGGCGGGCTGTCGCCCGATTCCCAAGCTCCGCCGCCGCGACGCTCGCGAGACCCGCCCCCGTCGCCGGCCGGCCCCCTCGGAATCCGGGTGACCTCGGCTGTCGCCCAGCGCAGCGACGGTGCGATCTCGTCGGCAACAATTTCCACGACGTTGCGCTGCTCGCCGTCCGGTGTCTCCCAGCTGCGCTGCTCGAGCCGTCCGTTGACGACCACGCGGTTGCCCTTCGCCAGCGACTCGCTGACGTTCTCGGCCAGTTCGGCCCAGCAGACCACGTTGAAGAAGCTGACCTGCTCCTCCCAATCGTTCGTCTGGCGGTTCATCCACCGCCGATTTACGGCGACGCCGAGCACTGCTCGAGCGCGGCCGGTTTGGGTGAATCGAAGTTCAGGATCGCGGGTGAGATTTCCCACCACGGTGATGGTGTTGTCAGCCATGACGCCTCCGCTTAGTGGCTGTTGGTCGACCCCTCGCCGAGCAATCCGCGCCGCTGCGCTTCGTCGTCGGGGAGTCTGATGAGCTTGTGGCGGACAACTTCGTCCGCGATCCGCAGATACCGCTCAACTGGGTCCATGGCTCCGGGCTCAGCCCGCAACTCGATCACCGAGTAGTAGCCGCGTGTCTTGTGGTTGATCTCGTACGCAAAATCGCGCAGACCCCAGAAATCAAACGAGGCGACCTCGCCGATCTCCGAAATCCGGCCTTGGACCTCGTCCATGGCCTTGCGGGCTTCAGCGTTCTCCAAGTCACCGTCGCAGATGACCATCAGCTCGTACGCGCGCAATTGGGGGCGACCTCCTGTGGACCCGCCGGGGCGGGGCCCCTCGCGGGGCAGGGACTGGTTGGTGCACCCACCGTGCGAACCCGGCCCCAATGAGCGGGCTTGCAGCAAGCGTCGAGGACGCTTGTGGCTGGACGGGCAACCAGGTGCCCGTGGTGCGCCCGCAACGCTAGGCCCAGAGTTCGTCGATCGCACACCGAATTTCCGGCGAGCTACATCCGCGCGTGTCCGCTACGGCACGGAGTGCAGCGTGTCCAGCACTGTCGTGAACAGCTCATTCGCCCGCGACGCAGCGTCGAGCTCGCCCGGCGGCGAGCTCGCAGTGACCCGCACCGCGGCGGTGTAGTGATCGGTCCAACCGGCGAACCACGCGTCGCCAGTCTGCGGGGAGACCCCGGCACGGCCGAGCGCCGATGCACCCCACGGCAGGGTGAACCTGGCCATGCCCGCCCGCAGGGCCGAGATCGACGCTGGCTCCCCAACCGCGGTGCGCTGCATCGGCCAGCGGTCGGTAGTGCGCTCACTCAGCGACAGGCTCGGCGCGCCGTCACCGGTTTCGAGCACGATCCGGGGGATGCGCTCCTCCCCGCCGGTAGCGGCAACGCTGAATGCCGCTGCAACCTGCGCGGCGTCTGCAGCCTGAGCGATGACCTCGTCAGCTACCTCTGGCGCGATCCACCGCTGCAGGTCGGCTGCTGCGGAGCCGAGCAGATCCCCCAGCGGTCGCGGCCGCATCGGCGACGCCACATCGATGTCGACCGCCGGGGTGGCCCGGGAGGCGGTCACGAGGACGCGCACGTCGCCACTGCGGTCCAGCACAACGACGTCGACGCCGACATTGCCGCTCGTGGTGTCGCCGATCTGGCGGCGAACGGCACGCAACGCTGCACGCTGGGCCCCCAGATCGAGACTGGTCGTGACGTGCAGGCCACCGGTGACGACCCGGTGAATGCCGTACCTCTCCACGAGCTCGATGTACGCCCGTCCCACTGCCGCGCCCAAGCCGGCGTCGGCGACGAGCATCCGGACAAATCCGCCTGCCGCGACGTCAGGCGCCTCAGGGTCGGCCGCGCCGACACCGAGGCCGGTCGCCGGGCGGATGCCGGCGGTGACCCGGGTGGATCGTCCCGCAGCCAGCTCGTCGGATGTGAGCACATCGTGTTCGAACATCGCCAGCAGCACCCGATCGCGGCCGAGCCGCGCCGACTGGTTCGGATCGTCGGAAGGTCCCGACGCGGCATCGACGCCCCAGGGAGCGTCGACGAGTGATGCGATGAACGCCGCTTGCGTCACCGTGAGGTCCGAGGCCGCGACGCCATACCAAGCGTTGGCCGCGGCATGCACGCCGTAGGCACCACGACCCAGATAGGCGATGTTGGCAAATCGCTCGAGAATCTCCGGCCGGCTGAGCTCGCGTCCCAGCCGCAACTCCGCCAGCAGCATGCGTGCTTCATCGAGGCTGCCGTCGCGCGCATGGTGGACGATGTCGAGGTACCTACGCATGATCCCTTCGCTCGCCGGTTCGGGATCGCCCCTAGCGCGACGCAGCGATGCCGCATACGTCGCGGCATCGACGCCCTCTCGCTCCAGAAAGCTCGGGTCCAGCACCGCAACCATGGCGTCAACGAGTGCAGGCGCCATGTCCTCGAGGCCCAGTGATGCGTGCGGGACACTCGGGCCGATCTCGACAATCGGCGTGCCGTAGCGGTCATACAGCACGCTCGGCGCCACCGAAGCGTGCGATGGGGTCGAGGGCAGGCTGTCCAACAGCCGGCTGCCGACGCCCACTGCAATCGCGATCACCAGCACGAGCCAGAGCAGCCATCGGGCCCAGCGCTGCCGAGCGGGCATCCGGCGCAGAGTACAGGGAACCGGCGGGCCAACTTGCGTACAGTCGATTTGTACCCTCGGACACGTGGGATCGACCCCGGCTCCAGCGCCCCGGCCGGGTACACGAGCGCTGAGCGACGACGACCGGCGAGAGCTGGCCGAGCGGATCGGCCCGCTGGCGACCGTGTTCGCCGGCGCGGGACATCGGTTCTTTCTCGTCGGCGGGCTCGTTCGTGACGCGCTGCTCGGTCACGGCCTGACCGGCGACATCGACATCACCACCGATGCCATCCCGGATCGGATCGCGGAGCTCGTGGCCCCCTGGGCCGACACCGTTTGGGAGCAGGGAAAGCGTTTCGGCACGATCGGGGCGCGCCGAGGCAGCACCACGGTGGAGATCACGACCCATCGGGCCGAGTCCTACGACAGCGGGTCGCGCAAGCCGCACGTCCGCTTCTCCGACGACGTCGCGATCGACCTAGGACGGCGCGACTTCACCGTCAATGCCATGGCTATCGAGCTGCCGGGTTGGACACTGCTCGACCCCTTCGACGGCCTGACGGATCTGGCAAACGCCGTTCTGCGCACCCCGTCAGCCCCCGAAGGCCTGTTTGCCGACGACCCGCTGCGGATGCTGCGGGCGGCCCGGTTCAGCGCGCAGCTCGCGCTCGTCGCGACGCCAGAGCTCGTCTCAGCAGTGCGCAGCTCGCGCCCGCGGCTGGCCATCGTGTCGCGCGAACGGATTGAAGCCGAGCTGAGGAAGCTCCTCGAGCTGCCCCGGCCCTCCGCTGGCATCAGCTTCCTCGTCGAAACGGGCTTGCTCGGCGATGTGCTTCCGCCCTGGCAGCACGCCGCCGTGGCGGTCCCCGCCGAAGCGCTCGACGACATCGCCCATCTCGATGCGTACTTCGAGGATCCAGTCGCACTGCGCTGGGCCATCCTGCTCGGACCGGTGTGCGACGACGCAGCTGCCGCGGCTCGCTCGCTGTCCGCGCTGCGCTGCACCGGCTCGACGACCCGCAAGGTCGCCGCGATCATCCGGGCGTCTCGGTCGCTCGAGACGGCTGTCGCTGAGGCCATCGAAACCGGAAATAACGCCGACGACTGGCGAAAGGCAGCTCGTCGACTGATCGCCGACTACGACCCCGAACTCGACGCCGCAACCGCCAGCTTGACCGCATGGGGTCGAGCGCTCGGCGAGCCTCACGCCTCGTGGTTGGCTGAAATTCGCGCGGCCGAGGGAGCCGGCCTCAGGAGTCTCCCGGTGGACGGCCACCGCGTGATGGAAGTGCTCGGTCGGTCGGGCCCCGTGGTCGGCGAAGCGCTGGCATGGCTGCGCACTCAGCAGATCGAACATGGCCCGCTGAGCGCTCAGCGAGCGTATGACCTGCTCTCAGCGTGGGATCGAGGCCACGAGCACGAGGGGCCGAGCGCATTTGAGCCAGCGCACTAGCGTGAGCCGCGTGGCGCTCCAGCCTCACATCGCACCAGAGCCTGCTCCACCGGTTCCCGGATCGGTCGACTACCGGCTCAAGCGCCGCCGGCTGCTGGCCGACGTGGAAGCAGGTGTGGTGTCACGGGCCGAGGCCTGCGATGCCCACCCCGACCTGTTGCGGGCCGCTCGCAACGCCGCTCCGCCCCTCGGCAGGCGCTGCCCGCTATGCCCCGAGGGCGATTTGCGCATCGTCGGCTACGTCTTCGGTCCCCGGATGGGCAGCGGCGGCAAGTGCGTGCTCTCCGACGCGGAACTCCAGCGCGTCGCACGGCGCAACGGCAGCTTCATGGCCTACGAGCTTGAGGTATGCCCGGAGTGCGGCTGGAATCACCTCATCCGGAAGTACCCCCTCAACACCGGCTGAATTCGGGGCGCGGCATCACCGCCGGCGCGGTGAGAACCCGAACCGTGGGCCCCGAAGTGGCAGGAGTGGGAGTTTCTGGCATCCTCATGGCAGTCCGTTGCGGGCCTCGACTGGCCCGTGCTCGGAAGACTGGCCCGGTCTGTACGCCGGTCTGATCGATGACTTCGGCAGGTGACGATGAAGTTTGAGCTTGGCGACCGCGTGATCTACCCCCATCACGGTGCGGCGGAAATCACAGCCCGTGAGGAGCGAGACGAATTTGGCGAGTCCCGCGAATATCTGGTGCTCAAGACCGCCCATGGTGATCTGACCGTCAAGGTCCCCGCCGACATGGTCGACGAAGTGGGCATGCGACCGCCGATCGACACCGACGACGTCGAAGATCTCTTCGAGTTGCTCGCCAAGAAAGACGTCCGCGAGCCCGCCAACTGGAGCCGCCGCTTCAAGAATCACCAAGAGAAACTGAAGTCGGGTGACATCTACCAAGTCGCCGAGGTAGTGCGAAACCTCGCGCTTCGTGAAAACGCCAAAGGCCTCTCGGCCGGCGAGAAGTCGATGCTTGAGAAGTCTCGGCAGATTCTCGTCTCGGAGCTGTCCATCAGCATGGACGTCACCGAGGACGAGGCCCGCCAACAGGTGGAACTGCGGCTCGTCGGCTGAGCGAGCAGCGATCGGGCGGCAGAGGCCAAGCGAACCAGATGCCCCGCCAGCAGGGCGCCGCGGCAGCAGCCGCAGGAATCGGCGCCTCACGACTGGCAGGTCTCGCACGCACGGCGCTTGTCACCAACGTCCTCGGGATCGGCACCGTCGGCGATGCCTTCGCTGCGGCGATGCGCATTCCGAACTTCCTGCAGAACCTCCTGGGGGAGGGTGCGCTCTCGGGGGCATTCGTGCCCGCGTACAGCTCGCTGGCCGAGCGCGATGAGCGTGCTGCGGGTCGGCTGGCCGGAGCGATCGCCACGTTCTTGGTCGCGATCACCGCGACCGCAGCGCTGATCAGCATCTTTGCCGCACGACCCCTAGTGCGGCTCATCGCCTGGGGATTCGTGGGCGAGCGATTCGAGCTGACCGTGACGCTCGTGCGCATCACGGTGTGCGGTACGGCACTCGCCGTGCTGAGTGCCTGGTGCCTGGGCGTGCTCAACAGCCACCGGCGCTTCTTCCTGTCCTATGTGGCACCGGTGGTATGGAATGCCACCCAGATCGCCGTGCTCGTCGGCGTGCTCGCGTGGGGGGTCGCTGGCACCGGCCGCGCGACCGCGTTGGCCTGGGGCGTGACCGCCGGTGCGGCGGCCCAGGTGCTCGTGCAGCTACGCGGTGTCTGGCGGGCGGATCGGTGGATCGCACTGAACGTCAAGTGGCGCGAACCGCAGGCAGCAGGCGTCATCAAGCGGTTCGGGCCCGCGGTGGCCGGGCGCGGGGTGCTGCAGATCTCCGCCTTCCTGGATCTCGCGCTGGCCTCGCTGCTCAGCGTGGGAGCGGCGGCAGCGATGGCCGCCGCTCAGACGCTGTACCTGCTGCCGCTGAGCCTGATCGGCACCAGCATCGCCGCGGCCGAGCTGACCGAGCTGAGCCGCATCCGCGACCCCGCCGAGGTTGCGCAGCGCACGTCGGAGCGCCTGTGCGCGACTGCATTCGGCGTGTCGGGCGTGATGGCGATCTACTTTGCCGCCGGCGGCCCGCTGACCGACTCGGTGTTCAATCTCGCTGGGCTGCGCAACGCCATCGCGGATGACGACATCACCTTGATCGCGCTGGTGCTCGGCGCCTACTCGCTTGGGTTGGTGCCGCTCGTGGCATCGCGGCTGTGCCAGAACGTCCTCTTCGCCGCACGCGACACACGTACCGCCGCTTCGATCGCAGCCATCCGGCTGACCGTCTCATTGGTCATCGGCGCGGCGCTCATGCTGCCCCTGGACCGGGTGCTCATCGTGGAAGGCGCCCTCACCGGATTCGGCGATATCGATCTGTTCTCGCTGGAGTCCACCTGGTCATTGCTGGACGCAAAGATCCGCTCCGAACCCGCGTTGCCCGCCCGCCTGGGCGCGGTGGGTCTGGCACTGGGCGCCGCAGTGGGTGCGTGGGTGGAACTGGCGTTGCTGCGTCGAGCGGTCCTGCGGCGCCGACCCTCCAGGACGGGTCTGCCGCGACAGGCCGACTGGCCCGCACAGCGGATGTTCGGCGGCGCTCTCGCCCGCCACATGGTGCCGGCCGTCGTGGCGTTCGTCGTCGGACTGCCTGTCACGCTCGTGCTGGCGCCGCTGCCGTCAGTGCTGCGAGTTGTGATCGCCGGGTTCACCATGGCGGGGCTTCACGTCGGCTGCGGTCTGGCGCTGCGGCTGCCGGCCGCACGAGCGCTAGCTTCGCAATTGTCCGGCGTCTTGGGACAGCACCGGCAGCATCCGCCCGACGACGCTCACGCAGACACCGACACCGACACCAACTCAGACCAGTCCCAGTCCCCCACCGACGACAACGAGGGAGGGCCGCCGCGATGACAGCGCAAGCCCCCGTGCACATCATCACCGACAGTTCTTGCGATCTCAGCGAGGAGGTCACCGCAGACCTCGGCGTCACAGTGGTGCCGCTGGAGATCCGTTTCGGCATGCAGTCGTTCACTGATCGCGTCGAGCTGAGCACGGCCGACTTCTGGAAACGCAGTCGCAGCAGCGACGAGCTGCCGTCAACGGCCGCTCCCTCCCCCGGTGCGTTTGCCGAGGCATACCAGCGCGCCGCTGACGCAGGCGCGAGCGAAGTGGTCGTCATCACGCTGAGCGGCGATCTCTCTGCAACGATCGAAGCGGCGCAACAAGCGGCATCTCAACCCCCAGAGGGCCTCACATGCCATGTGGTCGACAGCCGTACCGTCAGCGCAGGCCTCGGCTTGCTGGTCATCGCAGCCGCTGAGCTCGCGGCCGGCGGCGCCAGCGGTTCCGAGGTCGCCGACGCCACACGAGAGACATCGGAACGCGTCCGCGTCCACGCAGCGCTGGACACGCTGGAAAATCTGCGCAAGGGCGGCCGCATCGGCGCAGCGCAATCACTGCTCGGCTCGGTGCTGTCGATCAAGCCGCTGATCACGGTCGCCGATGGCCGCGTCGAACCGGCGGGAAAGCAGCGCACGCGCAGCCGAGCGCTCTCGCACCTCGTCAACCTGGTCGACGCCGAGAGCTCGAAGATCTCCCAGATCGCGGTGATGCACGCCGACTGTGACGACGTAGACGACTTCGTGGCGCGGATCGCTCCGCTCACCGTCAGCGAGCCCAAGGTGATGCTGATCGGGCCGGTGGTCGGAGCACATGCGGGCGTCGGCACGATCGGGGTCGTCTATGTCACACAGGAGCGCGGATAGGTGAACCCCTTGGCAGCGCCGCCACAGGAGTGAGCAGCACAGACAACACCAGCACAGTCTCGAACGACCGGTACGAGCGGCACGAGCTGCTGCAACCAGGTGCCGTCGAGACGTGGTCCGGTCTGGACCGCACGCTCAATCGGCCCGTCACCATCCGCCGGGCGACGGCTGACAGCGAGATCGGCCATCGGCTGCGCCTGCAGGCCAAGGCACTCGCGCGGGTGGAGCACCACGGCCTGCTCCACATCCTCGACACCTACGACGATGCGAACCATTTCGCGATCGTCACCGAGCAGCTGCCCACGAGGATGCTGATCGACGAGATCACCTCGGCGGGTCCCGACACCAGGCGACTCGCTGCGACCGAGGCAATCCGCATCGTCATCGCGGTCACCGAAGCGCTGGCGGTCCTGCACAGCGCGGGCTTTGCTCACGGAGGGGTCGACGCCGACTACATCGGGTGGCGAGCCGAAGTGGGATGGGTCATTCTCAATGGCCCGCCGACCGACGACGCCGTCACGATTCCCGCCACCCGACGAGCCGACCTGGCGTCGATCGCTGTGCTCGCGCACCGGCTCCTCGCCGGAGCTGCGCCCAAGCGCCGGCCTGATGGGACTTGGGAACTCGATCACGTTGTGCCCGATGTCGTCGCACCAGTGCTGGCGCGGGCCATCAGCGCATCTGATCCCTGGCCCGATGTCCCATCGATGCTGCTCGCGCTGCGTTCTGTCGTGGACGAGTTGCCGGCAACCAACGGCGAACGCCCCGATCGCAGGTCGGTATGGCAAGCCGAAGGGCACTGGTTGGCGCCAGTCGGCGTCTTGCTGGCCGCAGCCGCAACGCTGGTCGGCGTCGCACTGGTCATCGAGCAGCCGTCTGAACCCGAGACCGATGCGCCGCCCGACACCGAGGCTCCCGCCCCCGTCACGGGGACGCCGACGCTGGTCACGGTGGATCCGCCTGCTACCGCGACCACCGCGCCACGCGCCACGCCGACCACGCCGACGGCACCGACGACGGCCCAGGTTCGTCGCGCGCCGCTCCTGCTCGAGTCCATCACCGACTTCGATCCCGCTGGCGACGACCGCGTCGAGCATCCCGAACGCCTCATCTTCATCAACGACGGCGACCCGACGACCGGGTGGAGCACGGCGCGCTACAGCACCCGCGACTTCGGCGGGCTCAAGGACGGTGTTGGGCTCATCGTCGTGCTCGGCGGCGACGAGCCCCAACCGGTGGATCGCCTCGTGATCGATTCTCCCACCGTGGGATGGGCCTTCGAGGTGTACGCATCTCGCGAGCGCAATCGCACGTTGATCGACTGGGGCAGTCCCGTCACGATCGCGCAGGACATCACCGGATCGACAACGCTGGATGTGCCAACCACCGACGCCGCCGCCCTGCTCGTGTGGATCACCGATCTCGGCAACGAACTGCCCAATGGCGGCCACCGGGTGACCATTTCGCGGATTGAAGTCAGCACCACGCTCGGCGGCGCCGTCGAAGCACCACCCAGCACAGATGCCGTGACGCCCTAGCGGAAGCGCCGCCCGTCGCCTTCGTTGCGGGATGGCCCTGTCTCGTAGGCTTCCGCCGATGGTTATGAAGCGGGGGCGACGCCGTCCGCCCGAGAATCCACTCGAGGGAGCTGACGACAACGTCGATGCAGCGGTCGCTCGCTTCGTCGACTTGGTCGAGGCCGTCCGCGCACGCACGACCGGACCGCTGCTCACCGCCGCTCGCGCCGTCGTGTACGGCCTCGTCATCATGACCGCAGCCGTCGCTGTCGTGGTGCTCATCGCTATTGCCACCATCCGGGCACTCGACATCGCGGTGCCCGGTGACGTGTGGTCGGCGCACCTGATCGCGGCGGGCGTGTTCGGCGGTGCCGGAGCATGGGCGTGGTCCAAGCGTCGCCCGCGTACCACGAGCGGGACATGAACGGCTCCGGCGGCACTGGGTCCAACGATGCCGCCCCATGCGGCACTGAGCCCCGCGACGTCATCATCGTCGGGAGCGGTCCGGCTGGTCTTACTGCTGCTATCTACACCGCACGGGCCAACCTGGCGCCCCTCGTCATCGAGGGTGAGCCCTCCTCCACGAGCGATCAGCCTGGAGGCCAGCTCATGCTGACCACCGACGTGGAGAACTACCCCGGATTCCCCGACGGCGTCATGGGTCCCGATCTCATGGTCAACTTCCGCGCCCAGGCGGAGCGCTTCGGTGCCGAATTCGTGACTGCCAAAGCCACGAGCGTGGATTTTAGCGAACGACCGTTCTCGGTCTGGGTCGGCGACGAGTGCTACCGGAGCCGAACCGTCATCGTCTCGACCGGCGCGCAGAGCCTGATGCTGGGGCTGCCCGACGAGGAGCGTTTGATCGGCCACGGGGTGTCGACGTGCGCCACCTGTGACGGTTTCTTCTTCCGAGGCCAGGAAATCGCAGTGGTCGGAGGCGGCGACAGCGCACTCGAGGAGGCCATGTTCTTGACCCGATTCGCCTCCAAGGTGTACGTCGTGCATCGGCGCGACCAGTTGCGGGCCTCCAAGATCATGCAGGACCGGGCACTCGCCAACGACCGGATCGAATTCCTGTGGAATCGACAGGTGGTGGAAATCCGGGGCGACGACAAGCTCGAAGGCGTCATGCTCATCGACACCCAGACCCAGGAGCGTTCGGCGCTGGACGTGACCGGCCTGTTCATCGCGATCGGCCACCGACCGAACACGGAGCTGTTCGCCGACTGGCTCGATCGCAAGCCCAATGGTTATCTCATGACCGATGCCGGCAGCGCCCGTACGAACATCGAGGGCGTCTTCGCTTGCGGTGATGTGCAAGACGACTACTACCGCCAAGCAGTGACAGCCGCCGGCTCAGGGTGCCAGGCGGCCATTGACGCCGAGCGCTGGCTCGAGGCCCAGGGCCACTGAGGCCCCCACACGCTGAGCCGTCATCGGGCGAGACCGCAGCGGTAACCTCGCGAGAACCACGAGATGAGGAGCCAGCGATGGCCGAAGGTATTTCCACCTTGGATGACAGCACGTTCGACGAGACCGTCGGGAGTGCTGACAACCCGGTGCTGGTGGATTTCTGGGCCGAGTGGTGCGGACCGTGCAAGATGATCGCCCCCATTCTTGAGGAGATCGCCTCCGAGCACGACAACATCCGCATCGCGAAGGTCAACGTCGACGAGAGTCCCGACTTGGCTATGCGCTATCAGGTGATGAGCATTCCCACGCTCATCATGTTCCAAGACGGCGAACCGGCGAAACGCCTCGTCGGCGCGAAGCCAAAGAGCGCCTTGCTCGCTGAGATCGGCGAATTCCTCTGATCCGACCGTTCGGCATCGGCGCGGCAGGTCCGCACGTTCGAGACCTGCAGCACCGCCTGAGCGCAACGGGCCATTGGCATGGCCCCATCACCGGACTCTTCGACTCGGCAACCGCCGAAGCCGTCACGTCATTCCAGGCGCAGCGATCGATCGATGTCGACGGCATTTGCGGTCCTGAGACCTGGTCGCTGCTCATCGAGGCAGGGCAGCGGCTGGGCGACCGCCTGCTGTACTTGCGCACACCGAACCTTCGGGGTGACGACGTCGCCGAGGTCCAACGGATGCTCAGCACCTTGGGTTTCTCCGTCGGTCGCATCGACGGGATCTGGGGTCCGCTCACCGCGGCGGCACTCGCCGACTTCCAGGTGAACGTGGGCCTCGGCGGTGACGGTGTCTGCGGCGGCCGCACCCTGCAGACGCTGCAGCGCTTGGTGCGACCGCTCGGTGACGCGTCGGTGGTTGCCCACATCACCGAACGTCAGCGCCTCGAATCCGCAAGCGGGCAGCTGGCTGGACATCGCATCGCGGTGGGTGAAGCCGGCGGACTCGAACCCGTCACCGCCTCGGTGCGGCGCGAGATCGGGCGCAATGGCGCCGAGGTGCTCACCGTTCATCATCCGGACTGGTCGACACAAGCCGCGCAGGTCAACCGCTTCGGCGCAGCCGTCTACATCGGTTTCGAGGTGAAGCCCGCCGCGCCGTCGGTCAGCTACTTCCAGGGCCGTCACTTTGTGAGTCGCGCAGGTCGCAAGCTCGCAGCCGATATTGCCGGCAAGCTCGAACCAATGTTCGGTGCCATCCCGACCAACGGCATGGGGCTGCCGATGCTGCGCGAGAGCGCCATGCCCGCGGTGCTGTGCCGGTTTGAGCGCATTGACGCGCTGCTCGCTCGCAGCCGGGAGGTGGCCGACGTGGTTGCCGGCTCGACACGCGACCTGCTCGCCGACGATCCCGCTGTCTGACCACCGGTTCCAGCAATCGCGTGCTTCTCCCCAAGTTATCCACAGTTAGTGGACAACAAGTTCAGATTGAGACTGCGAACGCCGGCTGGCAGGCTTGTTGGACACAAGGTTTAAGTTCGTGCGCGCGCCGCGCTCAACCTTCGATGGATACTTGAATGTTGGTGCTCAGCGACTCGTAGAGCCGACCAAGATCATCCATATCGGCAAATCTGATAACAATCTGTCCCCCGCGACGCCCGATCTGCACCTCGACCGAGGTCGCCAGGGCATCGGCGAGGGCGGATTCGACTTCCAACACCGCTGCTGGACGATCTGTGCCGGCAGACGGCACATCGACGACCTCATCGCTCGGCAGCACCGGTGACGGCTCGCGCTCGGTCTCGGGTTCGACACTGAGGGACCGAACCGCATCCTCGACCGTGCGAACCGACCATCCTTCGTCTACGGCTCGCTCGGCCAGCACTTCGAGCTCGATGAGATCATCACAGCCGAGCAGCGCACGGGCGTGGCCGGCCGAGAGCTCTCCGTCCATGAGATAGCGCTGCATCGTCAGCGGCAACGACAGGAGACGGAGCGAGTTGGTGACCGCCGCGCGGCTGCGGCCCATGCGGCGTCCCAATTCATCGTGGGTGACGCCGAAATCATCGATCAGTTGGCGGTACGCCGCCGCTTCCTCCAGCGGGTTGAGATCTGCCCGATGAACGTTCTCGATGAGGGCGTGAGTAAGGCTCGACTCGTCATCGACAGCTCGAACGACGACCGGAATCGTGTCCAACCCGGCGCTGCGCGCCGCTCGCCAGCGGCGCTCGCCAGCGATGATCTCAAATTGCCCGACAATGCCCGTCTCGCGTACGACGATCGGCTGCAGCACCCCGATCTGGCGAATCGAATCTGCAAGAGCCTCGAGGGCCGCAGCATCGAAGTGCTGCCGCGGCTGCAACGGATTGACTTCGACTGCCGACAGGGGCACTTCGCGGTAGGCCGATTGGCCGGTGGGAATCAGTGCACCGAGTCCCCGTCCGAGTCCTCGCTGAGCCTTCATGTGGCTGCTCCTTCGAAGCTCTGCGGCGTGGCGAACTCCCCCGCTGCAGCGTGGTTCGTCGCCTCCCGAGGTGGCGCAGGCGGGTGTGGATCGCCGCGCTCATGGATTTCCCGGGCGAGCTCCTGGTACGCCACGGCGCCGCGGCTGTTTGGTGCGTACACCGTCACCGGCTGACCCACGCTGGGGGCTTCAGACAGGCGCACGGTCCGCGGGATCACCACTCGGCACACACGCTCGCCGAAGTGCCGCCGCACATCGGCGACCACTTCAGCGGCGAGCCGAGTCCTGGCGTCGTGCATGACCATCACGATGGCCGTGATGACGAGGGCAGGATTCAAGCCTTCGCGCACCATTTCCACATTGTGCAACAGCTGGCCGAGGCCCTCGAGTGCGTAGTACTCGCACTGGACCGGCACCAAGATCTCCGCAGCAGCGCTGAGCGCATTGACCGTCAGCAAGCCGAGCGACGGCGGGCAGTCGATGAAGATGTAGTCATAGTCGTCAGCGATCGGGGCGAGGGCATGCCGGAGCTTCAACTCGCGACTGAAGGCAGTCACGAGTTCGATCTCCGCGCCAGACATCTCCAACCGTGCGGGTGCGACGGCAAAGTTCTCAATGTTCGTCGCTCGGATGCAGTCGGTGATCTCGGCCGAGCCGAGCAGTACCTGGTACATCGAGATTTCGAAGGCTCGCGGGTCGATGCCAGCTCCAGTTGCCGCGTTGCCTTGCGGGTCCATGTCAACGAGCAGGGTCTTCTGACCGGTGTCGGCGAGAGCCGCACACAGATTGACGGCTGTCGTGGTCTTGCCGACACCGCCCTTCTGGTTCGTCACCGCGATGATCCGACCCATGCAGCCTCCATCCACTGACAACTGATGATCAGGCGATTAGATTTCAGCGTACGCCAGTCGCGGACCGACGCGAGATCCGTTTCTTGGCAATGTTTCACGTGAAACACCCAAGAGGCTGAGCCGATAGGCGAAGCCGTGGCCCGAGCGGCCCGTGAGCGAAGCGAACAAGAGCGGGAAACAAGCGGTTCATCCCCGAGCAGGCTCATCTGCCCCCACGGGTCCCAAGATACGGTGGATCGCGCCATGTCAACAGCGGACGCCGACCTGCTCGCCGTGCTGGGCCACAGTCAATTCCAGGGTTTTCTGGGCCCGGGTGATCTCCTGACTCACGTCGATCACGCGCGAGCCCACGATGCAGCCGCTCGTCCGATGCCCGGTCAACGCTGGTGCGATCTCGGCAGCGGCGGGGGAGTGCCGGGACTAGTGATCGCCCTCGCTCGACCCGACGCGGAGTTCGTGCTGCTGGATCGGTCTCAGCGGCGGGTCGACTTCCTCGAGACCGCTGTTCACGACCTCGAACTCGTGAGTCACGTCGCTGTCGCGCTCGGAGATGTAGCGGATATCGCTCATCTTCCCGCGCATCGTCATTCCTACGACGGCGTTGTGAGCCGAGCATTCGGTCCCCCGGCTGCGGTCGCCGAATGCAGTGCCGGCCTGCTGAAACCTGGCGGCAGGCTCATCGTCAGCGAGCCACCCGGAACCGACGAGGCGCGCTGGCCGGCGGAGCCACTTGCCCGGATCGGCATGCGCTTCGTGCAGATGATCGGTTACGCACCCACGTTTGCGGAGATCGTGCGCCAAACAACACGAGACTCGACGTATCCCCGAACCTGGAAGCAGATCCGGAAACACCCGCTCTATTGAGCTGGATGGATCGGTGTGCGGGACTAGCCCTCGTCCGCCGGACTCGAGGGCACCAGCACCACACGACGGCGCGGTTCATCGCCCACTGAGATGGTGTCGACGCCATCGATGTCATTGATGGTGTCGTGAACCACCTTCCGATCGGCCGCATTCATCGCCTCGAGCCCGCGTTCGGTTCCGCGTTCCAGCACGGCTCCAGCGAGCTCACGAACGTATGCCTCGAGCGCCTCTCGGCGTCGCTGCCGATAGCCACCGACATCCACCCGGACCCGCGCACGGCGAATACCCGGCAGCCTGCGCTGGAGCATGGTCTTCGCGACCTCCTGGAGCGCAACCACATGACGGCCGCGCGGGCCGATGAGCAGGCCCAGCGCCTCGTTCTCGCCTTCAAGATTGATCTCGAAGCTGTCGTCATCTGCGGCGACCGGCACAGCCTTGGCCTCGATGCCGAAGGCGGCAACCAAGCCGTCCAGAAACTCCTGCACCATGGTCTGCTGTTCTGCTGTCGTTGTCTCGCCTGTCATCTATCTCTCCTCTGATCGGACCATTCTCACCGAGCCGTCGACTGGCACGCATCCGGTTCCGGGTAGAACTGGGCGCAATACGCTCGGTACTTCATCACTTCGCCGTCGGAACGAACCAGTCGCGGTCGCGGCACGTACTGCTTGCGGCTCCAGATGACCACATCCTGCTTGACATCGTGAACCTGCAGGCTCGAAACGATCTTGTTCATGACGGGTGCTCGCATCTGCCGCGGCAGAAAGGCCAAGCCGGCGATGGGACGCTTCGGATTTCGTATCTCGCGAACCTGCGAAACGATGGACAAATCGATCAGCCTGCCGTCCACCGGTGTGGCCAATACCCACAGCCGGGCATCCATGCTAATCGTGAGTTCGGTGAATTCGACATACGAGTAGCCCAGCCCACTGAGGGTCGCGACTGCCTCCACCTCGAGGTGCATCCCGACAACCTTGGCGATCTTGCGGTCGGTCGAGAACCCGAATCGGCTCTCGAGATACGGGCCCTGGATCGTCACTGGCGTCTCGTTCGTCACGTTGCCGTAGCCGTGGATATAGCTCAGGTGCGCAATGTCGACGGAGTTCTCGCTCGTCTCCTGGGGATGGCCGGGGAACTGCAGCGTCCGGACCTCGATATCGCTCCACCCAGAGCCTGCGGACGGCGCGTCGGGAAGCTGCCATCGCGGCGGGCGCCCGTCCAGACCCCACCAGGCGAACAGCATCCCGTTGATCTCGCTCGTCTCGAACACGCTCAACGTTGCAGAGCGGGCAGGGGCCGCCGACGGGGTGGCGACACAACGCCCATCGGCGTCATATTCGAAGCCATGAAAGGGACAGACGAGCCGGCCATTGACGACCCGACCACCAGCGGCTGGACCCAGCTGTGACCCCAAGTGAGGACACAGTGACTCAGCAACGCAGATCTGGCCACGCTCGTCGCACCAGACGACGATGTTTTCGCCCATCCACGTCTTGGAGATGAGCTTCGACCGCTCGACAGCGCGCCGCGTCGTCAAGAAGTACCAACCCTCGGGAAACGGTAGCAACGAACTATTGTTCGCCAACTCCTTCGGTCCGGTCGGCACGGCTCCACTCACCTCACCCGAAGCCAACGGTCGTGTTTTCCTCAGTAGCTTTGGGCTCCGGCAGGATAACTGTTTCGTCGCGTTCGCCGAACCGGGAGGCTGTACCCTTGCCGACATCGCGAGCGACACGTATGCCCCAGAACCCTCCTCCCGAGATGTCTAGCGCTACCGTCGATACGGCGGCAACGGTCGCCATGCCGACGCTCAGCCTTCCCGAAGAACTCATTCTGATGCTCCTCAATGAGGAGACCGGCTATTTCCATCAGGTTCCTGGTTGGCATCTGAACTGTGCCATGGCGGGTGCCGCGCTCGCCGAGCTTTCTCTGCAAGCGCGCATCGACACCGATATGGAGCAGTTGATCCTGCTGGACAAGACGCCCACCGGTGACCCTGCGCTGGACTTCGCGCTCCACTACATCAGTGCCGAGGACGATCCGAAGGACGCCCAGTATTGGGTCGAACGGCTGGCGCCTCATGCAGAGATGATGATTGATTTGACATTGGATCGGCTGACCAATACCGGCATGCTCGAATACCACGATGGCAACTTCTGGACACTGTCTACGGCAGTTCGACACAGCGATTACATCAATGGCGGTGACGACGACACCGCTGTCGGCTTCATCAAGACCCGCATCGGCAAATCAATATTTGGCGGCGCAATCCCGAGTCCGCGAGATGTCATTATCATTGGTCTCGCCAGTACCTGCGATGTCTTGCGTTTCATCTTCGACCTTGATGATGAAGCCGAAGATCGGATCCAGCTCCTCCGCCAGATGGATCTGATCGGTCAGGCCATCGCCAATGCGGTTGAGCACAATCTCGCCGGCCCGTCGCTTCGACACGCCGCGTTCACTAAGAAAATTCCCGTCGTTCCGCTGCGGCGAATGATATTTAATCGCCATGCCTTTCGAGGCAACCTGCCGGCCTACTTTGCTGATCTCCAACAACACCTTGGGCCCGTCTGTCACATCAAACCGCCATTAGGATTGTTTCCAGACATGTATGTCTTGTCAGGTCCCAAGACCAATCGATGGGTCCATCGTTACGGCCGGATGTACATGCGCTCACGCGATTATTTTCGGGGCATCGAGGCGGCATATCATGCATCTGGGCTGCTGCCGGCACTAGATGGCGCTGAACATTTTCGTATGCGCAAGGCCTTGCGTTCTAGCTATTCGCGGGCAAATCTTGAACGGCAATTGGACAAAGTACACGCCGACGCAAAAGCCCATATTACGGATTGGAATGAAGGCGATACGTTCAAGCTGGTGCAGATGTGTCACCATTTTTCCAATGCACAGCTCTCGCCGTTACTCGTCAACGTCGACTCGCAAGACGTCGTCGATGACATCATCGCCTATAAGCAGCGCGCATTGAGCACACATGTGGCGAGAGTGTTGCCCAAATTCCTACTGCATACACCCGGGATGAAACGGAGAGCGAAATCCATCGTCAAAGTGGTCGACCGGATCCAGCGTTCCCATACCTCGGGCCAGCGCACCGGATGCCCGCGAGATCACGCAGATGATCTGCTCGCGCTTCACAACAGCGACCCGGTGTTCCTGCCGGAGTCAAATCTGAAGTTCGCGTTGTCAGCACCGGTCCTCGCCGCGATGTACGTGGGCGATGAACTCGGCTTTATCTTGCATTCGCTCATGACACACCCCGACATCTACCGTCGAATCCAGGCGGAAGCCGACGCCGTCTTCGGACATGACGAGCCGAGGTGGGATCTGCTGGACTCCGACGACATCGACGTCACCCAGCGCTTCTTGAAAGAGTGTCTCCGACTGTATCCAACGATTCCAGGTTCGATCCGCACGGTGATGAACTCATGCGTGGTCGAAGACTATGAACTTCCCATCGGTGCACGAGTTTTTGTCGCCACCACAGCTTCGCACTACCTGGACGACGTCTTTCCCGATCCTCACACCTTCGACATCGACCGCTACCTGCCAGCACGTGGCGAGCATCGTTCACCGGGTTATGCGCCGTTCGGGCTGGGCACCCACAATTGCATGGGCCAGCGACTCGTCGAGCTGCAGCTAGTCGCCAGTGTGCTGTTGCTGGCTCACCACTTCACCTTCGAGCTGAAGAAGCCCAACCGCGCGCTGAAGATCAGCCCCTTCCCGTCGATGTCGCCGACAAAGCGGATCAAGGTGGTCATCAAGGAACGGCGGCACGAGCTGGCCGTCTGAGGCATCCAGCTCAGGAAGGCGAACCCGCCGGCTTCGATGCGCCGCCGCGGCCTCCAGACCGGGACCGACGACGGCCGGACCGGCCGCCTCGGTTCTGGCCCTGGCCTCCGCCCTTGCCTCGCTGCCCCTTGTTCTGCCCACCACCGGATCGCTGACGGGAGCGTCGACGATCTCGTCGCTGGTCGCCCACTCGCGGCGGCGGACCGGTCGGGCGGACTCGCACGCGTACGCGAGCAGGGTGGTGCCTGAGCCCCCACCGGGAACGGGCCGGTTCAGCGAGGATCTCGATGTCCGCGTCTTCGGCCGCCACCGACAGCGCATCGAGGGCACGATCCCGTGCTTCGGTGACGGTGTTGCCGGTCACCACGATCCACTCCATGATCGAGCGCCCTACTTCCCCAGAGCAGTCGCCGGCACGCTCATCGTTTTCGGCGATTACGGGTCTTGCCGTCGCCTGAGGTGCGACGGCTCTGAATGGGCTTGGTCTCTGGCTCCGGCTCGGCACGCCTGCGCTTGCGGCCTCGCCCCCCGGCCTGATCCCGACTCGACGATCTCGCGCCACGACGCGCGCTCTTGCGAGCGTCGGCCACTCGTTCATCCGACGAGCGCGTCCGGCGGACTGCTGGCGGTTCCACAGGCTCGGTCGGGGCCGGCTGCGGGGCAGGCTCGCTCGCGGGGTCTCGTGAGTCTGCCCGACGCTCCGCGCTGCGGCGCTCACGTTCAGCCCGGCGCTCCGCTTCGGCGTCGAGTGCCTTGCGTGAACGCTGATTCGGCACCTGCCGCGGCGCCTCGGGCTCAGGCTCGGGGACTGTCTCGGCTTCGATGACGCCCCCGTCGGAATCGCTCTCCACCAGCGGTTTCGGCGGCTTCATCGTGGCGTGGATGAAGGCCTGGGTCAGCATCCGGTAAATACTGGACACGATGAAATAGGGCACCAGTGCTGCGGGCACGAAGAAGCTGAAGACCGGCAGCATGAAGGGCAGGTACTTCATCATGATTTCCATCTGGCGATTCGGCATGGCCGAATTGCCACGCCGCCTCGCCATCTGGCGTTGCTGGAGCCAGGCCAGCACGAAGGTGACCGCGACGAGTCCCAGGTACGGCAACCCTTCGACGAAGTCAGCTTGGATGACGTCCTTCGCCGCCTCGGACAGATCCATCCCCAAGGACTGCATCTCGCCGCCGGCAGCGACGATGTCTTGGTACATCGCCGATTCAGGACTCAGGTTCCTGGGAAACGGGTTGTCGACCGGGTTGTCTTCGGGAATGCGCAGATTCCAGATCACGCGGTACAGCACGATGAAGATCGGAATCTGAACCAGGTTCGGCAAGCAGCCGCCCAAGGGGCTCACCCCATGGGACTGGTACAGCTTCATCATTTCTTCGTTGAGCGCTTGACGGTCGCCAGAGTGTCGCTTGCGCAGCTGCGCCATCTCCGGCTGCAGGGCCTGCATCTTGGTCATCGACTTGGCACCCCGCAGTGTGAGCGGGGTGAACACCAGCATGATCGCCAGAGTCAGCATGCAAATGGCGAACGTGTAGTCGGGCAGCAGCGAGTAGAACCACGCCAACACGGCGGCGATGCCGTCAAATATCGGATCAGCCCAATCAAACATCAGCGCATCCCTGCTTCAGTCGCGGCGAGTGCATGCCCGGCCCTGTGAACCTGGTCGCTGTGCTGTGGAACCGGGTCGTAGCCCCAGCCGCCCCAGGGATGGCAGCGGCAGATGCGCCGCAGGGCCAGCCAGCTTCCGCGGCCCGCACCCCACGTGCGCACGGCGTCCAGTGCGTACTGCGAACACGTGGGATCAAACCGGCACGACGGCAACCGCGAGCGGGGGAGCGCTCGATACAGCTTGACCGCGGCGATCAGTGCCCGTCCGATGGGGCCAGACCTCATTTCAGCGGGCTCGGCGGGCTGTTCAGCGCCCCCGCCGCCGACAGCAGCTCCACCAGCTCGGCTCGAGCTCGTCGATAGGTCACCGCCGACGCCGCTGCGCGGGTGCCGAAGAGGTAGCGACCGGGCGCCAAGTCGCCCGCGAACTCGCGCAAGACCGCTCGCAGACGCCTGCGAATCCGATTGCGCATCACTGCTGTTCCCAGATGGCGGCTGAGCACGAACGCCACACGCGGCCGCTGCAAGCCGCGGTCGGCCGCGAAGGCCATCCACAGCAGCTCGCTGTCGAATCGACGACCGCGGCGCAGTGCTGCGAAGTCGGCCCTGCTGCGGCACGAATCGATCAGGCGCTCAGCCGTTGCCGGCCCTTGCGTCGGCGAGAGTTCACAATCGCCCTGCCTGCGCGGGTGGACATGCGATGGCGAAAGCCGTGCCGGCGTGCCCGTCTGCGGTTGTGCGGTTGAAATGTGCGCTTCACGCTGCAGCCTCCTGGAGGGTTCAGGCCGCGGGCGGTTCCGCGAAGTGCGGTGCGGCGGCCGGAGCGTGCCCGGACCTTGGCCCGAGAGCACTGACAGCCTAGGGGTGCTGATGCGGGGCGGCACCGGGGTTCGGTGCAGTTGGCGCGTCTGTCTGGGCGCGCGCATTTCGCGCGCAATCGCGCGCGGCGGTCGTTGTGGATCTGCGGACAGAGCGCGCGTCAATGCAGCAAATTGCGATGTCATCCGCTGGTTATGCGAGCGTTTTGCGCCTGTCGGCGTACTGTCTAACGCCCGTCAGCTCCCGCATGGCAGAGGTCCACAACGACGCGTTTGCGACAGGGGGAGCGCGGCCATAGGTTCCGACCACCGGATGCCGCTTGGTGACTCGAAGGCGAACAACACGTTCCCCGGGCACACATCGGCCGCAGGCGAACGAGGTTGTCGTAGTGAGTTTTCCGCAGGCGGAATCCGCAGCCGACGGACCCCGCGGCCAACACCACATTTCGGCATCATCGGAATCATTCGAGGCCCCTCAGGAGACCTCGCAGGCTGGGGCGACGGCGGGGAGCACACGCGCAAACACCGACGAGCTGTGGTCGCAGTGCCGCGAGATCTTGCGGACCACGGTGTCCGACGCGCTGTGGCTGGGTTACTTCCGGCACCTGCAGGCGCTGCACATCGACGGCGAGCTTGCCGTACTGATCGCGCCGAGCAACATGATCCGCGATCGCATCCAGAGGCGATACATCCCCATGCTGCACGCCGCCTTCGAGCAACTGCCCGTACGCCCGCAGACCTACGAGATCGAGACCCGGCCCGAGCTCAGCGAGCTCGACAGCGCCAACGGCGCCGATGCCCAGCCGCATGGCCTGGATGCCATTGTCGACGACGGCGATGCCCCGCCCAGCAACGACGCCGAGACATGGCACCCAGCCGCTGGCGCGGCCCAGGCGCCGCCGTCCGGCGTCTCCACAGCAGCAGAGGCCGCCGCCACGTCACCCGAGGTCACCACACCGTCGCGCCGGATCTCCGGCGTCGACATCACCAACCCCCGGTACACCTTCGAGAGCTTCGTCACCGGCAGCAGCAACCGGTTCGCCCAGGCCGCAGCGCTTGCGGTCGCCGAGACTCCAGGCGTTGCTTACAACCCGCTGTTCATTCACGGAAGCACCGGGCTCGGCAAGACCCATTTGCTCCAGGCCATAGTGAACTTTCTGCGTTCCACGCTGCCGGAGCATCGTGTGCGGTACGTCTCCACCGAGACGTTCCTCTCGGAGTTCATCGAGGCCATCCGCACGAACACCACGCCGGCGTTCAAGCGGCGCTACCGCGAGCTCGACGTCTTGCTGCTCGACGACATCCAGTTCATGGAGGGCAAAGAAGGCTTACAGGAAGAGCTGTTCCATACCTTCAACTCGTTGCATGTCGCGGGCCGGCAGATCGTCATTTCCTCAGACCGCCCGCCCCGCAGCATCGCCACGCTGTCGGATCGACTGCGCAGCCGCTTCGAGTGGGGCCTGATTACCGACATCCAGCCACCCGATCTGGAGACCCGGGTGGCCATCCTGCGCAAGAAGACCGAGCACGGTCATGTGCCCGACGAGGTGCTCGAGCACATCGCCCATATCATCACGAACAACATCCGTGAACTTGAGGGTGCGCTGGTACGGGTCACGGCATACGCCAGCCTCACGCGGAGTCCGGTCACCCTTGAGATGGCCCAGCAGATTCTCAGCGATGTCCGCGAGCCCCAGGAGAAACCGATCACCACCGACCGGATCCTGCAGATGACTTCCGACATGTTCGGTTACAGCATCAGCCAGCTCACCAGCCAGGGCCGCCAGCAGGGCCTCGTCAAGGCCCGCCAGATCAGCATGTATGTCATGAGGGAACTCACCGACTTGAGCTATCCCGCCATCGCCAGCGTCTTCGGCGGCCGCGATCACACCACCGTGATGCACGCTGTCAAGAAGATCAACGGTCTCCTGCCTGCAGAACGCAAGGTGTACGACCAAGTCGCCCAGCTGATCGCTCACGTCCGGGCTGCCTGAGGTCGACTCAACGACTGCTGTCCGCTGTGCGGTCAACGGCTGGATCTAGGGTGTCTCCACACGCTGTGGACAACGAGTGGAAAAGTTCTCGACAGACCTCGGGAAAAGTTGCGATTATCCACCGCGGAGTCGGCGACGCGAGAAAATGGAGGGTGTAGCTGTGGACGCGGCAAGCAAGACTGTTGACGGCCTTCGGCGGGCTGATCTGCGACAACGGCCAGTCATCCACAATCCACAGCCCCTACAACCACTATTGAATAACTATCAACCTGCTCTTTGAGGATTGTCCGTCTCATCGGTCCGGTATGGCCAAGGAGAACCGCCTGTGAAATTGCGCATTGAACGAGACGCATTGGTCGAGCGGCTGGCTTTGGCCAGTCGAGGGGTCAATGCGCGCGGTGGTGGCCTGTTCGTGCTGACCGGCTTGCATCTGCGCGCCGATGAGGAAGGTCTCGCTGTCACTGGCACCGATCTCGACCTGACGGTGCGCACGCGTCTGCGCACTGCGGTGGAGGCGCCCGGAGAGACCGTCGTGCCGGCTCGACTGCTGACCGATATCGCGCGAGCTCTGCCGCCGGGCGAGGTCGATCTGCAGGTGACCGATGATGAGGCTCAGATCACGAGCGCACGAGCACAGTTCTCGGTGCGGACCCTGCCGACTGCCGACTTCCCGACCTTGCCCCAGCCCGCCGGAGATGATGTCACGGTGCCTGCGGTCGACCTCGCACAGGCTTTCCGTCAGGTCGTCCGCGCGGCAAGTTCCGATGACGCCCGCCCGATCCTGACCGGCGTGCTCATGGCCGCCCGAGGCGATGGTCTGCGATTGGTAGCCACCGATTCCTATCGCCTCGCTCTGCGAGACCTCCCCGAGGCACAGGTGCTCGGGCCGGGCCAGCAGGTGCTCGTGCCCTCACGGGCGCTTGAGGAGCTGGGCCGTATCCTCGACTCGAGCAAAGACGTCACCATGCGCTTGGGGGAGCGGGAAGTCACCTTCGAGGTCAGTGACGATTCTGCCTCGGCGCAGGTGACCTGCCGCCTCATCGCCGGCGACTTCCCCAGCTACGAACCGCTGATTCCCGACTCTCACGACAACTGCCTCGAGATAGACCGCGGCGCGTTGCTCGACGGCGCCCGCCGGCTCCGGCTGCTGGCCCGCGACACGAATGCACCCCTGCGCATGGAGTTGCGTTCTGACAGCATCGAGCTCACGGTCATCAGCCAAGACGTGGGCAGCGCGAGCGAAGAAATCGATGCTGCCTACGAGGGAGAGCCCACCACCGTGGCGTTCAATCCCGACTACCTCATCGAAGGCCTCGAGGCAGCCGACGGCGACACCGTCGAGATCGTGCGGCTCGATGCGCTGAAGCCTGCTGTGCTGCGGATGCCTGGCCAGGGTGAGTTCTTGTACCTGCTGATGCCCGTGCGGGTGTCGTGATCGTTGCTTGGCTGAGCATCGAGAATTTTCGCAATCACCGGGCGACGAAGCTGTCGCTTGACGCGCAACGGACGCTCGTGGTCGGTCCGAACGGGCATGGCAAGACCAATCTGCTCGAGGCGATCGCCCTGCTGGACGGTTCGGGCTCGTTTCGCGGGGCGAGCGCGGAAACGCTCGTGCGCTCCGGCTGCGAGCGAGCCTTCGTGCGTGCCGAGGTCCGGCGTGATCGCCGGGCACACCTGGTGGAGATGGAGATTGCTGCAGGCGGTCGCTCTCGCGCTCAGGTGAACGGACAGCGGGTGCGTTCACTGCGCGATCTTGCCGAGGTCGTCAGCACTGTGGTGTTCTGCCCCGCAGACCTGTCGATCGCAGCGGGCGCGCCGTCGGTGCGCCGCGAGCTGCTCGACAGCGTGCTGACCGTCACCGACCGCGAGTACCGAGCGACGCGGCTTGATTTCGAGCGGATCCTGCGGCAGCGCAACAATCTCTTGAAGCAGGCCGGTCACCGTCCCGACGCCGAGGCCATGACGACCCTCGATGTGTGGGACGCGCAGCTCGCGATCGCCGGCGAGATCATTGCGCGCCGGCGCGAGGCCCTGTGTTCGGCGTTGACGACGCCGGCGGGGGCCGCCTACGACCAGCTCGCGGGCTCTGCCGCGGATCTGCGTCTGTCCTACGCGGCGCAGTGGCGCCATCACACGCTCGCTGAAGCGTTGGCGCAGGCTCGGCGCGACGACCTGCGGCGCGGCACGACAACCGTGGGCCCGCACCGCGACGACATGGCGGTCTGCCTCGATGGCCTGCCGGCACGCACGCACGCTTCCCAGGGCGAGCAGCGCAGCATCGCCCTGGCGTTGAGGCTGGCGCAGCATCGCTGCACAGCCCAGATCAGCGGGGTCGAGCCGCTCGTCTTGCTGGACGACGTGTTCTCCGAACTCGATGAGGGCAGGGCCCTCCGGCTCGTCGGCTGCCTTCCTGCCGCGCAGATCGTGGTGACCTCGGCTACCGGACATGTGCCGCCTGGGATCGAAGGGCACAGCCACGTCCACATTCGCGACGGCGAAGTGGTGCCCGCGTAACGCTGTGGCCAGCGTGCGAGCATGTTGATCCGATGAAGAGACGCCGTCGCACAACGGGTGGCCGGGACCCACGGCCGATCAGTGATTCGATCCGGGCGGTCACCGCCGGCTTCGGTTCTCGAGGTCGCGCGATGGACCTCAACGAGCGTTGGACCGAGGCGGTCGGCGAGGCGATAGCGGCCCACTCACAGCCTGAGCGGCTCGACGCCGGCCGGCTGACCGTCGTGGTCGACGACCCTGCCTGGGCGACAGAGTTGCGCTATCACTCCAGCCGGATTCTGGCCGCGTTGAACGCCGAATCGGGTGCCGCAACGATCGCTGAGCTCCGCTTGCGCGTGCAACCTGGAACTTGATTCAGAAAAGTGCTGTTGACCTGCGGTTATAGCACTCTGCGAACGACTGATCCTGCGCCGAGAAAGGCTCACTCTCCAGTAGACTGGTGACCCGTGACCGACACCGCCCTGGCACCCAGTTCAGCGTCAGGAGCGGACGGCGCAGACGCACCTGGCAACACCGTCGTCGGCGACTACAACGCCGATGCGATCACCGTGCTCGAAGGGCTCGAGCCTGTGCGTGAGCGACCGGGCATGTTCATCGGTTCGACCGGTCCAGCCGGGCTGCACCACCTCGTGTACGAGGTGGTCGACAACGCCGTCGATGAAGCCATGGCAGGGCATTGCAGCTCGATCGAGGTGACCCTGCGGGCCGACGGCACGTGCAGCGTGACCGACGACGGCCGCGGCATTCCTGTCGAAGCCCATCCGCAGTATCCCGACAAGTCGGCGGCCGAAGTCGTCCTCACGGTGCTTCACGCCGGCGGCAAGTTCGGCGGCGCCGGCTACAAGGTGTCCGGCGGGCTGCACGGCGTCGGCGTGTCGGTGGTGAACGCCTTGTCGTCTGAGCTGGAAGCGATCATCGACCGTGAAGGCCGTCGCTGGAGGCTGCAGTTCCGTGACGGTGGCGAGCCCGTTGGCGATCTGACCGATACCGGTCCATCACCCGATGAGAACACCGGCACCACCATCACGTTCAAGCCCGACCCAACCGTGTTCGACCACGTCGAGTTCCGCGCCCAGACGCTGACCGAGCGGCTGCAGATGATGGCGTTCCTGAACGCTGGCCTGCGTATCGGCTTCATCGACGAGCGCCGGCCTGAGCCGGTCCGCCACGAGTACTGCTACCCGGGTGGCATTCGCGACTTCGTACGGCACCTCAACGAGACCTCCGAGACGCTGTTCGACGACGTCGGCTATCTCACCGCTGTCGAAGCCGGCGACGAGGTGGAGATCGCCTTCCAGTGGAACACCGGCTTCAACACCGACGGCATCCACAGCTTCGCGAACGGCATCAACACCATCGAGGGCGGTATGCACACCGAGGGGTTCCGCTCGGCGCTGACCTCGGCAGTGAACGCTTACGCCAAAGATCGCAAGATGCTGCGACCCGACGACGGCAATCTGCAGGGCGATGACATCCGTGAGGGCCTCACCGCGGTGGTGAGCGTCCGCATGGAATCACCGCAGTTCGAAGGCCAGACCAAGGCCAAGCTGGGCAACACCGCCATGCGCAGCCTGGTGCAGAAGTCGGCCTACAGCGGCCTGGGCGAATGGCTCGAAGAGCACCCCAGCGAGGCCAAGCTGGTCCTTGGCAAGGCCGTCGACGCCCGCCGGGCCCGCGTCGCCGCGCAGAAGGCCCGCAATACCGTCCGCAAGTCGGCACTCGGGGGCGCTGGCCTGCCAGGCAAGCTCACCGACTGCTCGTCGGGCGACCCCGCCGAGTCAGAGCTGTACATCGTGGAGGGCGATTCAGCGGGGGGATCGGCCAAGGAGGCCCGCGACCCCGCCACTATGGCGATCCTGCCCATCCGGGGCAAGATCCTCAACGTCCAGCGCAGCCGGCCCGAGCGCATCTTCGACAACAACGAGATCGGTGCGCTCATCTCGGCGATCGGCGCAGGTGTCGACGGTGCCACCGGCGAGGGGGGCTTCGACGTCGCCAAGGTGCGCTATCACAAGGTGATCCTGCTGTGCGATGCCGACGTCGACGGCAGCCACATCCGCACCCTGCTGCTGACGTTTTTCTTCCATCGCATGCGTGCGCTGCTGTCGGGGGGCTGCGTGTACATCGCCCAGCCGCCGCTGTACTCCACCAAGGTCGGCACCGACTCCGTCTACCTCAAGGACGACCGGGCAAAGGAAGCGTTCCTCGAACAGCGGCCCAACCACCGCAACGAATTCCAGCGCCTCAAGGGCCTCGGCGAGATGGATGCCCAAGAGCTGTGGGACACCACCATGGATCCGGCCACCCGGACCTTGCTGCGCGTCACGCTCGAAGAGGCCGCCACAGCCGATCTCATCTTCAGCATCCTCATGGGCGACGACGTGGACGCTCGCCGGGGCTTCATCCAGAACAACGCCAGCGACGTCCGCTTCCTCGACGTCTGAGCTGACGGTCAGACGGATCCGGCTGGGAGCGACATGAGCAACGACGAACCCGACACCGGCCCGTCCCCCGGGAGCGGTGCCGTCGGCGTGGTGGATGTCGAGATCCAGACCGAGATGGAGCAGTCGTTCCTCGACTACGCCATGTCGGTCATCACCTCGCGGGCGCTGCCCGATGCCCGTGACGGCCTCAAGCCGGTGCATCGCCGGATCCTGTGGTCGATGTTCGACACCGGCCTGCGCCCAGACCGTCCGCACAAGAAGTGCGCCACCGTGGTCGGCGACGTCATCGCCAACTACCACCCCCACGGCGACGGATCGATCTACGACGCGCTGGTGCGGATGGGCCAGTCATTCAGCCTGGGCAACACCCTGATCGATCCGCACGGCAACTTCGGCTCGCCGTCTGACCCGCCGGCCGCCTACCGCTACACCGAGTGCCGGCTGACCAATTTGGCCATGACGATGGCCGAGGGCATCGACGAGGAGACGGTGGATTTCGCCTCCAACTTCGACGGTTCCCGTACCGAGCCGATGGTGATGCCGTCTCGCTTTCCGAACCTGCTGGTCAACGGCAGCCAGGGCATCGCGGTGGGCATGGCCACCAACATCCCCACGCACAACCTCGGCGAGATCGTCGACGCCACGATCCATCTCATTTCCCACCCCGAGGCCACCGTCGAAGACCTGATGGAGTTCGTGCGTGGGCCCGACTTTCCCACCGGTGGGCGGATGCTTGGGCGCGCCGGCGCTCGTGAGGCTCTGACGACTGGCCGTGGCTCGGTGAAGCTGCGGGCTCGAGCCGAGATCGTCGAGCACCGCAAGCGGACAAGCATCGTGGTTACCGAGATCCCCTACCAGACCTCGATCGAGAACATCGAGCGCAAGATCGCCGACGCGGTGAATCGCAAGGTCATCGAGGGCATCACCGAGTTGCGCAACGAGTCGGCCAAGGGCGTCACCCGCTTCGTGATCGAGCTGCGGCCCTCGGCGCCGGCGAACGTGGTGCTGAACAACCTGTGGAAACACACGCCGCTGCAGTCGAGCTTTGCGGTGAACATGGTGGCGCTGGTCGACGGTGTGCCCCGCACGCTCAATCTCAGAGATGCCCTGGTGGCCTACGTCGACCACCAGATCGAGGTGGTCACGCGGCGCAGCCAGTACCGGCTTGACCAGGCCCGAGCCCGGGCCCACATCGTGGAAGGCCTGCTGCGGGCGCTCGATCTGATCGACGACATCATCGCCTTGATCCGCGCCAGCGAAGATCGGGCGGCGGCGCTGGAAGGCCTGTGCGCGGCGCCGATGTCGTTCAGCGCTGAGCAGGCCAATCACATCTTGGACATGCAGCTCAGCCGTCTGACCCGGCTGGGCCGCACACGGCTGAGTGACGAGTTGGCTGAGTTGACGCAGGTGATCGTCGAGCTCGAAGCAATCCTGGGCGACGACACACGGCTGCGGCAGGTCATCATCGATGAGTTGAGCGCGCTGCGCGCCGACCATGCCATGCCTCGGCGCACCGAGATCGTCACCGATCCCGGCGAGATGGACGCGGAAGATCTCATCGAGGACGAACCACTCGTGGTGACCTTCACCCGCGAGGGCTACGTGAAGGCCACCTCGCCCGACATGTTCCGCACCCAGGGTCGCGGCGGTCGCGGCGTGCAGGGTGCGCGGCTCAAAGACGACGACGTGGTGGTCCGCGTCCTGCTGACGACGGCGCACGCCTGGCTGCTGTGCTTCACCAACCGCGGCCGGGTGCACCGGCTGAAGGCCTACGAGGTGCCGCTCACCAACCGCACCGCGCGGGGCACGGCGATGGTGAACTTGCTGCAGCTCGCCCCCGACGAGCGTGTCGAGGCTGTGGTGGAGGCCCGCGAGTTCCCCCCGGACCGGTATCTGATGTTCGTGACGCGCCAGGGCCTCGCCAAGAAGACGCCGCTGAGTGCGTACGAGAACATCCGGGCCAACGGCTTGATCGCACTCAGCCTGCGCGACGGCGACGAGCTGGTGCGCGTGCTCGAAACATCCGGCGACGACGACGTGCTCGTTGTGTCGCGCTCGGGACGGGCCATCCGCTTCTCGGAGAACAAGGTGCGTTCGATGGGCCGCACCGCAGCCGGCGTGAGGGCGATGCGCCCGCGCGAGGGTGACACTGTGGCGGCTGCCGACGTGCTTCACCCGAACGAGGCACACGACCTGCTCGTGGTGACGAGCAGCGGTGCCGCCAAGCGAACGGCCGCCGAGGAATTTCCGCGCAAGGGCCGTGGCGGCATGGGCGTGATCGGCGTGAAGCTGACCGATGCCGCGTCACATGTCGTGGGTGCGCGCTTGGTAGACGAAGACGACGAAGTCTTGCTGGTGTCGTCGAGCGGCGTGCTGATCCGCACGCGAGCTTCCGACATCTCGCGCCAAGGCCGGACGGCATCGGGAGTGCGGGCGATGGCGTTGGGTGATGACGAGCAGGTCGTGGCGACCGCGCTGGTCGAGCTGCCGGACATTCTCGACGGCGACAACAGCGACGATGCCGACGCCGGCGATGACAGCGAAGTCGACATCACACCCCGCGAAAATGCTTCGGGCGAGGTTGCAGCGACGCCATAGCTTCTGCCGATGCCGACGGGTGCGTCGCGAACGATTCAGAGCCAGCGTGGGCAGGCAGCACTGCCGGTGGCGTTGCTGGCGCTGGCGTTGCTCATCAGCGTGGGGTTGGTGGCGCGCTGGGGTCAGGCGGCGCTTGCAAGCTCACGGGCGCAGGCCGCAGCCGACGCAGCCGCGATGGCGACGCTCGCAGCAGCCGACCTGCATGCCATCGCCGAAGGTGTGCCGCCGGACAGTTCCGTGGCGTTGTCTGCCGTGAACGATGCGGGCGGGACGCTGCTCGCCTTCGAATCGCACGTCAACAGCAGCGAAGTGTTGGTGGAAGTCGTCGCAGAGGTTGACGGTCAACGCGCCTCGGCGTCGGCGTCGTCGTCACTGCCACCGGTTTCGGGGGCGAACGGGCGGCCTGGCGACTGACTCCTACACTGCGAAGCGTGGCCGATCCGACATCCGGTCAGGGGCCGCCGACGCCGGAGCAAAGCGGACCGACTCCCACCGACGAGCTGTTCGCGGAAGCGTTGGGCATCACCCCGACGAGCCGCGCGCCCGTCCCGCCCCAGATCCCGCCCGCGCCGCCGCACGCCGCACAGGCTCCGCCGCTCCACCCGTCACCTGGCCAGCAGGCGCCGCTGCCCCACGATCCACAAGCCCCGCCGGTGCGATGGGCATGGCTGAGCCAGCGTCGGGCCCGGGTGCACCGAACGCACCGGATCCTGCGTCATATCGACCCTTGGTCGGTCTTCAAGGTGTCGGTGCTGCTGTACGCCTGCCTGTATGTGGCTGTGCTGGCGGCCGGGGTGCTGCTGTGGAACGCGGCCCAGCGGTCAGGCCTGGTCGACAAGGTGGAGTCGTTCATCACCGAGGTCGGCTCCTATGAGAGCTGGACGATCGACGGAGCGGTGATCTTCGGGCGTGCCCGAATCGTCGGCCTCATCGTCGCTGTCGTCGGCGTCGCCTTCAACGTGGTGATGGCGATCATGTTCAACCTGATCAGTGATCTCACCGGCGGCGTGCGGGTCACTGTGCTCGAAGACGACCGCCGCCCCCCCGCCCGCTAGACCTCCAAGCCAGCCGCCGCAGATGCCAGAGCTTGTGGCAGCGCGCCGATAGCTGGCTTGGTCGCTGCGGTGGCCTGGCTGTAGTGTGTGCGGCTTCGCGGGGCTATAGCTCAGTCGGTTAGAGCGCACCCCTGATAAGGGTGAGGTCGTTGGTTCGATTCCAGCTAGCCCCACAAGAGGGCCCGCAGCAGTCATGGTGAGCTTCCTTCGCCGTGCCCTGCTCGCGGTCGTCGTCGGCGGGCTGGTCACCATCGTCCTGCGCCTGCGACCCTCCCAAGACGTGCCGCGCCGCGAGGGCAGCTGGCGCGAGCTGGCCGGTCCTGGCTTGCGGTGAGCTGACATGAGCCTGAACCCATGAGCACCGTTGCGGTCATCGGCGCGGGTGCTGTGGGGCAGCGCATCGCCCGGCAGCTTGCGTCGCGGCCCGACGTGGATCGCTTGGTGCTGGGGTCGCGCCACACCTCTCGCCTGCGGGGCCTTGCGTCACAATTGCTCGACGTGGACGTGGAGGTGCTTGAGCCCGGTGCGCTGCCCGAAGCTGACGTGGTGGTGCTGAGCCTGCCGAGCGGGGGCCACGCTGCGCTGACCGAGAAGGCCCTCGAGCGGCGCTCGCACGTGGTGTCGCTGTCGGGTGCCGTGGCCGACGTCGAGCAGTTGCTCGCGATGAACAAGCGGGCCACAAACGCCCGGCGGTCAGTCGTGGTCGGAGCGGGTTTCTCGCCGGGGTACAGCTGCCTGCTGGCGCGTCACGGTGCTGCCCAGTTCGACGTGGTGACCGAGGTGCACATAGCCGGGGTCGGCACTGGTGGTCCCGCCTGCCAGCGCCAGTTGCATCGCGCCCGCACCGGCACTTCGGTCGACTGGCGCGACGGGCAATGGCGTCGCCGACGCGGCGGTTCGGGCCGTGAGCTGGTGTGGTTTCCCGATCCGCTCGGCGCGCATGACTGCTACCGGGCAGCGCTGGCAGATGCGCTGCTGCTCGTGCCCGCCTTCGGTGACGTCGAACGGGTGACCGCCCGTGTGGCAGGCACCCGGCGCGATCGCCTCACTGCGATGCTGCCGATGCTGCGGCCGCCGCATCCCGAAGGGGGCCCAGGGGGAGTGCGTGTGGAGCTGCGCGGCCTGCGAGACGGCCGCCACTGCACCGACGTGCTCGGTGTGATCGATCATCCGAGCGCCGCTGCTGCCGCGGTGGCAGCGACTGCTGCAGGCTGGGCACTGGCCGACGAGTTGCCCACAGGCGCGTGGGGGCTGGGCATGCTCGACGACCCGTTGCCCTGGCTCGCAGAGCTGGCCCAGCGCGGCGTCCGCGCTGCCGCCTACGAGGGCGCCCGCCTGTAGCGCCTCGGCGGAAGACACAGGATTCATAGCTCCGGAGGCGGCAGGAGACCCTGCGACGTTGCGACCGGCTGGATCGCTGGAGCAGAGGGTCCTGCCGCCTCCGCAGCGGTCGCTCGGTCAGATCCGTACTTCGCGCTGCCAATCGGCCAGCAGGCTGTCGTCCCCGAACGTCTCGAGCTGTTCGGTGCCACCGCGGCCCCACACGAACAGCAGCAAACTCTGCGCCGGCCCCCGTGCGGCGACGTCGCACTTGCGATGCGCATGCTCGACCTCGATGCCGCTTTGCGTGCGGGTGATCACCCATTCCCCGTCGGCGTCGGTGGCATGCAGGTGAATCGTCTGCCCGTTGCCGGCGAAGACGTCTGGCTGGCGCACCGGCAGGAAGAAGTCGAAGAGCTCATCGATGCCGTCGATGGCGGCAGCGGGTTCGATCGGTGCGGGCGTGGGGCCATAGGCAGCTTGGGCGTCCCAGCGGTGCATCACCGCTTCGTTCGCCATACGGCGCTGCCAGAAACCGATGGTCTGGTTGTGCGGGTGGAAGCTCCATGACGGCTCGCTGGGGTCGCGGTCGGCGAGCACGTCGGTGATGCGGGCGAGGGCATCGGCATGCCACTGCGACAGCGAGCAGTCGGGTTGGATGATGGAGTCGCGCTCGACGGGCCCGCCAGCAGCGATGCTCGAACCGACGAAAGTCCACACCCCCGCGCAGTGCCCGATCAGACCCTCCAGATCCCACCCCTCGCACCAAGGAATGGCGCGCTGCCAGTCGCTGGGGTTGGCCTCGGCTGTGGCGGCGATCTCATTGAGCCGCGCGCCTTCTGTATCGAGCCACTGTGCGTAGGGTTGCTGCGTCATGGCTGCAGTTTCTCTCTCGTCGGTTGCCGGGGCGCTCGCATCGATCCCGAGCCCGTCGCGCAACTCTGTCTCGCTCGGCCCACTCGACATTCGAGCCTATGGCGTTGCCATTGGCGTGTCCGTGCTGGTTGCGTTGTGGATCACCAGCCGCCGCTGGCAGCGGGCGATCGCAGACCGAGACGATGCGTACCGGGCTCGCTCCCATGACCTGGTCGGCACCATTGCGATCTGGGCGGTGCCGTCGGGGCTGATCGGTGCCCGGCTCTATCACGTCATCACCGACTTCAATCGCTACCAGGACAACCTCGGCGATGCGGTGAAGATCTGGCAGGGCGGCTTGGGTATCTGGGGCGGCATCTCGGTCGGCGTGCTGGTTGCGGTGTGGATGCTGCGCCGTGGCGGGCACAGCACCGGCACGATGCTCGACGCACTGGCCCCGGCGCTGCCGGTGGCTCAGGCCATCGGCCGGCTGGGGAACTGGTTCAACCAGGAGCTCTACGGCCGTCCGACAGACGTAGCGTGGGCGCTCGAGATCGACCAGGCACATCGTGTGGCCGGCTATGGCCTTGAAGAGACGTTTCATCCCACGTTTGCGTACGAGGCCCTGTGGAACCTGTGCTTGGCGGCGACGCTCGTGTGGGTAGTGCCCAAGCTTCTGCCGCAGTTGCGAACGGGCTACCTGTTCGCGCTGTACGTGTTCGGCTACACCGCTGGGCGGCTGTGGATCGAGCTGGTGCGCATCGACACCGCCAATGAGCTGTGGGGCGTGCGGATCAATGTGTGGACCAGCATCGTGGTCGGGCTTGCAGCGTTGGCAGCAGTGCTGGTGGGCCTGCGCCGCGGTCCCGCCGCCGCCGTCGAAACCGACATCGAGGCTGGTCCGGATGCCGATGCGGTTTCGTCTCGGCCACCTGAGCAGCCGTAATCGCTGAGCAGACTTAGCTGAGCAAGCCGATGAGCGTCTCGCGGGTGGCGACCTGCTCGTCAAGGGTGCCGAATGCCGAGCCGGCAAACGAGGTGACACCGCAGTCCGCCAGTGCGTTGATGCGGTCGCTGACTTCGGCCGCGCTGCCGATGATGGCGATGTCTTCGGGCCCGCTCAGGCCCTCCCGGTCGATCATCGCCCGGTAGCTCGGCAGCGTCCCGTACACCACCAAATCCTTGGCGGCCCGCTCGCGGGCAGTGTTGGCGTCATCGGTCACGCACACCGGGAAACCGGCCACCACCTGCGGTGCCGGGCGACCGGCCTCGGTAGCGGCCTCGTTGATGGTCGGCGCAGTGTGATCCCGCAATGTCGCCGGCCCGGTCATCCAGGTGATGGTGCCGTCGGCCATGCGCCCGGTCAGCCGCAGCAACTGGCTGCCCAGCGCTGCCACGAACACCGGCGGCGGGTCGGCCGGCGGGGGAGTGATCTCGCCGCGGCCGACGACGGCGTCGCCGCCGTGGGACACGCGCCGATCAGTGAGCAGCTTGGTCAAGATGGTCAGGTAGTCGCGCATGTGGGCGATCGGCCGGTCGAACGAGTAGCCCCACATGCCCTCCACGACCGGCTTGTGCGACGGGCCGATGCCGAGATCGAGGCGACCGCCGATGATCGCCTGGGTCGTCAGGGCCTGCTGGGCCAGCATCATCGGATGCCGCGGGTAGGTCGGCACCACCGACGTGCCGACGCGAATGCCAGGCACGTCACGGGCAGCGACCGCAATGGTGGTGAGTGCGTCGTGGCCGAAGATCTGCGGCGTCCAGTAACGCCCGAAGCCTTGCTCGGAGGCCTCGCGGATGCTGGCCTCGAAGCGCTCAGGCGTGGTGTCGAATCCGAACAGCTCAATATGCATGGCTGGGATCGTAACGGCGCCTCTCGCCTCGTTCGCGAGTACGCGGGCTGTCAGGCGAAGGTGTCGAACAGCTCTTCAAGCGCCTTGAGCTGGCCCCCGCTCGTGCTCGACGGCACCAGGATCGGTGTCTTGCAGCCGGCGTCGAACCAGGCTTCGACGCCGTCGCGGACCTCGCTGGCGGATCCGTACAGCGTCGCATTCGACAGCCAGTCATCGGTCATCGCCCGGTTCAGAGCGTCGCCGTCGCCGGCCGCAACGGCCGCCTCGACCGCCTCCATTTCGTCGACCCAGCCGGCCTGCTTCCAGTAGTTCCGGTAGTTCGGCAGCGCCACGTAGCCCGACAGCGTCTTTCGGTTGCGGGCCGCGCCCGCAGAGCGGTCATCGTCGATGACGGTCGGGATCATGTTCCCCACGAAGAAGTCGTCACGGTTCGCGGCGTCGCCGAGGTGCGCCACCGAGTTAGCGAAGTCGTTGCAGCTCGCGTTCGCCCAGACCGCCCCGGAGCTGATCTCGGCCGACAGCTCGGCCATGCGCTGGCGCAGCGTGGCCAGCACGATCGGCGGGAGTTCGCCATGCTGCTGCGACGCCGCCTCCATGGCAGCGATGTATTCGCGGATGTCAGCCAGCGGCTTGCCGGGCGTGATGCCGAGGCGCTGGTGCACCGGGCCGTGCGTGACGCCGATGCCGAGCCAGAACCGTCCGCCCGACACCTCGTGGATGAACGCCGCGGTTGAGGCCATGTCGACGGGGTTGCGGAAGTAGATCGGCTGCACCGAGGTGCCGAAGTGAATCTCGTTGGTCACATGGGCGATGGACTGGCACAGCGCCACCGGGTCGCCCATCGAGGGGCAATAGATGCCGCTGAATCCTCGTTGTTCGATCTCGGCGGCGATTTCCAGGGTGCGCTCGCGTCGGCCGCGCACGGCCGCCAGCGAAATGGCAGGCATGTTCATGCGGCGTTTCCTAGCAGACGTGCTCGATTCCTGCCGCAGGCTCGCTGGGGAAATTGGTGTGGTCGCTCAGAAACGCTTGCGCGCCACGAAGCAATACAGCGGCGTGAAGAGTCCCGTCTTGCCGCCGGCGACGTAGGCCTCGGCGGTGCGATCGAGCAGCTTGGCGACCTCGGCGGTGCCCTTGGGCAGCACCCTCAACGCCTCCGCAACGCGTGCGGACCCGATCGCGAGCTGTCGACCCAGGGGGGTTCCTCTCAAGGTGCTGCTACGGGTGCCGCTGCGCGCCTCCATTGGCTGATACCACGGGGTGGCCGAGCCGTTTTCTGCAGTGCCGCGGTCGGTGCCTTCGACGACCTCGAATCCTGCCGATTCGAGTGCTGCGTTGACTTCTGCGAACGTTGCAATCTTGCGCAGCGCTATCCCGCGCATGAGTTCTCGTTTGATGTCGTGATGCTCGGTGTTGTCAGGATCGAACGTGTCCGTCAGGCACATTTCCTGACCCCACAGCAGGGCGCCCGGCTTGAGCACGCGAGCGATCTCGGTGAATGCGCCGACCTTGTCGGGCGCGTGACATGTCGATTCGATCGCGTAAGCGCGGTCGTACGTGCCGTCTTCGATGGCACCCATGTCCATGAAGCTGGTTTCCACGTAGTCGATCATGTCGCTGAGGCCTGCTTCGGCGGTCAACGACCTTGCCCTGGCCAGTTGGACTTCGCTGCTGTTGATGCCAGTAACCCGGACACCTGCTTCTCGGACCACCGTCCGCATCGGTCCGCCGATCCCGCACCCGATGTCGATGACCGACATCCCTTCGCGCAGGTCCAGCTTGTCGATCATCAATCGCTGATGGCGGAGCTTGGAGTCTTCCAGGCTTTCGGAGGCAGTCAGCGGTGCGAAGTGCAGGGATTCACCCCAGCCGTAGATCATGAGATGGCTGCAGATGTCGTAGTACTCGCGTGCTGTCTCAGCGTGGTCGGAATTCGCGCTGCCGTCGGGCGCCAGCGTCTCGTCGAGCCGTCCGTTGAGTTGCTCCACCCGGTGTCGAAGATCTGAATCGCGGTACGACGCCTTCAGCAAGCGGGAAACTTGCAAGATGCTGCTCACCCGGTGGAGCCTATGACCAGCCTGCGCAGCCACCGCTTCGCTGGCCGCGCTTGGGGAATCAGCCCGAGCGTGCAACTGCTTCGCGCATCGGCAGGGCGAGCAGACCGAGCGCGATGAGGCTGGTGACGGTGACGAGCCCGATGGCGGGGCCGAAACCGGCGGCGTCGATGATGAAGCCGCAGACGGCCGGGCCGGCGAGCGCGCCGACACCCAGTCCCGTGTAGTAGATGCCGATCACGCCCCCCAGATTCTCCACGCCGTACCAGCTGGCGAGCACCGAGGGTGTGGCAGTGACCCACACCGCCCAGCCGATGCCGTGGGCGACGGCACTCACGACGAGCACCGCGGGGTTCCCGTCAGACACCCACCAGATAGCGAGCGCCGCTGTCATGCAGACGAATGCTGCTCGGCACAACCGCATCGGATCGACGCGGTCCCCCAGTGCACCGCAGACCAGTCGGGCGACCACGCTGGTGGCGCCCGAGATGCCGATCAGGGCGGCGGCCAAAGCCGGCGCGACGCCACGCTCGACCGCGTAATCGTTGTAGAACGCGACCGGGGCATAGAAGCCTGGCCCGATCGCTACGACGGCTGCAAAGAACAGCAGGAATCGACGCGAGCGCACCAGTTTGGTGACGCGGATGAGACCCCCAGTCGGCACTCGCACCCGGTCGCCGCGCGTGGCTGCCCAGCCGATGGCGACGAGCGCCACAGCAGCCAGCACGGCGTAGGTCTGGCGCCAGCCCAGCCTGGAGATCAACGCATGGCTAGCCAAGGGCATGACCAGCGTCCCGGCGCCGACGCCGGCGAGCAGGAAGCCCATCGCTGCAGGACGACGTCGCTCGCTGAAGCTCCGGCCGATCAGGCCGATCATCGACGGGTAGCAGAAGCCGGTCGCGAGTCCGACGAGGACCCCGAAGGCGGCATAGGTCTGCCACAGCGCGTCTGAGATGGCGGTCAGCAGCAGGCCCGCCGACATCGCCAGCGCCGCGACCGCGACCAGCAGCCGGGCCCCGAAGCGGTCGCCGATGCGACCCCCGATGGCGCCACCGGCGTAGTAGGTGCACACCGCAGTCGAGAACAGGGCGGCCACGGGTCCGGTGCTGGTGTCGAGGTCGTCTGCAATCGGCGTCAGGAACACACCGAACGAGAAGAGGATCCCAAAGGTCACGAAGTTGGCAGCGAACGCCGCCGCCGCTACCGACCACGGGTCCGACGCGTCCCCCCGATCGCCCGAGTGCCTCAGATCCGATGCGGCAGCCACCAGCCCCCAAGCCTGCCCTGTCGAGCGGTACCCTCACAGCGCTTCGACTCGTTGGGGCTGTAGCTCAGATGGCAAGAGCACCTGCTTTGCAAGCAGGGGGTCACGGGTTCGAGTCCCGTCAGCTCCACTCCGCTAAGCCCAGTCAGACGGTGACGGGCAGGCTGGCCTCATGGATGGGCGCCGAGTCAGCCTGCAGCACGGGCAGCACTTTCTCGGCGAACAAGCGCACGCTCGCCTCGGCCTTCTCGAAGGGCATGCCGGAGTACTGCGGCACCAAAATGATCTCCTTGCAGCTGGTGGCCTCTTGAAGACTGCGCATTCTGCGGATGATTTGCTCGGGGGTGCCAATGGGCTGCGTGACCGCACTGGAACCGGCTGCGCCTTGCACCAATCGGAACGTGTCGCCTGCGGCGGCAGCTTGCTTGGCCAGCTTCAGATACGCCTCATAGCCCTTGATGCCATCGAAGTTGCTGGGGTCGGTCAAGCCGTAGTGCATCGCGACCTCGACGCTGTATTGATCGAAGTAAGCATTGCCTGCGGCGATCTCGTCAGGGTCCTCGGTGCAGTACAGCCACAAGAGGATTGTCGCCTGGTTCGGTTCGTGTCCACCCTCGTGTAGGAGCGTGTTGTAGGTGCGCACCTTGTCGACCATGTCGTCGAGCGTGCCTGCCGTCACGAGGAGCTGCCCGAGGCCATGCTGCGCGGCCACCTCCATCGACGCCGTGGTGGTGAAGGCGCAAGCCATGCGAGCGAGCAGCGCCTCGGCGTCACGGGGCTGAGGCCGGATCGAGGCCTCGGGAATCTGGAAGTACTTTCCGTTGTAGGAGAAGCGCTCCTGACTCAGCCCGAGCCGGATCACCTCCATCGCCTCGTCGAAACGCCCGCGCGCCTCGTTGCGGTCGATGCCCAATTCGGCGTACTCCGTCGGGGCGATTCCTCGGCCGACGCCCCAGGTGTAGTCCCGGCCCTCGAGCATGATGTCGAGCATCGCCGCCTTCGCCGCAAGGGTCACCGGGTGCCACCAGGGCAACACGTTGACGCACGAGCCCAGCGACACTCGCTCGGTTTCTCCTGCCCAGAAGGCCATCGACTGCATCACGTCGGGCCACATGGAATACGCCGTGCCGAAGTGTTCGCCGATCCAGATCGAGTCGAAGCCCAACGGCTCGGCAAGTCGACCCAGCGCGATCGTCTCCCCGATCACGTCTGCGTCCGATGGGCTGGGGGCGCGCGACCAGCCCGCTGTGTTGATTCGCTCCCAGTCGGCGGAATGGAACGAGCTGGTGACGATTCCGACCTTCATGGCAACGCTTGTCCCCCTCGGCGACTGGACCATCGCCCTGTAACGCTGAGTTTGCCCGCTTTGAACAAGTGCCAGAGGAGGGAGTTCTCGAAGCCATCCTGCTCACCCATGAACGGGACCGCGCCTCGAACCGGATCCGGCTTGGCCTCGGACTCGGCGCGGATCACCGTGGTGCCGACGGCGGCACCGATGACGATGACCTCGTGGTGGCTGATTGTCTCGCTCATTCTCCCTCTGCGTTCACAGGTGCTCATGGAGGAACGCAACGGTTTGATCAAGCGCACGGCGCGCCTCGGACAGTCTGAGGATCGTGAAGAATCCGTGCAGCTCGCCGTCGTAGCGGGTCAGCGTGACCGGGTTGCCGGCTGACTTGAGGCGCCGTGCGTAGTCCTCGGTCGCGTCCCGAGTCGGGTCGTACTCGGCCGTGATCACCAGATTCGCCCCGAGATTCGACAGGTCCGTTGCCGCGGCGGGGCTGCAGTACGGCTCAGCGCGTTGGGCCGAGTCCGACGTGTACATGTCCCAGAACCATTCGCAGTCCTCGTTGATCAGCAGACCTCCCACACCTAGTTCGGGATTGGAGACGCGCATCTCGGTGGTCCCGTACGCAGTCACCACCACCTTGGGCACTCCGAGACCTTCGTCGCGCGCGCGCAACGCCAAGGCGAACGAGAGCGAGCCTCCCGCGCTGTCGCCGCCGACTCCGAGCCGGCTCACGTCGCCGCGAATTTCGGCGGAGCCGGTCTGCAGCCAGCCCCAGACATCCACGCAGTCGTCGAGACCCGCCGGATATGGATACTCAGGTGCGAGCCGGTAGTCGACCGAGGCGATCACGACACCGGCAGCGTTGGCGAGGTTGCGCAGGTACTCGTCGTGCATGTCAAGGTCGCCGAGCGCGAAGCCGCCTCCGTGCAGGTACATCAGCACCGGCAGGTCGGTGGCCTCGCTGGGGCGGTACACCCGCACGGTCGCCGAGCCCGCGCGCGTCGGCACCTGCACATCGAACCGCTGGAAGATCTCGGTGGTCGGTGGGAGGGCGGTCTTGCGCATCACCTCGCGCGTGGTGTGCAGTGGCATCTCGCTCAGCGCGAGTGGCATAGCCCGCTTGACGGCCTCCACGAATGCGACAGATTCGGGTGACAGGGGCATGCGTACTCCTAGACCGTGTTTCGATTCATGTCGACGATCGACCGCACCACGTCGGAGATGGCCGCTCGTTCATCGGCAGGCTCGAAACGCATGGTCACCGACTCCATGGTGCTTGGTCACCAGATGGCATTGTCGATCCTTAGCTGCAGCAGCTCGTCCTCGGTGTAGCCGAGCTCGGCCAACACCTCGTCGGTGTGCTCGCCGTAGGAGGCGGTGGCGCCGCGGACGCCGCGGTGGTCTCCGACATCGAACGGCGTGGGCGGGCCCACGAAACCGTCATCGAACGTGACGAGGTATTCATTCTCCAGGATCCCCGGATCGTTGGCGAGATCCTCGAGTCGGTTGACGGGCGCCACCCAGGCACCACAGCCTCGCAGAGTCCTGAACCAGTGGTCTGTGGGGTGTTTGCGAAAGTGGGGCACCGCGATGTCTCGGAACTCCGATCGGTTCTCCCGAACAGCGTCGATGTCGGCGAAACGCGGATCCTCCAGCAGGTGATCGAGTCCCGCCGCCTCGGCCAACGCCGGCCACTGTTGCGGGTGCAACGTCGCGACGGCGATCCAGCCATCGGAGGTCTCATAGATCGTGAAGAGCGGATTCGTCGTTTCGTCAGGCGAGAAGCGTTCGAGCCGGGTGCCGAGATTCGCGGCCACGCCGACGGCCTGGTTCTGAAGCCAGAGCAGCGACTGGGTCTGCGAGGTCCCGACCACGTATCCCTTGCCGGTGATCGAACGCTTCACGAGGCCTGCCAGCACCGCGGAGGCCATGTGCGTGCCGGTGAGAACGTCGCTCAACGACCCAGGGGGGTAGGTGGGTTCCTCCGTCGGTGCGATGCTGTCCATGAACCCTGCGTAGGCCATGCCCACGGTGTCCTGACACACGTCCTCCGCCAGTTCCCCCGTGAAACCGAACCCTCCGCCCCGGCAGTACACGAGGCGAGGATTGATCTCCATAAGGGTTTCGGGGCCGGCCCCGTAGCGGTCGAGAGCGCCAGCCCGGAGGTTCGTGATGAAGACGTCGGCCTCGCGGATCATGCGCTCGAACACGGGTCGGGCGGACTCGCACAGGAGGTCGAGCGCTATCGACCGCTTGTTGCGGTTGAGCGATGCGTACACCCACTCCTGGCCTCGCTCGTCGAATGTGACCCCGAACGCGCTGCGGAGGCTGCGCATGACGTCGGCCTGCCCGACCTGTTCGATCTTGACCACGTCGGCACCGAGGCTGCCGAGCGCCAGTCCAGCGATCGGCCCCTGCACATACATCGCCAGCTCGATCACCCTGATGCCTTCGAGCGCAGGTCCGTCGTCGCTTGTCGAGCGCGGCATCGATTGCTCGGCGGCGTTCAGGGTCACAGCGTTGTCAAGGTAGCCGCATCAACAGGGTTGACTACCTCCGGCTATTTTCGTCCACCATGGCTTCTTCGCAGTCACCGAAGCTGCTCGCTGGCGGCAATCCGCAGATTGCCAAGGGCGACGGCGATGCCCCGGTGCAGGCGTACATCGAGGCGATGCCGAATTGGAAGGGCGTCATTGCTCGCCAGCTAGATGACCTGATCGAGCGTGTCGTGCCCGACGTGCGCAAGGCGGCGCGGTGGAATTCGCCCTTCTACGGCGTCGAGGGGCGCGGATGGTTTGCGAGCTGCCATGCGTTCACCCGCTACGTCAAGGTGACGTTTCTGAACGGCACAGTGCTGTCTCCCGAACCGCCCGGCTCAGGCAAGGACCCAGATGCGCGTTGGGTCGACATAGCTGAGGGCCAGTTTGACGCCGCGCAGATGGAACTGTGGATCCGGCAGGCGTCAGCCCAGGACGGCTGGCACGGGTTCTGATTGCCGGCGGGCTGCGATCTCCCGAGCGTCGATCAGCACAGTTCGAAACCGGCCACCGGGCGTGTGGGGCGGCGATCGACCACGCGTGCGCAGAATGCCCGAGCCTCGTCGATGCGCCCGCTGCGGACGTATGCGGCGAGCAGCGTGTTGGTCATGAGGTCACGTTGGGCCCGGCTGCCGCCGATGCGGATGACTTGGGGGATCAGCGGCTCGAGAACGTCGATGACAGCCGACCACTTCTCGTCGACGAACGCGGCATAAGCCCGCGCCAGCTCTGCTCCGGTCGTACCTGCGGGCAAGCGGCCTGCTTCGCCGAGCTCGGTCAGCAGCGAGATGGTGGTTTGTAGCTGCTCGGTTTCGCCCAGTGCGGCGTAGAGGAGGCCGACATGGGCATCGACGAACACGATGGGCTGGGGGAAGTTCTTCTCGTAGAACTCGCGCACTGACTCCCAGGTGTCTCGGTTGCGCGGGTTGCCCGCCAGCTCTGTGCGCCACATGAACGACGAGGAATCGGAGAACACGGTGATCGGCGGGCTGGTCGTCGTGCCGGGCAGGCAGTTGTTGCTGAAGGCCTGCCAAGCGGCGTCGCCGCGCTCGACGGCGAGCAATGCCAGCGCGTAGTGCCACCAGATGTGGCAGTGCAGCACACTCGCCCGGTCGGAGCTAGGGAGCCACCCGTCGAGGAAATCGACCGCATCGTCGTCGTCACCAGCCTCGAAGAGCGCGTGCACCAGCGTGTGCGCGCCATGGGGGTTGGTGGGTCGTTGCTGTAGCGAGCGCTCAGCGAGTTCCCGGCCCCGGTCCCAGCCGCCGGTCTCGATGAGCGCGAACGCATGCACGGTCGCGAACCACCAATCGTCGCCGTAATGGGTCGCGAGCGGTTCAAGGAGTGCGAGCAGCTCGGCTTCCCGCCCGATGCGGCCGCTGAAGCCGATGGCACCGAACACGCCGCATGCGGGCGACAGGGCGAATGCGTCTCGGGGGTGCTCGGAGATGTGCTGGCGAATGAGGTCGAGCGCTTGAGCGACCTTGCCGGCCACGAGCAGGCGGACGATCTCCACGTGCTGGCGTTCCCGTGCTGTGGCCCCGGCGCTCAGCCGGACCGCGGTTTCCGCGGAGGAGCGAGCTTCGGCGGGCCGCACGTAGAGCTGATGGTGACGGGCCATGGCGGCATGAGGGAGGGCGAAACCCGGATCGGCGCCGATCGCCGTCGACAGGCACGCTTCGACCCCAGCGTCGGCGGCGAGCATCCGATCGATGCCCTCGACATAGGCGTCACGTGCGGCGGCCGACGAAGTGCTGATCTTGAGGCCGTAACGGTCTTTCATGCGTTGCGCCCCCGCGTTGCTGCTGCCCCTTGACCATGGCCTTCCTGTGCTGCGTCAGACCACCGCCAGCGACCAGACGAGGGGGAGTCCGGATCCGAGCTCGGTCCACTGGGCATCTTCGGATACCTGCCACACCTCGCCGGTATCCGTGCCGACGAGGACGCCGCCCACGTTGGATGGGTCGGCGATGAGTCCGTGAAAATTGACGGGCGACGGCGAATGGGCCTCGTCGCAGAGCGACCGCCACGACTGGCCATGGTCGTCCGACCGATACAGAGCTGCGTTGGCCCCGCCGTCGTCCTTGTAGTGCGAGAACGCGGTGGGGGCGCTGGCGACGGTGACGCTGTAGGGGTCGCGGCGGTCGATGCACAGCGGGCGCGAGTAGCGCGGCACGACGCCCTTCCAGACGTATTCCCATGTCTCGCCGTAGTCGTCTGAGCGAAACACGCCGGCGTTGCCTTCGAGTTCCTCGGCGACACCGTCAAAGCGGCCGTAGCCGGTGCTGATGAACAGCACACCGGGCTCGGCGGGGTGGGCGAACATCATGTGGATGTCGGGATTGCCACCGGGCAGATCGACCGACCAGCTCTGTCCGCCGTCGGTGGTGCGGGCCACCCCGCCGACTTCGACGCCGACCCAGATGCGGTCGGGATCGTCCTCGTCGATGACCAGGGCACGGGCGCGACCAGGTTGGGGAGGCTCGATGGGCACGCACCACTGCGGCGCCTCAGGAAGGCTGGCGAACGATGAAATCTCCGCCCACGTCGCTCCCTGGTCGTCGGACCGGAACAAGGCGGCCGGTTCGGTGCTGGCATAGAGCCGCCCACCGGGCGCGGCGCGGATCTGCCACACGTCGCGGCCCTCGAGCTGAGGTCCAGCCCAGGTGTGACCTCCGTCCTCGCTGGAGTACAGGCCCCCGGCGGCACCCGCGAGCACGCGGCCGTCGAGGTAGACGAGATCGCGGACATGGCGAGCTTCGAGCGTCGGCGTAGCTCCCTCGCCGTCGATGACGAAGACGCCCTTGGTGGTACCCGCAAGCAGCTGACCGTTCATGGGATCACCCTAGATCGCTACCGAGCACAGAAAACAGTTCGACCCTCGGGCCGCTCGGGCGTAGGGTCAAGGTGGCCAAACTTGGTTAACATTTTGGTTGTCGCCCGAAAAGGCCGTCAACCGTGGCAGTGGGAGCATCGTTGGTTCTTGACCCTGAACGTGAGATCTATCCGTTCCCGTTCGTCAGGCTGGTCAATGCCTACATGAGCTTCGATGCAAAGCTCAGCACTTCGGACCACGACGCGATCCTGCGGCCGATTCTTGGTGCTGGCTACAACGTCGTGCTCTCGTCTGCCGATGACGACAAGGCGGAGGGCGAGCTGTTCTCGGCCGTGCACGAAGCTGACATGGTGACTGTCTTGCAAGATGGGTTGTACATCTCGACTGTGCGCTACGAGCGTTGGGAACGGTTCCAAGGCGTCATAATCGAACTTCTTGAGTACGTCACGACAGAGCGGGCAATCGACTACGCCTCCGTCCGCTTCCTCGACGAGGTGCGCCCCAAGGCTTCAACCGGTCTCTTCGAGTGGCAGAAGTACATGCGCCTGCCCGTCGTTGCCGAAGACGTGGTGCTTGATCACGTAGCAGGGCACTACGGCGGACTGGTGCTCCATCTCGACGACAACAAGCACGTCAACGTCGAGTGGGCACCCACACACGAACCGGCAGTTTCGGACGACCATCCACTGCATGATCATTACGAGGCACCCGAGGACAGCGTCCTGGCCGTGGAGTGGACTGGTTGGTGCCGATTCGAGGAACCCGCGAGCGCGGATGTTGCCCTTGTTGAGTTGGACTCGCTCCACACGGCGATTGGCGAGGCGTTCTCGCGAGTCCTCACACCAGACTCATTGAAGCTGTTGAGGGGCGAATCATGACATCGCTGACCGCAGAGCGTCGACACGTCGAGCACTGGTGCAACGCCAGTACCCACGCGGACGCGGGTCACGACGTGTTCAGTTCGCCGATGACGCTGGCCGTGTCGCGGTGGTCACCTGGCCCCTATAGGTCTGCCCGCGAGAGATCAGGCGTTGTGGAGCCCCTTGACGATGTTGATGAGTTGGAACAGTTGACGCGGGCATTCCGGAGACGTCCGCCGACGAAACTCTTGGAGCTTCTGAACTCGGACTATGGCATCGCATGGAATGACATCGCAACGGTCGTTGGAATCAGCCGACAGGCCGTAACGAAGTGGCGGAAGAAACAGGCGCTACCGGACAGCCGTCGCTTCGGCTCGCTGTGCAAGCTTGCCGCATTTGCCGCTCGTGTGAAGCGCAGCGGAGGCGATCCGGGGTACTGGCTGGCACTGCCTCTGCAGTTGGCCGCTGATGTCGAGTCGCACCTGTCCGTCGCCGATGTCCTGTCCACAGGCCACTTTGAGCTTGCGCTGCGCCATTTCGACCGCAGGACTTCGGACGGCGATGTTCTGGCGAAAGTGTTTCCCGGCTACCTAGCAGAGTCGGGTGGCCTTGTCGAGGTCGTGCTGGATGACGGTGTCTGTGTGCTCTCGTTCGACCAGTTGGGCCTCGTTACGGCCGATGCCGATATCGAGGAGGCTCGGAGCGATCTTGTGCTGCAAGTGCGGGACTACATCGTGGACTGGGATGAGTTTCTGCATCGCGAGAAACCTCACGATGCACGCGAAGCCCTCGTGGCGAGACTGAAGCAGGCCGACCGCGACTCGGTGCTCAAGAAGTTGCTTTTCGGGCGGTGATCGGCGATTGACAAGAACGAACACCGCCGATTCGTCGAGATTGACGGTTGGACGCTTCGACGAGGAGCTGGGCACGACATCTACACCAAGAAGGTTGGTGACGAAACGCTTCGCACCACCATCTCGCGTGACAAGTCCGAATACCGAGTTCTCCAAAACGAGATTCTGAAGCAGCTCGGTGTCGATCGGGCGACGTTCTACGAAGTTCTCAGATCGGGCACACCGGCTCAAAGGACTCCCGATGGTGACGTCGCATCACCGCCAAGTGAGATTCCCTCGTGGTGTCACCGCCAACTGTCGAGCTACTTCAACGATGCTGAGGTCGCCGACGATCTGCGGCTCACCGGCGAAGAAGCACAGCATGTCGTCAAGAACGCGATCTACACAGCCCCAGCCGGGTCGGATCGGGACATCGTCCGGTCGCGTGTTTACGAGGTCCTGGTTGAGTTCAGGACGGGGTGAACTCTTGGCCGTCGCGTTGGCGTCAGCCGCCGCGCCGGTGTCGGCGGGGGCGTCGGCGAACCAGGCGTTCATCGAGGGCTGACTGGGGATTGAGGACCACCTCGACCGAAGGCGGCGGTTCATCACCTGCGAGTACCGAGACGATCCGCTCGGTGTGCGCCGGTGAACTGCCGCAGCAGCTGCCGATCACATCGACGCCCGCTATGTGCGCGCGGTGTGCATGCGCGGCGAGCAACTCGGGTGTGCCGTCGTAGACCAGTCCGTCGCCGTGCCAGTGGGGCACCCCCGCGTTCGGCTTGGACACCGTCAGCGTGCCGCTGCCGACGTTGGCAATGACGATGACAGCCGCCTCGGTGTCGGGCACGTTGTTCCCGCAGTTGGCGCCGAGGGCCGCGAGCTCCAGCGCCCCCAGCCGTTCAACGAGTTCCCTGCCGGTCACGCCCATCATCGTGCGGCCGGCAGTGTCGAAGCTCATGGTGGCGGCGATCGGCAGGTCGCACGCCGAGCGTGCCCCTCGAACGGCAGCCTCGACCTCGTCGAGAGCGCTCATCGTCTCGATCCACAGCAGATCGACCCCGCCTGCGGCCAGCGCAGCAGCCTGCTCGGCGAATGCGGTTTCGCACGTACCCGCCTCCATGGTGCCGAGCGGTGCGAGCAGCTCGCCGGTGGGCCCCATGGATCCGGCCACGAGCACTGGCCGCCCTGACCGCTCCATCTCCGCGTCGGCTTCCAGCCGGCCGATCTGCGCGGCAGCTTGGTTCAGCTCACCTACCCGGTGTTCGAAGCCGTGCAAGCTCTGCCGGAAGCAGTTGCCGCCGAAGCTGTTGGTCACGATCAGGTCTGCGCCGGCCTGCAGGTAGCCCCGGTGGACGGCGCGTATCTCGTTGGGGTGGCTGAGATTCCATTCCTCCGGCGACCAGCCCGCCGACAGCCCGGCGGCGAACAGCTGCGTGCCCATCGCACCGTCAGCCACGACGTAGCCCTTGGACATCACGAGGTCGCGCAGCGTGGCTGTTGTCATTGGGGCCCTTCATCGGCTGGCACGGCCAACGTACCGCGGCCGCGTTTCAGCGCAGAACGATTTTCTCGCACGTTTGTCGCCCTGCGGCGGCACCCGCGTGCACATCGTGCAAGCATTCGGCCAACAGGCCGAAAGGGGCTGGCCATGGACGAGGTGACCTACGAAGTCGACGGGCACGTGGCGACGATCACGTTGAATCGGCCGGACAAGCTCAATGCAATGACCGATGAGATGTACCACGGCATCGGTGATGCGCTCGTCGCCTCCGATGCCGACCCCGCGGTGCGGTGCACGATCGTCACCGGCACCGGCCGGGCGTTCACCTCGGGGCACGATCTCGGCGAGTTTGCGGATCGGGAAGCCTGGATGCCGTGGCGTCCAAACCGGTTCGACATCGGGCTCGAAACCGCCAAGCCCACGATCGCGGCCATTCAGGGCTATTGCCTGGCGGGCGGGCTGGAGCTGGCGTTGTTCTGCGACATCCGGGTGTGCGATGACACCGCGCAATTCGGCTGCCCGGAAGTGCGCTGGGCGATCCTGCACGGCTACGGCGCGCTGCGTCTGCCGGGCTTGATCGGTTCGTCGGACGCGATGCGGCTGCTGCTGACCGGTTCGTTCATCGACGCCGCCGAGGCCCTGCGCGTCGGGCTCGTCAGCGAGATGACTGCGCCGCAAGACCTGCAGTCAACCGCCCGGGGCATCGCCGATCAGATCGCCGCGAACGGCCCCGCCGCCATCCGCATGACCAAGGAGCTGGCACTGCGCGGCCGTGAGATGTCACTGGCCGACGGGCTGCGGCTGTACCAGGAGTACACCCGGTCGGCCTTCGCCTCCCCCGACGCCAAAGAGGGCCTGCGAGCCTTCGCCGAACGCCGCGACCCCGACTACGGCGGCTAACTCGACGGCGAATCCGTCGCGTCTCACGGCCGAAGCGGGCACCGAGCGGCGTCGGTACGATCCGGGCCCGCTGGGCTGACGGCGACTCAGGGGTGATGTGCGAGGCGTTCGGGTATTGGATCTGAGCGACGGGCGAGCGGGCGCGTACTGCGCCCGGATGCTCGCGATGACCGGCGCCGAGGTCGTGGTGGGCGAACCACCGGAAGGCTCCCGTCTGCGGCAGTTACGGGTGCTCGACATCGGCGACGGCCCGGTTTCTGTGACATGGGAGTACTTGCGCGCCAACACGACGAGCGTTCTGCGAGACCCTGGTGCCTCGCTGGCGGAATTGGCTGCGGGCTTCGATGTCTTGGTGCTGGATTGCCAGGGCGATCTGGCTTCGACGCAAGCGGAGGTCACCGGTGCGCGCGAGGCGCACCCCCAGCTCGTGGCAGCCGCCATCACGCCGTACGGGTTGACGGGGCCGAAGTC
>JAPOPC010000058.1 GCA_026713105.1 Acidimicrobiaceae bacterium
CTGTGGCAGTATCGGACAAGGCCATCGGTGTGTCCTCCTCGATGAGTCGGTGATGTCTTCTCACCGAGGATCACGCCGATGGCCCCCCAAACAGTGGACCCCCGCCTACCCCAAAACCCCACCACTCAAAGGGACGCAGCCGACGGGCATCTCACGGCCGGGCTCGAGGCACAGCTCGCACGTCGAAAATCGACTTCTGCGGACTGTGAGGCCGGTGCTAGAACGACTGAACCCCGGAAGCCGCTAGAGAAGCGACCCCTCGGGGTTGTCGGGCACCACGTTACTTGGACCATCGGCTCGAAGGCAACACACCGACCGCTAAGGACGGCGAGTGGTCTCACCATCGGATCTTGAGCAACTGATCTCCCCGGGCCGTTTTGCGACCTTCGTGAGGCTGGCCAACGCAGACCGTTCGCTGGCCGTTGATCTGTACGAGTGGACTGGTGCGGTCGCCGGAGCACTCTTTGCCGACTTCCGAACACTCGAAGTCGTCTTCCGAAATCACATCGACTGGGCGCTCCGCAGTTACGTGGCCAGCGTCGCCCCGCATGTTCAGCACTGGATGTGGGATTCGTGTTGGATTCCTCCACAAGGACACTGGTGGGACGAGGATGCGAAAGAGGCACTCGGGGCCGCCCGCAAGCGTGCTGGTGGTCGCAAGGCATCCCGCGGTGCGGTCATCGCGGAGGTGACGTTCGGCTTCTGGCGTTACATCGTCTCAGGCCGCTACGAAGAGTCGTTCTGGAACACGGCACTTGACAACGCCTTCACCAACATCCCGGGCCATGCTCCAGGGGACCGCCGGCGAAGGCTTGAGCAATCGATGATCAATCTCCTAGGCCTCCGAAATCGACTCGCACACCATGAACCCATCGCCAAGCCGTGGACGCGGAAGCTCCCAGGCGGCCGAGCGGGGACATTCACGCTCGACGATCTCTACGACGACTTGGTCCGGGTCTTGCGATGGACGTCGCCAGCGCACGCGTCCAGCCTCCTGCGAACCTCGAGAGTTCCGAGACTCTTGGCGGCTCGCCCCTGTTGATTGCCCGCTCGTTGCCGTTCGGCCATCTCGTATCGAGGCGCCAAACGTCGAGTCTTGGGCATCAGTCCAGCGGCGTGCTGCTGCCGAAACCCAAGCGCCGCGGGTGTCCGCTAGCCCCTACGGTTGCCATCGCAAATCACGGTGGTCGGACGGGCACATGCGCATCCAACAGCTCGACTTGTGGAGCTTCAAGGCGTTCCAGAGGTTCACCATGCATCTTGGGACCAGCGCGTTCTTGGTCGGGCCCAACAACGCCGGGAAATCAACTCTCATCGCAGCCGCGAGGGCTGCGGCAGGAATGTTGGAGCATGCGTCCCGGAAAACGCCGACTGGGTCCCGAATGCACGGTGAACGACGAGCACGCACACATTTGCTCCGCGCCGATCAGTACGGCTTGGTTACCGAGAATCTTCGGCATCAGTTCCGCTCGGGAGAGTCGGCGGTGTCGATCCGTACGGACACCGATCTGATCCTCACCGGAGTTTGGCCCGATGATGATGACGACAATCCAGATCCGTACTTCTACTTGCGCCGCCCCGACGAACGGCCGATCTTGCAGCCGAAAGCTGTACGAGAACTGACCGGCCAGATCGGCATCATCCCCGGCCTTTACCCGCTGAACCGCACCGAGTCAGTCCTCGACGAGACATACGTCAGGTCCCACGTCCAAGGGCGCAGGTCTAGCCAGCATGCGCGAAACCAGCTGCTGTTGATCATGAACAGCGGCGCATTTGAGGGGTTCAAGGAATTCGTGACCGGCTGGCTCCCCGCGATCGAGGAACTATCCGTCGAAACACGCGAAGGCGAGAAACCGGGTGGCCGGGAACTCGACGTGTTCGTCCGAGAACGTGGCGACAGGATGCCGAAGGAGCTCTACTGGGTCGGCGACGGCATGCAGATTTTCGTGCAGATCCTGACCCATCTCTGGCGCCTGAGGTCGGCAGATGTCGTGATCCTCGATGAGCCCGATCTCTATCTGCATGCTGATCTCCAAAGACGTCTGGTGAGGTTGCTCAACTCAACGACGGCGCAGACGATCACCGCAACCCACTCGTCCGAGATGCTCGCCGAGGCCGCTTCTGAGTCGGTTGTGTGGGTCGACAAGACCCGCCGCAGAGCGGTGCGTCGACCCAAGCCCGCGTCGCTCGAGGATCTGTCGACGCAGATCGGCTCAAGCTTCAACTTGCGGCTCGCGATGGCCCTCCGTGCCCGGACTGTGGTCTTCGTGGAAGGGGACGACATGTCCATCATCCGCGAACTGGCGAAGACGATCGGTGCCGATCAACTGGCCGGCGAGCGCAACTGCGCGGTCATCGAGATCAAGGGCTTCAGCAACTGGGTCCAGGTAGAGCCCTTCCAGTGGTTCGTCACGGACTTCCTCGAAGGATCGGTTGAGGTGCATGTGCTGCTCGACCGCGACTACCGGGCCGACGCGGACGTTGACGAGGTGCGCTCCAGTCTCGAAGAAATCGGCGTCCGCGCCCATATCTGGCACCGGAAGGAACTTGAGAGCTATCTCCTCGAACCGGCAGCCCTCGCACGCGTGTCGAATTCATCGGAGGAGTTCATCTCATCCCAGCTGGAGTCGATCACGTCCGACATGACTGAGAAGGCCCTAGCTCAATTCGCCGAGAAACGGCATTTCTCCAGCAAGACCAGCAGGAAAGACATCGCCGGCACCTTCGCCGAGACGTACACCAAACTGAGACCACTTGCTGCGGACCCCACGTGGCGCCTCCACAGGTATCCAGCCAAGGACATCTTGAAGGCACTGAACACGGTGCTCCAAGAGGGCGGTCACGACACGGTGTCGACAAAGAACCTCGCCCGCCAACTGCATGCGTCTGAGATACCCGACGAGATGTGCAACTGGCTGATCGAGGTTGACAACAGCATCAAACGTCGGCCCTAATTCTGAAACTGGCAGTGCGCGAGCGCTCGTCGGTACATGCGTGGTCCGAAGCGTTGCCCGGTACCCAGCCGAGGGGCGGTGGCATCTGCACGGCGCCGACGCTGCGCCCACGAATCCCGTTAGAGCCCGGCCGGCTCGCTGGATATGCTGGCATACGTGAATCGGACCACTGTCAAGCTTCCGTTCGAGCTCGACGCCCGCCTTCGCCACGAAGCCGCTCGGCGCAACATCACCATCTCAGAGCTGACGAGAGAGGCGATCGAGCACCATCTCGGGCCTCGGCGACGCCTCGGGGCGGCAGCGGCCGGTCGCAGCGGTCGTTCAGACATCTCCGAACGCATCGAGGAGATCCTGGCAAGCGAGGTCCCAGCATCGCGCTGATCGTCGACGCTGGGCCGCTCTACGCCTACATAGACGCAGACGATCGACATCATGCGGCCAGCTTGAATCTGCTCTCGCAGCATCCGGGACCGCTCATCGTGCCGACCCTGGTGATCACCGAAGTCGCGTACCTCGTCGGTACGCGACTGGGTTCTCGGGCCGAAGTGCGGTTCTTGGGTGACCTCGCTTCTGGAGACCTGTTTGTGGAGCCCGTGGCAGCGAGTGATTGGCTGCGCATCGCCGAACTGGTTCACACCTACGGCGATCTGCCGTTGGGTACGGTCGATGCCTCCGTCGTAGCCGCTGCAGAGCGCTTGGGCGCGACAGCCGTGGCCACCGTCGACCGCCGCCACTTCGGCGTGGTCCGGCCTCTGCACTGCGAACGGCTCGAGATCCTGCCCTGACCGGTC
>JAPOPC010000066.1 GCA_026713105.1 Acidimicrobiaceae bacterium
AACGACAACGCACGCGTAAGGTCAACAGCCACAGGGATCCTCCCGAATCGGGGCAACAAGACACCTCCGATTCTGGGGGATCCCTCCCTATCGAGCCGGGACCCTCACCGAGCTACTCCACGCGCAAACGCGAAGCGCCGGTTTTCTGACGTGGACAGAGAGAATGTGGGTTTCGAGTTCTTTCGAATGGCGCTCGGTCTCAACGGGTGCGAGATCATTGATGTCCGCACGCAACGCAACGTGGGTGCTGACGCGGTTGATGAACAGGACAACTTCTACGAGCTGAAGGTTTTCGCGGGTCGAGAGCGGGATGATGTGGAGCTCACGGCCTCCGAGGTGCAGCGAGCGCGCACCGCCCAGAGTTTCTTCTTGGTTGTGGTATCCAACATTGAGGGCGATGACGCGCAGCCAACGGTACGCCTTATTGCCGATCCGCTACAGCGGCTTCAGCCAACTGATCGGGGGACGATCACCCTGTCAGGGGTTGGTGAGCCGGGCAATACTCTGTACACGTTCGCCTCGATCGCTGACTAGCAATGTACGGGCGGGGCAACGACCGTCAGGACCATCTGGGAAACGAGGTCCCCACGAGAGGCAGCACAGAGGCGGTGTCTGTCTGCTCGATGTTCCGTTCCAGTCAAACAGGAGTGACCTGTCGGCGCAGCGACTGCGGGGAAGCGGATATTGCTTCGACGCGGCGTTCTTCGCTGCTGCTGCCCGTGTGCGTGTCAGTCCGGCTGCAGTTTGAACCTTCAGCAGCCCGCCATGTGGCTAATCCGTCGCGCTGTCAGTCGGCAGCTGGGACTAGGGACTGCGGACTGAGGCCGGCGTAGCGATCGGGGCTCGGGCCGGAGGCCCGGCGTTGCGGGGTTCGGGCGGCTGGAGTCGGGGGTGGCCGTCGGGTGGGGTGTGAATCTTGCGTTCGTGGGTGTGAACGTCTCGGTGGCACGGCTCGCAGAGTGAGGCGAGGTTCGGAATCTCGGTGAGGCCGTCGTTTTCGAAGTAGTCGATGTGGTGCGCTTGGGTGTGCTCAAAGGTGAGTTCGCAGCCGATGCAGCCGCCGTCGCGCACTGCGAGCACGAGCCGTTGGGCGTCGTTGGCGTTGCGTGTGCGCCCCAGCGCAAGCTGCGACCAGTCGGCCGAGAACATGGCCGGCAGCACCTTGGCGTTCACGCCGTACTCGACGAGCATCTGCGCTGACAGGGGAGTGCCGTCGTCGAGGCGGGGGTTGGCGAGCCGGTCGCTGGCGATGTCGTAGTCGGCGATGATGAGCAAGTTGGTTGCAGCGCGCCGGGCGGTTTCGTTGCCCAGCAGCAGTTCGCACAAGGCATCCGCCGTGAGCTGCGCCCGTGACGGAGCGTCGCCGTCGCCGCTGTCGTCAGGGTTGTCTTCGCCATGGCGTTGGCGCATCGAGCGCACCGCAGCCTGCAGGGCCGCGCTGAGCTGGCGCCCCGCGACGAAATCGAACTTGCCGCGCAGGTGCCACATGCCGTCGTCGCCCATCCGCAGTGACGCCGAGCGCTCATGACGCTGCAACGCCAGTTCGGCGTCGATGGGACTGAGATCCTTGGCGGCAGTCTCGGCCGCCAGTTCGTCTGCGATCTGCAGGCTGTAATTGGCGAGCGGGTGCCGGGCGATCGTGTCGGAGGGGTACGCCCGGGCAAGTTCCAAGAAGTCGTCTTCGCTGCGGCGGTGCTTCTTGGGTGCTTCGCGGGCGATCACCTTCGCGTGGGACATATGAATCTCGCCGGCCTGCATCGCGTCGAGCGTGTCGGTGAAGCCCTCTGAGACCAGGCTTTCGGCCAGGCGGGACTCGGAGCGGGCCTGCGCGCAGTTCATACGAGTCTGGTCACGCAAGACATACGCAGCGGCTTGTGCGCCGTAGCGCGACGTCATCTCGCCGACCACCGCCAGATAGCGGCCCTCGATGCGGGCGCGCTCGGCTGTCAACTCGACCAGTAGAGCCGTGAGTTCATCAACGTTCAGCGCATCTAGATCGGCATCGCAACTCGCGGCGTTGCCGCTGACCATCGCGCCGTCATTGGCTTGACCAGCGGCGGTATCGCGCCGCTCGGCATCCTCTGCGGCCGAGATCGCGCCCAGTGAGCTGTTCCGATGGTCGGCGGAACTGGTGACATCTTCGAAGGGACCGATTTCGCCGCCCGTCCACACCGCTGTTTCATCGGGCCACGCCGACCTGCCTGGGGGCCATGCAGACCCAGTGTCGACGCCGGCTTCGGGTGTCTCCACAAAGCCAGGAGCGAGTTCTCGCACCACATCGCCGAACATGAAGAGAGCATACACTCGTTTGTCAACAAAAGCAAACATTCGCGCGCACGAATCTCAGGGAGATTCGCGATGGGCTCCGCTACTTGGGCAAGAAGCCCATCGATTCCTTGGCGCGAGCCAGGGTGACGCACGCCACGGCCTCGGCCTTGTCGGCACCGGCGGCGATGATGCGGGCGAGTCCGGCGGGGTCTGCATCGAGCTCGGCCCTTCTAGCGGCTATGGGCTCGAGCATGGCGACGACCGCGTCGGCAGTGTCGGACTTGAGGGCTCCGTATTGGCTGTAGCCCGCTGCAGAGTCGGCGGGGCTGCGACCTGTGGCAGCGCCCAGGATCGACAGCAGGTTCGACACGCCGGGCTTGTTGTCGGGGTCGTATCGCACCTCGCTTTCCGAGTCGGTCACCGCCCGCGCGAACTTGCGTGCAATGTCGGCAGGGTCGTCGAAGATGCCCACCGAGCCTTGGGGGCTCTCGGCAGACTTGGACATCTTGGCAGTGGGGTTCTGCAGGTCCATCACACGTGCGCCGACCGTCGGAATCGCAGCCTCAGGAATCACGAACGTGTCGCCGTAGCGGCTGTTGAACCGTTGTGCCACGTCACGGGTCAGCTCGAGGTGCTGGCGCTGGTCGTCGCCCACCGGCACCCGGTCGGCGTCGTAGATCAGGATGTCTGCCGCCATCAGCGCCGGGTACGTGAACAGGCCCGCGGAGACATGGTCGCCGCCGTGGTCGCCTCCCTCGGTACGGGCCGACTTGTCCTTGAACTGGGTCATCCGGCGTAGCTCACCGAGCGACACCGTGCACTCGAGCAGCCACGACAGCTCGGTGTGCTGGGGGACGTGGCTCTGGACGAACAGCGTGCAGACGTCGGGGTCGAGGCCGACCGAGATCAGCGTGGCCATCGTGCCAAGCGTCGCAGCGCGTAGTTGCTGCGGATCCTGCTGGATGGTCACCGCATGCAGGTCGACGGCGCAATAGAACGCGTCGGCATCGTGCTGGTCGATCGCCCATTGGCGCAGCGCCCCGAGATAGTTGCCGAGGTGTACGTCGCCGGTGGGCTGGATGCCCGAGAGCACTCGTGTCATGGCGCCTGACGGTACCGGAACGGTGTTCGCCGACCGCAAAGAATTCGGCGGGCCGGGCCTGCCAACCTCACAAGAGACGTCGGTGGCAATCCGGCAAATATCCCAAGCGGTCACCACATGCCGCGGTACCTTCGGACCGCGTGACCCACGAGGTGCACACCGAGGCCTTTGCCGGCCCGCTGGATGTGCTGGTGAAATTGGTTGTCTCCCAGGAGGTGGACATCTGGGAGGTGTCGTTGACGCGCCTGGTCGACGACTTCGTCGCCGTAATGGCCGCCATGGACGATGACCACCCCGAACACGAGCGGGAAATATTGGGGGACGCTGTCGGCCACACCGTCGGCGACGGCAGGATCGACATCGACGCTGCCAGCGAGTTCGCCCTGCTGGCTGCGACCCTGATCGAGCTGAAGTCCCGCCGGCTGCTGCCCGCCCCGCCGGTCGAATTGGACCTGGAGGAGGAACTGGCGGCGTACGGACTGCGAGACACCGCATTTGCGCGGCTGGTCGAGGGTCGCACGTTCGGGGCAGCCGCGAGCCTGATGCGTGAACGCTGGGATGCCGCAGCGCTGCGGTGGCCCCGTAGCGCGGGTCCCCCCGAGTCTTTCTTGGCATTCGCACCGGATCTGCTCACAGGCGCGTCTCGAGATGACCTTGCCGCAGCGATGGAACGGGTGCTTGCGCCGCGGCCGGTACCGCAGGTCGACCTCAGTCACCTGAGGGCCGCCGGCATCACGGTGGACGAGGCGGCTGCAAAGCTCGTCGATCGACTCGCATCCATGGGCTCGGCGACGTTCCGTGAGCTCACCAGCGAGATCACCGAGCGCGTCGTCGTGGTGGTGTTTTTCTTGGCAGTGCTCGAGCTGTTCGGATCGGGGCTTGTCGAGCTGACGCAAGCTGAGCGCTTCGGCGACATCGGTGTGGAATGGATCGGCGAGGGCGTGGCGCTGCCGTCTTCGGTCGGGGGTTATGGGGAAGACGCCGCGTGAACGGCACGCTCCCGCCGTCCGGCGCCGCGCGCAGCCTGAGATTGGTCAGCGACGAGGGTCGTACCGTCGTCGAGCCTCGCGATGCTCCAGCCGATCCGGCCGCTGCACCTCCGGCCCATTCATCGGCCCATCCACCGGCCCATCCATCGATCCCCGCCAACGAAGGCACGCGCAACGGCGCATCGGAGACGCACAACGGCCTCGCAGACATCACCGCCGAATCCGGGGACGAAGACCCGCAGTTCGACGGGTCACGATCGGTCGATGACAGCGAGCTGTATGCGGCCATCGAAGCGGTGCTGATGGTCGCGACCGAACCGGTGCCCGCTGAGCTGCTGGCAGGGGTGACCGGTGCACCCGCGGCATCCGTCCAGACGATCTGCAACGAGCTCGCTCGGGAGTATGCGAACGCCGAGCGGGGCTTCACCCTGATGCAGGTGGCTGGCGGATACCAGCTCCAGACCGCCGCAGCGGTCGCCGAATTTGTCGAGCGCTTCGTGGGGACTCGCCGGTCGGCCCGCCTGTCCGCGGCAGCGATGGAAACCCTGGCCGTGGTGGCGTACAAGCAGCCGATCTCGCGAGCGCAGATCAGCGCCATCCGGGGCGTCAACGCCGACGGTGTCGTCCGCACGCTGGCGGACCAAGGCTACATCGTCGAGGTCGCGCGCGATCGGGGTCCGGGCAACGCTGCCCTGCTCGGCACGACGTCTGCCTTCCTGGAGCGCCTGAGTCTCGACAGCCTCGACGAACTGCCGTCGTTGGCGGAGCTACGCGTCGACCCCGATGCGGTGGAGGCCATGGACCGCCTGGTGGCTTCCAAACCCGATTAGACGATGTGACCCCCACGGACGGGCCGGGCACGCAAGCCGAGCGACTGCACAAGGTCATGGCCCGTGCCGGTGTTGCGAGCCGTCGCACGTGCGAGGAGCTGATCGCCGCGGAGCGCGTCACAGTCAACGGCACGACCGCCCGGATCGGGGATCGCGCAGGCCCGGCTGACCGGATCGAGGTCGACGGTGCGATCGTCACGTGGGACGCGGCGACCGTTCACTACCTGGTGAACAAGCCGCGTGGCGTGCTGAGCGCAGCTTCCGATGACCGGGGAAGGCGCTGCGTGACCGATCTGGTCCCCGCAGCAGTGCGCATCTACCCGGTCGGGCGGCTGGACGCCGACTCTGAAGGGCTGATCATCGTGACCAACGACGGCGAGCTGACCCACCGGCTGACGCATCCGTCATGGGGAGTCGCCAAGGAGTATCTCGCTCACGTGGACGGGGTGCCGTCGCGCGGCGCACTGGCACAGCTGCGAGCTGGCGTCGAGCTCGACGACGGCCCGACGGCGCCGGCCGTGGTGTCGATGCCGCAGCCGTCGGTGCTGCGCATCGTGATACGTGAGGGGCGCAACCGTCAGGTCAGGCGGATGTGCGATGCCGTGGGACATCAGGTGCTGCGTCTGGTGCGCACCAGAATCGGCCCCCTCTCCGATCCCGCCCTGCCCCCCGGCGGGCACCGGCGGCTCACCGACGACGAGATCCGTGAGCTGCACCGCGCCGCGCAGCGGCGCGGCGGTTGATGTTGGCCGCGCAGCAGTGCGCTGCGCTGGCGGCGACGCAAGGTGCGTTCGGCGTCATCGCTGTGCCATAGGCAGCGACCACAATGGACGTAACGCACGGAGGGCCTTTGGCATGACCGACGCGAATTGCTGCCAGTACACGGGAGCACGAAGATGAGCCTCGCTGAGACGTACCGGCTGTCGGGGCGCTACACCGACGACAGCGGCACCACGTTCATGACCGGGCTGCAGGCGCTGGCTCGCCTGCCGATCGAACAGCTGCGGGCCGACCGGCGCGCCGGGCTGCGCACGGCCGCCTTCGTTTCGGGCTACCCGGGTTCGCCCCTCGGCGGGTATGACGCCGCAGTCGAGGCGGCCCGCAGCGCAACCGATCTGCCGATCGTCCATTCGCCGGCTGTCAATGAGGAGCAGGCCGCGACCGCTGTCATGGGCAGCCAGTTGGCCACCAGCCGGCCCGATGCCACCTACGACGGCGTGCTCGGGTTGTGGTACGCGAAGGCGCCCGGCGTGGACCGCGCTACCGACGCGCTGCGCCATGCGGTGTTCGCCGGCGCTGATCCGTACGGCGGCGCAGTCGCCATCGCCGGCGACGACCCCGCCGCCAAGAGCTCGACGATCCCCTCGAGCTCTGCCGGGTCGATGGCTGACCTGCACATCCCGGTGCTCTATCCGGGTACGCCTGCCGAAGCGCTCGACCTGGGCCGCCACGCGATTGCGATGTCTCGGACGACGGGGCTGTGGACCGGCCTCAAGATCGTGGCCGATGTGGCAGACGGCGCCGCGACGGTGCTGCTGGATCCCGACAGGTTCGACCCGGTCATCCCGCTGGTCGACGGCGAGCTGTACCGCCACCGGCCCGACGGCTATCTCCTGACGCCCCACACGGTCGACATCGAGCGCGAGATCGTCGAAGTCCGCTACGAGCTGGCCATTGCGTATGCGGCGGCCAACTACCTAAACGACGCCACCGTCGACCCGCCCGATGCCTGGATTGCGGTCGTGGCGTCGGGCATTACCTACCGCGAGGTTCGCGAGGCGCTGCGGCGTCTGGGCCTCGGCAGCGACGAATCGATTCGAGACGCCGGTGTGCGGCTCGTGCGGATGGGCATGCCCATCCCGTTCAGCGCCGAACGGGCCCGCCACTTCGCTCGTGGTGTCACGGAGATCTTCGTGATCGAGGAGAAGAGCCCCAACATCGAATCGCTGCTGAAGGACGCCCTGTACAACCAGTCGCACCATCCCCGCATCGTCGGCAAGACCGACGAGAACGACCGGTCGCTGCTCGCCTCGTTCGGCGCGCTGACCGCTGACGACTTCATCGAGCCGTTGCGCAGGCGACTGGAGATTCGCATCGGTGACCGGCTGGTGCCCGCCCGCCCCGAACGCCTGCGCATCGAGCTGCCGTTGGCGCTGCCGCCCGAACAGAGCCGCTCGCCGTATTTCTGTTCCGGTTGCCCGCACAATCGTTCCACCGAGGTGCCCGACGGCGCCGTGGTCGGTGCCGGCATCGGCTGCCACACCATGGCGCTGTTCATGGATCCTGAGCGAGTCGGCGACATCGTGAGCGTGACGTGCATGGGCCAGGAGGGCACGCAGTGGATCGGCATGTCGCCGTTCGTGGAGACCCAGCACATCTTCCAGAACCTGGGCGACGGCACCTATTTCCACAGCGGGCAGCTGGCGATCGCTGGCGCCGTGGCCTCGGGCACCAACATCACTTACAAGCTCCTGTGGAACCGAGCCGTCGCGATGACGGGCGGGCAGGATCCCGCCGGTCAGCTGGAGGTACCCGAGGTGGCAGCCGGGCTGCTCGCGGATGGCGTAGCCAAGGTGCTCATCACCACTGATGACCCCACGGCATACCGGAGCCGTGCCCTGCCTTCGGGCGTCGAGGTCTGGCACCGCGATCGTCTGATTGAAGCTCAGGAGATGCTCGCCGGCATCGACGGCGTCACCGTGCTGATCCACGATCAGCAGTGCGCGGCCGAGGCGCGGCGGGCCCGCAAGCGAGGCACCCAGCCCACGCCTGCCAAGCGAGTGGTGATCAACGAGCGAATCTGCGAGGGCTGTGGCGACTGCGGCGCCAAGAGCAATTGCCTGTCGGTGCAGCCCGTCGACACGTTCTTCGGCCGCAAGACCCGCATTGACCAGACGTCATGCAACTTGGACTATTCGTGTCTGGACGGCGACTGCCCGTCGTTCATGACGGTCAGCGAGCCCGGGCCATTGCGCACGGCAGTACGCGAGATGCTGGCGCCGCTGCGACGCACCCGCACGCCCGCAGCCAGTGATGGATCGGAGGATGCTGTCAGGCCCGAGCCGCCTGATGAGCTTCCCGATCCGGTGCCGCTGGTGGGTCCCGATGAGGTGTCGGTGCGCATGTGCGGGATCGGCGGGACCGGCGTCGTGACGGTGAACCAGGTGCTCGGCACAGCGGCGATGTTCGACGGCTTCGAGGTGCGAGGTCTCGATCAGATCGGGCTGTCGCAGAAGGCGGGAACAGTCGTGGGTGATCTGCGGCTGAGGCGGATCGGCGGGCCGGCAACGGCACGCCTCGGCAGCGGCCAAGCCGACGTCATCGTGGCCTTCGATCTGCTCGTCGCGGCATCGGCGGCGGGCCTCGATGTTGCCGACCCCAACCGGACGATGGTGGTCGGTTCGACGTCGCCGACGCCGACCGGCGCCATGGTTGCCGATCCGGGCATCGACATGCCGGCGACCCAGGATCTGCTCGACCGGGTGGCTGCGGTCACCCTCGAAGGCAGCCGGCACTGGGCCGATGTCGCTTCGCTCGTGACGGCGCTCTGCGGTTCTGCGGTGAGCGCGAACGTCTTCGTGGTCGGCATGGCCGTCCAGGCGGGTGCATTGCCGATCACACCGGCCAGCGTGGAGTCCGCCATCGAGCTGAACGGCGTGGCCGTCGCGCAGAACATCGTTGCGTTCCGTTGGGGTCGGGCGATGATCTGTGATCCCGCGATGGTGACGGCGGCTGCGGAGCAGTACACGGCCGCTGCAGCAGACCGCGGTACCACCGCCTCCGCGTGGGCCGATGCGCGCAGTGTCGGTGAGTCGGGGCCGTTGAGCGCACTGTCACGGCGCTTGGCGTCGCGCATCGACGAGATGGTGGACGGGCTGGCCAGCGGGGGATCAACGGGAGACCTCGACGGGCTCCGCGCGGGACTGCGCCGGTACGTGAGGGAGCTGTGCGCCTACCAGTCAGACCGGCTGGCAGCGCAGTTCCTCGAGGCGGTCGAACGCGTGGCTCATGCGGACCAAGCCGCCGGAGACGGGTCCGTGCGGTTGACCGCGACCGCCGCAGCCGGGCACTTCAAGCTCATGGCCTACAAAGATGAGTACGAGGTCGCCCGACTCATGTGCGATACCGAAGCGAATACAGCGGCCACCGACGTGGCGGCATCCGTGCGCGGCACGGTGTCATGGAATCTGCACCCGCCGTTGCTGCGTGCGCTGGGGCGTACCGGCAAGATCCGGTTCTCGACATCGTGGCGACCCCTCTTCGCACTGCTGGCGCGTGGCAAGCGCCTGCGAGGTCGCTGGTGCGATCCGTTCGGCCACACCGAAATCCGCCGGACTGAGCGGTCGCTGCCAGGCGAGTACAGGGAGGCTCTCGAAGCGGCGCTCGAGGCGCTCGAGCGGGACGCGGGTGCGGCCCGGTATGAGCAGGCGGTCGCCGTCGCCAGGCTCGCTGAGCTGGTGCGCGGCTACGAAGACGTCAAGATGGCCACGGTGGCGACGTTTCGCGCCGAACTCGATGAGCACGTTGGCGAGCTGGCGCCAAGTGGCTGAGTGACCTGACTGGGCGATCGCTGCCCGCAGAGTCTCAGCGAACCCACACGGGAGACGTTCAGAGCCATCGGTACCCTTCGGTGCGTGGCCTCGAGTCCTGCCGAAACAACGCGGCTGCGGTCGCACGCCGACTCGCCGTCGAGGCGCGCCCAAGTCGTGGGCACGGGCCTGATCGGCGGATCTGTCGCAGCCGCATTGCGCAAGTCGGGATGGCACGTGACCGGGCGCGATGCCGTCGGCGACTACGCGCAGCGAGCACTCGAGCTCGGCTGCCTTGATGCCGTCGGCACGGATCCCGACGCGACGTTCTGCGTCGTGGCGGTGCCTGCCGCTCTGCTGGCCGATCAGGTTGCGGCTGCACTCGCCGACACGGCAGCCGCGGGCGCCGTGGTGACCGATACGGGCAGCGTCAAGACGCCCGTCTCCCGAGCAATTGCCGACCCTCGCTACGTGCCGGGTCATCCGATGGCCGGCTCGGAACAGGAAGGCATCGAGGGCGCGAATCCCGACATGTTCGCCGGCGCAGTGTGGGCGCTGACGCCGAACGAAACCACTGACGACGATGCGCTGCGGTCCTGCCAGGCAGTGCTGGCCGGGTTCGGGTCCGATGTGGTGACGATGACGCCCGAACGCCATGACGCTCTCGTTGCGGTGGTCAGCCATGTGCCGCACCTCGCTGCTGCGTCGCTGATGTGCCTGGCCGATGATCGAGCTCTCGATGACGCGCCGCTGCTGCGTCTGGCCGCCGGCGGCTTCCGGGACATGACACGGATTGCGGCCGGCCATCCGGGCATCTGGCTGGACATCTGCGGAGAGAACCGCGACGCCATCGTGAGCGTGCTCGACGAGCTGGCTAAGCGCATGGCGCGGATGCGAGACGTGGTGGCTGAGGCAGACCGCGACGGACTGCGCGCCGTGCTCACCCAGGCACGGCGTGCGCGCACCAACCTGCCGTCCCGCTACGTGCGACCCCACGAGCTGCTCGAGGTGCGGGTGCCGATCCCAGACCGCAAAGGCCAGATTGCAGCCATCACCATGCTCGCCGCGGACTGCGACGTGAACGTGGCCGATATCGAGGTGGCCCACTCGCCCGAGGGCGCCGAAGGCGTGCTGGTGCTGGTGGTGGCACGCACCGAGGCGCAGCGCTTCCTGGCGGCTCTGGCCGGGCAGGGTTATCACCCCACGACGCGCGATCTGGCATGAGCGCCGGGCGAGTGATCGGGGTCATCGACCCTTTCACTAACGGCGCGTCGGGCACGGCGCTGTTGCCGGGTTCCAAGAGCATCACGAACCGGGCCGTGCTGTGTGCAGCCTTGGCCGAAGGGCGCAGCACGCTTGACGGCGTCCTGTTCGCAAACGACACCGAGGCGATGATCGAAGCGGTCACCGCCCTCGGAGCGGTAGTGCGGGTCAATCGCGGCAAGCGCCGGCTCGTCATCGACGGCATCGGCGGTCGGCGATCCCGATCCCATGACGCCGCGCAGCGCGCCGCAGGCGAGCCGGTCGTGGTGCACGCACGGTCATCGGGCACGACGGCGCGGTTCATCCTGCCGGTCATGGCAGCCCTCGGCGGCCGGTGGCTGCTCGACGGCGACCCTCAATTGCGTGCACGCCCACTGGACGACCTGCTCGCGGCGCAGCGCTCGCTGGGCCTCAAGGTGCGCGAGCTCGGCGAGCATGGCTGTCTGCCGATCGAGGTGATCTCCGACGGTGCCGGCGATGCAGAGCTCCTGCGCCATGTGCGGATCCGAGCCGATACCTCCAGCCAGTTCGCGACCGGGCTGCTGCTTGCGGGACCGCTGCGCGGCGGCATCCACGTCGAGATCGACGCTGCGTTCGACACCGTGAGCCGGCCGTACATCGACATGACGGTGGCGGTCATGGAGGCGTTCGGTGCCAATGTCTTGGTGCCCAGTGCTGATCGATTCGTCGTAACCGAAGGCGGTTATCGCTCGACCCTGTACCCGATTGAGCCGGACGCCTCGGCAGCGAGCTACGTCTGGGCAACAGCTGCCCTTTGCGGCGGCGAGGTGCGCGTGGAGGGGCTCGGCAACAACAGCATTCAAGGTGACGTGCGCTTCGCCGAGGTCCTCGGCGAGATGGGCGCGGAGGTCACGCTCGGCGACGAGGCCATTACGGTCGGCGCACCGCCGAACGGGACGCTGCGAGGAGGATCGTTCAATTTGCGTGATTTCTCCGACACGGCGCAAACGCTGGCGGCGTTGGCTGCATTCGCGGAGGGCACCACGCGCATCGGAGGCATCGGCTTCATCCGTCGCAAGGAAACCGACCGCATCGCCAACACGGCGGCCGAGCTCGCCAAGCGCGGCATTGACGCCGTCGCCGAACCCGACGGCATCACCATCCGCCCGAACCCCTTCGCGCTACGGGCGGGCCTGGTGGACTGTCATGGCGATCACCGCATGGCGATGGCGATGTCGCTCGTCGGTTTGCGGGTGGCCGGGATCGACATCGACGATCCAGATTGCGTCGCCAAGACGTTTCCCGATTTCTTCGATGCGCTCGAGTCGCTGCGCGCTGCGCCGGACTCGCTCCCGGGCCCGACCGAGCCCGCTGGCCCGGTCGTCGCCATCGACGGTCCTGCCGCGTCGGGCAAGTCCAGCGTGGCTCGTACCGTGGCGGCCGAGCTCGGCATGGACTATCTCGACACGGGGGCGATGTACCGGGCGGTGGCGTGGGCAGCCCTGCAAGCGAGCGTCGATCTCGCCGACCAGGCAGCGGTGGCGAAGATCGCACGCACGGCGGACATCGAGATCTCCAGCGTGAATGGCGCCCAGCGGGTCACCGTCGACGGTGACGATGCGACGGCCGCGATCCGCAGCGCAGAGGTGGATCGCAGCGTCAGCGTGGTGGCCGCCAACCCGCAGGTGCGGTGGGTGCTGACCCGACGTCAGCGTGATTGGGCGAACCGCGTGGGCGGGGGAGTGATGGAAGGCCGCGACATCGGCAGCGTGGTGTTCCCCGACGCCGTCTTCAAGGTGTTCCTCACCGCGGCACCCGCGGAGCGGGCCCGCCGCCGATTGGTCCAGCAGGCCGTCTCCGCCGGCAACCCAGTTGGTGCACGGCCGGATGACGAAACGGTCGCCGCGCTGGCAGCGGAGCTGAGCGAGCGGGATCGGCTCGACTCGGGTCGGGCCGACTCGCCATTGCGAGTGGCACCTGGAGCGGTCATTGTCGACACGAGCGAGCTGTCTCAGGATGAGGCCGTGGGGACCATCACCGCGTTGTACCGCTTCGCAACCGAGCCACAGGGCCCCATGATTGCGGGCCTGGAAGAGCGCTGATGAGCGGAACCGACCGACCCGAGACCGATCTGCGCGACGGACCGCTCAACATGGCCGTCTACAAGATCATGAAGTACGCCATCTGGGGCGTTTTCCGGGCGTGGAACCGCATCACCGTCGACGGGCTGGAGAACCTGCCCAAGGGTTCGTGCGTGTGGGTGCCCAACCATCGCAGCTACATCGACACGCCGATCCACGCCGCGATCCCGCACCGGATGCGGGTGATGGGCAAGGACTCGATGTGGAAGTACCGCTTCGCGGGATGGCTGTTCACGACCATCGGCTGTTTCCCGGTGAACCGCGACGCGCCCGATCGCGCAGCGCTGCGGACCGCGCTCGATGCACTGCGCCACGGCGACGACCCGGTCGTGATGTTCGGCGAGGGCGAGCGCAAGGACGGCCCGCGCGTGCTGCCGCTCATGGACGGACCGGTGTACCTGGCAGCGCGGGCACAGGTGCCGATCGTGCCCGTCGGCATCGGCGGCACGGCCGCGGCGATGCCGCGCGGCGCCAAGTTCATGTACCCGCGGCGCATCAAGTTCATCATCGGCGAACCGATGGACCCGCCGCCGCCGGGGCCCAGTGGCCGGGTGTCGCGCCGGGCAGTGAGCGAACTCACCGAGGAGCTGCGCGAGCGCATCCAGGAGCTGTACGACCAGGCTCAGGCCGACGTCGGCACACCCAACGTGCGCTGAGCGATCTGCGTCGGCTCAGTACGCCGTAGCGGCGAGCGCGGCGAGGACGTCGCTCGCGGCTGTCGTGCGGTCGGCGGCGCTCACGCGCGCCGCGGGCGCGACGGCGAGGGTGGCATGCACGGCAGCCTCCATGGCGCCGAGCAGGTCGCGCAACTCCCGCGGCGGGGGGAAGTACTCGTCCTCATCGGTGATGGTCACTTCGGTGGTGCCGTCGTGGGGAGCTAGCTTCGCGATGACCGCCTCGACGAGTTCCTCCGGCGCGGACGCCCCAGCGGTGACGCCCACGGTGCCGAACAGATTGTCGGGCAGCTCGGAGGCGGCGTTCACGCGCAGGACTTGTTCGCAGCCCGATTCCGCGGCCACCTTGGCGAGTGCCATCGTGTTCGAAGAATTGGCCGAGCCGATCACGACGACGGCGTCGCAGCGGGCGGCAATCTCTGCGAGCGCGCTCTGGCGGTTGGTGGTGGCAAAACACAGGTCGGAGCGGCCAGGCATCCACACGTCGCCGAAGCGGTCCTTCGCAGCGTCGGCGACCTCGGACCAGTCGCGATGGCTCAGCGTGGTCTGGGCCAGCACGGCCACGGGCACATCGACGTCGTCGAGCGCATCCACATCGGCAGGTTCGGACACCAGCGAGATCGACTCTGGTGCCACCGCCATCGTGCCAACCGCTTCGTCATGACCCTCGTGGCCGACATAGACCACCCGAAAGCCCTTGCCGGCGCGCACCCGCACCTCGTGGTGCACCTTGGTGACCAGCGGGCACACCGCATCGACCACGTAGCCTCCCCGCTGGCGAGCCTGCGACACCACCTCGGGTGCCGAACCGTGCGCTGACAGCATGAGCGGCCGCCCTGCCGGCACCTGCGCGACGTCGTCGACGAACACCACACCGAGCCGCTCGAACCGGTCGACCACGAGGCGGTTGTGGACGATCTCGTGGTAGCAGTACACCGGCGGCGGGAACGAGCGGACGAGCCAGGCGAGCGCCTTGATGGCCATTTCCACGCCGGCACAGAAGCCCCGTGGCGCAGCTAGCAGCACCCGGTCCACAGCCACCCGCACGACGCTACCGACGCGGCACGTCGGGTTCCTATCCTGAGTGTGTGTCAAGGCCGGTTGTGGTGGCGGTGGAGCCCGGCTCGGCGGCCGAGATCGCCGGGCTGGCCCCCGGCGATGAGGTGATGTCGATCTCCGGCGTCGTGCCCACCGACGTCATCGCCTGGCAGCTGCTGGTGGACGAGGCCGATCCCACCCTCGCGGTGCTGCGCGGCGGGCACGAGATCACCGTCGATGTCGGCAAGGCCGCCGGGGTGCCGCTCGGCGCCGAGGTGCATGCGGCGATCTTCGACCGGGTGCAGACCTGCGACAACCACTGCGAGTTCTGCTTCATCTACCAACTTCCACCCGGGCTGCGCCGCAGCCTCTACTTGAAGGACGACGATTACCGGCTGTCGTTCCTGTACGGGAACTTCACAACGCTCACTCGATTCACCGAGCTGGATCTCGAACGGGTGCTCGACGAGCGCCTGTCGCCGCTGTACGTGTCGATCCACGCCACCGATCCCGTGGTGCGGGCTCGGATGCTGCGCAACCCGCGAGGCGCGACCAGCCTGCGCTGGCTCAGTGCTCTGCTCGACGGAGGCGTCGAGGTCCATGGCCAGGTGGTGGTGTGCCCAGGCGTCAACGACGGGGCCGTGCTGGCCGACACGCTGTTGGGCGTGCTGGATCGCTTTGGGTCACTGGAGACGCTGGCCGTGGTGCCGCTGGGCGTGAGCTCGCACCAGCGGGAGCCGGCGATGCGCCCGCACACCGCCGCCGAAGCTGCAGCGGTTGTCGACCTGTGCGAGGAGTGGCAGCAGCGTTTTTGCGATGTGCTGGGCAGGCGACTGGTGTACGCCGCCGACGAGTACTACCTGCTGGCGGGCCGCCCCTTCCCGCCCGCAGCCACCTATGGCGACTTCCCGATGCACGAGGACGGCATCGGCATGGCGCGGGCGTTCGAGCAGGAATTCATGTCTGCGGGCACAGGCGGATGGAGCGATGCCGGCCGCGAGCCCCCTCCCGAGCCCGCCGCGACCCACCGGGCACCGGCCGCGGGGTTCTTCTCGTGGGTGGACGGGGCTCCCGCCGAGGGCTACCGGGCCGTTCGCGCTCCCGGGCACGGGGCGAATCGCAGCGGGGAGATCGACCCCGGCGGCCTGCCGATGTCGCTGCGCCCGACGCCGGTGACCCTGTCGTCGCGGTCACCGCAGCGGCGAGGCCGCGGCCACCAGGACCGCCCGATCGGCATCCTCACCGGCACCTACGGTGCTGCGGTGCTGGGTCCGCTGGTGGCTGCGTGGCGCAGCGAGACCGAAGCCGCCATCGCAGCTCCATCCCCCGACGTGCGGGTCATCGCCGTTCCCAACGACTTCTTCGGCGGCAACATCGGTGTCACGGGCCTGCTCGCTGGTGCCGACATCGCAGCCAAGCTGGACTCCGAGCCGGCGGGTCACCGTTACCTCGTGGCCGATGTGAGCCTGTCGGGCGGGCGGTTCCTGGACGGCGTTGCGCCCGCGGACCTGCCGCACCCAGTCGAAATCGTCCCGACCAGCGGTGCGGCGCTGCGGCGGCTGCTCGACACCGCAGTCGTGCCCGACCATGGGCGCGCCGGCGCCGAGCCAGCCGCACCCACCGCAGCGGGAGCGCCGCGATGAGCGCAGATCTGCCGGTCGTCGGCATCGTGGGCCGGCCCAATGTGGGCAAGTCCACCCTGTTCAACCGGCTGGTCGGGCGCCGCGAGGCGGTCGTGGCGCCTGAACCGGGCGTGACGAGGGATCGCAAGGCAGCCGGGGCCGCTTGGCGAGGCCACCGGTTCGTGGTGGTGGACACGGGTGGTTGGTCGGCTGCCGGCGACGTGCTCGACGGCAAGGTGTCGCAACAGAGCGAGCGGGCGATGGCCGACGCCGATGTGCTGCTGCTGGTGGTCGACGTGACGGTTGGCATCACCGAGCCCGACGCCCGCATCGCCGCCATGCTGCGGCGCAGCGGCCGACCGACCCTGGTCGTGGCCAACAAGGCGGACAGCGGATCCCGTGACGACGGGCGGTGGGATTTCAATCGCCTGGGACTCGGCGAAGCTTGGGCAACGTCTGCCCTCCACGGCCGCAACGTCGGCGACGTGCTCGATCGCGTGCTGGAACTGCTCGAGCTGGACGAGGCCGACATCTCCAGAAGTCTCCCTGGGAGCGACGAGGTGGGTTCAGATGCTGCCGGCGAGCCCATTGCGGGGGGCGGCGGGAGCGGCGAGGACTCGGTCGGCGGAGACGAGGATCCCGTCGACGAAGAAGCGGACGTGCCCGCAGTGGCCATCGTGGGGCGGCCCAACGTCGGCAAGTCGACGCTGTTCAACCGGCTCATCGGCGATGAACGGTCGGTCACCCACGACCGGCCCGGCACAACCCGCGACACCATCGACACGCTCGTAGAAACCGAAGCGGGCCCGGTCCGATTCGTCGACACCGCGGGCATGCGGCGCAAGGCCCGGGTCGACGCAGATACCGAGTACTACGCCAATCTGCGGGCTCTTCGCGCCATCGACGCCTGCGACGTGTCGCTGCTGGTCATCGACGCCGCCGAAGGCGTGACGGCACAGGATCAGCGTCTCGCCGAGCGCATCGATGCGGCCGGCTGTCCCATCTTGGTGCTGCTCAACAAGTGGGAGACGCTCAACCCAGAGCACCGTGAGGGCGTCTTGGGGGAGCTGGCGCGTCGCCTGCATTTCGTGGGGGAAGCGCCCGTGCTGCGCATCAGCGCACTGACGGGACGGGGAGTGCACCGGCTGGTGCCCGCGATCTCCGCTGCGATGGAGGCATATGAATCGAGGGCGCCGACCGCCAAGGTGAACGAGATTGTCCAGCTCGCGCAGTCCGCGCAGCCGGCGCCCGGCGGAGCCCGAGTGCTGTACGCCACCCAGGCCGCAACGCAACCCCCGACGTTCACGCTGTTTGCGAACCGCGAAATTCCGGCTACCTACCTGCGATATCTCGAGCGGCGCTTGCGGGAGGAGCTGGGCTTGGCGAAGACGCCGCTCAAACTCCGGGTGCGACGTCGATGAGGCCGCTGTCTGGACGACGCGAAGCGGCCCCGGTTGCCCAGCGACAAAATCGCCGGCCGTCGCCCCAGGGCCACGACCATCCGCGCACGCCCCTGGGCAGCGAAGGCGACCCTCCGCAGCCACAGCGCTCGAGCGCGCCCTGGCACTTCTGGCTCGTCGTCGTCATGGCCACCGTGTACCTGGGCTGGCGCGCGGTTGAAGGCGTCGTGTGGCTGATCCAGTGGCTCGCCTGAGCGATCGAGCCAGTATCGTGCCAGCGGTACGGGCTGTGGCGCAGTCTGGTTAGCGCACTGGTCTGGGGGACCAGGGGTCGGAGGTTCAAATCCTCTCAGCCCGACCATTGTGAGGTCCGTGACGCCAAGGAGACGCACCATGACCAGTGCAACGACGGAGCAACGCAAACCCGAGATAACGATCGTCGAAGAGCCGGGGCGGGTCACCGTCGAGGTGGACGGCGTGGTCGTGGCAGATTCGACGTCTGCGGTGGTGCTCACTGAGGGACGCCTGCCGCCGCGCCACTACCTGCCCGTCTCGGACCTGAAGATGGACGTGTTCATCCCCAACGACTCATCGACCCATTGACCGTGGAAGGGCGATGCCAGCTACTGGTCAGTAGCAGTCAACGGTCAGCGCTTTGACGACATCGTGTGGTCATACCCCGATCCGATCCCTGAGATGGCCGAGGTCGCCGGGCTCATGAGTTTTTACGCCGAGCGCGACGAGGTGTCCCAGGTCGTCTCCTGAGCCCCAGCCCGGCCCGGCCCGGCTCAGTTCAGCGTCGCCGCCAGCTCGAGTGCTTCGTCCCACGTGGGATGGCCTACGAGCAGGCGGCGGAATCTCACGAACGGCCTGATCGCGTCGAGCGCCATCACGCCGCTCAGACGGCCGTCTCGCCGGTAACCGGCCAGCAGCGAGCGCTGCGACGGCGCTCCGACCAGCACCTCGACGTCGTCGTCGGCATCGGGGTGGCCCGCGATCTGGATGCGGGCGTCGTACTGGTCGGACCACACGAACGGAACCGAGTGGTAGGGCTGTGCCTCGTCGGGGGCAACGAGGTTGCGGCCCACCGCCATGCCGTGCTCGACGGCGGCCGTCCAGTGCTCGACTCGGATCGGCGCGTCGCCATGCCAGGGGCCGAGCCAGCCGTTGGGCGCCCGTGCCACATCGCCGACGGCGTAAATGCCGGGCGGCCCGCAGCACAGCGTCGCGTCGCAGACCACGCCGTTGTCGATCTGCAGGCCCGAGCCCTCCAGCCACGACGTGTTCGGCACCACCCCGATGCCGACGACCACCAGATCCGCCCCGACACGGCTGCCGTCGGCCATGGCGACCGCTTCGACCCGGTCGGTGCCCAGCACGCCGTCGACCCCGACGCCGAGACGCAGTTCGGCGCCGTTGTCGCCGTGCAGCGCACCCACCCGCGAGCCCATCTCGGCTCCCAGCCCGCGCATGAGCGGGGCCGGGGCCGCTTCGATCACCGTGACCTCGCAGCCGCGAGCCACCGCAGACGCAGCGACTTCCGAGCCGATGAAGCCACCGCCCACGACGGCGACCCGTGCGCCAGCGCGCAGACCTTCCCGGATGGCCATCGAGTCGTCGAGGGTCCGCAGCGTGTGCACGCCAGCGATCCCCTCGGTTCCCCGCAGCGATCGAGCCGCTGCGCCCGTTGCGATGACGAGGCCGTCGAATGGCACCGTCTCGGCGTTCCCGCCCGCCGCCGGGGCGACTGAGATTGTGCGGGCCGCCAGGTCGAGCCCGACGGCGTGTGTGCTCGCCATGACCTCGACATCAAGTTCGTCGTAGGCGCCGTCCGGATCGAGAGCGAGGGAATCGGCGTCCCCCTCGCCGGTGAGGAATTCCTTCGACAGCGGGGGCCGGTCGTAGGGGAGATGGGGCTCAGCACCGATGAGCGTCAGCGGCCCGTCATGACCCGCGGCGCGCACGCTGTGCGCGGCGCGTGCACCCGCCAGGGAGGCGCCGACGATGACGATGCGATTCGGAGAATTCGACACCCGAGCAGTGTGTCATCTCCGAGGCGAATCAAGACTGGCGGTGCGACCTCAGCGCGGGCCGACCGCGCGTCGGCTCTCCGGCGGTGGCCTCGTACGCGTCCAGTTGTCAAGGGATCGGACCAAGGAGCGCAGCACCGATTCAGGCGCGCTATAACTGTTCCTCACACCTATGTAGTTACACGGGTGTGATTCGAGCCGCGGCCGTAGCCTGCGAACACTCGAGACGGCACCGCATTCGGCGGGATGAGAAGGACGAGAACGGCATGAACATCGCACGTCGCACAGCGCATCTCGGTGCCTGTTCATTCCCAGGCGCCCGCAGATGAGCATCACCGACGCATCTGCAGCCGAGGCCCGGAATCAAGCTGATGCCGCCGACACACCAGGCATGCGCGTGCAAAAGCGCGACGGCTCGATGCAGGCCGTCGATGTCAACAAGATCGTGCGCGCTGTCGAGCGCTGCGCAACCGAGTTGGCCGGCGTCGATCCCATGCGCGTCGCGACCCGGACGATCTCGGGCCTCCATGACGGCGCCACCACCACCGAGCTTGACGAGCTGTCGATTCGCACGGCCGCAGCGCTGATCTCAGAGGAGCCGAACTACTCGAAGCTGGCAGGCCGCCTTCTGGCCACCTACATCGACAAGGAAGTCCAGAACCAGAACATTTACTCGTTCAGCCAGTCCATCGATCTCGGCGGCGAGTGCGGGCTCATCCATCCCGACGTGGTGGCATTCGTCGGCACCAACGCCCGCAAGCTGAATGACGCGGTCCTAGCGGAGCGCAACGGCGGGTTCGAGTTCTTCGGGCTGCGCACCGTGTACGACCGGTACCTGCTGCGGCACCCCGAACGCCGCACGGTCATCGAGACGCCCCAGTACTTCTTGCTGCGGGTCGCCTGCGGGCTGTCCCGCACCGCAGAAGAGGCCATCTCGTTCTACGAGCTGATCTCCAGCCTGCGCTACCTGCCGTCGTCGCCCACGCTGTTCAACTCGGGCACTGCGCATCCGCAGATGTCGTCGTGCTACCTGCTCGACAGCCCCGAAGATTCCCTCGAGGGCATCTACGACCGCTACAGCGACATCGCCAAGCTGTCGAAGTTCGCCGGCGGCATCGGCGTGGGCTGGCACCGGGTGCGCTCGCGTGGATCGCTGATCAGCGGCACGAACGGCCTGTCGAACGGCATCGTGCCGTGGCTCAAGACGCTCGACTCGTCCGTGGCGGCGGTGAACCAGGGCGGCCGGCGCAAGGGCGCGGCTTGTGTGTACCTCGAGACCTGGCACGCCGACATCGAGGAGTTCTTGGAGATGAAGGACTCCACCGGCGATCACGCGCGGCGGGCCCACAACCTGAACTTGGCGAACTGGGTGCCCGACGAGTTCATGCGCCGCGTCGAGAACGACTGGCAGTGGTCGCTGTTCGACCCCAAGCGTGTGCCGCACCTCACCGATCTGTACGGCGACGAGTTCACCGATGCCTACCGCGAGGCCGAATCGAGCGGTACCTACGAACGCCAGGTATCGGCCCGCGAGCTGTACAGCCGCATGATGCGCACCCTCGCCCAGACCGGCAACGGCTGGATGACCTTCAAGGACGCCTCGAACGCCAAGTCCAACCAGACCGGCGAGCCCGGCAACGTCATCCACCTGTCGAATCTGTGCACGGAGATCCTCGAGGTCACCAGCGACGCCGAGACTGCCGTGTGCAATCTCGGCTCGGTGAATCTCGCCAAGTTCGTGCGCGACGACCAGAACACTGGCCGCGCAGTCGACTACGAAGCGCTCGGAGAGGTCGTCCGCACGGCGGTGCCCTACCTCGACCGCGTCATCGACATCAACTACTACCCGACGCCCGAGGCCGCCCGGTCGAATGACCGCTGGCGTCCCGTGGGGCTCGGCGTCATGGGCCTGCAGGACGTGTTCTTCCAGCTCAACTTGGCCTTCGACTCGCCCGAGGCGGTCCAGGTCGCTTCCCGGATCGCCGAGGAGATCTACTACTGGGCTCTGTGGTCGAGTTGTGAGCTGGCCCGCAAGCACGGACCGCACGCGGCATTCAGCGAGACCCGTGCCGCGGCGGGAGAGCTCCAGTTCGACCTGTGGGGCGTCGAGCCCGCGGACCCGGCGCGCTGGGCTGAGCTGCGCGAACGGATCGGTCAGCACGGGTTGCGCAACTCGCTGCTCGTGGCCGTCGCACCGACGGCCACCATTGCGTCCATTGCCGGCTGCTACGAGTGCATCGAGCCGCAAGTGTCCAACCTGTTCAAGCGCGAGACGCTGTCTGGCGAATTCATGCAGATCAATCGCTACCTGGTGCGCGAGCTGCAGCAGCGCGGCCTGTGGAGCGAGACCATGGCCAACCAGGTCAAGATGGCCGAAGGCTCCGTGCAGAACATCGCGGAGATCCCCGCCGAGGTGCGCTCGGTGTATCGCACGGCGTGGGAACTGCCCCAACGGTCACTTATCGACATGGCGGCAGCTCGCGGCGCCTTCATCGACCAGAGCCAGTCGCTGAACCTGTTCATGGAAAGCCCCAACATCGGGAAGCTCTCCTCGATGTACATGCACGCGTGGAAGTCGGGCCTGAAAACCACGTATTACCTGCGATCGCGTCCGGCCACCCGCATCAACCAGACCACCACAGACACCGTCTCGCAGCCCGCCACCTCAGCGGCGGCCCTGCCGCAGCGCGATGCGACCGTCGCGGCGATGCCCGACGCAGCCGCCGCGGACGCCGTGGCGTGCTCGCTTGAGAACCCCGAGACCTGCGAAGCCTGCGACTGAGGCGTCGCGACCACCAAGAGGCACACGACCGATAGAGGACCCTCATGGCGCTTGTTCAGCCAGAGCCCGAATTCACCCCGCCGCTGCGCGACCCGAGTCCCGACGGCGCTCCCCGAGACGACCCGGCTTCAGACCCGGCCGCCGGAGGGTTGCGAGGCCGCGGCAACATCTTGGACCCGGGCTTCGAGCTGACGCTGCGGCCCATGCGCTACCCGCAGTTCTTCGACATGTACCGCGATGCCATCCGCAACACCTGGACGGTGGAGGAGATCGACTTCTCCGACGACATCGTCGACCTGAACCGCAAGCTGGCACCGGCTGAGCGACACCTCATCAACCGGCTCGTGGCGTTCTTCGCGACCGGCGATTCGATCGTCGCCAACAACTTGGTGCTGAACCTGTACCAGCACATCAACAGCCCTGAGGCTCGGATGTACCTGAGCCGCCAGCTGTACGAGGAAGCGCTGCACGTGCAGTTCTACCTGACGCTGCTGGACCACTACATCCCCGACATCTCCGAGCGGGCGGCGGCGTTCGCGGCCATCGAGAACATCCCCTCGATCGCTGCCAAGGCCGACTTCTGCTTCCGCTGGATGGACAGCGTGTGGTCGGTCGACCGGCTCACCACCACCGAGCACCGCAAGGCGTTCGTGCTGAACCTGATCTGCTTCGCTGCGTGCATCGAAGGGCTGTTCTTCTTCGCTGCTTTCGCCTACGTGTACTTCCTGCGGTCGAAGGGGCTGCTGAATGGCCTGGCGGCCGGCACCAACTGGGTGTTCCGGGATGAATCGGCGCACATGAACTTCGCCTTCGAAGTCGTTCGCACGATCCGAGCCGAGGAACCCGATTTGTTCGACGAGGATCTGGCCGAGCGGATCCGGCAGATGGTCACCGAAGCGGTCGACGTCGAGACGCAATTCGCGCACGACGTGCTGTCGGGCGGTGTGGCGGGCATGTCGGTGACCGACACCCGGGCGTATCTCGAGTTCGTCGCCGATCAGCGTCTCGCCCAGCTCGGCCTCGCCAAGGAGTACGGCTCGAAGAACCCGTTCTCGTTCATGGAGCTGCAGGACGTGCAGGAGCTCACGAACTTCTTCGAGCGCACAGTCGCCAGCTACCAGGTCGGTATCGAGGGCGACGTCGCCTTCGACGAAGACTTCTGAGCTAGGCGTCCGCAGAGGCGTCGAAGGCTGCGATCAGCTGATCCACCGCGGCGGCGGGCGTCAGCCGGTCCGCATGTACGTGCTGTTCGATTTCTGCCAGCAGATCGCGCACGCTGGCCCCCAGGCGGGCACGCAGGCGTTCGGCCAGCATTGCGCGCATCCAGCGAACCCGTTGGCCGGCTCGGCGTTCACCGAGTTCGCCTGAGGCCGTCATCAGGCGGTGGTGTTCGAGCACGTGGTCCCACAGTTCGGTGAGGCGGTCTCCGGTCAAGCCAGAGCACGTGATCACGGGGGGCGTCCATGTCGGCGAGACCGGCTGGGTCATGTGCAGGGCCAGGCGGTAGTCACGCGCGGCCGCATCGGCACGCTCGGTGTTGTCGCCGTCGGCCTTGTTCACCGCGATCAGATCGGCGATCTCCAAGATGCCCTTCTTGATTCCCTGCAGGTCGTCACCGGCGCCCGCCAGCATCAGCACGATGAAGAAATCCACCATGTCGGCAACAGCAATCTCAGACTGACCGACACCCACCGTCTCCACCAGCACCACGTCGAATCCGGCGGCTTCGAGCACCAGGATCGTCTCGCGGGTGACGCGCGTGACGCCGCCGAGCTGGCCTGAAGCGGGTGATGGCCGCACGAATGCAGCTGGATCGTTCGCAAGCGACGTCATGCGGGTCTTGTCGCCGAGGATCGAGCCTCCCCATACCGCCGAGGTGGGATCGACGGCGAGCACCGCCACGCGGTGGCCCTGTCCCGTGAGCGCTGTGCCGAGCGACTCGATGAGCGTGCTCTTGCCCACGCCGGGCACGCCGGTGATCCCCACCCGATGCGCGCCGCCGCTGTAGGGCAGCAACTCGCCCAGCAGTTGCTGTGCCGGCTCGAAGTCTTCCTGGCGCTGTGACTCCACCAGAGTGATTGCCCGGCCGATGGCGGCCCGATCACATGCGCGCACGCCAGTGGCGAGTTCTGCAGTGTCGGCGTGCGGGGCGTGGTCGGCCACTGAGTGCAACGTACTGGCACCCGGGGCGCTGAGGCAGAATGGGCGTGTGGGTTTGCTGAAACGACTGCGCACGGGGGATCGCACACATCCCGCTTACGAATTCCTCGGCGAGGGCGACCATGTGCATTCGCTGGTGCCTGCGCAAGGGGGCTTGCACCCGTTCTCGCTGCTCGTCATCGGAGTGGGGGCGCTCGCGGGCATCGTGCTCACCGTCGATCTGCCGTGGGTGCAGATCAGCTTGATTTCCACGACGGTGTTCGCGACTGCCGCGGTGCTGACGATGTCGCGCTACCGGCTCTTAGCCCTCACTGATGCAGACGTCGTTGTCATGCGTACCCGCGCCCTGAGGCCGGCCAAGCCGGTAGAGCTGCTCAGCCGGATCGAGCGCGTCGAGCCGTTCGACATCCGCGGCTCGGCGTGGGGGCAGATCTTCGTGGGCACCGAGAAGCTCTGGGTGCACCGCCGCTATCACAAGCACCTCGATGAGGCCGATGCGCTGCTCGTCGCAGCGCCGCGCAGCATGCGAGCCGCCTCGAGCACTGCGTACCGCGCCGCTCGAGCCAAGAAGAAGGTGCGCAACGTGGGAGGCCGCCACCGCTGAGCCAGCAGCGGCGGGGGCCGGCTAGCCAGTGCCCTCGAGCAGGTCCAGCATCTGCGCCGCGGCCTCGGCGATGACCGTGCCCGGCGGGTAGATCGCGGCTGCGCCGGCCGCTCGGAGCGCATCGAAGTCTTGAGGCGGGATGACGCCGCCGACCACGACGAGGATGTCCGGCCGGCCCAGCTCGGCGAGCGCATCGGACAGCTCGGGCACCAGCGTGAGATGCCCCGCCGTCAGCGACGAGGCCCCGACGACGTGGACGTCGTTCTCGACGGCTTGGCGCGCGGTCTCCGCAGGCGTGCTGAACAGCGGGCCGATGTCGACGTCGAAGCCGAGGTCGGCATACGCGGTGGCGACGACTTTCTGGCCCCGGTCGTGCCCGTCCTGGCCCATCTTCGCAATGAGAATGCGCGGCCGCCGCCCGGTTCGCTCGCCGAATGCCGCTGCTCGCTCCCGGACCGCGGCCACGGCTGCCGCCGCAGACATGCGTGAGCCTGCAGGACCGTCACTTGCTGAGCCTGAACCCGCCGCACCGTCAGGGTGCCTGCCAGTTCCGTGGCCGTCGCCGCTGCCGTTCGTGTTGGCCCGTGTCACTTCGCTGCCGTACACCCCGCTGATGGTCCGAATCTGTGCAGTGTGCCGCCCGAACGCCTTTTCCATCGCGTCGCTGATCTCGCCGACCGTGGCGCCGTGACGTGCAGCGTCCACCGATGCGGCCAGCAGGTTGCCGTTGCCGCTGCTCGCCACCTCGGTCAGGCCGGCCAGCGCACGCCGTACCGCGTCGGCGTCGCGTTCGGCTCGCAGGCGTTCCAGCTTGGCGAGCTGTGCGTTGCGCACCCCGGCGTTGTCCACCCGCAGCAGGTCGACCGCAGCATCCAGACTCGACCGGTAGCGGTTCACGCCCACCACGGTCTGCTGCCCGGAGTCGATGCGGGCCTGGGTGCGTGCAGCGGCTTCCTCGATGCGCATCTTGGGAATGCCGGCCTCGATGGCGCGGGCCATGCCGCCGAGCTCTTCCACTTCGGCGATGTGAGCGGCCGCGCGCCGCGCCAGCTCTGCGGTGAGACGCTCCACGTAGTAGCTGCCGCCCCACGGGTCGATGACCCGGGTGGAGCCGGCTTCGTGCTGGAGGAACAGCTGGGTGTTGCGGGCGATGCGGGCGCTGAAGTCGCTCGGCAGCGCCAGCGCTTCGTCGAACGCATTGGTGTGCAGGCTCTGGGTGTGGCCGTCGACGGCAGCCATCGCCTCGATGCACGTGCGCACCACGTTGTTGTAAGGGTCTTGGGCGGTGAGCGACCAGCCCGAGGTCTGGCAATGGGTGCGCAGCGAGGTCGACCGCGGGTTGGAGGGCTCGAACGCTGCGACCAGCTTGGCCCACAGCAGCCGGGCGGCCCGCAGCTTGGCGACCTCCATGAAGAAATCCATGCCGATGCCCCAGAAGAAGCTGAGGCGCGGCGCGAAGTCGTCGATGCCCATGCCGGCGCCGATGCCGCAGCGCAGGTACTCCAACCCGTCCGCCAACGTATAGCCGAGCTCGAGGTCGGCTGTCGCCCCGGCTTCACCCATGTGGTAGCCCGAGATCGAGATCGAGTTGTAGCGAGGCATCTCTTTGGATGTGAACTCGAAGATGTCGCTGATGATCCGCATGGAGGGCTGGGGCGGGTAGATGTAGGTGTTGCGGACCATGAACTCCTTGAGGATGTCGTTCTGAATGGTCCCGGTGAGCTGGGCTGCAGGGACGCCCTGTTCCTCTGCGGCGACGATGTAGAGCGCGAGCACCGGCAGCACGGCGCCGTTCATCGTCATCGACACGCTCATGGCATCGAGCGGGATCTCGTCGAACAGGGTGCGCATGTCCAGGATCGAGTCGATGGCCACGCCGGCCATGCCGACATCGGATGCCACCCTGGGGTGGTCGGAGTCGTAGCCCCGGTGGGTCGCTAGGTCGAACGCCACCGACAGCCCTCGCTGGCCGGCTGCCAAGTTGCGCCTGTAGAAGGCGTTGGAGTCCTCGGCGGTGGAGAAGCCCGCGTACTGGCGGATCGTCCACGGCTGGTTCGTGTACATCGTGGGGTACGGACCGCGCAGGTACGGCGCAAAGCCGGGATAGCCGTCGAGATAGGTGCGCCCCGCAGCGCCGTCCCCGCCGGCGTCCGGGTCGCCGCCGTACAGATCGGCGATGTCCGCAGCGACGTACAGCGGTGCCACGTCGATGCCTTCGGGGGTGGCCGCCGGAGCGGGGGAGCGGCCGCTGAGGGAGGTGAATCGCTCAGCCCATGCCGCCCGCAGTGCACGCGTGTCCGATGAGGGGCGTTCTGCCGACTCCGTTTCGTCGAGCTCCAAGTTCGAGAAGTCAGTCACCACGCTCATGACGCTGCCGTTCCTCGTTCATAGGGTGCCGCCCAGCGGTGGATGCCCAGCCCGCCGTCGAGTCTGCCTGCCGCGCCGCCAGTCACCTGATTGCGTGGTTCCCCGCCGCCGCGGCTTTGCTCCTCGCTCGTTCGAGCGGCTGCCATGTCGCTCGGTTCGGCCTCGGGGCTCAGGAATTTGGTGACGCCCACGAGCACTTGGTCGCCTGCGTCGATGTGCTCATGGCGTCGGGCGCGTTCGGCGGCGATCGATGCTTCTATCTCGCCGCTGCTCATCGCCGTGCAGATGCCGCCGGCAGCTTCGATCTGGCGGAACCGCTCCCAGGCGGCGTGCGCCGTCTTGCGGGTGAGGTCTTCGAGGTACCAGCTGCCTCCGGCGGGGTCGATGACCGACCCGATACGGCTCTCGTGGCGGAGGATCAACTGCGTGTTGGCGGCGACGCGCCAGCCCAGGCCGCTCGACGCCGGTCCGGCGGTGACTGCATCGAACGGGCGAACTGTGATGGCGTCGACTCCGCCGTTCGCAGCGCCGAAGGTGGCCGTCGTGGCGCGCAGCATGTTCACCCACGGGTCGAGGGCGCTCAGCATCGCCGTCGAGGTGACGGCGTGGAGGCGCATCGGCAACCCCTCGCCGGCGGTGCCGTCGACGCCGCATGTGCTCAGGATCCGCGTCCAGCACATCCGCAGCGCCCGGCACTTGGCCGTCACCCCGAACGGGTCGGGTCCCGCCGACAGCGTGAAGCCCAGCAGGCGTGCGCCCTCGCTGGGGGTGAGCCCCGGACCGTCGGGGCTGTCGCAGATGGCGCGCAGCCATACCACACCGGTTGCCAGCATCGCGGCCAGCTCGGTGGCATCCGATGCGCCGGCGTCGGCGAAGACCGAGCCGTCAGCTTCGAGCGGCACGGCCAGCGGCGAGCGCTGGGCGATCTCGGCGCCGCTGCGGGCTGCAGCGCACATCGCGGATACGAGTTCGGTGCTGTCGCGGGCTTCGGTCCTCGACCATCCGCTCGCAGCAGCCGCGATCGGGTCGAGACCCAACCATGACCTCACGCGTTCAGCGTCGACGCTGTGCCGTTCAAGCACGTCCGCCAGCGCGGCCGCGTGCGCAGGCGAGGTACCCGACTGCAGGTGGATCGTCACGCCAGCGCGGGTGGCATCGCCGATTCCAGCTGAGAGCGCGGCGCGGTCGCTTTCAGCGTTCCAGCCGCGGGCAACGGTGACGGCATCTACGCCCGATGTGGTGTCGATAGCGATGGCGTCGGGCGTGCCCGGCAGCGTGACGTCGTGGGCCTGACGCACTTCCCAGCCGCCCGAACCGCTGGTCGCAGCAGCGCCGCGTGCAAAAGGAGAGGCGCCGGGCAAACCCGCCGGGTCGCCGTCGGTGCTGTGGCGATGCGGCGAGTAGAGGGGTGCGGTCTCGATGCCCCCCAGCAGAGTCCTGCGCAGCGACGACAGCGGCGCCCCGCGCAGTGCACCCTCGGCGGCGGCTTCCCAGTCGTCTGCGCCGGCTCTCTCAAAAGTGGACTCGCCAAGCGCAATACTGGTGCTACGGTGCCCATAGTCACTCTGGGTCCGACTTACACTTGAGGACCGGCTTGCCATCGGGTGGCATCGTACCAACAACTGTCACCTGTGAATTGGGGAGAATCGGAATGTCAAGACGGTGATGCGTTGCTGCTCGAAGTGGACCATGGTCCCAGTTTTGCGTATCCCATCGTGGCCGACCCGCGGTGGAGGTGGGGGATTGTCACGGGAACTATCTACTTCAATAAGTCGGAAACGAGTCAGATGGCCGCAGGAACGATTTCCTCGGCACTGCTGCTTGCGAGTTTGCCTTCCGGTGCGAGCCAAATTCTTGCTGCATATGTAGCCGAACTTGGAATCTGGGCTGTCACTGCCGAAAACCTCGGCAAGTGCCTTAAGATCAAGATCGGTGCGACATGGAGCTGGAAATCACTGTGGCGTCCGGCGGTTAGCTACGGGCACTACACGCGAGAAGGATATATCATCTGTCACTAGGTTGCAGTGATAGATTGCGCTATTCACCGGCTAGGTTCAAGGCTATATATGGAGGCGGCCTAGGACAATGTCTATAAGATCGCGTGGCTCTAGTGCCGTTGCATCTGGCGAAAATTCTGCCGAAAGGATCGGGCGTGCTGTTAACGTAATTGTCGTTGCAGGAAGCGTGATCGCGACAGGTCTTGAAAGGCCGTCGACTGTTGAATCTATTTTGTCATTGTTCGGGGCGGTTCTCGGAGGGGCACTGCTGGGAGCTTTTGCAGAGTTTCTATGCCGTGGTGAATCGATCTCGGCGTCTATCTTATTGGTGATATCGAGTGCGCTGCGTCCCATTCGAGGTGTCCGGTGTGCTGGGACCATCGTGCGTAAGTTTGAAGGTGATAAGCAATAGTGTTCGTGAGGCACCAGCAAGCTGAGGAGAAATGCAAGTTCCGCCGGATGGGCGAGTCTCAGGTTTGTAAGACTGCGCTTGGCAACCAGAGATTAATCGACTCATTCAGCTCGTTGCTGGAAACGCATGAGAACATCTGGGCACCGTTCCATGCCGTTCTCGTTGCTCGAATCTCACTTGATAAAGTGAAATTGTCCGGTGCGATTTTGGACGATGAATTTCTGCAGCCAGGCGAGCCGGTGCCGGCCGGCTGGGGTCGTGCATGTGTCGGGGTCGATGTGTTCGAGGCGGCGTAGCCGACTCTCGATCTTGCCGTTCGTGGTGAGCTGGTCGCGTATCTCGGTGGGCAGCTTGGAGATCTGGTCCCCGACGTGGTGGAGCATCAAAGTGCGAGCAGCCACAAGGGTTCTGCGGTGTTCGAGCACCGCCTCGATCTCCGCGACGGTAGGGTCGTAGGCCTCCAGAGCCTGCACCGGCCCCAGCGTCGGCTCGGCCAGCAGCGCTCTCGCTGAGGCGACGGCGTCGACGGCGTCGGTCTTGTCCAGCCGCCGCGAGCGGCGTTGCGCCGCTGAGCGCGAAGCGGGGACCTCGCGGGCGTCGAACCCGGCTGCTGCGAGCGCGATCGCGACGTGAGCGCCCCACTTGGCCGATCCCTCCACGCCGACCTGGCGGACGTCGTAGGCGTTGACGCCGCTCGCTGAATTTCCTCAGGGTTGTTCAGTGAAATTCCCCACCCTGGTGGGGGTGTGATTTTAGGCGTTGCCTCCTTGGGTGAGTTTGCGGGCTCGTGCTCGGTGGGCGCGCATGCGGTAGCTGTCGCCGGTGATGTTGATCACGACGCTGCGGTGCAGGAGCCGGTCGAGCATGGCGGCGGCGATGGTGGTGTCGTCGAAGATGTCTCCCCAGGAGGCGACGCCTCGGTTGGTGGTCAAGATGATGGGGCCGTGGAGGTAGCGCTGGGAGATGACTTGGAACAGGGCGTTGGCGTCCTCGGCGGGCATGGGCAGGTAGCCGAGCTCGTCGATGATGAGCACGGTGGGGCCTTTGAAGAATCGCATGGTGTTGGCCCAGCGGCCCTCGACTGCGGCTTTGCGGCAGCGGGCGGCGAGATCGGCTGCGGTGGTGTAGTAGGTGCGCAGACCGGCGTCGACGGCGGCGTGGCCGAGGGCGATGGCGAGCATGGTCTTGCCGACTCCGGGCGGGCCGATGAACAGCACGTTGGTGGCGTCGTCGGCGTAGCGGCATGTGGCGAGGTCCCGCAGGAGTGCTTCGTCGACTGAGGGCTGGGCGGTGAAGTCGAAGTCGGAGATCCGCCAAGGGGCGGGGAAGTTCGCGAACCTCAGCCGGCCGGCGTGACGCCGGGCCTCGGTGGCGTCGACTTCGACGCTGAGGAGCCGGTGGAGGAACTCGGTGTGGGACAGCTTGGTCTTGGCTGCGGCGTCCAGCTCGCTGGGCAGGGCCTCGGCGACGGCGCCGAGCTTGAGGTAGGCGAGATGGCTGCGGACCTGCTGATAGAGGGTGCCGGGGTTGGTCATCGCAGGTCTCCTTCGGTGAGGCGCCGATAGATGTCCAGGTCGACGACGGGGTCAGCTGCTGCGTCGCCGATCAGCGCTGCGGCCAGGGTGAGGGCGGCGTCGGTAGGCGGACGGTTCGTCTTGGGCTTGCAGGGCCGATCGCTGGTGAAGGCTCCCAGGACAACGTTCTCGAGCGCTGCGGTGTGCTCGGCCAGCCGGACGGTCTGGTGGGCGCCGCGTGGAGCGAGCCGGTGCTCGCAGACCTTGGGGCCGCCGGCGTGGAACGATGCATTGGCCTCTCCGAGCCGCCAGCGAATCTCGACGCTGCCGCCGACCAGGCCCGGCGGCACCGAGTACCGGTTTCCCCACAACGACACGAGCGCGTTCGCCGCCACGGTGCGAACCTCGACCACCTCGGCCGGGAACGGGACCGGCGGCAGGCCCAGCAGCGGCTCGGCCTCGGCCAGCTCCCCGACCGTGGACCCGCCCCGGACCCGAGCGTCAGCGCCGACGACGCACCAGCGGTCCAGAGCCGCCTGCGCCTCCGCAGGCGAGCCGACCCGGGCGGTCCGCCACCAGCGCTGGGTCAGATAGTGGATCGCCTTTTCCACCACCCCCTTGCGGTTGGGGTGTCGGGGCGGGCACGGGTCCACGCCGACCCCGTAGTGCTTGGCGACCGGGGCGAAGCTCCGTTGGATCTTGCCGGTCCCGGGGTTGATCACCGTGGCCATCCGATCGACCCGCCAACGGCGCGCAGTGCCCCCCAGGCGACGCAGCACCTCGTCGATCCCCACCACCAGATGGGCTCCGCCGTCGCTGCCCGAGAACCAGCCCCGGAACTTCCCCGAGCACGACAGGACACCCACCAACACATAGGCCTTGTCCCCCCACGGGGTGTCATCGAGCTCGAGCCAGTCCCACTGGATCTCCTCGCCCGGCGGATGCTCGATATCGACGTGCGCCCGCCCCGCACTCGACGCGCACCGCTCACAGTGCGGGCGCAGGCCCCGCTCGCGCACCTTGCGGGTGAACGTCTGATAGCTCCGGCCGAACCCCAGCGCCACCACCTCGTCGAACAACGTCGTCGCCCACACGTGCGGGTCGTCACCAAACCGCTGCCGAACATAAGGCTCATACCGGTCGAAGCTGTCCGGCACAGCACTCGCCCGCACGCCGGCCACGCGTTCTCCGCTCAGGTAGGCCCGGACCGTCTTGCGGTCCCGCCCCGTATGTCGGGCAATGGCCGAAATCGACCAGCCCCGCTTCCTCAATGATGTGATCTCCACGTCTTCCTCTGGTGTCAGCATTGCGGCGGAGCCCCTTCTTGTCGCCGGCACGGTCTTCCAACCGCCAGCGTGAGAGGGGGCTCCACCCCAATTGGTGGACCCTCACAGATGAGGAAAATCAGCGAGCAACTCTGAGGAGATCTCCATGAGCGTGGTCAGCGTCGAGCAGGTCGATCGCGGCGCCGTAGCCGGCCGCTGTGTTGTCGAAGGTCTCATGAGTGATCTCGACGCCGTGGCGGTCGACGATCCCCACGGTGAAGGTGTCCTGGTGGGGGGTCGATTCCCCCGACTGGCGGTGTCATGCTGTGCTCCTGGCCGAAGTGATGTTCCGGTGGGTCCGGGATCGGCAGGGGCGCTTGGTCACAACCGAGTCGAGACATCGAAGGGTCCACTTGGGCCGGGTTCGGGCTCGGGAGGATGCGTTCGGTGTCTCGATGGACTGGTCTGACT
>JAPOPC010000019.1 GCA_026713105.1 Acidimicrobiaceae bacterium
CAATCTGGCCAAGCTGATCAAGCGAGTGTCGTTCGGGATCACCAACTTCGACCACTACCGCACCCGCGTGCTGCTGTACGCCGGCAAACCCGACTGGAGCCTGCTCGACACCCTCACCCCACGCTAAAGCGCGAAGAGCCCAATATCGTCTGTGTCCCAGTCAACATTCTGCGTCGAAAACAACCGATCGGTCTGCGCCACTGACAGCGACAAACTGGCATCGCCGATGACACTGGCCAGCTCATCCATCAGCGTGTAGACGACATCGCACGCATCCGGCGAGAATTCCTCGGGCAGGTGCCGGTATGTGCGGCCCGCACTGGAGCGCCCGACGGTCGTTGCTGTCCCCTCACTTGCTTGCGCGCCCCCATCCGAGGATGTGTTGGCCACCTGTTCTTGGGTAGCTACGGCAGATTCCGCTGCCCGCGCGGTGGTGTCGCCAAGATGCGCTGGAGCAGCAGGGTTGCTGCACGCCGCAAACACGGCTGCTACGGCCATGAGCGCCAGATATCTGGTCATGTTGTTGGTTGCGGCCTCTCGCGCCATACGTTGTACCTGTCTGAGACCAGCCACTATTCGTATTTCCTCTCGTCACGACAGCAAGCGGAAGGGCAACCTAGTGACTCTACGTACTACGGGGATGTACCAAAGTGTCGGGCGAGAGTCCGCCAGAGAAGTCGTCGATCGGCTGCGCATGGTGATCGGAGCAAGCATCGCCCGTCAAACACCGCGACAGGAACTGACCGCCTCGATCTCCGGCGCAGCGGACCCATTCGCCAATCTCTGCGTCAAGATCGCCCTGAAGCACCGTGAAGCAGCCTGAGTCGCAGCGCAGAACAATGCCCGAGTGCGAGAGTCCAAGACCGTCCGTTCTACGCCGGCCAGACAGAAGTGACGACTCCAGACTTCTGAAGGTCGTCGACGAGATGATGTCTGCTAATGACGACGGTCGTGAGGCCGTGGCCGACTCGACGGCCACTCGGCTCTCAGGATTGGGGAGGGTGTGAGAAATGACCGGTCGTGCTGAGCAGCGGCTGAAACCCGGCCTTGTACGGCAGAAGATTCGCGCCTTTCCGCGGGACCAAATGCTGCAGACGATCGCCCGGATTGCGGCCGAGCAATCCGAGATCGCAGCTTCACAAGACGGGCCAACAGAGGCCCGCATCAGTGAGGGCATGTGGCTACAGCTGGCAGGAATCTGCGCGACGAGCAACAACAACCACCGCAACAAGAGCGTCGAGAGCGCTGCCTTGTGGGAGCTGGTGAATGCCGTCTACCTCGCATGGAGCCCCGTGATCGACGATCCAGACAACGAAGAATCGTGGCACCAGTACCTGTCGTATCAGTCCTATGTGCAGATGTCGTTTCAGCCGGAGCCGTGGCCTCCGTTGATGCGCTCGTTGTGTCTGTTCGGGGACAGCGAGCGGTTCGGCGCGCCGATCCTCGACAAGAGCACTCTGGAAGCGATCCTCGGTACGACGCTCGACAGCTTCTTGAGAACCGGTTTTGCGCTGTATGCGGCTGCTCGTATGTGGCGCGGCAGCGTGCATCGCTCCAGCATCGTGGACGGTTCGCTCGGTCTGGCACTGCAGCCGCTCGACGCGCAGGACATCTTGGAAGTAGTCGACCGCTGGTTCGCCCGCCCGATCGCGAAGCTTGCTCAGGCAGGACGAGACCGCACACGCGGCCCTGACGACCTGTGGGGCTTCAACCCGTTCTATGACTTTCCAGTCGCACTGCTCGACGATGGCACATATGTCATTCCGAGCCCGCGCGGTGTGCTGCAGCGCCTGTCGCCCCAAGGCATCTACCACATCATCGGCAACGCAGAACGACACGGCCGGCTCACGCTGGGCTTCCAAGAATTCGGCGGACTGTTGGGCGAACGGTTCCAGTCCTACATCGGAGAACAGCTGGGGCTCATCCGGCACGCAACCGTCATCCCGGAGATCGAGTACGACAACGGCCGCAAGAGCGTGGATTTCTTCGTCAAGACCCCTGAAGTGGTCTTGCTGGTCGAAGCGAAGTCGATCTCACCGCGGCACGACACGAGATCAGGGTTGTTGCCCAGCGCTGGCGGCATCTCGGCCGAACTGGACAAAGCAAGCAGACAGATCACGGCGACAGCCGAACTGATCAGCGCTGGTCACGAGAGCTTTCGGGAATTCCAAGGGCTGCCGCTCCGGGGCCTGATCGTGACACGAGAGCACTACTTCAATCTCGCTATGCCGTTCATCAACGAGCGCATCATCCCTGCATCCGTCCCCGCGACGATCCTGTCGGCACAGGAACTTGAGCACGCCCTCGGCGCGATCGTCGACGAACCTGATTGCGGCGCTCAGCTGCTCAACAGTATGAATCCCCACCTCGCGCCAGTGGGCAGAGCCCTGAACCCGCCATTGGCGGCGCATAATCCCATGCTTGGTGACATGTGGGACAAGTGGGCCGATGGCTGGCCACAAGCGCCGGCCGTTGAGTCTGACCTGCCGCCCATCGAGGACGACTCCCCAGCTTGAACTCTCAGCAGCCGGATCGCTGCTTCGCGCTGGACCGGCAGCTCATGGCGCAGAATGCGGCGTAGCGTCCCATGTCCGGAGCGCAAGAGTTTTCTGCCAATAGCTCGATCACTGGGGGCGACGGAGTATAGATAGGAGCCGTTTGGCCACATTGCGCATTCCACACTGCAGGGAAGAGAACAGGTGGCGCTGACCCTCTTTCGCCCAGATGATCCTGTTGGCTTGAACCCAGTAGTGGGACTTGCATTCGAAGCCCCAGTTTCCGATTGACGGCCTCAGCGTGACGGTTTGGCCGTTGTAGGTCAGGGACCACTCGTCAGGCGAGAACGGTGTCACGGTTTGATGTCCGCATCCGCAAGCGCACTTGTGGATGGCTGTCGAAAAGAGCATCGAAATGTAGAGGACATCGTCTTCCATTTGTTCGACATCTGGGACGGTGTCGACGAATGCGTGTCTTACGGACGATCGACGGCCGCTGTTCATGAGGCAGCGCCGGTGTTGACGATGGCGTTGCTGGCGATCATGTAGGCGCTGTCCCACTCCTGCACGACATCGGCGTACACGCCCATGTGCTTCTTCCACTTGATCACGGCGAGAACGGCGTTGAGGGCGTTCATCTCAGCGATCTGCACATTGTCGCCGTAGACATCGTCGGCGTCAGCGTCGGCGTCATCTGTGGGAATCTCGGCGAGAGCGAATTCGCGGGTCTCGTGGGTTACGAGCGTGACGCGGGCTTGGCCGGTCAGACCGCGCTCTTCCGCGGCCATGCCCATGCCGACATCAATGAACGGGATGTCCCGTTCGAGCAGCGCCGGCACGATCTTGCCGCGTGACGGCCCTCGGTCCACGGCTACGAATGCGAAATCGAGCCCGTCAAGCTCTCCGAAGTGATCGGCCTCCATGTGGTGCGGGTGCGCGATCACGCCGGTCCGCATCTTCGAGTAGATGGCTTGGTAGTACTCGCATTTGGTGGGGAGCTGCTCAAGCTCGTCGGCGGATGCGGCGCCTGGCGCTCGAAACGCGGTGTGCTGCTCGAACGCGTCACGGTCCCACAGGTGCAGCTCTCGCACGTGCGTCTTGGCCACCATGTCGAGGATGTAGGAGCCTGTGCCACCGAGCCCGATGATCCCTACGACTTGACCCGACACTCGTCGGTTGATGTCGGAGATGCCGGCCCGGACTGAGGCGGTGTCGCTGTAGTGGAAGGGGTAGTCGGATTCGACTGGCGGCTGGCGCACGGCCGGAAACGCGGAGGCAGCTGCGCTGACGGCACGAGCTTGATCGGCGAGGATCTCGGCATAGGTCGAGACTTGCTCGAAATAGTCGATGTAAAGCCGCTTGGAGCCGTTCTCCAGCGGCTTGTGCGAGAAGCGGTAGCGGAAGCTCCTTCCGTCGATCGTCTCCTTCGCGTCGCTGGAGTTGATGATCTCGGTCAGCGCACGGCCTTGCGCGTCGCATGGTTCGGTGCCGTCGAAGTAAGCCGTATGGTCAGCGGGCTTTGTCGTCGCCTCACCTGCGGGAGTCTGCTGGAGCGAAAGCTTGAGCGCGAGCGTGCCGCACTGGACAGATCGTTGTCGATCGACATAGGGCACCTGCCGCACCAGCAGCCATGCCCCGTCGATTGCGATGTCGTATCCCTCTGTCCAGAGCCGCCGCAGGTCGCAGCTACGACTGATCAGTGGCTCTGACATCGAAAACCATCCCGTCGGCGATCTTGGTCCGCTGTCCTGCGACGAGCGAGCCGCTGCTGCCGCGCGGCCCGTCGCTGAACTTGACCCGAATCAGAATGTTCGGTCCGCTCGGGGGCGGATCGAAGGCGAGGTGCACGACCTGTTCGTAGGTCAGGTACTCCGTCTCGACGAGCTTCTTTCGGGTATTGACGAATATCTCGTAGCCCTTGTGGGACTGGGATTCGTCTTGGGTGGTGTCCTTGTTCATGTTCATTTCCTTTCATTGGATGGGGTAGTCGGACGGCGGCCAGTCCGGGAGCTGGCTCGCAGTCGAGGTCTCAGCAGCGTCCGCGCTGGCGCCGCTGAGGCGGTGGCCGGCTTGCTGCTGGGTCCACTCGCTGCCTCCCGGTGTCGAATAGGCTCTGCGCCGTGACCGGCCAGCAGTTGTCGCATCGAATCCGGGTCCTGCGAGCGCTTGCGTTCCCAGTTGGTCAACTTTTGTCGCTCTCTCCTAAAGTTTCAGACTGATATTTCCGTCCTTGCTTCACCTTAGCACATGAGATTCCGACCCATGGGGCACGCCGACCAGAGACAGTCGGTTGGCATCCGTCAGGCGCTTCAGCGCCCCACAGCCGCCCGAGCAGTACGCGCATCGACTCAGTTCGGATGGGCAGGCTGACGGCGGTGCCAGCCGGAGCCGAGAGCGAGTCGGTCGAGGAAGCAGCTCGCCGTGTTGCGCCGATCTTCTCGGGAGCGCATCTGACGGCGTTGCGCGAGCTGCGCGGCGAGACCCAGGCGGGTACCGCGGCTGCGGCCGGCATCACGGCATCCGCGCTGAGCCAGGCCGAACGCGGACGCACAGTGCTCTCAGCCGCCAACATTGCCAAGATCGCCCGATACTTCGAGGTGTCGCCCGGCGCGTTGGCTGAACGCCGAGAGCCGAGAGTCGAGATGGAGCCGCAGTTCCGCCACCTTCGGCGCACTCCGGTCCGCGACCGGCGGAAAGCTGACCGGTTCATCCGAGCTGTCGCTCGGGTCGCCAGTGTCTTGCGGGATGAAGTCGAATTCCCGGAGCCCTTCTCGCTGACCTGGGCCATTGACCCAGAGCGACACATCGACGAGGTCGCCGACGAGGTTGAGCGAGCGGCGGCCCGGGCGCGACTCGAACTCGACCTCCCGAAGAACAAGCCAGTCACGAAGAGACTCATCGAGTCATTTGAAGCCGGCGGTATCACGGTCGTGCGTGACCCCGAGGCCGGCAGCGACATCGATGCCTTCTCAGCGGTCGTCGGACAACTGCCCGTCATTGTCCTGTACGGGGGCGAAGATGCGGTTTGGGACCGTGACAACTTCAATCTTGCACACGAACTCGGGCACATCGTGATGCACCGCGGCATCGACCACACCCCGGGCACACGCACCGTCGAAGCGCAAGCTCACCGGTTCGCCGGTGCGTTTCTCGGGCCTCGCAAGAGACTGCGAGAAGAACTGCCCCGCGATTTGGACTGGGGCCGCTACTTCGAACTGAAGCGCCGATGGGGAATGTCCATGGCGGCGCTCGTTCGTCGCGCCAAAGACCTCGGAGTGATCGACGACGCCACCTACACGCGCGCGATGAAGCAGCAGAGCGCCCACGGTTGGCGACGAGTCGAGCCCGGCGTCAACGACCGACCGCTACCCACGCCGCGCCACCTCAGCCTCGCCAGGTCAAAGGCTCAGATGACTCGTCGGGAATTGGCCGACGCAGCGCATCTGCCGGTGGATGTCGTTCGGCGGATCTTGGGACCCAAGAGGCCGAAGCTGATCGACTGATCGGACTGGCTCTCAACCTCCACTACGCCGCGGCAAGCCCCAACGGGCTTCCCCAAGGCCGATTCCGAATGTGGAGATTCGCCCAAAACAATGTGGAGATCGCGGCGAGGGCGAAAATCCACCCCACCTGACCTGCGGAAACGTAACCGGTGAACATCCCACCAACCAGCAAGCCCCGTGAGCGCAGCTCCGGGGCTTGTATCGCGCCGGTCAGTCCTCGCGTCGCACGCCCTTGAACGGGCCGCCGGTTCTCTTCATCGCCATGAAGCGGCCCGAGGAGGGGCCGAACCGACGCAGCACGTAGACGAGCTGCTTGACGAGATCGGCGCCGATCGATCCGGCATCTTCTGGGGCCGAGTTCGACCGCCCTCAGTGGCCCTCGGGGCGCTGGGGCGCGAGCCGGACGGGTCGATCGCTTCTTGTGTTTCCCGTCGGGCTGGCAAGCGCTCGCTCGAAATCGGTGAACAAGTCGAGGACTTCGGTTGTTTCGAAGACCCGGTACCGCTGCCGGCCGACGTTGCGCTGACGGAGCACCCCGGCCTCGGCAAGGGCGTTCACTGCATCGGTGGTCCGCGCCTTGGACCGTCCGATCAGCTTGCTGGCCGACTCCACGGTGACGATCGGCGCGCCCGGCAGGACGCCCAGTAGCAAGTCGGTGCTCGAGTTCGCTCGGACGCGGCCGAGCTTTGAACGCCAGACCGCAGTGATTTCGTCGATGTCGTCGCTGTAGGCGTCGGCGTCTTGGCAGGCTCGGCTGGTGGCGGTGGCGAACATGCGAAGCCATTCGACCGCAGCGGCGGATCGCTCGGCGCTGTCGGGTTCGCTGAGGTGGCGGAACGTCATCAATCCGTTGACGTAGTCATCGGACCACGTTGCGAGCACGAGGCTGACCGGGGGCACGAAGGTGGGGGCGAGGCCCCGGCGTCGGAGCACGACGTGGATCAGCGCTCGGCCGGTGCGACCGCTGCCGTCGGCGAAGGGGTGGAGGGTCTCGAACTGAGCATGGGCGATGGCGGCTTGGACGAGGGGGGAGTGCTCGTCGCCGTTGACGTAGTCGAACAGGTCGGCCAACAGGTCCGGGAGGTAGTCGTGCGGCGGCGGGACGAACGCCGCGCTACCTGGGTTGAACGAGCTCCCGCCGATCCAGTTCTGTTCCTGTCGGACGACGCCGCCGAGTTCAGGGGTGGGCGAGTTGTCCATCAACGTGCGATAAACCGACAGCAGGTCGTCAAGCTCGAAGGGGTCCGCGCTGGTGGCGAGTTCGACTGCCGATTCCATCGCTGCGATGTTGCCGATCACCTCGACCGCCACGCGATCATTGGCGTCACCGCCGAGCGCGGTCGCAGCCTCGGCTTGAGCGAGGCGTCGGGCAGCGGCCTCGAGGCCTTCGATCTTGGAGGATCCGACTGACTCGGCGCGCAGCAAGAACCGTGCCAGACCCTCGAGGCTCACATGAGTCGTGCCCGCGTCATTCAGTGCTCGAACGGCTGCTTCGGCGCTTCAGAATCGCACCCGTTTCAGGAGCGGTGAAACATCCCCGATCCCGGAACACTTCTCACGGGTCTTCTAACGGACGGTCCGTCAGAGGCCGTTATCCACAGGCACGAGCCGACACGTCGATTCCGCGAAACCCTAGGTCAGACGGCCTTTCTGACACCAATAGTCGCGGTGAAGAGGTCGTCGGCGATCGTGAAATCGCCGCCGAAGCCGGCGCCGCGGATCGCATCGGCGAACACAGCGGTCTCCTCGGCGTTCATCGGACTCGGGATCATGTGCGTGATCACGAGCTCGGAGACGTCGAGCCGCGCGGCGAGCGCGCCGACTTCGCCGGCGTCGGCATGGTGGTGCGAGAGGTTCGTGATCACGGGGGCAGGCATGCCGCGGCGAGCGAGCAGGTCGGGTGAGAACGCCTCGTGCACGAGCACGTCGGCGTCTGCCGCGAGCTGTTCGAGTGCGCCACACACGCGCGTGTCGCCCGAGATCAGGATCACGCCGTCGGGCGTGGTGCAGCGGAAGCAGACTGCGGGTTCGAGGCCGCCGTGGTCGACGCTTACCGTATGGATGGCGATCTCGCCGTACTCGGCAACGAGCGTGGGTTCGGCCGTGGCCTCGAACGGGACCACCGTAGGCTCGGGTGCGTCGACGTAGGGGAATTGGGCGCGGCGGTTCTCGATGTCGGCGCCGAGCTGATCGAAGAGCGATCCGACGAAGATCTCGGCGGGCCCCGCGGGGCAGTGGATCGGGAGACTCGGACAGGGCCCCGGGCCATTGCTGATCCAACGAGCCAGCACCAGGTCGGTGATGCCGAGCATGTGGTCGCTGTGGTGATGCGTGACCAGGAGTGCATCGAGACCGGGTAGCGCCAGGCCGGCCTCGACGAGCCGCAGGGCGGTCGCCCGCCCGGCGTCGATTTGGATGGCCGTGTCGCCGTGGCGGATCAGGGCCCCCGGTCCGGCCCGGCCCGGGGTCGGCATCGGTGTGCCGCTCCCGGTGATCGTGACCGTCGTGGTCATGCTGCCGGTTCGCCGTCGGCCGCGGCGGCACGAGCGGCGGCTCGCTCCTGGCGACGCTTCTCGGGCGACTTGCTCGCCTTGTCCGCGTCGTAGCCCGGACCGAACGCTTCGACGAACACGGAGTCCTCGAGCGCTTCGACCTGATGCATGACATTGGACGGCACCATGAACATGTCGCCGGGCCCCATCTCGGTGTAGATCTCCTGCCCATTGTTGCCGCTGCGGGCGCGGAGCTTGCCAGTGACGAGCACGATGGTCTGTTCGGGTTCGTGGCGATGGAGCGGCGAGGCGTTGCCTTCGGTCATCTCGATCCAGGTTTGGACGAGGCCGCCGACTGCGGCCCGTCGCAGACCGATGCCTTCGCCGAACGCCAACACCTCCATGTCGTCGTACTTGTGAACGGTTGCGTCCTGATCGGGTTCCATGACTCAATTCCTTTCGACGAGTTCAGTAGGTGAACTCGATGCCCTTTTGCTCTGTGAAGAATTCCTCGGAGTACTTCCCGCCCTCGCGGCCGATGCCCGACTGCTTGTAGCCGCCGAACGGCGCTCGGTCGTCGTGGCGGGCGTAGCCGTTGACCCAGACGAAGCCGGTCCGCATCGATCGTGAGACTCGGTTCGCCTTGCCGAGATCGGTCGTCCAGACCGCGCCGCCGAGGCCGTAGTCGCAGTCGTTCGCCATCTTGAGCGCTTCCTCTTCGGTGTCGAACGAGATGATGTGCTGCACTGGGCCGAAGATCTCGTCGCGACACGAACGCATGTCGTTGGTGGCGTCCGCGAAGACTGTGGGTTTGATGAAGTTGCCGGCTGCGAACTCGCCATCGAGCTTGTAGCCGCCGGCCACGAGGCGAGCGCCGTCTTCGTTGGAGAATTCGATGTAGCGCTGGATGCGTTCGACGGCCTCGGTGTTGATCACCGGCCCCATCACCGTGGCCGGGTCGCGCGGATCGCCGATCGGCAGCTTCTCGGCCATGGCTGCGGTCATCTCGACGACCTGGTCGTAGATCGGTCGCTGGACGAACATGCGCGAACACGCGATGCACATCTGGCCGGAGTTGCCGAAGATCGCCATACCCGAGCCGGGGACAGCCTTCGACAGATCGGCGTCGGCGAAGAAGATGTTGGCGCTCTTCCCGCCGAGCTCGAGCGCCACCTTTTTGAGCGTCGGTGCGGCCGCGGCCATGATCGCGCGCCCTGCGGTGCCCGACCCGGTGAAGGTGATGGCGTCGACGCCGGGGTGGTCGACGATCGCGCCGCCCGCGCTGGCGGGTCCGAAGCCGTTGACGACGTTGACGACGCCGTCGGGGAGCCCGGCTTCGGCAAACATCTCCGCCAGAAGTGACGTCGTGATGGGCGAGTCTTCCGACGGCTTGGCCACGACGGTGTTGCCGAACGCGAGCGCCGGGCCGAGCTTCCATCCCATCATCGGCAGCGGCAGGTTCCAGGGAGCGATCGCCCCGACGACGCCGACCGGCTCCTTCACGACGATGGTGCTCTGGTTGGTCTCGAGATTGTCGAAGTGGTCGCCGTGATCGAGCGACTGCTTTGCGTAGTCGGCGAAGAACCGGAACCGCTCGGTCGTTCCATGGATGTCGCGGGTGGACGACGCCATGATCGGCTTGCCGGTGTCGAGGGTTTCCCAGTTCGCGACCTCGTCGCGGTTGGCCTCGAGCAGGTCGGCGAGCCTGTACAGGATCGCGCCGCGTTCGGCTGCCGACATGCGCGGCCATGGCCCCTCTTCGAATGCCCGTCGTGCGGCCCGAACCGCCCGGTCGACGTCTTCGGCGCCGCCGAGCGCGACGTCGGCGACCACCTCGTTGTCGATCGGACTGATCGATTCGAAGGTGGCGCCGTCGGCGCTGTCGACGAATTCGCCGTCGATGAAGTGCTGGACGCTCTTCTTCTCGACATCAGGCATGTCAGCTTCTTGCTCCCGGTGGTGGTGTGCCTGCGAACATGGCGCCCATCTGGCCGATCCATGCGTCGTAGTCGTTGCCGCGGGCCGCCCACATGTCGGCGACGCCCGGTTCGGGGAGGATGATGAAACGCTCCTCGGCCAGTCCATCCATGAGGGCGTCCATGCACTCCTCGACGCTCATCGGCGGTGCGAGGTCTTTGGGCGGCTCAACGCCGGGGGGCGGCTTCGGCGGGGCGAAGCCGGGTGTGATGACCATGGTCGGACACAGGGTCGACACGCCAACGCCCTTCGGCTTGAGGTGGATACCGCACCACTCGGAGAAGCCAAACGACGCATGCTTCGTGGTGACGTACGGCATCGGCGTCGGGCCTGAGATCAGACCAGCGGCCGAAATCGTGTGGAGCAGGTAGCCGCCGCCCCGTTCGATCATGCCGGGAACGACCTCACGGGCGGCCCAGATGTGGGCGTTGACGTGGATGTCGAACATCTTCTGGGTGAGTTCGCTCGGGGTGTCGAGACCGCGACCACCCGCTATGCCGGCGTTGGACACCATCATGTCGATGTGGCCCATGTGATTGTTGGCGGCCGCGATCATGGCGACGACGTTGGCCTCGGCGCTGACGTCGCACGTGATGCTGTGGCCGCCCACCTCTTCGGCGACTCGCTGGGCATTGTCGCCATCGAGGTCGGCCACGACGATGTTCGCCGCGCCTTCGGCGGCGAAGCGGCGCGCCATGCCTTCGCCGATACCGGAGCCTCCTCCGGTGATGACGATGTTCTTCCCGCTGACGTCCATGGATCCCCCGAGAAACAAAATCTAGTCGAGGACTAGATTAGGCCGGAACACATGCGGCTTGTCCAGAGGAATTCCAAACGCTCGTCTCGAGCTTTCTGAAAGGCGATTTCTGATGCCGAATATCCAGCCCCTCACCCTTGACGAACTCACGCCCGAGATGCGGGAGCGGATGGAGGCGTCGTACGAGCGCAGCGGCTACTACCCGAATGCGCAACTCACGCTGGCCCGCCGCCCGGAGGTTGCGAAGGCGGTGCAGAACCTCCAGCAATCGATCGGCGGGTCGTCGACCGTGCCGATGCAGACCATGTTCATAGTGGCCGAGCTCACGTCGAAGATCGCCGGGTGCCGGCACTGCCAGAGCCACGCGGCCAAGAACCTCTCGCGCCACGGCGTCGATGCCGAGAAGATCCGCGCGATCTGGGAGTACCAGACCTCCGACCTCTTCGACGAAAGGGAGCGGGCCGCGCTCGACCTCGCGTTTGCCGCGGCGCAGCGGCCGAGCATGGCCGGACCAGAACAGTTCGATCGGCTGCGCGAGGTCGGCTACGTCGAGGCCGAACTGGTCGACCTCATGGCGATGATCTCCCTGTTCGGGTTCCTCACCTGCTGGAACGACAGCGTCGCCACCGAGACCGAAGCGGCGCCGGTCGAGTTCGCGACGGAGGTCCTCGGCGGGATGGGGTGGGAGCCCGGCAAGCACGCGGCGTCCTAGGGGTTACGGCGTTGCGGCGGCCTCGCGCAGTTCCTGCGCGCTGGTGTGGAGATAGTTGCGGCCGGTGGCGGTGACGAGGTTGTAGGCGAGCTCGTCGATCGCGTCGGCCTTCAGGTTCTTCGCCTCGGCGGTGCGATGGTCGAGCGCGATCACCATGTCGCACAGCTCGGCCGCCCACTGGGCCTCACCATCTTCCAACGCGGCTTGGGCCCGCTCGAACAAGACATCGGGACCACCCGCGAGCTCGGCGATGCGGCCACCTCGGTCGGCCGGATGCAGCGGGTTCATGCTTGCGGGGTTGCCGTCGAACCAGCCGAGCACGCCCGTGAAGATCGCCCGCACACTCCAGCTGACGTTCCCGTAGTACTCGCCGAGCATCGGGTTGTCGGCGAGGTCGCGCGGCAACGTCACCTCATGGGCCAGCTCGTCGGGGGTCTTGCCCGCGTTCATCCCCTCGATCGTCGCGTTGTAGACGTGCCACATCGCTCGGCTGTAGGTGCCGATCGCCTCGTCGACCTCCGCGGCGCCGGAGAAGGGCGTGGTGTGGCCCAGGACGAGATGCTCGGCCTTGAGTTCCCGCATGCGGTCGACCGACTCGCACCAGTCGCGGACATCGCGGTATTGCGTGCCGCGAATCGCGTAGAGGTTGGGCCACGACCGATACATGTTGTCGCCGGCGAAGACGACCCTGTCCTGAGCGAACCACGTCATGATCTGGTCCTGTGTCTCGCCCGGGTTCGACGTGACTTCGAGGGTCACCCCGCCGAGTTCCACGACTCCGTTGGCGTCGAACGTCTTGGTGGGGAAGGTGCGACGGTCGGGGCCGCCCCCGGGCCCACCCGCCAGCGCGCCCTCCTTCGGGTAGATCGCCGGTGCGATGCCGTTGTTGATCCGCTTCTCGGGCGGCAGCAAGAACCCGGCCTGGCGCTTGCCGCGAACCTGCGCGATCGATGCGCCGTTGCGAGCGAAGCGCCGCGCCTCGTCGCCGAAGCGAACGTTGCCCCAGATCTCGATGTCGGGGTTCTCGTCAAGGAACGCGGGTGCGCCGCCGGTGTGGTCCGGGTGGCCATGGGTGTAGACGAGTCCCACGATTGGCAGATCAGTGTGGTTGCGGAGCTCGGCGATCGCCTCGGTCGACAGGGCCGGCACCGATCCGGAGTCGACGGCGACGACACCGGTGTCGCCGACAACGAACGAGAAGGTGGACACGCCATAGCCGACCGCCACGTGGACCCGCTCGGAGAGCTGGACCCAATCGCGGGCGAACAGGTGGTCGATCGAACGAAGCTTGGCGGAAGCAGCGGTGTCGGTCATGAGGGTGATCCTCGGGTTGGTTGCGGTGTGTAGACGTCGGGGTCGACGAGTTGGGTGGAGAGGGCGGCGAGATACCGGCGCATCGCCACGAGGTCGCCACCGAGCGGCTCGAGCCCGTACTCGATGATGTTGCGATAGATGCCCCAGCCGAGGTCGAGCGCGTGGACGGCGACCACCTGGCCGTGCACGCTTGGATCGGTCGTGGCGCGGCCCGTGCGCTCAGCGACCGTTTCGACCATGCGGGCGACCATGGGCGAGTGGGTGTAAGCCTCGTGATCCCATTCTTCGGTCGCGGCGAGGTGCGCGAGCGTGCGCCACAGCGGAAGACGGCGTTCGGCGTGGATCGGCACGATGTTCGCCTCGGCGGCGCCGCTCGCCAGCAAGGCGGCGGCTCGGCGTTGGATGCAGCTCGCGATCAGGTGCTCTTTCGACGCGCAGTAGTGGTGCACCTGGCCATGATTGACTCCCGCCTCGGTTGCGATGTCCTTCAGGGTGATGGCGGACGGCGTGGCTTCGAGCAGGAGCGCCGTCGTGGCGGAGATCAGCTTGGCCCGCACAGCTTCAGGGCCGCGGTCGTGCTCGAGTGCCGGCTCGACGGTTGGCGCCTCGGGCACATCGGCCGGCTCGTCGACCTCTGACTTGATCGGGTCGACGAGTCGCATCGATCGCGTCGAAAGGTCCTCGCAGATCGCGTCGACGTCGGGGTCGAACGGGGCAAGCGCGTAGAGGATCATGTCGCGAAAGATCCACCAGCCGCGCTGCAGTGCAGTAGTGGCCGCGGTGACCGCCATCACCTCGGGGTCGTTTGCTGGGCGCCCGATGTCGTCGGCCCGCCGATGCGCCAGCCAGCCGACGACCGGCGACGGTTCGAACGGTGGTTGGCGCCACGCCCCAGTGCTTGCGAGGTAAGCGAGTGTGCGCCACCCGGCCGGCCGGGTGGCCGCATCGAGCGGCAGGGGAAAGTGTTGACCGTCGTGCATGCGGTCCTGGTGGTAGCGCGCCGCGCCATCGGCGATCGTCGCTGCGACCAGTCCGTCCTTGGATCCGAAATAGTGATGGATCTGCCCGTGGTTGACGCCGGCTCGCTCGGCGATCTGGCGCACGGTCACGTCGAACGGTGTTCGTTGGGCCAACAATTCGGTCGCCGCAGTCAGCAGCCGTGCCCGAACGGCATCCGGCCCCCGAACGCGGGCTTCGCGGTGATGGGCCTCTGCGGGCATCGCCCACCCAATCTAGTCTTTGACTAGGACTGTGGTGCCAGGACTACCCTGACCCCATGGCTCAAGGATCCTCTTCCCCCGGCGACGATGCCGGCAACCTCGACAGAACCTTCCGTGAGTGGGAGGACGACGGGTCGAGCGAGGTCGCCACGCTCGGCGGCGTCTACGGCGGTGCCAACGGCGTGAACCACATGGTGCTCAACGTCCGCGACATGGAGAAGTCGCACGATTTCTGGACCCGGGTGATGCGCCTCGAGCACTGCGGCACACAAGGCGGCCCCGGGCAGCCGCGGTTCCTGCGCTTCTACCGGTCCCACGGTCACACCCACCACGACATCGCGCTGAGTCCAGCCAAGGACCCCGATTCGCTCCCGATCCCGACCGGGCCCTTGCAGACCCCCGGCCTGAACCACTTCGCGTGGACCTATCCCGACCTCGAGACGTGGAAGCAGCAGGTTCGCCACGTGGTCGACACTGGCTACCCGATTCAGTTCCGCATGGAGCACGGCATGAGCCAGAGCCTGTATGTCCGCGACCCCGACGGCACGGTCGTCGAGATGATGTACGAGTTCCCCGAGGAACGATGGAACGAGAACATCGAGGCGGCGCTCAAGTACCGGCGAGTCCTCGACATCGACAACGACCCCGACTACTTCGATCCCAAGCCCGAGGACATGCCCTTGTTCGACGAGAACGGCCTGGTCGAAGCTTCATGACCATCGACTGCCCGACATTCATCCGGTACGGAGGTTCCGATGACGCTGAGCCCTCACGCCGTCTCCGACCCAGCCGTCTGGAAGGGATCCGACCTCGTCGACCGTGACGACTGGGTCCTCCGACTGTCCGATGCCCTCATCGCCGCGCTCGGGACCGCGGCGTCGGCCGTGGCCGACGAACTCGACGGTGATCCGTCGCGGCTCCTGGACACCGCGACCGTCAAGTTGCCGGTCGACCTGGTCGAGGAGGTTGCCGCCGATGTCCGAAACCGGCTCGGCGACGAACTCGGGTTCGTCGTCGTGCGGGGGCTCCCGGTCGACGACTGGGACCGGCTCACGGTCCTCGTCGCCTACTGGACGATCGGTTCCGCGCTCGGGCGGCCGCTGGCCAACAATCCGAGCGGCGACATGGTCGGACACGTCGCTGACCTCGGCAAGGACCTCGACCACCCCAAGCACCGGGCGTATCAGACCAATGCGACGATGTACTACCACGCCGACCAGTGCGACGCCGTCGGCCTGCTGTGCCTGCGACCGGCCAAGTCCGGTGGTCAGTCGAAGGTCGCCAGCTCCCTCCACGCCCACAATGTGTTGTGGGAGCGGCACCCGGACCTGGCCCGGGCGCTGACCCAACCGCTGCGTTGGAGCCGGATGGGTGAGGTCGGCCCCAGGCAGGATGAGTGGTATCCGGCCGCGGTGTTTGACACGACTGAGGGTCGGCTGTCGGTGGCGAGCGGGGTTAAGCACATCGAAAAGGGCCACGCGCTGCCCGGTTCGCCGCCGCTCCCCCCGAAGGCTCGTGAGGCCATCGAAGTCCTCAACGACATCTGTGAGGAGTTCCACCTCTCGATGGCGTTCGAACCCGGCGACATGCAGTTCCTGAACAACGCCGTGTGCATGCACTCCCGAACCGGGTTCGAGGACTGGCCCGAGCCCGAGCGTCGCCGGCTGCTGTGGCGGCTGTGGCTCCGGGTCCCGGATCTGCGGCCGCTGTCCCCCTACCTCCGCAATTGGGAGGACGGGATCTGGGCGCCCGAGGGGTCCCACAACATCAGCCTCGAGCCTCCCGGCTGATGCGCGGGGTCGTCGTCATCGGCGGCGGCTTCTCCGGAGTCGCCGTTGGGGTGAATCTGGCGGCGGCGTCCCCCGAACCGTTGGCGATCACGGTCGTGGAACCGGCGGAGTCGGTCGGTCGCGGGGTCGCCTACGGCACCGACGATCCCGACCATCGCCTCAACGGACCGAGCGTCATCCATTTCCTGCAGCTCGCCGACACCTCGCAATTCACCCGTTGGCACGCCGAGTGTGGCGCACTCGAGCGCGACCCCGAGTCAATTCACGGGGACGTCGTGTTCGCTCGGCGCCACGACTTCGGTACCTACCTGAATGAGCAGTTCAAGGCCGCAGCAGCGTCGAACCCGTCGGGGAGTGTGATCACTCATCGCCGCGACCGGGTGGTGGACCTCGACGTGTCGGCACGTGGCGTGCGCGTGAAGCTCCACCAGCACGACCCGATCGATGCCGATCTCGCCGTGCTCACGACGAGCAATGCGCCCCCGGCGGTCCCGCCGGCATTGCGGCCGCTGAACGGCGCCTCGGGGTTCATCGGCAACCCTTGGGAGCCGGCTGCACTGGCCGCGGTACCCCCGGTGGGTCGAGTGCTCATCGTGGGCACCGGGCTGACGATGGCCGACATCGCCGTCACGATTCGCCGAGACCGCCCCGACGTTGCCGTCTCCGCGCTCTCGCGACGAGGGCTCATGCCACGTTCGCTGCCTGCCGAGTTCGGCGGGCCTGGTGGCGACATCATCGACACCCTCACGACGCGGTCGCCGGCGTTCCTCGACCGTCATCCTGACGCGACCACGGTGCGGGACCTCCTCCGCAGTGTCCGGGCCGACATCGCCGCGGCGGTCGCCGATGGCGGCTCGTGGCACGGCGGATTCGACGCAGTCCGTGACGCGGCGCATGTGGTGTGGCCGAATCTCGCTCCTGGCGAGCAGGCGCGCTTCGTGCGTCACCTCGCCCCCTGGTACGAAGTGCATCGATTCCGCTATCCGCCGCAGACCGAACGCGTCATCGCCGCGGCGCTCGCTGATGGCTCGCTCACGGTGGAGGCATCCCGGCTCACCGCGGCCCGGGTTCGTGACGACGGTTTCGAGATCGTGCGCCGGCGCCGAAATGATGGCGTCGAGGTCGCCGAGACGTTCGATGTAGTGGTCAACTGCACGGGGCCCGAACGCAAGCCCCGCGCAAGCGGTGACCCGTTGCTCGCCAACCTGGTCGCTCGGGGTGTCGTCACGCCCGACCGCAACGGCCTCGGCCTCAGCATCGATGACCTGTCCTCAGCCGTCGACGCCTCGGGTGAATCGAATCCTCGGCTCCGCGTGGTTGGTCCACTCGCCCGTGGCCGCTTCGGCGAGTGCGCCGGCGTCCCCCACATCGTGGCGCGGATGTCAGACGCCTTGCCATCTATGTTGGACACGATCCGCGACGCCGAGTGTTCGAACCTAGTCAGCGACTAAAGTCGGTCCCGACGACGGGTCATGCAGGGGGGCCAGTGAAGCTTTTTTCACACAAGAAGCGTCCGACCGGCATGGGTCCGTACCCGCTCGAGCGACTTCCGCGGCTTACCGACCCCGCCGCGCCTGTCGCCGGCGCGGGCGTTCGTCCCGCCGAGGCCCGACCCGAAGGGCCGCTGTCTGCCAGCCATGCCTACGAGCTCTACCTCGACCTCTTCGACCAACAGCGCACGGGCGACGTGTCCGAGCGAGCCCCGATTCCGGACGACCCCCAGGAGCGGGCCGACAACCTGAAGGGCGGCCTCTACTTCCTCGATGCCGACATGACGGGGTGCGGCGTGCTCACCGCAGACGCCTGGACGGGCGAGACCCGCGACCACGGTTTTGCCGTGGTCACGCTGGTGGCTCACGCCCGCACCGTCGGGCGCGATCAGCCCGGCGACGACTGGATCGATGGCACCCGACAGGTCAACGCCGACTTGCGTGCCGCCGAGCTCGCCGTCTTGATCGCCGGCTACATCCGCCGCATCGGCTTCGACGCGGTGGCCCACACCCCGACAATCTCGGACGTCGACATCGAGAAGGTGGCGCTGCAGTGCGGGCTCATCGAAGCGGTCGGTGGCGAACTCCGCGCCCCCTTCATCAAGACCGGATTCTCGCTCTCGGTCGTGTCCACCGACATGGAGATCACGCCCGACGCTCCGCTCGCTCGCCGCGGCCTGGCCGCCAAGCTGCGGTCGACCCACTCGCTCGGATGGCTGCTCGGCCGAGGTGGCACCCGGGCGGGCCTCGGCCGGCTCAACGGCGACCACCGTCCGCTGCACATGGGCCGCTACCCGATGGAGCGCATCAAGCGCGTCCCCGAGGCGACCACGTTGGTGATCCCCGAAGAGATCGAGCGGGTGCCAGTGCGGGCCGGGGGCTTTCCGCGCGCGGGTCACGGCGACATGGGGCCGAAGTTTCAGAAGGAATTGGCGGTTTTCTCGTACAAGACGCCGCAGGCGCAGGCCTACATCCAACAGATCGGCGAGATGGTGCCGTATCAGGATGGCGAGGTCGCCCCCGAGCGCGCGCCGGGCACCAGCGATCCGGATCGCAACGCCGACGCGCTGAAGGCGTTCGCCCATCACCTCGGCGGCGACATGGTCGGCGTGTGCGAGGTGCCGGAGTATGCCTGGTACTCGCACAACGGCAAAGGCGAAGTGATCACGCCACGCCACAAGTACGGCGTCGTGATCCTGCTCGACCAGGGCTACGAGACCATGGAGGGCGCGAGTGGTGACGACTGGGTGAGTGGCGCCCAGTCGATGCGCGCTTACATGCGCGGCGCGCAGATCGCCGGCCTCATGGCCGAACATCTCCGATCGCTTGGCTTCAGCTCTCGAAGCCATACCAACCGCGACAGTGAGGTGCTGCACATCCCGCTGGTACTCGAAGCGGGGCTGGGCGAACTGAGCCGCATCGGCGAACTGGTGCTCAACCCATTTGTCGGACCGCGGTTCAAGTCGGTCGTGCTCACCACCGACATGCCGTTGACCCCCGATCGCAAGATCGACTTCGGGCTCCAGGACTTCTGCAACAAGTGCACCAAGTGCGCCCGCGAGTGCCCGTGCGGGGCGATCGAGTTCGGCGACAAGATCATGTTCAACGGGTACGAGATGTGGAAGCCCGATGTCGAGAAGTGCACCAAGTACCGCCTCGGCAACATGAGGGGCTCGGCGTGTGGGCGTTGCATGAAGACGTGCCCGTTCAACATCGAAGGCGTGCTCGCGGAACGGGTGTTTCTGTGGTCGGCGATCAAGCTGCCCTTCACCCGTAAGTTCATCGCCAACCTCGACGACAAGGTCGGCAACGGCTCGATCAACCCGATCAAGAAGTGGTGGTGGGACCTCGAATTCAAGGACGGCCGCACCATCGAGCCCGAGAAGGGCACCAACGCCCGCGAGCTCGACATGAACGGCGGCCGCATCGCCGACAAGCAGAAGGTGGCGATCTACCCGCCCGACATGCTCCCCGCGGGCGACAACCAGGGGGTACCGGTCAAGCTCGAACGCAAGGAAGCGATTCTTCGGCGCAAACAGGCCGAGACGCCGGCTGCGGCGCGGGCTCGCGTCGGTCGTCGCTGAGCGCCGCAGCTCCGTCGTGCTGACCTTCCCTGCCGGCTCCGCACGCGACCGAGCCGCCCTCAAGCGGTGACGACGTCTTCGAACGGCAGGCCGACGTACTGCTCCGACAGCGACCGCTGGGCGGCCTCCGAGCCGGTGATGTAGAGCAGCTCTTGCTCCTGGGCCCGCTGGTCGAAGTCGGTCTGGTCGGGGAATCGATGTAGGAGGCCGGTGAGCCACCACGAGAACCGGACGGCGCCCCACACCCGGCGGAGAGCGATCTCGGAGTAGCGCTCGAGCCCCGACGGGTTCCCGTTGAACGCGGCGATCAGCGACTCCGAGAGGTAGTGGACGTCGGACACGGCGAGGTTGAGTCCCTTGGCCCCGGTGGGCGGCACGATGTGGGCGGCATCGCCGGCGAGGAACAGTCGGCCGTGGCTCATCGGTTCGGACACGAAGCTGCGCAGCGGGGCGATCGACTTCTCGATCGTGGGTTGGGGGGTGATCTGGGCGGCCTGCTCGGGCGGGATGCGGGCGAACAGTTCGTCCCAGAACCGATCGTCGGACCAATCGTCGACCGTGTCGTCGAGCGGGCACTGCACATAGAGCCGGGCGAGGTTGGCGTTGCGGCTGGAGCAGAGGGCGAACCCGCGCTCGTGGTTGGCGTACATGAGCATCGGGAGGGGAGGTGTCTCGGCCATAACGCCCAGCCAGCCGAACGGGTACTCCTTGATCATCTCTCGGCGGATCGATGCGGGGATGGTCGGCCGGCTGGCGCCGTGGAAGCCGTCGCAGCCCGCGACATAGTCGCAGTCGATCCGGACCTCGGTGCCGTCGTGTTGGTAGGTGATCCATGGCGAGTCGGTGTCGATGTCGTGAAGCGCGACGTCCTCCGCCTCGAACACGAGATGGGTCCCGGCCTCGTCGGAGGCCGCGTACAGGTCCTCTTGGATCATCGTCTGGCCGTAGACCATCATCCGCTTGCCGAGGAGCTCGTGCGTGTCGACACTCAACAGCTCGGAGCCCTTCCACGCGATGTTGATGGTGTCCTTGGGGGTGCCGACCTCGTCCATGCGGGCACCGAGTCCGTGCCGACGGAGGAGCTCGACCGTGCCCCATTCGAGCACACCGGCCCGAATGCGCCCGAGGACGTACTCGCGGGTTTGCCGCTCGAGGACGATCGCATCGATCCCGGCGCGGTGGAGGATGTGGAGGAGCAGCGCTCCGGCGGGTCCGCCGCCGACGATCACGACCTGCTTCTTCATCAGGCGATGTAGTTCGGCCGGTAGCTGGGGTTCGCGCAGGCGATCATCATCTCGGCCAGTCGCTCGACCATCTCGGTCCGCAGACCAGCGCTCGACGGGTCGTCCCACCGGTTCTCGAGTTCGTCGGGATCGTTCTCGAGGTCGTACAGATCGTGGTAGTCGAGGTTCTGGTAGCGCGTGATCCGGGCCTCGGTTGTGAGGAGCGTGCGCATGCGCGGCTGCACGCCGGCGCGGATCCCATCGCGGATCTGGTCCTCCTCGATCAGCAGCTCGTGGCGCAGCTCGACCGTCGGGTCGTCGAGGATCGGGGTGAGGCTCAGCCCCTGGGAGCCGTAGTAGCTGTCGACACCGCACAGGTCGAGGACCGTCTCGCCCAGGTCCAGGGTGCTGCACAGCGAGTCGGTGGTGCCCGCACCGATGCCCGGGCCGGTGATCGTGAACGGCACCCGCAGCACGCCGTCGTAGTGCACGAACATCTTGAGCAGCAGGCCGTGGTCGCCGAACATGTCGCCGTGGTCGGACGTGAAGATCACGATCGTGTCGTCGGCTTGCCCTGAGCGTTCGAGCGCACCGAGCACGTTGGTGACCGCATCGTCGATCATCGTGATCGCGCCGTACTCGAACGCCATGGCGTGGCGGAGTTGGTGCTCGTCGGGAGCCTGCAGGTCTGGCGAACTCGAAACATTGCCCCGGCCGCCGACGATGCGCTGGATGTGCGCGGCCGAACGGGTGTGGGGGTCGTTGAACGTGCGCGGGACCTCGACGTCGGCGGGGTCGTACATGTGGGCGTAGTCGCCAGGCGGGGTGAACGGGTGGTGGGGGTCGGGGAACGAGCACTGGAGGAACCACGGCCCGTCGTCGCCGGCGCGTGACTCGATCCAGTCGACCGACCGTTCCGCGACGTAGGTCGTCGGGTAGAGCTCGGGCGGCATCGACGGCTTGCGGACCTGGTCCCATTCGGGAAGCGTCCACTCGGCGTTGTCGAGGCCGGCGACGTCGTGCCAGTCGTGGCCCTTCTCACGGAGCCATCCGACGTAGTTGCCGGTGCACTGGTCACCATGGTTCGAGACGATCTCGACATGGTCGAACCCGTAGTAGTCGTCGGGGAACACGATGTCTTCAGCGAGGTGACCAGCGATCGACTCGTAGCGATCCCACCCGTCGGTCCCAGGCAGGCCGGTGAGGCGAGCCTGCTCGTCGTGGGAGAAGTCGAATTGCCGCCGAGCGATCTCGGGGAACAGCTCGAAGTTCTGGAAGTGGCCCTTGCCGACGAGGCCGGTTCGGTAGCCGCTCGACCGCAGGCGCCGAACGAACGTGTTCGCGTCCCAGTCGAGCGCGATGCCGTTGTGACGGGTGCCGTGCACCGACGGGTAGCGCATCGTGAGCATCGAGCACCGGTTCGGTTGGCACAGCGGGTTGGCCACAAACGCGTTCGTGAACTGCATGCTGCGCGCGGCCAACGCGTCGAGCGTGGGCGTTTGCACGATCGGGTTGCCGCCGAAACCGAGATGATCGGGGCGGTGTTGGTCGGTGATGATGAGAAGGACGTTCGGGCGACTCAAGACGGTCCTCCCGAATCGAGCCCGAGCGCCCGGAAGAGCGTGCTCGCGGCGTGGCGCAAATCCGCGAAGATCTGCTGCGCTTCGGGGTCTGACGTCATGGCGAAACCATAGCTAGAAGCCACATTCATCACGAATGTTACGATCCGCCCCGGTGACCAACATCGTCTTTGTCTTCTTCGACAACCTGGGTTTCGGCGAGCTCGACGACGGGGTCGGCGCGCTGGGCGACCTGTTCTGATGACGGCCGCTCATCGGGTCGACAACGACGGCCTCAAGCTCGCCCTCGTCGAGGACGGTGCCGGTCCCGACGTGCTCCTCGTCCATGGCCTCGGGAGCGCGGCCGAGATGTGGGACGACGTCGTGGCCGACCTCGCTGACCGGTTCCGGTGTTCCCGGCTCGACCTCCGCGGCCACGGCGCGTCCGACCGGGCCGACCGCTACCTGCAGTCGGGCTACGCCTCCGACGTCGCGGCGGCGCTCAACCACATCGGCCGACCGACGGTCGCGGTCGGCCATTCGCTCGGCGGCAGCGCGATCGCCGGCGTCGCCTCGGAGGGCCACCCGCTCCTGCACGCGGCGTACATCATGGACAGCACGCTGGTTCGACGGCCGGGTGCGCAATCGACGATGACTGGCGTGTTCGTTCGGATCGCCGAGATGCTGCACGAGTACCAGGCCGCGGGCCGGCCGGTCGACGACTATGTCGTCTGGCTCGCGAGCCAGCCGTACCCGGGAGGGGTCACGGTCGGCGAGGCGTTCACGCCTGAGCGCCTTTGGGGTCGCGCCGAATCACTGTCGCTCGTCGACGTCGGTGCGATCGAGGCAGCGATCGCGGGCTACCCCGATGAGCCGCCCTGCGCCCCTGCGTTCGCTGTCCCTACTCGGGTCGCCGGCGCCGATCCTGCGCTCGGTGGCTCGTTCACCGACGGGCAGCTGGCGGGCGTGCTTGAGC
>JAPOPC010000062.1 GCA_026713105.1 Acidimicrobiaceae bacterium
CGCACAGCCGATCCATCTACGTTCTTCATCAGGTGGTCCCTCTCTTGGAGTTGTTACGAAGCTCTCCAGACGATGCCCCAACGGCACCGCCCGGAGAGGGACCACCACCCCTCTACTTCAACAACTCCCGGGACAACCTCTCAAAAGCGGTGTCGTGCATGGGGCATGCAGCGATCCCATTTGACGCATCGAGCCGTTCGGAACCGTTGCAGGCGGCCCATGGCTTGATGTGGGACGCGATGAGCAGCCGTTTGCGCGGGAGTGACCTCGGCGCGAATTCGCAGAATGCGCACTGATGTCCGTAATTCCCGAGCACCTCTCTAGCGAACCGATGCTGTCCGAGCCGAATTTGTTGTTCGGCGACGCGGAACGTCTGACCGTCGTCGGCTGCTAGCTGCCGCGCCCTGAGCTTGGCCGCCAGAACCTCCACCGCTTCGCTGAGCGGGCGATGAGGCAGTCCGTCTTGGCCCAGCAGCGCTGCCGCGTCCGTCGTGTCGCTGTCGAGGAAGTCAGGCAGACGATCTGGGCCAATGCCCATCTGCCGTGCTGCCAGCACGACACGTTCGTAGAGCGCGCCAAAGTGGACCGGGTCCGCGCCCATCTGGTCATAGAACGGCACGTCGCAAGCGGCGCCATTCGCGCGTGATCCGTCGAGATTGAGCATCTTGATGTTGATCGACTTGGGAGACCGCTTGAACAAGTTCGCTAATCGAGTGACTTCGTCTGGCACCAGATGGATGTTCTGTCCGCCGAAGCGATGCGGATCGACGGCGCGAAACAGCGCGCAGCACAGGACGAGTTCAACCGGACGGTACGGCTCTTGTTGCGACCGCCATTCTCGCTGCAGGACGCGACCCCACTCGGCACGTGCCTGATCATCAGTCAGTTCCAGCAGCTCTGCCAGCGACGGCACCAAAACATCCTAGAAAATCCGATGAGGCGACCTCCCGAGGGGCCTGGACGTTCGTTGTGACCCGCTGAAGCTCTTAACGTCAGGCAAACTCGTAACTTGCGAGACGACCAGAGCCTTCGGGCTGCTACCGCAGCTTCCAACAGCGGGGTAGCCCCGAACGTGAAGCGCAAGCATGGTTCGCCCGCGGTGGATCAGCGATTACTTGGGGAGAGGTTGGGGTCTTCCAGGACGGCATTTTGGGCGCGTTTTCTGAGCGCGTGGTGGCGGTAGGCGACGCGGGCCCCGTTTCGGTCGTCAATTGCGCCGACGCTGAGGAGGCGGCGGCGGTAGACACGTGTGTACTGCAGGTCACGCCCGATTCGGTCGGCGATGTCCGACAGCGCGGAATCATCACGGTCATCGAGCATGGCCACGAGGAATCTGCGGTCCATGGCGGAGAGCCGATTCCAGATGGGACCGGCGATCTGGCCGACCATCGCGTGGTCGGCTTCGACGATGCCCGCACGGACGTCTGCAACGCTGACGGAAGCAGCGGCGTTCGTCCGCATCTCCCATGCATGGAACCCGACGAGCTGGATCATGTAGGGATGGCCGAGCGTGGCGGCGACTGCCTCGTCCAGCGCGTCACAGTCGATGTCGCTACCGGAGTCTTGGATTGGCTGGCGAATCGCTCGGCGGGCGTCCGCGGAATCGAGCGCATCCAAGCGGGCGCGGGCGCATCGCTGGAGGAACGTCATATTCACGTCGGCCAGGTGCGTGTTCTCGATGAAGGCCAATGCGGCGGCTGCGAATGCGAGCGGTCGTTGTTGGCGCCGTGTGACGATCTGCACTGCCGACGCCACGTCGCGTACATCGTCGCGCTCGGCGTCGTGCAACTCGTCGACGGTGATGAGCAGGCCGGCGCCGATTTCCTGGAGCGCCTCGGCCAACCGCTCGAGAGTGGTCAACAGGCTCGCCCCGGCCGGTGCACTATCACGGTGCCCCTCGTCGACCATCTCGATGCCTACGCCGAGTGCGCTGATCGAACTGAGGCGGGGTCGCCGAGATTCTGCCGCCATGTCGGCGAGAAGGCGCTGGGCCTCGTTGGTGATGCGTGTGGACAGCGATTCTGTCGACGCAGCGGCGGTGATCGACTGCCAACCCCGCTCGGCACAGCGGGCTTCGAGCACGTTCAGCAGCGCGGTCTTGCCGGTGCCGCGCTCGCCCGTGATGAGCAGGGTGTAATCCGGGTGCGTCGGTCCCGTGTCGAGTGCGGAATCGAACCGCCGCAGGATGTCGTCACGGCCCGCGAACAGCGGAGGCGGTGCGCCGAAAGTTGGCGCAAAGGGATTTACCGCTGGATTGGGCACGCTTCCCACGGTAGCGGCTGAGCCTTCTTGCGGGTTTTCGTTTTTTCGTCTGTTTTCGTTTTTTCGCGACTTTTCGCCCCTTGTCGCCGCGTGTGACGACCGACGGTGCGACCGCAACCGATCAAGCTACGGCAGATCGGGCTGTTGCGGATGGGGGCGCGGTTGCGGGGGCCTCGACGGGCCGCTTGGTCCCGCTGCCGTCGTCTTGTTCTACGGCCGGTTAGTCGCTGCGAAGCTCAACCCTCGCCGGCTTCGAGGGCGTCGATGAGGTGGATGGAGATGTCGGCGACCTTGACCTGGTCGTCTTCGACGCCGTGGCCCTTCACGCCGTCGTCGATCATGATGTAACAGAACGGGCACGCGGTAGCGATGCGGTCGGCGCCGGTGTCGAGCAGCTCGCGTGAGCGCTCGTCGTTCACCTTGGTGCCGAGGGTTTCTTCCATCCACATCCTTGCGCCGCCTGCCCCGCAGCACATGCCCTTGGTGCCGTTGCGCGGGGCTTCCACGATCTCGACCCCGCCCAGGCTGCCGATGACGTTGCGCGGCGCCAGGTAGACGTCGTTGTGGCGGCCCAGATAACACGAGTCGTGGTACACGACCCGCTCGTCCAGCCGCGCCTGCGACAGATCCAGCCGCCCGTCGGCCACGAGCTGTTCGAGGAACTGGGCGTGGTGAATGACCTCCCAGTTCCCGCCGTACTGCGGGTACTCGTTGCGCAGCGTGTTGAAGCAGTGGGGGCACTGGGTGATGATCTTGCGGACGCCCATGCCGTTCAGCGCAGTGATGTTCTCCGCGGCGAGCATCTGAAAGAGGTACTCGTTGCCCGAGCGCCGCGCGCTGTCGCCGGTGCAGTTCTCGCCCGGGCCCAAGATCGCGAAGTCGACGCCGGCGCGCTGCAGCAGCTTCGCCGTGGCCACCGACACCCGGCGGTTCTTGTCGTCGAATGATCCGGCGCAGCCCACCCAGTACAAGTACTCGTGGTCGAACGCGTCGTCGGGATCGACCACCTCGACTTCGAGGCCGTCAGCCCAGTCGGCCCGCTCGCCGTTGTTGAGGTTCCACGGGTTGGCGTTGTTCTCCATGCCCCGGAATGCGGTGCCCAGCTCTGCGGGGAACTCGCTCTCCATCAGCGTCAGGTAGCGACGCATGTCGAGGATCTTGTCGAGGATCTCGATATTGACTGGGCAGGCCTCGTCGCACGCCCTGCAGGTGGTGCACGCCCAGAGCTCGTCGTGAGAGATCCGTTCAAACATCGAATCGGCCGACACGGTGATCTCGGCGTCGGTGCCGATCGGCGGCGTCACCTGGCCGTGATCGCCGGTCGCCGCCATGATCTCGCCCGTCTTCAGCACGATCTCGCGGGGATCGAGCGGCTTGCCCGTGGCGTGAGCCGGGCACACCGCTGTGCAGCGGCCGCACATGGTGCAGGCGTCGGTGTCGAGCAGCTGCTTCCAGGTGAACTCGTTCACCACCGACACGCCGATGGTCTCGATGTCGTCGGCTTCCATCAGGTCGGGCACCATCCGCATGGCGCCCTTGGGCCGCTCGCGGTCACGCAGGTACATGTTGAGCGGCGAGGTGAACATGTGCCGCAGCATGGTGACCGGCAGCATCACCAAGAAGGCCATGAAACAGCCCACGTGGGCAATCCACAGGGCTTGGTGCCAGCCTCGGATGTTGGCAAGGCCGTCGAATGCGGCCGACATCGGGTAGCCGATGAAGGACCACTGCTCGTATGCCGGTCGGCCGTCGATCACGATGCGCATGGCCTCGGCCACGAAGCCGGTGGCGCCCAGCGCCGCCAGCACGATCAGGATGACCATGTGCTCGGGCCGTGATTTGATCCGGATGCGATACGGGCGCGCCACATATCGGCGCACGATGGCCCAGACCGCTCCGACGACGAAGATCAATCCCGCCAAGTCGCCGACGAAACTGAAGCCCTGGTAGGTCGGCCCCACGAGGAACTTCGCCGCCGTGGGCAGCTGGTGATTGATCTCGAGCGTGCTAGTGACCGCCAGCAGCACCAGGAAGCCGTAGTAGAGCAACGCATGCATCACGCCTGCTGCGGGGTCGCGCAGCAGCGTCTGCATGAGCACGCCGCCGCGGTAGTCGTGAAGTCGCCGGCCGGCGTTGGAGACCGTGGTGGAGCGCCGATCGGGCGCACCTCGCTGCCAATTGCGTGTGCGCTGGGCGAAGTTCCATGCCCCGTAGATGATCAGCGCGCACGTCAAGGCGTAGAACGCGAACTTGACGCCTCCCGGCACATTGCCGAACACCTCGCGATGCGCTTCGTCGGTGTCTTCGTGGAATCCGAAGGCAGCCGCTGCAATGCCTGAGGCAGCGGTGATTGCAGCGAATGCGATGCCGATGCCCAGCACAAGCTGGTGCGGCCGCAGGAGTGGCTTGCTCACGCTGGCGAAGTTAGCTGACGACTCCGCGGCGAAGAGGTTCGCCCGCGCGCACTTCGAGGGACGCCAATGGCGTCGGCGGGCTCACGATGCCGCGAGAAGCCGAATGTGTGGGTCGGTTCAGCCGTAGAGCTTGCGATTCGCCTTGCGCAGGCGACCGGCCAGCTCCGACAGCAGCTTGTGCGCGACCGACGGTGTGCTGTCGATGATGCCCTTCAGCTCCCGGCGCGAGAGCATGATCGCCTCCATGTCGGTGGCGGCCACGACCGATGCGGTGCGCGGGCCGTCGTCAAAGAGGGCCATCTCGCCGATGGACTCGCCGGGCCCGATCTCGGCAACCTTGCGCCCGTTGCGCCGAACGACGGCGGTGCCGTGCACGATCACGAAGGCATAGCCAGCCATCGAACCGCCGCTGCCTTCCTCGACAATGTTGTCGCCGGCCGTGAAATCGACTTGCTCGGCCTTGCGTGCGATGTGCTGAAGCTCCTTCTTGCTGCAGTCGGAGAACAGATCAACTTCACGAAGACTCTCCGCACGATTCGCCACAGACATATGCCGCTCCCTTGCCACGGTGGCCTTTTGCGCCGGGACCCGAAGGCCCACAAGCGCGAGACCGTAGCATTGCCCGGCCCTCAAAGACGGGCCAGAGACTAGCGCCCGCCGTCCATTCATCGGACAGATGGCGTGCAATCGGCCCTGCGGCGTGCGACGCTGGGGGGTGAGTCGGGAGGGCGCAATGGTTGAGGCCTCGGTCGCAATGGTGACAGCGGTCATCAAGCCACACCGGCTGGAGATGGTGCTCGAAGCACTGAGGGATCTCGACATCACCGGCCTGACCGCGTCGGAGGTGCGGGGATTCGGCCGCCAGGGCGGCCACACCGAGACCTACCGGGGCACCGAGTACCACGTCGACTTCATCCCCAAGGTCCGCATCGAAGTGCTGGTGGCGACCGAGCTGGCCGAACGTGTCGTGGATGCGATCGTCGAATCCACCCGCACCGAGCGCATCGGGGACGGCAAGGTGTGGGTCACCTCGGTGAACAGCGTCGTGCGCATCCGCACCGGCGAGCGCGGCATCGACGCCCTGTAGCGGCGCCTGGGGCGGGGGGGGGGGGGGCCCCCCCCCCCCCCCCCCCCCCCGGGGCGCCGCCCCGCCGGCGCCTGCCCCCCCCCCCCCCCGGGGCGCCGGCGCGCTGTGTGTAGAGAGGGTGACCGACGGGGGGGGCGGGGGGGAGACCTGTTCCCTGCGCTGAGCCACTCCCAAGGAACAGCAGTCACCAGCGGCGGGGGCGGCAGGGGAATCCGCGACGGTGCGGCCCCCCCGGTCGCCTGGGCAGACGGGACCCTCGCCCCCCCCCCCCCCGCCCCCCCCACC
>JAPOPC010000025.1 GCA_026713105.1 Acidimicrobiaceae bacterium
CTGTGGCAGTATCGGACAAGGCCATCGGTGTGTCCTCCTCGATGAGTCGGTGATGTCTTCTCACCGAGGATCACGCCGATGGCCCCCCAAACAGTGGACCCCCGCCTACCCCAAAACCCCACCACTCAAAGGGACGCAGCCACAAGCAATCTGAGGAGGAATTGGACAAATGACTGGAGTCGAGATCGGAACCGCAGCGGCTGGCAAGGCGGCAGCGTCGCTCGCGGGACCGTTGCGCAAGCTTGTGCGGCAGAGAACATGGAGGCGGCGTCTGTCGAGGTCTGCTGTCAAGGCTGTCGCTGCAGAGCCGTCCGCGCGTCAGACCAGGCTTCTGCGGCGCCTTATCAAACAGGCACTCGCCGAGCCGGTGATCGTGGAATCGTTGCGGAAGCGGGATCAGCTCGGGGTTGAGGAAACAAGTGCTCTTCTGAAGCTGCGTTTTCGCCGCCCCCTGAGTGGCAGCTTCGGCGACGATTGGGAGTCGATTCTCCATGGGCTCAGCCGGGCACTCAGAGATGCCTACTTCGACGAACTCGAAGCGCCAGAAGCGACGCGTTTGGCTCACGAAGCAAGCCTCGTCGCTTCCTCACGCGACTCGGGTCGGCGCTCGGCCCTTCTGCCACCGCTCGTCGAAAGATGCCTACGCGAGCTTTCCGAACGAGGAGAGGAGGTCGTAGCCAACAGCTTGAAGGCTTGGATGACGGAGCCCGCGAATCGACGCTCGGACGTGGTTACGGAGTTCATGGAGCACCCTGAGAGGCGTTCGCCCTTGATGGCCCAAGCGTCGTATCTGGCATGGGAAACAGTCGGGCACTTCGTCTCTGCCTACGATCTCGGCAACCCGCACGAGGCCTACGCAACTGCGATCCGACGCGAATCGCCTCGTCGGATTTTGTTTCAGGTCGAAGAAGCGCTGAGACGATTCAGTGGCACCAACTTCGCAGACGCCGGTCGCATCTTGGATCAATTGTCGCAAGACAACGCGCTAGTGCGCGTTGCGCGCGCCGTCTTGGAGGAAGACATGCCTCTCGTCCTATTGCTATTGGAGCAAAGCGCACTGTGCGAGTCCGACGATTCGGCGGTCGCCAGATTCGCCAAGGGCGTCCGCATCGATGCGGTGGCGATAAACGGTGATCTAGATCAAGCAATCGATCTCGCGCGAGAAGCAATGTGCGAGTATCCCGATTTCTCGATGTGGCGAACTCTGTGTGCTCACTGGCTAGCTGTAGCTGCTCAGCAAGAGAGGACCGACAGCGCCCGCCTGGGGCGGCTAGCGGCAGAAGGCGCCGAGCTCGCCATGGAAGCCCGCGACATGATCAGGCAGTGGAACGGCCCCTCGGGGCCAGCAGCCTCAGTCGCGATTGCCTGCAAGCTCCTGCTTCGTGACTTAGACGGTGTTTGTGCTCTCGCTACAGAGCCCCCTCGAGGGGAAGCCACCGAGCAGGAGGCACGCCATCCCGAGGTAGTCATCTATTTCGCAAGAGCGCTCGGAATGCTGGAGCGCTTCGACGAGCTTCGGGAACTCGACACGTCGAAATTGAGCGAATTTAACCGCACCCTCATCGAGGCCTGGCTTGCACGACACGACAACGATCCCGGTGCGGTCGACCTGATGCATCGTGCGATGAGCCTCGCAACAAACGAGGTGGAGCGATCCGCGGCCCTGTTTGGCTTGGCTTCGCTTGGCCTCTCCGAGGCACTTGCCGTTGATGAAGAACTCCAAGAGGAGCCGAGCGAAGCTGCCCTGCTCGCGTCGTTCGCTGCGCTTGAACGAGGTGATCTTGAAAGCTCGCTGACTTCGATTCGGCCCTACAGGTGGGTGTCTCCGATTCATGCCACCCAGTACGCGCATGTGCTTGTGGAACACGAAGAACTTGACGCTGCCGTCGACCATTTCGTAGCCGCTGCGACGAGGTTCACGGCGCCGCAGTTCTTGCATTTCGCAGCTGCACTCTTGATGGAGAGATCGCGTTTCGATGATGCAGAGCCGCTGGTAACGACAGCATTGACACGCGCCTCCGAAACGGCGCTGCGGAAGATCCTGCATGGACAGCGGCTCGAGATCGCGAATCAACGATCCGGTCCGAGCGAGATGCTCCAGCGCGCCGAAGCTGCTGCCGCAGAATTCCCCGATGAGGTGCAGTTCCGATGGGGTGTAATCGTCGCATTGGTCCGGCACGGCGACCTGCAGCGGGCATATAGGTACTTGCGCGAGCACAGTGTCGTAGCGAACGACCGCTCGTCGAGCCTGCTGACAGCCAGCCTGCGCGCCAAGTTCGACCAGTCACTCGAAACCCTCGACTGGCTCCTTGACACTGCAGAGGCACATCCAGGCGACGAAGAGTTCCTCGCCGCCGTCTTGGCCTCGATCTTTGAGGCAAGCCAAGGGCTGGATCTGAGCGAGCACCAAGCCGTGCGTTTGAACTCTCTTGTCGGCGGGTTCTTGAGCGAGTTTCCGACGAGCGAGCTGTTCTACGTAGTCGAGGCCCCGGACATCGAGACGCTCATCGATGAAATGCGCGCCACGCTCGGACCTGGCTCGATCCAGCGAGCCGAAACCGCTGAGAAGGTGTCGCTGGGACAAATGCCCTTCGGCATGATGCAAGTCGCGTCGGGAAAGCCCTACGCAATGATGCTGGTCGGCGGAGCCGCCGGCGCGCTTGTCGCGATTCCGCTCGACGAAGACACCAGACGACAGGAACGGGCGGACGCGATAGCGGCGCTCGATGACACTGTCGCCGTCGACACGAGTGGAATCCTGCTGTGGCAGCAGCACCTCAACGGATCGCCCACGATCATGCGCTGCTTCTCTGAGATTCTTGTGCCGACAGAACTGCTCGCGGACCTGCGAGCAGCCGAACACGAGGTGAGGGCCTGGGCATCAGCACCAGGATCCATGGGCATTCATCCCGCCACCGGCAACCTGTGGGTATCCGAGTCTGATCCCGAGCAAGCACGCCTGACGCAGGGTGTCATCGCCGACATCTTGTCCGCCGCCGCCGGCTGCTCCCATGTCGAGAGCGCTGGTTTTCACGCGCCTGACAGTGACGACGTTCCGAGTCAACTCGCCCCATGGGACGCTGCCTTCCGCGTCGCATTGCATCGCGGCTGTGCACTCTGGACGGATGACGCCGTGATGAGAGCATTGGCGCGGCACTACGGAGTGCCTGCCTTTGGCACCTTCGCACTGTTTGAGGCCCTGACGGACACATCTGTTCTGGCCGACGTGCCTTCCCACCTCGACTTCAAGCGCAGCCTGATCAGCTCACGGGTCGCGGACGTGCCATTGACGTGGGGCGAACTTGAAGCAATCTCTGAAGAGGACGGCGTCGACAGCGTCGGATTCGTCCTAGAGCGTCCGTCGAGCTGGAGCAACCCAATCCAGACATTCCGGTGGTTCCGCCAGGCACTGAGCAAACTGGGGGACGATGGCCGCACAAGCGAAGCGGCGCATTTGCTGTTCTCAGCGACACTCGGTGCGTGCAGAGCCACGGACAAAGACGGCCTACCCCGAATCGCGGGCACGCTGCTATCGGCTGCACTGCTCGCAGGACTTCCCTACGAACTCGTATCCGATCTCGTGGCTGCGTCCCGCGGCGCGTGCCTGACATTGACGCTCAGCAGCGAGATCGACCCACTGCCGGTCGCAGCATCAAACCTGGCACGCGAGGCCAACGAACGGTTGCCTGACCCTGACGGAGCACTCATCGGTCAGTACGTGATGGGCATCTTCAGCGGCCTTGACGAGGATGACGTACGCATCGTTTCGGCCGCGATCCTTGAGCCGCGTCCCGATTGACTGGGCGCGTCCAACTGGACTCCCGCAACGGTCTTCGGTCGGTGCTTGTGCTCCCGGAGCTTCCGAACGTCTGCGTAGGTCACTCTGCCCTTTGGTGGAGTACGGGATGATTGCGCACAAGAGTCGCTTCGGCAGATACCGAACGAGGAATACGTCCCAACGCATTGGGCGGTTCGCTGGCTTCTAGGAGACTGGTCGGAAACAATAGTCAAGCCACGGCAGCAAGCTTCTGACCTGTGGTTTCGCGCTTTGCAGACATCCAAGGCACAGCCTTCCCGCCAGCCGCCTAGGTGATTGCTCGTCTCTCCCGGGCATGGTAGGCCTGAGGCGCACTCGCGACCAGGGAGCAAGTCGATGTCCCATCCCGACGACCTGTTGAAGTCCGACAATGCCCAGATCGCCGTCGCCGGTCTCTATGCGCTAGAGGGGCTGCTAGCGCAGAACCCGCTCGATTCGACGGCGATACGCGACCTGCTTGAGGAGCCATCGGGGGTCTATCAGCGGTTCTATCGGTTGTGGCATGACATGCAAGGCATGTCCCAGTCGAACGACTGCGACGACGGGTGGCTCGCGAGTCAGTCTGAGGCCCAGCTTCGCCATGGCACCAAGTGGCTGGAGAAGGTCTTGGACCATGCGATCGCAACGGCTGGACCTGCGCCGAAGCTACCGTCGGGCGACGAAGCGAAGTCCGTGCTGATGGAGAACTTTGACCGCTGGGCCGGCCAGCAGGGTCTATCCCGGCGGATCGAAGGTGCAGCTCGACGGTTCTTGGAGAGCTGAAGCCACGAGGGACCTTTGTCGCCGGCCGGAGTTGGAGCCCCGTTTCGATGCGGTGTACCTGGAGACTTCTCGGGACTCGTCCGACGTCCCGTTCTCTGTCCCGCTGAATACAAGGCCTCGCGGTACTCGCGTGCAGCGACGCATCCGGTATCTACGCCGTAGTGAGGTGCTTCGCCGAGCCCACGAGGATGCTGCCCAAGAGGCGCTGGTTTGAACTTCGTTCCCGCTGGCAGGAGCACAGTAGCTTTCGCTGAGCATCGACCTCGACATCCCCCAAGCACTCACATGCGGCAGTTGCTCATCCATCTCGGCGAAGCCGGCTTCGGCGGCGCTTCCCGATTCCTCGATACTGAATACGACGGCTCGATGGTGCCCATCTGGGTCGAGGGGCGGGTGCGGGCCGATGCGGAGTGCTGGCGGCTGCGCCTCGGCGAACTCGCCTCGGGGGAGGCTGCGGTCCTATCACGACTACGTTGCGGGGTTCGCTCCCGGCTCGGGCTTGGCCGAAGATCCCCTGGCGGTCGGGTCGGGACAGGTTGCGAGCGCTCAGGGGATGTCGCCCCGCGCAACACCGTGTTCGCTGGCGGGCGGACGGTGGCATTCATCGACTGGGACGGGATCTTCGTGTCGACGCCGATGTTGGACCTCGCGCACGCCGTGTGGCAGTTCGCGCCTGTGTGCAACGAAACCGATCGGTGGTTGGACGGCTGGCCCAGCAGGCTTAATCGGCCGGCGCGCATAGCGGCGTTGGCGGGCGGCTACGGGCTGGCGCCGGGCGGGGCCGATGAGCTCGCTGCCATGGTGGTGGACCACACTCCCAGTTGAGCGCTCCCGGGTTGCCCAGAACTCCTCATCGCCGTTGACAATTTGGTCAACACTGCTTAGGCTGCACGTGTGAACGAGCAGTCGAGCATCGCACAGGTCCTCCGCAAGGCACGCGAGGCCAAGCAGCAATCGCTGCGGAGCGCTGCGGCTGATTTGGGCGTGAACCCGTCATATCTGTCGCGGGTCGAGAACGGTGCCCGTCCGCCGTCAGCCAATCTGCGCGAGCGGGCCGAAGGGGTGTACGGGATCGACGCCGACACCCTCGCGCTGTCGTCAGGGGTCGTCCCCGGGGACGTAATGGAGATCATCCGGCAGCATCCCGAGGTGCTCGATGAGCTGAGGGCGAAGTATGGCTGACGATCCGAACGTCTTATTGGGTATGACGATCGGCAATCGTTACCGCATCGAGGAGCTAGTGGGACGCGGCTATTTCTCCTTCGTGTTCAAAGCCTTCGATCAGCAAGACCAGGTTCCTGTCGCGGTGAAGGTGCTCAAGCTGGGGCACGCAGGCTCGACAGAAGCAGTGCTCGAATTCGATACCGAAGGCCGTCTGCTCGAGTCGCTCCAGGGCAAGAGCAACATCGTGGATCTCCATTCCTCAGGCGTGAGTGACGTGCCGATCAGCGTCCAGGGTGCGAGCACCGTCTTGAGTGTGCGGTTTCACGCGATGGAACTCGCTGACTTGGCTCTTGTCGACCTGCTCGTATATCGGGACCAGGTCAGCTGGCTGCACAAGCTCGGCGTCTTCCGCGATGTCGTCTCCGGCCTGCATCAGATGCACATAAGCCACGTCGCCCATCGCGACCTCAAAGCCGACAATGTGCTCCTCTTCATGGTCGGCAACAGACGAATCGCTGCCAAGGTGTCTGATTTGGGCAGAAGCCGAGACCTCCACGACGGCGCGAGGCTCGACCCATCCGCATACGAGTGGGGACGAGGTGACCGGTTTCACGCCCCGCCTGAGCACTTTCTGGGTCTCGGGAGAGCATCCGAGGATTACTTCAAGTATGCCGACTTCTACCTTGTCGGATCGGTCTTATGCGAGATCATCACCGGTCAGCAGATGAACTCGCTAGTGCCTCCCTCGAGCGTTACGTCGCAGGCATTTCTTGCGGCTTCGCCAGTCGAGCGGGAGGCCATGTTCGGCACGTGGACGTCGCGAGCCGTGATGGAGTACTCCAATGCCATCTCCCTCATCTCAGGTGACATTCCAGCGGCCGTACGGCATCAGGTCGTCGAGTTGCTCACACAGCTCTGTCACCCGGTTCCGAGCATGCGCGCGACCAGACAGCGGCGCGAGCAGAACCTGCCGGCATGGGGACTGGAATGGGTGCTGCGGCGAGTGGACATCATCGGCAGGCGACTCCAGGCAGGCAACAGCGTGCCTTCCAAGGTCACAGCGCAGACGGGGCGATAGCGATGCTTGATCAGGCAACGGCGTTGATGGACCGCCGCGAGAGCGCGAACTTCTTGAGTCACGCGAGCTTCTCGCACTTCGGAATGCAGCACCCGGCCATGCACAGCCCTCCTTCGACGACGGTCGAGGTCGAGGCCATCGGCGTCGGTCAGTCAGATGCCGAGTCCGTCAGCCGGGGACTGTTCGACGCTCGATCGCTCGCCGAGAGACATCCTGAGTCCCCGACAGCCCTTGCGAGGCTGGCAGCGGCCGAGTTCGCTGCTGGCAATCGGGTCAGCGCTGAACGAGCAGCGGCGAATGTGCTCACGTGCAGTTCCTTCGATGCCCCGGCGCTGGCCGTGGCGACTCATGTGCTCGCTTCTCTGGGCGAGTTCACTGACGCAGAGCGCGCAATACGCAAAGTGCACGCTTCAGCGTCGAGCGACGAGCAGAGGAACGCAGCAGCCAGCATCGGTGCGGGCGTCTCGCTGCATTACCGCCCGCCAGAAGAAGCGTTGGAGCTCTTGCACGACTGCGACGACCCGGCGGGCTTGACGCTGCGGGCATGGATCCTGTCGAAGATGGGGAGACCCGCTGACGCGGTTCGGGACCTCCGCGCGTCACTGAAGGCACTGCCGGACAGCCCGATTGCATGGCACGAACTCAGCCACGCCCACACGTTGCTCGGTTCGCCCGCGAAAGCGCTCAAGGCGTCCCGCATCGCGAGCCATCTCGCACCCGCGGATATGACCGTCGTGGGAATGCTGGTGGCGCTGCTCGTGATGCGGGAACGCTACGACGATGCCAGCCGAGCCATCGATCGTCTCATCTCCCATCGGCCCGACAACCTCCAGTTGATCCGTCTGCAGGCGGCCGTGCAGAACGTGTCGGGCGACACCGCAGGAGCGTTGCGGCGGCTGCGCAGGGCGATGCGAACCACAGCGTGGAACAGCACCGATCTCGCCCAGCGAGAGGAACTGCAACTCGATGCCCGGCTGCTGAGCCTCTATGACAAGCATGTCGCGAACGGGCAAGAGCGAGCCACCGCAGAGGCCATCGCTGCTCTGAAACGATGCGGCTATCGAAGCCTCGACATTGCGTGCTACATCGCTGACACGACATTCTCCGTGAAAGACCTTGAAGTACTTGAGCGGGCGTACAGCGAACTCAGTGGCCGACACGAAGAAAGCTCTTCCCTGCTCGGAATCGAGAGCACTATCGAATACCTCAGGTTTGACTTCGACGCGAGCACCGAAGCCGCAGTGGAACGTGCCCGACTGCAACCCTGCTCTGACACAGCCCAACTGCGCGCCTCGTACATGCTCTCGATGAGTGCTGGCGACTACGAACATGCCGCGAGAATCTGCCGCAACGGAATCCGGCTCGGTCTGCGCGGCCCAAGGCTCCGCAACAACGCAGCCTTCGCCCTGGCCATGACGGGCGACGTCGACGCAGCAGAGCGCATGCTTCCCGACACTGGCGAAGCACCCTTGTCGTTGGCGACGGCGGGACTTATCTCAATGGTCAAGGGAAATGTGCGCAGCGGCGAAGCCATGTATGACGAATGCGCCGCACTAGCGCGTTCGCAGGGAATGTACGACACCGCAAGGCAAGTCGAGATGCACAAGATCCTGGCGCGAGTCACAGCTGGATTGCCGATTCCGCCAGACGCACTCATGCCGTTCAGCGAACTCCTCGAAGCTGACCCCCGATATGCGCTGATACACAAGGCGCTCGGCAGGGAGAGCGGTCGCGCCCAGGCGCAAGGCACTCAACTAGACACTCGCTAGGCGCTACGTGCCCCTCTTGTGATCTGCCGGTCTGGTGCCCGGGCCTGCTGGCGCACGTCGACGTGTCCAGGGGCCTGCGGACTCGGAAGTGGCCGAGGCTCAGACCTCGGATCATCGTCATGCCCGCCATCTGTCGCCGTGCGCAGAGCACCGGCCGGCTAACGGTCAACTGCCAGTAGCCAGCCACGAGGGGTCTTGGTCGCGACCCCTTCGACTTCCAGCGCCGATAGCGCGTAGCGGACGATGTGCTCAACGCGGTTGTACACCGATCTCTGCGAACTGCCGGGATCATGGATCTGCTCGATGTCAAGTATCCGAATGATCTCCGGTATCGCCATCGGCCGGTCGTTGGTCAGGACATCGGCCACTGCTTCACGCAGGATGAGCAGCGCTTCGCGTGCAGATTGTTGCGGACTCATGGCCCGAGCCTCGCGCGCTTGACGCGAGACGGCGTTCATCGACTGGCAGGGGATTCTGGTGTCGACGCCGGCGCGGGATCTCGCGCACACCGTGTGGCAGTTCGCCCCTGTCTGCGACGATGCTGATCGGTGGCTGGATGGCTGGCTGAGCCCGCCCGACCGGTCGGCGTGCATTGCAGCGCTGGTGGGCGGTTATTGGCTCGGCGCCGGCTGGGCCGATGAACTCGCTGCAGCTGGCGCCAGTGCCGGGCCCCCCTCGGGCGATGGGTGATTGCCGCGTCCCCGAAAAACCGTGCCCGACCTCCCGAAGTCTGGCTCTACGGTGCCGCCGGAGCTTGCATCGAGCTTGCGGCGGAGGGCACCCGCCCAGCGGTGCCCGCCGTGTCGGATCCTGAAAAGACGTAACCCCGGCCGTTTGCCGAAGCAGGGACGGTTCCGGGGCGTTGAAGGACCACTCTACTGAGGTGACGGCTTGCGCATGGCGTGTGAGATTGAGCAGCGAACCATCGCGAGACTTTGGGAGCACCAAAATCAGTTGACAGACATCGTGAATCTGTCCTAGGCAGTCGCCGTGACACTCGCACCAGCGGCGCTCACCATCGCCGTGCTGTTGATCCCTGGCGTCGCCTTCATCTGGGGTTACGAGCGATGGAACGAGGTGTACGCCCGCCGCGCGCGGGACTGGCCGTTCCGTTTGGCGGCAATCGCCGCTGTCTATCTCGCCATTGCGGCAGGGGGGCACCGAACGCATGGGCATATCTGTTCCGCAGCGAGTCTGAGGGCGTGGTGCGCTGCAAACTCAAGAGCGGACGCTGGGTTGGCGGCTACTACGGCATAGGTTCGTATGCGTCCTCCCAAGGTCCCAAGCGCGATCTGCTGATCTCACGCGCCGTTCCCTTTGGCGAGGACGGCGTCCCGATCGCACCTTGCGGCGGCACAGTCAATTCCGGCGGCCCCGAGCAGCGCACTAGCCTGCTCGTCAAATGGGACGACATCGAGACGCTCGAGTTCACCGCAGCCGACGGCGGGTGGCAGGAGGCAGCGCAGTGAGGAACCGAATAGTCCCTGGACGCGTGGGGCTGATTGAGCGACGTGGCGGTTACGCCCCCAGACGTGACTGTCCTGAGGACTTCCGCATCGAAGACGTCTACGGCCCGGTGGAAGGCGTCTCGGCTGCTCCCAAGCCAGCAGATTCACCACAGAACGACGACGACTAGCCAGCGTCGCGCCGACGAACAGCTCCGCCTGCCCTTCGCCCACTCCACCACTGGCGTCGGCACGCAGACCCGAGTTTCGTCGACGAGATCGACCTCCACGTCGTCGCCGCGCTGGCGTCAGGCCGAAATCGGTTGGATCGAAGTGCAGCACTACCGTTACGTTCGTGGCGGTGAAGAGGCTGTCGGTCTCCTTGGACGAGTCGGTCGCCGAGCGTGCGGCCAGCGCCGCAGCGTCGCACGGGGTGAGCCTGTCTGCGTGGCTCAACGCGGCAGCGGAGCGGGCGATCCGGATCGAGGACGGGCTTGCGGCCGTGCGTGAGTGGGAGCAGGAGCACGGTGAGCTCAGCACCGAGGAGCTGGCCTGGGCTGACCAGGTGATCGCTTCGGACATGAGGGCATGAGCCAGCGGCGTGCCCGGCCACTGCACATCGCAGCCGCTCTCGGAGTCGCACTGCGCACACGGCAGGCCTGATTGTTGTCAGTCGCATGCCGGCCGTCGGCCAGATTGAGGGCGCCCGGGTGCCCAGGGGCACACTGGGCAGTCAAGGAGACACGTCATGGCGCAAGCATTCTCAGTCGAAGAGATCATTCCTCGCCCGGTTCCGCAGGTGTGGGCCGCTCTCACAGACTGGCCGAACGCTCACCGGTGGATGCCCGGGATCGACGCGATCACCGCCGACGGCGAGACCGCAGAAGGCACCGAGCTGACGTTCCGCGCTCGTGGCAAGGACCGCTCCAGCACCATCGTGCGATGCGTCGCCGGACAGTCGATTGTGCTGCGTTCAGTTCAAGGCGGCGTGACCGCGGACTACACCTACGAGGTCCACGAGCACGGCGACGGCACCTCACGAGTCACGCTGACCGCGGGCTGCCAGAGCACCGGCGTGCTGTGGCGTGCGATGTCGCCCCTGCTGCGCATCGCCATCCGAGCGTCCGACGGCAAACAGATCAGGCTCCTCAAAGCCATGATCGAAGAGGGCTGACCACCGCATTGCACGGGGTCGTCCGCAGGCGCCTCGGCTCAATCGGGGAATTCGGGCGTGCGTTCGTAGAACTGCACGTAGAACGCGGCGTCGTGAGCGGGTTCGATGTGATGGCTGACGCCGGGAATGATCGGAACGCGTTCTCCCGCCGCTGCGCGGACTCGCCGCGGCGAGTCGTCGACGAACAGCACCGAGCCGTCAAGCACGACGAGTTCGGCCCAAGTCGATGTCATATGTGACGTGGTCAGTGCCGGGGGGACGTTGACGGCGTCGAACGTGGGTGTTCGGCGAGCCGGCGTGGCCCCAGCGGGAACCCGTGGACTGTCTGGCGTGATGAGCCGAAACTACGCGACCGACCGCTCGCGAACCGCAGCCGCATCGAGCTCGTCAGCGAACGGTCACACGACCGGCCGCTCCCGCCACCGTTCGGTCCGCCGCGTCTGCCGTCGCTGTTTGCGGTCCGCGCGTGCATCCATGCGCTCGACCGCAGCGGGACTGAGCGGAAACAGATCCCGTCCTCGGTGCAGCCACCATGCCTCGATGAGGGCCTGCAGCACGAAGCACACGGCCAGAAGAGCGATCACTGCCTGATAGTTGCTGGGCCGCCAGTACGCGAACCCCGCCGGGATGAGACCGCCGAGGAGCGCCGCAGTCCTGAACGCCCACGACTCGCCGCGGCTGCGGAACTTCGGGAACTTCCGCATCAACTTGAGGAGCACGCGTCCGTAGCCCGGCTTCACGGCAAACAAAGTATCCAACGGCGTTGCTTGCCATCGTGCTGTCGACAGGCGGAACTGCCGCCAACGGGCACGCCGGAGCGATCGCGGGGAACGACATCGAGGTCCTCGCTGCCTACGGGCGACGGAAGATTGCATGAGTTCCGACTCGCCGCCAGATGATGTGTGGCTGTCCTTGGACCCGCTCGTCACCGTAGGCGAATGTCGCGCGGCCGTCGTCTGCCCAGCTCATCTCGAAGACGCCCAAATGCCCCTTGACGCCCTTGACGCGCAAGCTCGGGCGTGGCGAGCGCCCAGCCGCCAAGTCCTCAACGAATTGCGCCACCGCGGCAAGGAAGTCGGCCTGACTGTTTCGATCCAGTCCGGCAAACTCGCGCCCGAACACGACCTCCCATTCGAACGTCGGCACTGCGCTACACCGTCGATGCCAATTGGGTCGCGGCTGACTCAGTCCTCGATGGGGCCTGGGCCGGGGGCATTGTCGGCGCGAGCTCGCAGAGCTTCGAGAAACTCATCGGCGGAGTCGAATACTGGGCCGAACCGGCCGGCCGCTCGGTCGAGTTCGATTTGCTTTTCGCCTTCTTGCCACTCCGGCGTCCAGTACCACCCTTGATCGGGGTCGCGCTCGGCGCAAGGTCGAAGCAGAATGCCGTCGCTGACGACTTCGGCCTCGAGTTCGTCACCATCGTGCAGGCCCGCGGCAAGCCGAAGCTCCTTCGGCAGCGTTACCCGACCGCCGACAGTAAGCCGCGTCAACACCATGACGTCACCATACCGGCGCTGCTAACTCCGGCTGTCCGAGCCAGTCCGGCGGCCTCTAGATACACCCGAGCCTGCATACTCAACACCGAACGACGACACATAGCCAGCACCGTCCCGCCGACGAAGTGTGACGGGACTCAGCGGGACGGAGTGGGCAGAGCGTCGCTCACTGCGCGTCGAACCCACGATGACACCGAGCGATCCTCGGCCGCGGCAACCGCTCTGATCTGTTCGAGCACGCTCGGCGGAAAGCGCACGGCGATCGGATCGGACAGCCTCGGTGCGCGTCGTTGCGCTGGTCCTTGGGGACGCAGGTTCTCTGGCTGGCTATAGAACTCGAATTCCTCGGCGGGGCCCATGCTCTCAGCGTTCACCTGTCCTCCAAGTATTGAGCGACAAGATGCGCAGGTGCTTCTTAGCAGCCGATCGGTCAGAGCGCATCGCAGTTCCGGTGGGCGGCTGCCTGGCGAGAAGTGGTTTCGGCGGGGTCGAGCGCTGTCCGAATCGTCGTGACAGAACCGCGGCCGCATCTGCAGGCGCTCCGAAATTCGGTCGACAGCCTGCACCGCAACAGGCAATCTGGTGCTGTGCCGGAGTCGAGCGCCACCGAAGCGGCACGAGAGTCCGCGGACGCGACGCACCGACGGCCGGGGCCACCGGCGTCAGACCGTGCTCCTATAGCTTGAAATCTTGAGGAAGGAGGTGCCGAAATGGCTGATGTGCTGAGCATCGCAGCGAGCATGGTCGCTCGTGAACTTGAGATGACTTCGATGCGGTTGCAAAAGCTCCTGTATTACGCACATGGCTGTCATTTGGCCACGCACGGCACTCCTCTGTTCTCCGACAGGATCGAAGCTTGGTCGAATGGCCCGGTGGTCCGGACCGTCTTCAGTGAGCACCGGGGGTGGAAGACGTTGCGTCACCCGTGGCCGGGCACTGGGCGTGCGGGTGCTGCGGACGCACTCGACCAGCACGAGAAAGACACGCTCGAGACTGTTCAGCAGGCGCTCGCCGACTTCTCGGCCGACGAGCTCGTCGAGTGCGCGCACGGCGAAGCTCCCTGGCGTGATGCCCGCGGCGAATTGGCTGACGACGCGTGGTCGAATGTCGCAATCCCGGACGAGTCGATCAGAGGCTTCTTTACAGCCGCGCTCATGTCCCGCAACGAACCATCCCAAGACGAATTCGGGGCTGCGTTGCTGAGCCTGTATTGCGAGTACGCCGCCCGTCGTGCATTCATGCCGCCCGTGTTCCGCGACGCAGACGAACTCGACGAATGGCACCGGCAGCTTGACGACGCCCCCGAGCATCTGGACGGCCTCCGGTCGTTCATGAATGCACCTTCGGTGTTCGACCCTGCGTGAACACCCGATATCCGCGGCCCGTGCCGTTGAATCGGCGGCATAACACGCGCACGTTTGCATCCCGGTCCGAAGACCAGACGAGGTGGCTCAGAGGGCCCGCCGAGCAGCAGATAACGCCTGGCGGGACCGCGAGAACCTATGTCGTCACGGCCTCCGAGGATTCCCATGAGATTGCGGCCTACTTCGCATGGTGCATGACCGCAGAAACGATCGAGAGTCTGCCTGAGAGGTTCACTGTCGGAACGGGCAGGTATCCGCAGCCGTACGCGCTCTTGGCTCGCCTGGCTGTCGACGCCAACCACGAGGGACGCGGTTTGGGCAGCAGCCTCGTTCGCGATGTGCTCCGCAGAACGCTCGCCGTCAGTTCCGAGATTGGATGCCGCGGCCTGCTGATCGATGCGGAAACCGATGAAGCATCACGCTTCTACCAGCATCTCTTCCCCGAATTCGTCGAGTCTCGGACCCGTCAGCGGCGTCTTTGCATCCTCACAAAGCAGATCCGCTCATCGCTCGCCTGAGCTGGCGTATCAGACATAGTTCTGTTTGCCGCCTCGCGCCTGACGGCGCGGATTGTGTCCCGCTCGGCGGTGCCCGACGCATTGAATCCTGGAAAGACGTAGCCCCGGCCGTTTGCCGAAGCAAGGACGGTTCCGGGGCTTTGAAGAGGCAGCTTATTCCCGTGACGGCACCGGCGTACCGGGGATCTCTGATGGTTAGCTTGCGCTCGTGAGCGGTGCACCCAGTCTCGACGGACGGACTTTCGTCGGTGTCGCGAACGATCCTGGGGGCGATGTAGGCGCAGAGACGCGGTTCGAGTACTACGAGGAGTCCGACGGGGTCGTGTGGGCCCGCTACGAGGGCGGCACCGTGCGGCTCGGTCATCTCGTCGGACGACGCGACGGCGACGACTTGGATTTTCGGTACTCGCACGTGACGACGAGCGGAACGACAGCCAACGGGCACTGCCGGAGCCGCATCGTCGTGCCAGACGGTGCGCCACTGGAGCTTCACGAGAAATGGGAGTGGGAGAGCCAGCCCGGCACAGGCACCAGCCTCGTCCGCGAGGTCGTTGCTCCGGCCGGCCGGAGAGCCAAAGAGTTGCTCTACGCGGCACCTTCCGACCCCGCATGGGCCGATGAGCTAGCGGATCTGCGCAGGCCGCTCGAGGTCGACGACCGCGCATGACAGCGCCGCTGCAGGACATGGCCGATGCCTTGGTCGGCAGCTTGGGTTAGCAGCCTCTGATCGCCGTAGACGGTGCGGTGTCATACTGGCTGGTGTCTCAGTGGGGGTTTGGGTGCTGCGAAGCCATGCTCTGCGGAGGAACTCCGGTATCTGGGCGTTCGCTGCGGTACTGATCTTCTTGGGTGCTTGCAGCGGCGACCCACACGGCGAGTCAGACCCCGCAGGGCCGGCACTGTCATTTGCCTCGGTGGCGGTTGGGAGGGGGTTCGTCTGCGGCCTCGTCGACGACGGCTCGGTCGCGTGCTGGGGTGACAACTACGCCGGTCAAGCCGATGCGCCCGAGGGCGAATTCACCGAGGTCGTGGCGGGAGCCAGTCACGCGTGCGCGCTGGAGGTCGGGGGTTCGGCAGTGTGCTGGGGCAGCGACGGCTCATGGCAAGCGTCGCCCCCTGACGAGAAGTTCGTGTCGCTGTCGACGAGCGGCTGGACATCGTGTGGCATCACCGCCGACGCTGCAGTCATCTGCTGGGGCAACTCGTACTACGACAGAGGTGCGCCACCAACCGAGGGGGCTGTCGCAGTCGATGCCGGCATCGACCACTCATGCGCTCTCGATGAGAACGGGACCTTTGCTTGCTGGGGTGGCGGCGTGTCCATCGACGATCCGTTCATCGATCTCGGCCGCCGGTTCGGTGACATTGCGTTGGGGGAGAGCTTCACCTGCGCGCTCGACGTGAACGGCGAGGTCGGCTGCTGGGATCACTACCAGCAACGCCGGCTCAGCGTCCCCGAGGGCGCATTCGACCAGCTGTCGGTCGGCATTGAGGTGGCGTGCGTTCTGGGTGACGACGGAACGGCAGCTTGCTGGGTGCCCGACAGCGAGCAACAAGTTGCCGAAGCCGTGACGCTGGCCACCGGACTGGACTCCATAGCGGTGTCCAGTTCTGCAGTGTGCGGTGTTCGATCTTCGGGTGACATCATCTGTTGGGGCGATGATCCCGCTGCGATCCTCGATGTGCCTGACGGCGAATTCACTGATGTGTCGAGCGCGGGCGCGAGAGCCTGCGCGGTATCCGCCGGTGGTGAGATTGCCTGCTGGGGCAACCAGTTCCCCCGGCACGGCGGCATCCCCGAGGGCACGTTCGCCAGCGTCTCCTTAGGCCTGTGGCACAACTGCGGACTGGGGACCGATGGCACGATTGCCTGCTGGGGGGTGACGTTCAACGCCAGCGATTCGGGTGCCGCTCTTCCCGATATCGGGGAGTTGTGGGCGCCGGCCGGTGAGTTCACGGCCGTGTCCACGGGCGTCCACCATGCCTGCGGTCTGCGGCCGGACGGCACGGTCGAGTGCTGGAGCTTCGGGGAGTCGAGTGCTGATCCCTATGTAGATGCGCCCGAAGGGTCATTCCAAGCGATCAGTTCGACGTCTAACAACTCCTGCGGCATTCGCAATGACGGATCGCTGGAGTGCTGGGACCTCTACGGCCTGAGCGATGAGTTTCCCGAACCGATCCTGGACGTGCCGGACGGGAACTTCTCACAGGTCGCTGCTGGTTTGTTCGGTTCGTGCGCGTTGCAGACGTCAGGAGAGGTCGCCTGCTGGGGCACGTTCTCCGGCGAGACAACCGCTGTCGAGGATCAGGCCTTCAGCGACATTTCCGTCTCCTCTGGATTCGCGTGCGGTGTGCAGACTGACAAGCAACTCGCCTGCTGGGCGATCGAGGACCGCGAAACGGACGGGCTCGTGCTGCAAGTCGGCGGCTCCAACATCGGTGTCTTCAGTCCTCCCGAATCCATGGCAGGCGAACTGGCGCAGGTGTCGACTGGTTCCACATATGTGTGTGCGCTCTTCACAGACGGGACGATCGACTGCTGGGGTGGAGTGACCCGTGCCCCAGGCGGCGTGGACTTCGAGCCGTTCCCGCAGGCCTTCGCCGAGCAACGAGCCAGGGCAACATTCGGTTTCTGACCAGCCGGACAGTGGCTACACGCGGACGGTCTCGATGTCAGCCGACAGGCGTGACAGATCGCCAGGGTCGCTGGTGAGCACTGGCTGGCCCAAGCGCAGAGCGCAGACGGCCACGTGCGCGTCGACGGTGTCAGTGGTCTGCGTCGACGCCAGCAGCACCCCGACCAAGCGCGCGGCGCTCGCATCCAGCGGGACGATGTCGATCTCGGGCCGGCGCAGCAGTGCTGCGAGTCGTGCTTGACGGCGTGGGTTGCGCCACGCTTGGGCGACGCAGCCCGCTGGGACCGTCAGCGTCGCGCCGATGGTGCGGGCTTCCGCGACGAGCGCGACCACGCTGCGGGTTGCGCGTTCCCACGCGATGAGTCCCCCGGTGTCGATGACAGCGTTGTTCACGCAGCAGCGTCGCCCGACAGCACACGCCTGGCGGCAGCGCGTTCATCGGGTGTGAGTGGTCCGCCGGTCTCGTCGAGCATGGTGGCCAGCAGCACGTCGAAGTCAGCGTCGGCTGCAAGCTGGCACCGCACGGAGTGTTCGACATAGGCCGACACGCTCGATGCGCCACCTTGGGCGACCAGCGTCTTCACCTGGTCGGCGATGTCGGAGTCGACGGTGACCGTCAACCGGCTCTTCGGGGCGGTCATACTGATCATCTTACTCTTCCGTCGCTCGACACCCCAGCGACGTTATGTCCGCCGACATTGGCCGCCAAACGAATAACGGGACCCCTCGTGGGGCCCCAGCAGGACCTCGAAAGAGATCCCTAGCAAAGTGGGAACCGCTGGAACGGGTCCGCCCCAGTAGGCGGGCTGATGCATTCGGTACCGGCGTTATGGTCACTTGATGGCGCTACGTGCGACTGCCTCGATGGTGACGCCGGCCACGCCGCAGCAGGTGTTGGAACTCGTCTTGGACCTGGGGCGGTACCGGCAAGTCGACTCGAAGATCGTCGCCGTGAGAGCCGTGGTTGGACCGGATGAGATGGGACGCGGCCGAGTGCGGTTGTGGACGCGGCTGAAGTGGACCCCGCCTGTTCCCGACTTGCAGCTCTTCGAGTTGGAGCGCTGGAGTCGGCTCAGGTTCACGGGCGCCCCCGGTCAGCTTGCGCGGCTCGTCCTCAGATTCACGGGCACTGTCGAGTGCGAGCCGACCTCAGACGGCACGCTCGTGACCCACTCCTACGATCTGGTCTTTCGCGGCCCGTTCCGCTTGCTCGAGTTCCCGCATCGGCGATGGCTCCAGCGCGATCTCGACGAGGAAATGGCGCGGCTCGCAGACCTTCTGGAATCCGCCTGATCGGTCAGAGCGCATCGCATCGCCGGTCGGCGGTTGATGCTTGGAATCCACGAGATCACCGCCGGCGGAGACACCGCAGAGGGCACCCAGTTGACGTTCCGCACTCGTCGGCCGTGAGGGGCCCGCCTGTCTCGTCGAGCATCGTGGCCAGCAGCACATCGATATCAGCGTCGGCCGTGAGGTCGACATTCCGGCATAGGTCAAATATGCAACGATTGTTGCATTAATGCTCACTACATAGCTAGGGTGCCGGCATGGATTTCGTGCATCCGGTGAGTGCCGTGATCCCAGGAGCGCAAGGGCATGTGCTCGCTGTGCTCGCGGAGACATCTGCTGAGCTCAACCTGCGCACCGTGGCCCGGCTGGCCGGCGTGAGCGCATCACAGGCGTCGCGCGTGATTCCCGGCCTCGTGGAACTCGGCTTGGTCGAACGACGAGAGGTGCCGCCGTCGTCGTTGTTCCGTCTCAATCGCCACAACGAGGCCGCCCGAATCGTCGTCCAGCTCGCTCGGTTGCGAGACAACGTGCTCGAGCGGATTGGTAGCGCTGCAGGGGATCTGCCCCAGCCGCCAGCGAGCATCATCGTCTTCGGCTCGTTCGCTCGCCGCGAGGCTGACCGGACGAGCGACATCGATGTCGTCGTGGTGCGCCCCGACGAGGTGGACCCCGACGACGACGCATGGACCGAAGGGATCGACCGGTGGCGCCGCAACGCCGGAGCGATCGCGGGGAACGACATCGAGGTCATCGAGGTCGGGCTGACGGCAGCTGTCGAGAAGCTGTCGCACGGCGGCCAGGTGTGGGACGAAATCTCTCGTGATGGCGTAAGCGTCTTCGGTGCGTCTCTCGACCGGCTCCGGGACCTGATCAATGCCTAAGTCGCGTCGGACAAGACCAGTGTCAGCCGCCCAAGTGCGTGCATACGCCCGCAAGGCTCAAGAGTTCGCACGAGCCGTGGCTGCCGGCTTGGGCTAGCAAAGTCCGACCGTCACGAGATGCGAAAACCGTCGCGGCAACCCAGATTCTCCCGAATGGACTTCGAATGGACACTGACCGGCCGCGCATCATCCTGCTGACGGGCGTCCCGGGCGCCGGCAAGACCTCGGTCGCGGACGCTCTCGCCCCGATGTTCCCCCGCAGTGCGCACGTCGAAGCCGATGCCTTGCGCACCTGCATCCGTCAAGGCCGAGTGAACCCCGGCGGTTCGCCGAGCGACGAGGCCGACCGCCAGCTCGAGCTGGTGACGCGGATGGCGGCGGAAGTTGCGAACCAACTATTCGCCGATGGCTTCACGGTGATCGTCGACGATGTTGTCGTCACGCGGGGTCGACTGGACGGGTATCTGGCAGTGCTGCGGGGCGCACCGCTGCACTATGTGCTGCTCGCTCCTTCACGTGAAGTCGTCCTTGAGCGCGACCAGCTACGTTCGGACAAGAGCGTTGCGGAGCAATACCTATGGCTGTACGACCGCATGGAGCAGGAATGCCTCGGCATCGGGCTGGATTTGGACAGCTCCTCCTGGGATGAGCCAGAGACGGCCGCCGCCGTTCTCGACGCCGTCCTTGCGGGACAGGGGTTGATTCGCTAGCTGAGCCGATCGCCCTCATGCACGTGCATCTCCCACCGCACCGCAGGCGTCGCCACCGTGGACTTCGCACTCGGCGCCATGACATTCCTGGCCGGAAATTCAGTTGAGCGCAGTCGACGTCACCGGGTAGCCAAGTGTCATGACGTACTACGACACGACCGAAGACCCACGAGACTTGGCCTCGTCTGATCGCTTCGACGCCCACGTTGGCGCATTGCCCCACGCGTGCGGTTGTGGCTACGCTTGTGGTCACAAATCGAGCCACCGGTACGGGAGGCAGATCAGATGAGGTCGGTAGGGGTGCGGGAGTTCCGCGACCACGCGACGAAGCTGATCGGCTCCGGCGAGACGCTCGTCATCGAAAAGCACGGCGAGCCGGTCGGCTTCTTCGTGCCGATCGTCGCCAAGGACCGGCGCGCTGGGGCGCAAACGCTCGAGCGCCTAGACGTGCTCGTCACCGAAGTGCTCGAAGGGACTGGGCTGACGGAGGACGAATTGGTGTCCGAGATCGTGGGTGCCGCCGACGGCCGCGACTGGAGAGACCAGCTGCAGTCGGCTCGAGTGAGCCGCAACCCATCCGAAGGTCTGGTCTCTACCGCCACACCGTGGCCGGGCGAGCCCGATGAGGCTGGTCGTTGACACCAGCGTTCTCGTCGGCGAACTCTTGCGGCAGGCCGGGCGAGAGCGCCTTCGTGACAACCGTCTGAATCTCTTCCTGCCCGAGCAAATGTGGCGGGAAACGCAGCGGGTGCTCCCCGCCCGAATAGAGCAATTCGGACAGCGACGCGGCCTGTCGCCGACGACCCAGCATGACTTGGTGATGACCTGCTTGGAAGCGGTGACGGGAAACGTCGACGTCGTCGCCGAGCCGATCTACATGGCGCGGGAAGACGAGGCCCGGGCTCGCTCGCTGCGCGATCCAGACGACTGGCCAGTCGTGGCGTGCGCGCTGTCGCTTGGCGCTGGAGTGTGGACCAACGACAACGACTTCCTCGGCACCGGCGTGCCGACGTGGACAACAGCAACGCTCGACCTTTGGCTGCGGCGTGCAGCGGCGGACGGCTAGCGCTCAGGAGTCGGTCAGTCGAAGTCGCCCGGACCTGGTGGCCTCATCAGCGCGTCTATCGCGGTCCACAGTGTGCGCGACACCGAGTCGAACAGCACCGGCACCCCCACGCCGACAGGTGCGGCCAGCGCCAGCAGCAGTGCGCGGCTGACATCAGTGCCCCAGACGAGCATTGCCGCAACGACGGTCGCAATCACGGCGGCCGCGGACACAACCGTGTTCACAGCCACCGCGCCCAGCCAGTGACCTTCCATGCGTTCGAATCTCAAGCCGCAGCTCGGACACCGCTCGCGCATGGCGAACAGTGCCCAACGCCGAAACAGACCGCGACCCCCACACGACGGGCAGGCCAACGTCAATCCGCGCCACAGCACCCGCACACCCGCAGTCTGCCGAGGTAGGTCGCCTTGGTAGCGCCGATGTCGACCAGCGCAAAGGCAGCCTCGTTCCGCCTCACCGTCGTCGTCGCCTTGGCAACGGTGCTCGATCTGTGACCGACCGCAAGCTCGCACCGTGGGAGCGGCCCTGCGTGACATCGAGCTGTCTCCGCCGAACGGGTGTCAGATTGACCGCAGCTTGGTGTCAATCGATCGGCGCGTCTCGCTGCCCTTCAGGCGGCGTAGTAAGCCGGGCTGCATGGCAGCAAAATTGCGGCTGCGAGCATGCGTCTGGGCTCTGGGGATTGCCGCCATTCTCGCTGCCGCGGGATGCGGTTCGACGAACTCGGAGGAACAGATCTCGACTGCGGAGTCGCTCGCAGAAGAAGGCGCTCCGTCGCCCCCGGCAACGGCCGTATCCGCCGTCGATGCATTCGCGGCGTGCGATGACATTCCCGATGTCGAGAGCGTCTTTGGACCCGGGCCGGCTTACGACAGTCTCCCCTCATCGGTATTCCGCACCGTCCGGGAGTACGGGGCGGCGCACAGCGACGAGTTCGGCTCCATGTGGAATGGCGCAGCGCCCGGCGGGGCCATCGTTGCGGCGTTCACAGCCGACATCGAGGCCCACCGTCTAGCACTGGAAGCACTGTTGCCGGAAGGCACGCCCTTCGATGTGGTCAAGGTCGACCATTCCCACGCAGCGCTCCAGGCCGTCCAGGCTTCCATCGGGCGCCTCGAAGGCATGCAAGGCATCGGCATCCGGACGGTACGGAATCGGGTGTCGCTCGACTTCGTCGACCCGACGGACGCCACGCTCGAACGGCTCGCCGACACCGTGCCCATTGACATGATCTGCCTCCAAGTCGTCTACAGCGTCAAGCCGCCCAGTGGACCGCTCGACATCATCCCGCTCGACGGCGCCGACAATCCGCCGACTGACTGCTGGTGGGGCGGCTATGACCTCAGTACCACCAGATGCGAGAACCGCGTTGTGCTGCCGCCCGGTCTTGCGCATGTCGCAGTGCATCTCAATCCCGCTGCTATGCCGGACCCAGCCGACACCAGCATCTGGCTGCTGGTGACCGAAGCCGGCTGCACCAGCGGCCGCAAGATGGGCGACGCGCTGCGAGGACCCCAAGTCGTCGAAACCGACGACGCTGTGGTGGTGGCGTTCGCCGTGGTGCCATACGTCGGCATGGCCAACTGTCCAGACAATCCGGATGCGCATGTGACCGTTGAGCTCTCCCGACCCCTGGGCGACCGGGCACTCCTCCACGGCGTCCTGGTGCCCCCCGAACCGATCCAACTCCGCCCCGGCGCCAGGTAACCCTGCCGGCGTCGAGCCGAAATTGTGTTTCCTACTTGAGTAGGATTCTGGTATGAAGATCAGCGTGAGCATTCCCGAGGAGGATGTCGCAACGCTCGACGCGTACGCGCAGGCGCACCAGCTGCCGTCTCGGTCGGCAACGATCAGGCAGGCGATCCGCCTGTTGCGCACGCCGGATTTGGTGCTCGATTATTCCGCGGCGTTCGAGGAGTGGTCGGAAGCGGATGCAGAGCTGTGGGACACCGCTGCGGCTGACGGACTCGAAACTGCCTGATGCAGCGCGGCGAGGTCCGTATCGTCGATTTCGGTCCTGCGGTCGGCTCTGAGGCCGCCCGGCGCCGGCCGGCCGTCATCGTGAGCAATGACGCGGCCAACGCTGCAGTCGACATCACCGGTCGCGGCGTGGTCACCGTGGTGCCGCTGACCTCAAATACCGACCGGGTCCTGCCGTTCCAAGTGCTCATTGAGGCCACCGATGCGGGGCTGGGGATTGATTCCAAGGCTCAGGCCGAACAGGTCCGCTCTGTGTCCGCGAGCCGCATCGGCAATCGCATCGGCGCGCTGCCGTTCGAACTCATGCAGCGGCTCGACGACGCCCTACGGCTCCACCTCGACCTGTAGCCCTTGAGCCGGTGTCGGCCAATTGCTCGGCCGCAGGATTCACGCGGCGGGACCGCGCCGAACGAGATCCGCCTGACCGTTAGGCCTCCCCATCGCAGGACGCCCCGACCGCGAGCTGCACCCGGATCTCCTCGTCTTCGGAAGTGACCAGCACTTCGACACAACTCGGTTCGTTTACCCATATGCCGCCTGCCCAGACGAGCCACTCGCCGCGATCGGCCCCGCACGGCCAGCCTGGGGCGTTCCCGACCGAGTCGGGTTCGCAGAGGGGACCATGCGTGTCGCACGGCCCGACGGTCAGCGCAGCCGTGGACCCGAATTCACTCTGCCCGTAGTCGAGGAATGCCTCGTCGGGGGCGCTCACGATCCTGAGCGTTGCTTGGTGGGAGCGACGCACGAGCAGCCCGAACTTTGCAAACCGGTAGTCCTCATAGCCCGAGTCCTCCGGCCCCGACCGCCCGAGCTGCAACGCGCCCGAGGGCAGCGCGACGAACCCGCCGCCGGAGCCGTATGCGGTGTAGCCGGGAACGGGATCCTCGATCGCATCGATGACCCCGAGGCACTTGAGGACACGGTGAGGGAGCTGATCTTGAGCTTCAGGCGGGTCGGCAGCGTGTCCGGTGCAGCCCAGGGAAAGTCCGACCATCAATGCCACAGCGATCATCCGCACCAATCCGGAACTGTGGTGGCCGCGTGGCGAATTGACTCGCACTCCAGCGGCTCCTTCCTGTCCAGGGCCCCGTCCCGGTTGCCTGCGGCGGACGCTCCAGACTGCGCTACGCGGCGCCGTTGGTGAATCGATGCGCCTCGAGGTCGCTCCGGCTGGCCCATTCCAACGTACGGGCATGGGTCGCTTCCAGCACCACCGGGGGCGCGCTTCCCGCCTCGAGTGCTTCGGTCCAGCGCGACGCGCACAGGCACCACCGGTCGCCGGGAACCAGGCCCTCGAAACCGCCGGCCGGCTGCGGCGTCGACAGGTCGTTGCCTGCCGACTTGGAGAACTCCAAGAATTCCGCCGTCATCACCGCGCACACGGTGTGAACCCCGAAGTCGCCCGAGTCGGTGTTACAGCAGCCGTCGCGGAACCAACCCGTGAGCGGGTCATACGAGCACGGCTGCAATTCGCTGCCGAGAACGTTCTGCGCCACGCCGCCCAGTCTCTCAGGCCGTCCGAGCGATGAGGGCTCAGCCGACGATGAGCTCTCGAAGCGGGTCGAAGATCGACGGGCTGGCGGCGTAGACCATGTCGTCGTTGAGCTCGCTCGGGAGTTCGACCTGCGCCCCCGCCTCGGTAGCAATGAGCGCGCCGGCGGCCCAGTCGTACACCTTGAGGTCGTGTTCGAAGAAGGCATCGCAGCGGCTGTTGGCGACCCAGCACAGATGCAGCGCGGCTGAGCCGAAGACCCGAACGTCGCGGGCTTGAGGCAGGACCCGGGTGAGCGCTACTGACTGCTTGCGCCGCAGCTCGGTGTCGTAGGAAAAGCCGGTCGTGACGAGCGATTGTGCAAGCGACGCCGGCGCTGCGTTGGAGATGGGCGAACCGTCCAGCCGGGCACCCGCCCCGAGCGCCGCCGCGAAAACCTCGCCGCGAAGCACGTCGGCGACCGCCCCTGCCACGACTTTGCCATCGAGCGTTGCGGCGATGCTCACGGCGAACACCGGCAGGTCGTAGAGGAAGTTGACCGTGCCGTCGATCGGGTCCACGATCCATCCCACGCCGCTTTGGCCGACCTCGTCTGCCAGTTCCTCACCCACGATCGAAGAACCGGGGCAGTGACGCAGGAGTTCGCCACGAATCAGTTCTTCGGACTGAATGTCAATGGCGGTGACAACGTCGGTCGGGGAGGACTTGGTGCGCAGGATCTCCCCGGTGCCGGCTGTCCCCCGCAGGAACCCGGCTGCAACCACGGCAACTTCGACGGCTATCGACTCAAGCTCAGCAGGCGTCATGCGCCGGTCACCTTGTCACGTCTGACCGCTCTCGGTGTCGTTGCGCCGAAACCGGTCCGCGTTCTCGGCGAGAACCCGCCATGCGTCGCCTTTGACGCTGCAGCCGCCCGCTACCGCGTGCTCGCCGGCAACTACTTCGGTGACGGACCCGAGATCTTCGACGGGGACTGAGCTCGGGCTAGGGGTTCTCGACCTGCTCAGTCAGCCACGGCAGCAGGAAGTCCAGGAATTCAGGGACGAACTCGGGTCTCAGCAGGTCGTACTCGTCGGGACTGCCCGTGATGGCCTTCTGGAATTGGTGGTTTGCCCCGAAGACCGTCCCGATCGCGTAGCCCGGGATTTCTGAGGATGCAATCGCCTCGGAGGTTGCGGTCGCATTGATGTCGGCTCGCACCAGGGTATCCAGCTCGCCGAAGAGTGCCATGAGGGGAACGCGCAGAGCCACGATGGCAGGCCGCGGGTCGTACTCGATCACGGACTTGAACCACGGACTCTGCCAGACATCCAATTGATGGCTGACAGTGACATCGAGGTAGTTGTCAATGTCGCCCAGAGCGTTGCGTGACTGTGCGGGCAGCGCCTCCACCTGTTGGCGGGCCAGCGCCCGTAATGCTGCCTCTGCCTCGTCCCAACCGTCGCCGGTGGTGATCGCCTCGAAGGCCAGCCGTTGGAATTCTCTGTACTGATCGATCACGTCTTGAGGAGTCCCAGTCTGCGCCAGCGCATCGAGCTGTTGGGTTTTGAGCGGTTCGGTACCCGATACAGCAGGAGCGGCCAGCAGCACCACAAAGGCGACATCACTAGATTGGTTGGCCGCGAGCGGTGCAACGACGCCGCCCCCGCTGTGGCCGATCAGACCGATGTTGCCGACGTCGATGTCCTCGCGGGAGCGGAGCAATTCCACTGCTGCTTCGACGTCGGCGGCACGGGCCTCGATCGTCGCCTCCAGACCGTCGCCCGAGGACCCGCCGACACCTCGGTCGTCGTAGCGCAGCGAGGCGATGCCGACCTCAGCCAACGCATCGGCCAGCACAGCGAACACCTTGAAGCCCGCTATCTCGTAATCCCGCAGCTGGTCGCCGCTGCCGCTGACGAGGACAACGGCCGGGTGCGGACCGTCGCCATCGGGCAGTGTCACTTCACCGGCCAGGACGATCTCGCCGTTGGCGAAGGCCACCTCATCGCTGCGAAACTGAGAAGGCTCGGGGTCGTCAGCTCGCTCGAGTCGGAAGATCCCCTCGGCCCCGGCCTGGGTGAACTCGCCGTCGATCAGCCCATCGCGCACTTCTCCGTCCCAGATGGCCTGACCGAGGGGTGATTCCAGCTCGAAGTGGATGCGCCGCCCCTCGAGCGCAACGTTGACCAATTCGAGCCCGATGAGGCCTTGGATGTCCATCGCGGCGAGCAGCTCGTCGCCCGACACCGTGAAGGTCACCGTGATGGGCAATTCCCCGAGGTTCACGACGCGGGTGAGGCCCTCCCAGCGACCCAGCAGCTCCGTAGCGACGTCTATTTCTGGCTCTGGCGCGACGGTGGCTTCAGGTTGCGTCGAAGCCGTCGGAATTGCCGTCGACGTCGTGGGCGGTGCTGACTCCGTCGTTGCTGGGGTTTCCGGAACGGCGGACAGCTCTGTTGTCGGGGCAGCGCCTGCGGTAGCTGGCGGTGCAACGTCGGAACTGCTGCAGGCGGCCGTTGCCGCCAGGAGCAGTGCGACTAGCAGCCCGGGGAGCAACCAGTGCGGTCCCCGGCTGAACCGTGGGCTCAATGCTGGGGTCCGATCGCCGCGATGAGCCGAGCCACGATCTTGGACCATTCGTCGTCGGGTGGTCGAGGACGCTCAGGGGTCTGCACCTGCATGGCCATGTAGGTGCCGAGGCCGAGCGATTGGCAAAGGAACACGATTGCGTCCGTGCTCAATGACGGGTCGATGACGCCGGAATCCTTCGCGGCGGTCACGATCTCGGCAAGCTCCTCTGCTTCAACCTCTTGCGCATGGACGATCTCGGAGCGACCCGGCCCGCCGCGGCCTCCGCTCACGCACGCTTCGAGCCACAGACTGCGCGTGTCATCCCGCGATGTGGTGAGCAGGTTGGCACCGAGCAATGAGAGCTTCTCTGCGGGCGTCGCGTCGACGCTCTTGATCAACAGCAGCATGCGTTGCGCTGAGGCGTGCTCGATGACGGCCTCGAACAATTCGCGCTTGGTAGCCCAGCGCGCGTAGATCGCCCCGGTTGTCAAGCCGCACCGCCGCGCGACATCGGCGACCGTGGCCGCATCGAACCCGCGCTCACCGAACACGACGAGCGCAGAACTCAAGAGGCGTCGCGTGACATCCTCAGGTCCGCGGGCATGCCACTCGAGGCTGTCGAGGGCCCCAGGCTCGGACTTCGGTGGGCCTGACACTTACAGCTGAGGGTAGTCGCGGCAGGTCTCGGCCTCGACGACTTGAAATCGGTGATCCGGATCGTCGCCGACTTGTTCAAGATGGGCCGATTGCATACGGATCACTGGCTCGTGGCCATCGCGGCGGCGCGTCCGCCGCTAGACAGCGATCTCGCTGCGAATGCCCCTGACATCCATCTCGAAGTCCAGGTCGTGCACGGGCGGTCGCGACCGGTACCAGCGCATTCCGTGACGAGTCGCCGGCCCCATCTGCCCGATCACGGCGTCTTCCAGCAGGCCCTCGTGCATGAACACCGTGTACACGTCCGTCGTGGTGACCTGTTCCCAATTGGCACCCATCGCTGCGAGGCGCGACCCCATGGTCGCCACCACGTGACCGGCTTTCTCTCGCATGGCCTCGGGGCCCGTCTCGCCCTTGCGGATGATCTCGTTGTCGTCGAGCGTCGCCTCGGGAATCTCCCCCGCGCCCGACACCACAAACGTCGTCGACGCGCCCGCCGGAGCCTCGACGGTGTAGGAGAAGGCATGCAGCACCGGCTCGGACGGCGGGTCGTGTGCGGGAGCGACGTTCGTGCGGGCCAGCGGGTTGTGATCGCCGACGTAGAGATCCCAGGACCGGATGAGCTCGACGTAGCCGGCGTTGAACTCGATGAAGCCGGGCATCGAGTACGGGACGGGGCAACGCAGCTCGATCGCGCACAGGGCCGGCCGGCCTCGACCGACATCGGCCAGGTGAGCGTCGATCAGCTCGAAGCCCTCGCGCCACGGTCGGTGGGCACTCAGCGTGGCGTGCACGACCTCGTGGCCCTCAGATGCGATGACCCCGCTGGAGAACGGGGAAATGCCGGTGAGGAAGCGGTACCCGCCTCGAGGATTGTCGATCAGCATGAAATGTCTCCTTGTGTCGGCCCTAGGGAGCCATCCGTCCAAGAGCTGCTCGCGCAGGCGGACCTCCAGGCGGGTCGACCTCGTTGAGTCTGGCCTCTACTTAGCAGAGCATTTACTTCGGCCGGGCTGCTCGGCTCAGCCGGCGGGCATGCTCCAGCTCAGAATCAGCAGACAGCCGGCGAGTGCTACCGCAATCGCCAGCAGCCAGTCGCCGGTGCGTGATCGAGTCTCGGTTGATGTGTTCATAGTGATTTCTCTGTCTCTATCCACCATGCTTTGTGCATGCATGTCGTCTCCCATGCAGTGCACCAAGGGGGTGTGACACGAATGCGCGCCCGCCTTCGCTTGCTCGGCGCCGTCGCTGCTGTGGTGCTGCTCCTCGGCGGTTGCGCTTCAGGCGACGACGCACGTGCTGCAGACGCCACGGCGTCTGCGGAGCCCGTCCCAGTTCAGGCAACCCAGGACGTGGACCTGCTGGAGACTGTGCGGTCGAGGGGCATCCTGAACTGCGGTGTGTACGGCGCGGCGGTGGCGTTCTCCGAGACGCAGCCCGACGGCAGCACCACCGGCTTCGATGCCGACTACTGCCGGGCGCTGGCCATCGCCATGCTCGGCGACGCGGGCGCGGTCGACTTCGTGCCGTTGACGTCAGCCGAGCGATTCACGGCGCTGCAGACCGGCGTCATCGACGTGCTGGTGCGCAACACGACGTGGACCCAGAGCCGCGACGGCGACCTGGCCTTCGACTTCGCACCCGTCACCTTCTACGACGGCCAGCAGCTCATGGGACGCGCTAGCGACGGGTTCTCGGCTGCCTCGACGGTGGCGGATATTGCGGGGGCCACTGTCTGCGCGACGGCGGGAACCACCACCGAGAAGAACATCGCCGACGCTGCCGACGCAGCCGGCGTCGAGATCAAGGTGGCGACCTTCGAGGATCTCGACATCATCACCGACAGCTTCATCAACGGCGTCTGCGATCTGATGACCACCGACGGCTCGGGCCTCGTGGGCCGCAAGGCCAAGCAGGAGGGCGACCAGGAATGGGTGATCTTCCCGGCGGCGCCGTTCTCCAAGGAGCCGCTGGC
>JAPOPC010000028.1 GCA_026713105.1 Acidimicrobiaceae bacterium
ATCGACCCCCACCAAGACACCTTCACCGTGAGGATCGTCGACCCCCACGGCGTCGAGCTCGCACGAGATCTTCGACAACACAGCGGCCGGCTACGGCGCCGCTATCGACCTGCTCGACGCCCACGACGTCCGCCAGGTCGGCGTGGAAGGGTCCGCCAAGTGGGGCGCGCACGTCGCGATCGCGCTCCCAGCGGCAGGGTTCGACGCCCGCGAGGTCCCCGCGTCGCGTTCCGCGGCACAGCGCCGCTCGCAGCGGCTGGACAAGACCGACGCCGTCGACGCAGTCGCCTCGGCCCGGGCGCTGTTGGCCGAGCCGACGCTGGGACTCGTCCAGACGCTGGAGGTCTATGACTCCCTCGTCGCGGAGATCGAGGCTGTGCTCGAGCACCGCAGAACCCTTGTTGCTGCTCGTACTTTGATGCTCCACCACGTCGGGGACCAGATCTCCAAGCTGCCCACCGAGGTGTGGGACCAGCTCACCGCCGGCGGCAAGATCGAAGCCAGGCTGCGCCGCCTCGAAGGGATCGACCCCGACACATGCTCGACCCCAGTGGGCCGGCACCGGCTCCGCTGGCTCCAGAACTTCATCGACCAAGACCGCGCCGAGCGCAGCGAGATCCGCCGCCTCGAGCGCCTCATCGACGAGCTGCTCGACCGCCACGGCACCACCCTGCGCGACGAGCCAGGCATCGGCCCCATCGCCGCAGCGACCCTGCTGTGCGAGGTCGGCCACCCCACCCGATTCGACCGCAAATCGAAGTTCGCCCGCTGGTGCGGCACCGGCGCCGTCGCGCTCTCATCAGGCGAAGGCGCCGGCAGCCCTGTCAAGCACCGGCTCGACTTCACAGGCAACCGGCGCATCAACTCAGTGCTGCACATCGCGTCGGTCACCCAGCAGCGCACCCAGCCCGAAGCGATCGCCTACCTCGCCAGAAAGGCCGGCGAAGGCAAGACCCGACGCGAAGCCAGACGAGCCCACAAACGCCAAGTCGCCAACCGCGTCATCCGCCGAATGTGGCGCGACGAACAGACCCGAAACCAGCCTCACGCGCTCGCCGCTTGACAAGGGAGCGTCTGACAGACCCTGTCCTGAGCGACAAGATGCAGCCTCACGATGGTTCGCATAGGCACATCATGTCACCCATCGGCTCGAGCGTCTGGAGTTGCCATGCTCCAGGGCGACACACGATGAGCCTCGACGTCGGCCTGTCGGTGACATTAGGTGTCCCGATCGACCGTCGAGCTCGACCAGGCGCCGGCTGCAGGATCCCGTCGACGTAACACCATTAGCCCCAACGGCCCACGACAAGCGCTCTGTCGTGTCTTTGCGATGGCTGACCGATGCGCTAGATTGTCCCCACGGGCCGCCCCCCGTGAACAACCCGACGGGGACTCCGGACAAGGGCGGTTCTGATGGCTCGCTCCCCGTGAACACCTCGACGGAGACTCACGGACAAGAGCGGGCCGTCAGTATCTCTCCGAACGGGCACCAGCCCCCGGCGAGGTGTAGTCCGGTTTACACTTCGAGGCGTGCCAGCCCACCGCGACCACGAGCTGCGCTGTCCCCGATGCCGCAAACGGCTGCGCGTCACCATCGCGGCCACGGCCGCCGAGCTTCACTGCCCCGGTTGTCGGCGACCGCTGCGCGTCACCGTCACTGCTCCCGCCGCCGATCTTCACGACCGCATCGCTGAATCGATCGAGGCCCTCGACAGCGACCAGATCGCCGCCGCCGCCCACGCGCTCGGCTGCCCCGACCAAGCTCCCCTCGCCGGCAGTCGCTAGATCGCATCGCAGAATGACGCAACGGCCGCAGCAATAGCAGCGCTTCACGCCAAGAACAGCGACAGCTCGATCAGCGCCACAGATACCCGCATTTGGTGCTCAGCGAGGGAGCGTGCGAATGGCCGCTCACCGTCCCGTCGCCGTATTTCGTGTGGGTGTGTTTGGGCGCTCCCGCGTGCCAGTGGGTGCAGCTCGCCACCGATTCCGGTTCGTGCCCGTTGCGATGGCCACCGTTCGTGCCGTCGCGGCCGTCGGCCCAGTCGATTACGGCTCGCATGGTCTCCAGCCGATCAGCGCCCCACAGGCGACGCTCCACCGTCAGCCCGTCGAGCTTTGATGCCGGCACCGCCGCAGCGCCGCCCACGACCACCACCCGCTGTGCACGGCCACCGAGCGCCTGCTGCGTGTCGGCTGGCAGCCCGTCGTCGGCTCGGTCTCCCGAGCCCACCAGACAGCCGGTGTCGAGCACCCAGCCCACCAGCTCGACCGCTGCCCAGTCCGCTCGGTCCCCCAGCACCGCGTATCGCTCTCCACCGCACGCCGGCGGGGACGGGTCGTGCGCCGAGACGGGGCCGGCGAACGCTGTGACGAACAGCGCTGCAACAGCAAGCGCAGCGGCTGGTCTCAGTAATCGGGTGATATGGCCCTCTTCGAATGTGCCCTCATCGCTCATTGAGAGCCCCCGCCGGCCACCGGCTCGACGGTCTCCGGCGTCGGCTCGACGGTCTCCGGCGTCGATGTCATGGTCTTTGGCGTTGATGTCGTGGTCTGCGATGTGTCTTTCGTCAGGCTTGGCGCGCCTGCTCGGTCATGGCCCTTTACTCGGTCGAAGTAGCCCCATTCGTTGAGGCACGCGATGGCTTTCTGCTTGAACGCAGACTCGCCGTCGATGTCGCTGTAGGGGTTGTCGCCCGAGCATCGGGCCAGCGTCTCGGCGCCTCCGGGCACCTTGTCGCGGATGAACTGGTACGTGAGCGATGCGGTGTAGCCCTTGCTCAGCTTCTCATCGGGTCCGAACAGCGCTTGTCCCGCTGCCACAGCGGTTGTGAACAGCAGCCCGGTCAGCAGTGTGAGCGCGAGCAGCGCTCCGATCCATTTCCTCATCGGGTTTCCTCCTGCTGGGCCGCTCCCGCTTGCCAGTGGGCGCAGCTCGCCATCCGCGCCGCTGTCGGGCGCGGCGAATCGTTTCATAGCCGCTCGACGGTAACGGAGACCACGCTGGGCTATCCGCCGGCGTTGATCCAGCCGTACACCGTGGGCCTCGACACCCCTGCCGCGTCCGCTATCGCGGTGACGGTCACTCCGGAGCGGGCCAGCCTGCCCGCTGCGTCGACCATTCGGGCGCGCACCCGGCCCTGATCAGCTTGCAGAGCACGGAACTCGGCCATCAGCCGGCCCAGCAGCTCCAGATCGTCCGCCGCTCCGTCAGCCATCCCCGCAGGGTAAGCGGCCGCACAGCGTCGCGCTGCCGGCGCGTCCTACCTGCTGCGAGCGGCGGGGCAGAATGCGGCCGTGACGCTGCGACGGTGTTCGCCTAATCGGTGACTATCCAGTCCGCAAGGGTCTGCACATCTTCTTTGGGGTTCCGCCGTCTTCTCGCTTCGCTGCGTCTCACGAGGGCTTCGATCTCGCTCGTGAACAGCGTTGCTGAAATCCTCGACAGAAACTCGTTGCTTGCGTGTTCTCCCTCAGAGAGATCGGCAAAGGCACCGACGTAGCCCGCAACGCTGCGGATCGACAGCGCAGTGTGGGTCATCAGCAGTTCTTGGGCGCGGTGGTCCTCAGCCCGCCGTGCTGTATACCTGATAGCAAGCCCGAGAGTCAGCAGCAGTGCCCCGAATGGCCCTCGTGCCGCGAGCAGTGCCCAGCTCCATTCAGAGGGAAAGCCGTAACCCACTCCCACAGCAGCTACCCCAATCGTTGCGGCCCATAGCATCATCGTCGTCCTGCGCCACAGCACATACGCCATTCGCTCGACTTCGGCAGAGTCGCTGTGGGAGCCGATCAGCGCTGCTGTCGACGCCTCGGTTTGGACTGCACGGATCTCTCCGAGCGCGTGCTCTGATTCCGCCAAGATTTTGTGTTCGCGTCCTGCCTGGCGAGTACATCCTCACCCGCCGCCTCGATCAATTTGTCGAAGGCCGTTGCTGCCGCTTCGACCTTCTCGGTTGCTGCCTTGTTCCTTCGTTTGGCTTCGGTAGCTGTCACCATTTGGAGGGCCTGGTGATCCGGCGAGTGCTGGCCTCAGAATCCCAGCGACCGCGCAGCCGCCACGTGCAGAGATCCAAGCAACACGCCTCCCGCGCTAATGCTGCAGGGCCGCTGTGCTCGTCATGTCAGCGTGCCGATACAAGGCGGCGTTGAGGGGAGCCAGCGGCGGACCAGGCACGCGTGGGCGGGCTGGACGGTCACGGAGCCCGATGTCGACGCTAAGCCGCTGCGGGCGAGCGTTGAACTCGAAGTTCTCCGACGACGGTGCGGACCGGACAAGCAGGCCACGCCAAGACGACAGTCCGAACGACAACCGAAGAATGCTCGCCCAGAGACTCGGCAGTGCCCTTGCCCAGCGCAGACAGCGGGAAAGGGCAGCGACGGTCCGACGCCGTACGACAGGTACCGAGCCGACATCGAGCACCTCGGCACCTGAGATATGAAGCGAAGGACCCCGGGGCCGGAGCCCCGGGGTCCTTCTTGGTATTGCCAGCCTTGGGGCCGGCTCAGCCGTTGATCAGGCGAAGTTGCCCAATCGTGGGATCAGATCCCTACGGCTTGATGTTCGCATCCGGCCGGAGACTGTTCAGAATCTCCCGGAAGTTGGACTGCGCATCTGTGACACCCGTGTCTGTCTCGTCGGCGAAGCTGGTAGCTACGCCGGCTGCGATGACCCGGAAGCCTGCCCGTGCCGGCAGCGCCACCACGGCGTCTGACTGGTACGAGATGTGCACCTGATTGTCCGGCGTCGCGAAGCTCACGATGATCGTGTCGACATCGGCCGCCCGATCGCCCGACTCCGGGAACCTCGTGGCGATGTCCTCGGCAAGATCAGCGCCGGCGTTCGACAGCGAGGCGATCGGCGCGTTGAACTTCACCACGACGCCCACAGAACTGAGGCCTCCGATGAGCGGCACACCAGCAGGAACGGTCGCAGTCAGGTCATCGTCCTTGGCGTCAGTCGTCGCATCGACGTAAGACAACGAGAAGTTGGCGGCGAAGTCGCTATTGCCTGCGAGCTCAGCAGCCAGGTCACCGATCTGCGGCGCCCTGAACACCCTCAACGGAAGTGCATCCGAGATGGTGTAGCTGATTCGCTGGTTGGCGACATCGACAGCAGTGTCGATGTTGAACGCATTCCCGACCGTGGCACGATCGTCGTAGCCGAAGATACGCCAGTCGTTACCGGCCGCACCCGCAGCGACACCGGTCGCCTTGGCCGACACCCTCAAATCGGTGAGGATGTCTGCCTGCGCATTATCGCCGTCGTTGCCAGCGGCGCCGGTTCCGTTGCCGTGCCTGACATTGCCGATGGACACGCTGGAGATCTCCAGGTTGCCGGTGCGGTTAGCGGCCAGAATGTCGGTGGAGGTGCCAGTCTTGACCCGAGGCACGGCGTGGAGGACCAGCGGGCTGCCGCGGCCGCCCCTGTCCAGGAACGCCTTGCGCTCGATCCTCACGACATCGCCCCGCTCAAGAGCAACGCTCGTGGTGATGCGATATCGGTCGTCGACCGTTGCCCGACCAAGCGGCTTCACTCCATCTGGAATCGTGAGTGAGTCGAATGTCCCCACCGACACGGTGATCCCGGTTGCCTTCCTCGTGGCGTCGCGGCCATGAGGCACAACGCTCACGAAGTCAGAAAGGTTTTCCGCGTTGATCTCGTTGTGAAGCGGGCTCGACTCGGTCACGAGAATGTCGAACGCCGACTGTGTCGGGACTGCGACGATCTCAACGACAGGTGCGTTGCGATCCGCAGCGATCGTGACACCCGGAAGGGTCAACTCTGCCCGCTCCAGCTTGCGTCGGTCGTTGTTGGCCCCGAGCCTGCCGTTAGCGGCCTCGTTGAGCGAGTTATCCACGGTGATCGTGTCGCCGGCCTCCAGGTGATGGCTCAGCGTCAAGGTCACGGTGCGGTCCGCGGTGAACACCAGGTCCAGCAAGGACACTGGCTCGTCGCTCGGTGTGGTCGCCGCTGAGGCTGCGATGCGACGGCCGTTGAGCCGGTACATCGTCGGGTCCTCGACCGTGTTCCTGCGCTCAGCATCGCTGATGCTGCCGTCGTTGTTGGTGTCCGTTGCCAGCGTGACATCGTCGCTGAAGGTCACCTTGAACTGGGTGTTGTAGTCACCAACCGACTTGCCAGAGCCCGCAGGAATCTGGCTGGGAAGCGTGTACTTCAGCGGCGTGATCGTCGCGGTCAAGGCGCTGGAAGTCTTGGCTGCGGCCATGGCGTCGGCCATCACCGAGTTGCTGACAACAGCAGTGCCGCCGATCGCCACGATCGACTGGTGGACCTTGCCGTGCCCGGCGCGCCACTCAGCCGTGCCGGCCAAGTAGTCGTTCACCGCCGCAGGCAGACCGTCGTCGACCAGCAGGATCGGCACCGAACCGCCGCCGCCGAGACCGCGGCCCAGCACCGGAGCAGCAGCAATGCCGTCCGCTGTGGCGTCACGGTTCACCAAGGCGACCAGGTCCTTGTTGGTCTGCAGCACGTCGGCGCAGTTGCCGAGCATCTCTTGGGCGACCATCACTGAGGTCGCAGCGGCAGAACCGCCAGAGATGCGCTGCACGTTCACCACGCCGACGTCCTCGACCAGCTCGTCAACCACGTCAGCCGACACAGCAGTCATGCCGCCGACCACGACGACACGCTCGACCTTGTTGTCAGTCAGG